>NZ_CP158165.1:3020318-3624382 GCF_040254265.1 Kribbella sp. HUAS MG21
AGGAGAAGCCGTACAAGACCGAGATCTTCTTCGTGAAGGCGGTCCTGGCCGGCCACCTGGACTGGGACCTCGAGCAGTACGCCGTCCAGCACACCGACTTCCCGCGCCGCACCACCGGCGACCAGTTCTACGACGAGTGGGACTTCGAGGCCTACCGCTCGCTGGGCCATACCCTCGCAGAGTCCCTCGTCGACCACCACCGCGTGAACGACCGCCTCAGCAGCCTGTAACACAGCGTCAAAGGGCTCGCCACACTCTGTATCCCCTGTGGATAACTGTGTGGAAAGTGGGGCGATTGCTGTGGACAACTAGCGGGGTGCCTGTGGATGGGGCAACAAATGCCGGTGCCGATGCACATGCAGTCCGGCTGGTGAGAGAACGGTTGCCCGGGCGCCCTTCCGGTGGTGGGATGGTCGCCGACCACCGGATGAAACTTTACGAAGATTTAGCCGTGACATCCGGTGCGCCGGATCGTTGATTCGTCAGACAGTTCGCCGTCAGCGGATCGCTGGGGACGCCGGAGGGACCTGCGCATGCACAAGTTCAACTCGCCGCCTGACTGGCCCGAGCCGCCGAGTGAGAGCTGGCGCCCGCCGGTCGGCTGGACGCCGGACCCGGCCTGGCCCGAGGCGCCGGCGGGATGGCGGTTCTGGCTCAACCGCAACGGCCGCCGCAGCAGCGGCCCGATCGGGGCGTACGGCGCGGTCGACGCCGGCCGGCTCGAGCTCGCCACCGTCGACCCGGCCCTGGTGCTGATGCACTCCTGATCGACAGCCAACCGACAGCTCCCGCAAGGCGTACCAGCCTGCGGGAGCTGTTCGCTGTCCGGCTCCGGCCAGGGGCTAGCGCGTTCTTATCGTCTTCTGGTGTTATGTTATCAATGTAGATAACACTCACCTGGGAGGCGTTTCGTGGGCTGGATCGGGCTCGACCTCGGCACGCAAAGTGTGCGGGCCGTGCTGGCCGATGCCAAGGGCCGCGTTCTGTCCCGTGCAAAACGCCCGCTCAGCAGCCACCGGGACGGCGTCCGCCACGAGCAGGATCCGCAGTCCTGGCTGACCGCCGTCGACGCCGTCCTCGCGGAGGTCGGAGCCACCGATCTCGAAGGCATCGCGATCTGCTCCACCTCCGGCACCTTCCTGCTGACCGATGCCGCCGGCCGCCCCGCCACCCCGGCCCTGATGTACGACGACGCGCGCGCCGCGGCCCGTCGCGACCACATCGTGGACGCCGACCCGGACCGCTGGGCGACGAGCATGCAGCCCACCTGGGCGCTGCCGAAGATCCTCGACCTGGACCTCACCGATCGCCGGGTCGTGCACAGCGCCGACTTCGTCGCGGCCCACCTCGTCGGGCACCCGGTCGCCACCGACACCAGCCACGCGCTCAAGACCGGCTACGACCTGATCGCCGAGTCCTGGCCGGCCGCGGCCTTCGACAAGCTCGGCCTGCCGCTCACCGCCTTCCCCGAGGTCGTCCGCCCCGGCACCGAGCTCGGCCGCACGCCGCAAGGCGTTCCGGTGTACGCCGGCATGACCGACGGCTGCGCCGCGCAGATCGCCGCCGGTGCCCTCACCCCCGGCGCCTGGAACTCGGTCCTCGGGACGACGCTCGTCCTCAAAGGCGTCAGCGACGAGCTCATCACCGACCCCACCGGCGCCGTCTACAGTCACCGCCACCCCGACGGCGGCTGGCTGCCGGGCGGGGCGTCCAGCACCGGCGCCGGCGTACTCACCGAACTGCTTCCGGGTGCGGACCTCGACGCCCTCGATCACGCCGCCCGCGCGCTCGGGCCGATCGACGCGGTCACCTACCCGCTCACCAAGACCGGCGAGCGATTCCCGTTCGTCGCGCCCCAGGCCGAGCGTTTCACCCTGGGCGACATCCCCGACGACCTGCACGCGTACGCCGCCGTGCTCCAAGGTGTCGCGTTCATCGAGCGGCTCGCCTTCGAACACCTGGAGACGCTCGGCGCCGACCCGGTCCGCTCGGTCTCACTCACCGGCGGCGCGACCCGCAGCGGGTACTGGAACCAGCTCCGCGCCGACGTTCTCGGCGTACCAGTCGAGCTGCCCGCCGTGCCGGATCCGGCGTACGGCATGGCGGTGCTCGCTGCCTCCGGCGGGACCGACCTGACCGGTACGGCGCGGCGCATGGTGCGCGTGGATCGCGTGCTCGAGCCGGGCGACCGGCCGCTCGACGACCTGTACGGCGCGTTCGTCGCCGAGCTCGACCGACGGGGGTACCGCGGATGAGAACCACGATCGTGCTGGCGCGGCACGGGCGGACCGAATGGCACCACGGCAACCGGTACACCGGTGCCACGGACCTGCCGATCGACGAGGTCGGCGTACGGCAGGCGCAGCAGCTGAAGGACTGGGCCGTCGACTTCGCGCCGGACGCGCTGTGGGCGTCGCCGATGCTGCGTGCGCGGCAGACGATCGCGCCGACCGCGGAGGCGCTCGGCCTGGCGCCGACGCTGGACGCGCGGCTGCGCGAGGTCGACTTCGGCTCCGCCGAGGGGAAGATGCTCAGCGAGCTGCCGCCTGCGGTGGCGAAGGCGTTCGTGCTCGACCCGGTCCGCGACCACTTCCCCGACGGCGAGGATCCGGTCGCGGCGGCCGACCGGGTGCGCGAGGTGTTCGACGAGATCGGTCAGCGGCATCAGGGGCAGAAGGTCCTGGTCGTCGCGCACAACACGCTCGTCCGGCTGCTCGTGTGCAGGGTGCTCGGCCTGCGGCTGAACGACTACCGCAGACTGCTACCTGCGCTCGGTCCCGCGGCGCTGGTGCGATTCCGGTGGCAGGACGGCACAGTGGGTCTCGAGGCGTACAACGTTCCTCCTGTGCGAATGGAGACCCTGGGATGACATCGGATGTCGACGGCGACACCACCGAGCTGAGCCGGCCCGCGCGCCGCCAGGCCGAGATCGCGGCGTACGTCGTGAAACACGGCTCGGTCTCGGCGAACGACCTGGTCGAGGCGTTCGGCGTGAGCGTGATGACGGTGCACCGCGACCTGGACGAGCTCGAGCGGCAGGGCGTGGTGCGCAAGTACCGCGGCGGCGTCAGCGCGCAGCCGACCAGCGTGTTCGAGAGCAACGTCGCGTACCGGCTGAACACCGCGCACGCGGAGAAGGCCGCGATCGCCCGGCACGCGCGCACGATGATCGAGCCGGGGATGTCGGTGATGCTCGACGACTCGACCAGCGCGCTCGCCCTGGTCGACCTCTTCGAGGACATCACCCCGTTGACGGTGGCAACGAACTTCCTGCCGGCGATCACCAAGCTGGCGCAGTTGCGCGACATCACTTTGCTGGCGCTCGGTGGGATCTACTCGGCCACCCACGACTCGTTCGGCGGGATGCCGTGCGCGGAGGCGGTCGAGGCTCTGCACACCGACCTGCTGTTCTGCTCGGTGTCCGCGGTGTCGGCGACGCACGCCTTCCACCAGGAGGAGGAGATCGTCCTGGTGAAGCGGGCGATGCTGCGCTCGGCGAAGACCAAGGTGCTGCTGGTCGACCACGCCAAGCTGCAGCGCACCGCCCTGCACCGGCTGGCGCCGCTGACCGACTTCGACGTGGTGATCGTCGACGAGAAGACCCCGAAGGACCTGATCGAACCGCTGCGCGACCACGGCGCGACCGTGGAGGTCGCCGAACTCTAGGAGGGGGAGTGCATGGACATCGGCGTCGACGTCGGCACCACCGTCACGAAGGCCGTCGCGTTCAGCGCCGACGGCCGCCCGTTGGCTGAGGCATCCCGGCCGACCAGGCTGTTGCACCACAGTCCTGGGCGTTTCGAGCACGAGACCTCAGAAGTAGTTGCCTCGGTCAACGAGGTGGTCGGTGAGCTCGCCGCGACCGTGGGAACGCGGCCCGACGTCCTCGCCGTCACCGCCCAGGGCGACGGCTTGTGGCTGGTCGACGCCGACGGTACGCCGACCCGCCCGGCGATCTCCTGGCTGGACGCGCGGAGCAGCCCGATCCTCGAGCAGTGGACGACGGACGGGATCGCGGAACACGTGTTCCGCCGTTCCGGAAACCGTATGTTCCCAGGCGCGTCCGGTCCGCTGTTGGCAGCGGTGCTCGCGGAGGAACCGGACGTGATCGAGCGGGCCGGTACGGCGGCGTACTGCAAGGACGTGGTGATGCAGGCGCTGACCGGCGTCCGGGCGACGGACGTTTCCGATGCATCGGCACCGTTCCTTGATCCCAGGACCGGTGAGTACGACGAAGAGGCGTTGGCGGCCACGGGGTTGACCGGCGTGAGTCATCTGCTGGCGCCGGTTGCTGCCGCCGGGCCCGTGGGTGAGCTGCGCGACGACTCGACCGGTCTCGCTCCCGGCACGCGCGTCTCGGCCGGTCCGTACGACCTTCCGGCCGCCGCCGCGGGTGCCGGCGTGACCGAGCCCGGCGATGCCTTGCTGACGGTCGGCACGACGCTGGCCTGCCAAGTCGTCACCCGCGACCTGCCCGTCGACGGTGAGCCCGCCGGCCTGTTCCTCGGCACCTGGACACCAGGCGTCTGGCTCCGCGCGATGCCGGCCATGGTCGGCACGGCGGCCCTCGACCGCGTCCTCGCCCTGGTCGGCGTAGGCACCGATCAACTGCCCGCCCTGCTCGCGGACAGCGCACCTGGCGCCTCCGGTGTGACTGTCCTGCCCTACTTGTCCGAGGCCGGTGAGCGCGCACCCTTCGTCAACACCCGCGCCCGCGGCACCATCGACGGCGTCTCGCTCTCGACGACGACCGCCGACCTCGTCCGCGCCACCTGCGAAGGCATCGCGTACGCCGCCCGCCACTGCCTGGAGGCAGCGGGCTGGACCGGGCGTGTCACGGTGTGCGGCGGTGGCGCCCGGAGCAGCGAGTGGACCCAGATCCTCGCCGACGTACTCAACGCGCCGCTGCACACCGCGGAAGCCGAACAGGTCGCCGCGCGCGGCGCCGTGATCTGCGCCCGCCGAGCCGTGGACCCGGACAGCGCCGGCGCCGGGTGGATCGCGGAGACCCGCCAGGTCGACCCGGACCCGGCCCGCGCCGCGTTCTACGCCGACGGCTACGCCCACTACCTCCGCCGCATCGAGTCGGCCCGCCCGCGCTGGTCCGACCCGGCACCTACCTTCTCTGGAGCCCGATGAGAACCGTCAAGACGCTGCTCGCAGGTGACCACTTCGTGCGCAACGAACTGCTCGCCTCGGCACTGTCCACCATCCCGGACGTCGCGTTCGAGTTCCGTGAGGTGACCTTGCCCTGGCCGCTGACGCCGTACGGGCGGGTGGCCGAGGTGGACGAGGCGAGCGACGCCGAGGAGCAGCTGATCGAGGCACTGGCCGGTGTCGAGCTGGCGGTCACGCAGATGGGGCCGTTCACCGAACGGGTGCTGGATGCCGCGCCGGACCTGCGCTACCTGGTCGTATGCCGCGGCGGGCCGGTGAACGTGAACGTCGCCGCGGCGGCTCGCCGGGGGATCGCCGTGGCGTCGACACCGGGCCGCAACGCGGTCGCCGCCGCCGAACACGCGATCGCGCTGATGATGGGTGCCCTGCGCAACCTTCCGCGCCTGCAGAAGACCCTGGAGCAGGGCGAGTGGCGCTCCGACCTCTACGCGTACGACGAGTGCGGCGTCGAGCTCGACGGCTCGACGGTGGGCCTGGTCGGGTACGGCGCCATCGGCCAGCGCGTCGCCCGGGTACTGCTCGCGTTCGGCGCGCACGTCCTGGTCGCCGATCCGTACGTCGACGACGCACCGGACGGCATCGAACTGGTGGAGCTCGACGAGCTGCTGCGCCGCTCGGACGTGGTGAGCCTGCACGCGCGGCTGACCGAGCAGACCCGCGGCATGATCGGCGCGGCGCAGCTTGCGTCGATGCCGCGCGGCGCCGTCCTGGTGAACACCGCGCGCGGTGGCCTGCTCGACTACGACGCGACCGTCGACGCGCTGGAGTCCGGACAGCTCGGAGCGGCCGCGTTCGACGTGTTCCCCGCCGAGCCGCTGCCGGCCGGGTCCCGGTTGCTGACGGCACCGAACATCGTCATGACCCCGCACCTGGCCGGCGCCACCCGCCAGACCGCGCACCGCGCCGGATCGATCGCCGCCGAAGCCGTCGCCGCCTTCCTCGCCGGAAAGGATCCCGCCGGACTGGTCTCGGTGTAGCCGGGACGACCCATGAAACTCGCAACCTCCAGCACCTGGACCGAGTTGCTGCTGTTGCTGATCGCGTTCGTGCTGTCGATGGTGATCGGCATCGAACGCCAGGTACGGCAGAAGAGCGCGGGCCTGCGGACCCACACGCTGGTCGGCACCGGCGCCGCGCTGTTCACCCTCGTGTCCGGCTTCGGCTTCAACGCGGTCCTCGGGACCGACGTGAACCTCGACCCGTCCCGGATCGCGGCCCAGATCGTCTCCGGTGTCGGCTTCCTCGGCGCCGGCGTGATCTTCATGCGACGGGACGTGGTCCGCGGCCTGACGACGGCCGCGACGATCTGGATGACCGCGGCGATCGGCATGGCCTGCGGGGCCGGGATGCCACTCCTCGCAGCCGCCGCAACTGTGCTGCACCTGGCAGCGGTGGGCCCGTTCGGCCGACTCGGACGGCTGCTGCCGTCCCCGGACCGGCGCCGGATCGTGACAGTGCGGTACGACGACGGTGCCGGCGTACTCCGCTCCATCCTGGCGACGGCGACGTCGATGGGGTTTCAGGCGTCGGTGATCGGCACCGAGGAGCACCGGGACGGCGCGCGCCCCCAGGTGCGAGCCTCGATGCGGTTCTCCGGCCGGGCGCCGCTGCAGGACCTGGTGCTGGCCCTGGACGACCTCGACGGCGTCAGCGGCGTCCGGCTGCGCACCGACGACGATGACTGACCCCCGCCAGAGCCCCGCCCCGAGCCCCGCCCCCGGTGCCAAACCCTCCACCTGAGGAGGTCAACCTCCGGACTGGAGGGTTGCCCCCTGAAAATTTCGGGAGGCAACCCTCCAGTTCAAGGGGCAAGCCGTGACGAGTCAGGCGGGCGTGGGTGAATGGTTGTGATTTTCGCGAGAAAATCACATGGATTATCTATACGTAACCATAGTTTGGTGATAATTTCACCGGCATGCCCGCCGCCCCGAAGCCCGTTGACCTGCGTGCGCTGGCCGTTCGGCTGGCGGTCGCGGCGGGTGCCGAACTGCTGGCCCGTCAGCGGAGTCTGTCGATCGACGCGGCCGGTGTCGAGACCAAGTCCTCGGCGAGCGACCCGGTCAGCGACGCCGACCGGGCCTCCGAGAAGCTGATCGTCGACGGCCTGACCGAGGCGCGTCCCGGCGACGGACTGCTCGGCGAGGAAGGCGCTGCAAGCGCCTCGAGCACCGGTCTGACGTGGGTGATCGATCCGCTCGACGGCACGGTCAACTACCTCTACGGCCGCCTCGACTGGTGCGTCTCGATCGCCGTCGAGGACGCGCACGGCGCGGTCGCCGGAGTCGTGCATCAACCACGCACCGGTACGACGTGGTCCGCCGCAAGGGACGCCGGCGCCCACCGTGACGACGTACGACTCGGTCCGCTGCGGCAGGCCGAGCTGCAGTCCGCCCTGGTGTCGACAGGCTTCTCCTACCTGCCCGAGCGACGGGCGCAGCAGGCAGAGGTGCTGCGAGACCTGCTCCCGGCCGTCCGCGACATCCGGCGCGGCGGATCGGCCGCCCTCGACCTGTGCTCGGTCGCCGACGGTACGGCGGACGCGTACTACGAGCACGTCATCCAGCCGTGGGACGTCGCCGCCGGCGCCCTGATCGCCCGCGAGGCCGGCGCCACCGTCGTGCGCGGGCCCGGAACGGCTTTCCCGCAAGGCATCCTGGCGGCCGCCCCAGCGGTGGCCGTCCCGCTTCGAGAGCTACTCACAAGGAGGTCGGTGTGACGATCGTGGACCTGCCGGCCCGGGCCCATCCGGACGAGCAGTTACGTGCCACCAGCAACGATCAGCGGAACCGCCGGCGACGGCGCGAGTACGGGCTGTTCGCGCTGCTGGTCGCGCCGAACCTGCTGGTCATCGCGGTCTTCGCGTACTGGCCGATCATCTACAACGCTTTCCTCAGCCTCACCGACTGGAACATGATCGCGGCCCGCCCGAAGTTCGTGGGGCTGGCCAACTACGGGCGGACGCTGACCGACCCCGGGTTCCACAAGACGCTGTGGATCACGGTCGTGTTCACCGGGCTGATCGTGCTCGGCAGCCTGGTGATCGGGCTGGCGCTGGCGTTTCTGTTCAACCTGCCGCTGAAGGGCCGCGGCGCGGTCCGGACGATCGCGTTCGCGCCGCACATCCTGTCCGGCGCCGCGGTCGCGACCATCTGGGCGTTCATCTTCGACCCCGGCTACGGCCTGATGCGGGCGCTGATCGAACCGTTCGGCGCCGAACCGCCGGACTGGATGAACAACTCCGACTGGGCGCTGCCCGGCCTGGTCATCGTCTACCTGTGGAAGAACGTCGGGTTCGCCGCGCTGATCTACCTGGCCGGCCTGCAGGGCCTGCCGAAGGAGCTCGACGAGGCCGCGGCGATCGACGGCGCCTCGACCTGGACGCGGTTCCGGTCGATCAAGCTGCCGCTGCTCGCCCCGATCACGTTCTTCCTGCTGATCACCACGGTGATCGGCACCTTCCAGGCGTTCGACGTGATCGCGGTGATGACCGGCGGTGGCCCAGGGGATGCCACCACCACGCTGAGCTGGTCGATCTACAACGAAGGCTTCCAGGCGTTCAACGCGGGCCGCGCGGCGACGCTGTCGATCATCATGTTCGTCATCCTGCTGCTCGTCACCACCGTGCAGGCCCGGGTGATGGAGAGGCGGGTGCACTACCGATGAAGACTCGCGCGCTCCAGTACGTCGTACTGGTCGGGGTGGCGGCCGTGTTCCTCGGACCGCTGTACTGGTTGCTGTCCACGGCGTTCAAGCAGCCGGCGCAGATCTACCAGTGGCCGCCGGCCTGGTGGCCGGACCTCACCTGGGAGAACTTCAGCCTGGCGTGGAAGGCCGCGCCGTTCGACCGGTTCTTCCTGAACTCCACGATCATCACCGTCGCCGGTACGGCGTTGAAGGTGGTCAACGCCGTGCTGACGGCGTACGCCTTCGCCTACCTGCGCTTCCCGTTCAAGAAGGTCCTGTTCTTCGCGGTGCTCGGCGCGATGATGGTGCCCGGCCACGTGACCCTGCTGCCGAACTACCTGACCGTGGCGACGCTCGGCTGGATCAACACCTACGCCGGCCTGATCATCCCGGGCATCGGCTCCGCGTTCGCGACGTTCCTGATGCGCCAGCACTTCCTCACCCTGCCGACCGAGGTGACGGACGCGGCCGCGGTCGACGGCGCCGGGCACCTGCGCACGCTGTGGCGGGTGGTGCTGCCGATGTCGCGGCCGATGCTGATCACGGTCGTGGTGATCACCGCCGTCGAGGAGTGGAACAACTTCGTCTGGCCGCTGATCGTCACGAACACCGCGTCGATGCGGACGCTGCCGGTCGGGCTGCTGATCCTCAAGGACGAGGAGGGTCTCGCCGCCTGGGGCACGATCATGGCCGGCACGCTGCTGGTGCTCGCGCCGATGCTGCTGATCTTCCTGATCGCCCAGCGCTACATCGTCGGCGGGATCACGGCCGGAGCTCTGAAGGGATGACGATGCTCAAACGCAGGATGTTCCTCGGGCTGGCGGCCGGCGCGACGCTGGCGGGCTGCGGCTACCGCTCGGTGGACGCGATCTACTCGCAGCCGGCCGGGACCGTGCCGAAGCAGTACGCGAACCGCACCCGGGTCGTTTTCTGGTCGTCGTACGGCGGGGTGAACGGCAAGGCGGTCGACAAGCTCGTTGCCAAGTTCAACGACTCGCAGAGCGACGTGTACGTCGAGGTGCAGTTCCAGGGCTCGTACGACGACGTGGCGCAGAAGATCGCAGCCGCGCTGGTCGCGAAGCAGGCGCCGGACCTCGCCGTGCTGTCCGACGTCACCTGGGAACGGTTCTTCCTGAACGAGGCGCTCGAGCCGCTGAACGGCTACTTCACCGACGGTTTCGGCCCGGGCGTCTTCCAGGAGAAGCTGTTCGGCGAGTACGTCGTCAAGGGCCAGAGCTGGGCGGTGCCGTTCGCCCGCAGTACGCCGATCATGTACTACAACCGGGACGCGTTCGCGAAGGCCGGGCTGCCGGACCGGGTGCCGCGGACCTGGAGCGAGCTGCGGTCGTGGGTGCCCGAGCTGGCGAAGGTGCAGTCGGGCGGCCGGTCGCTGCGGACGATCGCGTTCGCGAAGATCGACGGCGACTGGCAGTTCCAGGGGAACGTGTGGCAGTTCGGCGGCGCGTACTCCAAGGGGCTCGACGTCACGATCGACGAGGCCGGCGCGGTCGCCGCGGGCGAGTGGCAGCGGTCGATGGTGCACGACCTCGGGGCGGCGTACATGGCGAGCAGTCCGAGTACGGACTTCGCGAACGGGCTGGTCGGTGTCATCCAGGAGTCGACGGGTGGCATGAAGACGATCACCGGCAAGGCGAAGTTCGAGGTCGGGGCCGGGTTCATCCCGTCCGAGGTGGCGGCCGGGATCGCCACCGGCGGGGGCGGGATCGGGATGCTGCGCAACATCTCCACCGAGCGGAAGCAGGCCGCCGCGACGTTCCTGCAGTTCCTGGCGCTCCCGGAGAACTCGGCGTGGTGGACCACGCAGACCGGCTACCTGCCGGTGGTCGACAAGGCGCGCGAGGACCCCGAGCTGAAGAAGCTGATCGCCGAGCAGCCGAACTACGGGGTCGCGATCGCGCAGCTGGAGAATGCGCGGCAGCAGGACGCGATCCGGCTGTACGGCCGGAACGCGAACGTCCAGATCTACACCGGGCTGCAGCAGATCTATGCCGACAACGCGCAGCCGCGGAAGGTGTTCGCTTCGGTTGCCCGTCGGCTCGAGGCGATCGGCGACGAGGTGCAACGGCTCTACGAGGAGAAGGTGCTGTGATCATCACCGGCCACCGGGGCGCACTCGGGACCGAACCGGAGAACACGTTGCGGTCGTTCCGCCGGGCGGTCGCGGACGGGTGCGACGAGATCGAGCTCGACCTGCGGGTGAGTGCGGACGGGGAGCTCGTGATCATGCACGACGCGACCGTCGACCGCACCACCTCCGGGTCGGGCGAGGTCGCCGTACTGACGCTCGCCGAGCTCCGCGCGCTGGACGCCGGGGCCGGCGAGCAGGTCCCGACGTGGGCCGAGACGGTCGCCGCGGTCGACGTACGGTTCCAGGCGGAGATCAAGGCGGAGGCCGCCGTACCGCTGCTCGCGCAGTCGCTGAAGGCGGACCCGGCGCTGGCGGCGCGAACGCTGGTGACGTCGTTCCACCCGGAGATCCTGCTGGCGGTCCGGGAGGCGTTCCCGGATGCGACGACCGGTCACATCTTCGGCCGTACGCCGCCCGCGGCCGAGGTGATCACCCGCACCCGCGAAGCCGGCGCCACCTGGTCCCTCTGCGGCATCGCCGGCCTCACGCCCGAAGCGGTCGCCGCCCTCCACGCCGCCGGCCTCAACGTCACCGCCTGGCCCGTCCCAAACCCCGAGACCCTCACCAGGGCCACCGCCCTCTCCGTAGACGGCATCACAACAGACAACCCCCACCTCCTCCAGCACCCCTGACCCAACTTTGAGAACCCACCGACCATTTCGAGGCCCTCCAGATGGTTGGTGGCTTCTCAAAGTTGCCTCGAGCGGGTAGGGGTGTGGGGTGGGTCACACGTTTCAACGTGCGAATTTGTTCTTCCATGGAACATAAATGTGTGATTCGCTAGTCCGCATGGGAATCAGCATCGGTGTGGTTGGGGCCGGACAGTTCGCTCCGTCGTTCCTTCGGTTGTGGTCCGCGCATCCTGACGTCTCGGAGGTGCGGCTGACCGACGTCATCCCCGAACGGGCCGCGGAGATGGCGGCCAAGCAGGGCATCACGGTGACGCACGCGTCGTTCGAGGAGATGCTCGACTCCGACGTGGACGCGGTCGCGATCTTCACGCAGCGCTGGCTGCACGGCGAGATGGCGATCAAGGCGCTCGAGGCCGGCAAGCACGTCTACTCGACGGTGCCGATGGCGATCGAGGCGGACCAGATCGCGCGGATCATCGAACTGGTGAAGGAGACCGGGCTCACCTACATGATGGGTGAGACGAGCTTCTACTACCCGTCTTCGGTGTACTGCCGGCAGAAGCTCGCCGAGGGCGCGTTCGGCCGGGTGTTCTACAGCGAGGGCGACTACGTCCACGACATGGACCTCGGGTTCTACGCGGCGTACCAGTACTCCGGCGGCGAGGACTGGAAGAAGACCGCGTCGTTCCCGCCGCTGCTCTACCCGACGCATGCCGTCGGCAACGTTCTCTCGGTGACCGGCCAGCACGCCACGCACGTGTCGGCGATCGGCGTCAAGGACGACCGCGGCGACGGCGTCTTCGACAAGGAGATCAGCCAGTTCGACAACGACTTCTCGAACGCGACCGCGCTGTTCAAGCTTGCCGACGGCAGCATCATGCGGACCAACGAGATGCGCCGCGTCGGGTACCCGTCGCACATCCGGGAGTCGCGGCTGCGGGTGTTCGGCACCGAGGGCAGCTTCGAGCAGCTCGCGACGACCACCCTGTGGCAGAACAAGGAAGGCGTCGAGGACGTCAGCCACCTGATGGAGACCAAGCCGAGCGGCGACCTGAACGACGCCGACCTGGCGAACGTCGACCCCGCGCTGCGGGACGCGTTCCGCTCCGGCCTCTCGCCGGTGCACGACCGCTCGCGGCTGCCGAAGGAGTTCGACGGCCTGCACAACGGCCACGAGGGCTCGCACCACTTCCTCGCCGACGACTTCGTCCGCGCGGTCGCCGACAAGACCCTGCCGCCGATCAACGCCTGGGTCTCGGCCCGCTACACCCTCCCCGGCATCTTCGCGCACCAGTCCGCCCTGCAGGGCGGCGTCCAGCTGGAGATCCCGGACCACGGCGACGCCCCCGCCTGACCTGACGCCGGAGGTGTCCGTCCCGCCCGGGACGGACACCTCCGGCCGTTAGCATCCGGTATGGATCTGTTCGCCGGAATCTCCGTCAGCAACTACGAGTCCGCGGTCGCCTGGTACGAGAAGCTGCTCGGCGGACCGCCGAGCTTCCTCCCGAACGACGTCGAGGCGGTCTGGGAGCTGGGCGAGCACCAGTTCCTCTACATCGAGGTGGTGCCGGAGCACGCCGGGCACGCGCAGCACACGTTGTTCGTCGACGACTTCGAGGGCGTGCTGAAGGCGATCGCCGAGCGCGGCATCGAGCCCGCGGTGCGGGAGACGTACGAGAATGGCGTCCGGCACGCGACCTTCTACGACCCGGACGGTAACGAGGTCTCGTACGGCGGCGCGCCGGTGGCGTAGTCAGGGTTCGCGCGCGGCGCGGTAGCGGTAGAGGTCCGGGAGGAAGTTCTCGAGGTTGCCGATCTCCTCGACGTGGTGCCGGATCCACGCGTTCAGCTTGGGTCGCGGGAACGCGCGGGTGTGCGCCGTCCGGTTCAGGAACAGATGGGCCAGCGGCGTGGTGTCGCCGATCGTCAGGTGCGTCGTGTAGCGGCAGCCGGACCTGGTGCGGGTGAACTCGTTCTCCAGCCGGACGAGCGAACTGCCGAGCAAACGTTTGGTGACGACGGCCGACTGACTGTCGACGGTCTCGACCATCACCTCCAGGTCGAGCAGCATCGACGGATCCCGTCCGAGCGCCTCCTTGATGTGCAGCCTGGTCCCCGGACCGATCGGACCTGGTGTGGTCGCCTCGTACGAGATGTGGTCGAGCGGGTGCCAGACCAGGTACCGCGGCCAGGTCGAACCGGCGTACCGCATGTCGCCCGGGACGTGCGTGTACCACCAGGCGAGCATCTCCGGCGTGACCTGCTCGAGCGGCGCGTGGCTGATCGTGACGAGCGTCCGGCTGTCGTCGGACGAGTTGGAGACCGCCGCGGATTCCATCGGGCGCAACGGCCACAGGACAGGGCGGGGCGCAGGCAGGTCCATCCCGCACGCGTGCCCGCCGCGACGGAAGTCAAACGGGTCAGTCCCGTACTGCGATCAGATCCAGCTCGTCCCACCCCAGCACGCGCACCGCGAGCACCTCCCGGTGCTCGAGCTCGGCCCGCAGCAGCCGATGTACTCCGTCGAGGATCGTGATCCGCCCGTCGGGCCGCCGTACGACGTCCACCGGGTGCCGGAGGTCCGCGGCAAGGGTCCGCTCGTACTGCTCGCGGTACGTCACCGGATCGGCCGCGACCTGGCGCGGCGTGACCTGGAACGGCTCGCCGGCGTACGCCCAGAACGGCAGGGCGAGGTGATCGGCCAGCGCGGCGGCCGGCAGCTCGACCACCGGCAGGTCAAGCGCGTGCAGTAGGCCGAGGTCCCAGTGGAAGTCCAGGATGTACGCGCGCAGCTCGGGAGGTACGGCGAGCGGGAACGGGCGCCGGGTCATTCGTAGACGCGGCGCAGCCGGACCGTCATCGAGTTCTCGATGTGGTGGGTCATCGCCGCCTCGGCGGCCTGGGGATCGCCGGACGTGATCGCCTCGACCAGTGCGTGGTGCTCGGTGAGGACCTCCGGGCCGATGTCGCGGTTGTAGTGCAGCCGGAAGATGTGCAGATGGCAGTGGGTGCGCTCGAAGGCCGACCGGACCTGTTCGCTCCCGGACAGTGACGCGATCAGCGAGTGGAACCGGTTGTCGTGCGCGGTCAGTGACTTGTAGCCGGCGTAGTCGATCGACGTCGGCTCGACCGCGTTCGCGAGCTCGGCGCGCAACCGTTCGGCGCCCTCGGCGGTGATCTGTTCCGCGGCTCGCCGCGCGGCCCACGGCTCGAGCAGCAGGCGGAACCGGTACAGGTCGTCGAACTCGTCCAGCGTCAGCAGCGGCGTCGCGCGGTACCCCTTCAACGGCTCCTTGACCGCCAGGCCCTCCGACTCCAGCCGGGCCAGCGCCTCCCGGACCGGCGTCGACGACACCTGGAACTCCCGCGCCAGTCCGTCGATCGAGATCCGCGCGCCGGGCCGGATGACGTGGTCCATCAGCATCGTCTTGATGGCCTCGTACACGTCGTCGGCCAGCATCTGCCGGCGCAGCAGCCGCCGGTCCACCAGCTCGCTCTGCTCTATCGGCTCCGCCATCAGCTGTCTCCGGATCTGGTCGCGGCCTTGACCCCACCGGTCAGGTTTCGGCAGGGTAACACTGGTAATCATGCATCATGCATGATTCTGGCCGGCGCTAGCTACGGGAAGGCACGAACGAATGCTGAGGTTCGAACAGGTCGGCGTTCTCCCCGAGCCCGGGGACAACGTCGCGATCGCCTCGCGGCGGCTGGACGCCGGCACCCGGATCGAGCTGGACGGTACGACGATCACGCTGCCGCACACCGTGCTCGAAGGGCACCGCTTCGTGGTCGCCCCGGTCGCGACCGGAGACGCCCTGACCTCCTGGAACACCGCGTTCGCGCGCGCCTCCCGCGACCTGGTCCCCGGTGACTACGTCTGCACGCCGACCAGCCTCGCCGCAGTCACCGCCCGGGGTGTCGACGGCCTGCCGGACGAGCCGTCCGCGACCAACGAGCCGCTCGACCCGTACGAGCTGGACGAGTCCGCGCTGAACTTCGGTGCCCAGGTGACCAGCGTCGAGCAGCCCGGCACCTTCCTCGGCTACCCGCGCGAGCAGGGCCCGGCCGGCACCCGGAACCACGTCGTCCTGCTGGCGACCAGCTCCCGCAGCAGCGGCTTCGTCACCGAGCTGGCGCGGCGCTTCGACGGCGCGGCCGCGGGCGACGGCGTCGTACCGGTGGCGCACACCGAGGGCGGCGAGGACGACGTACCGAACAACCTGCACTTCCTGCTCGCCACGCTGGCCGGCTTCACGCTGAACCCGAACGTCGGCGCGGTGCTGATCGTCGACGCCGCGGGCGACGTCGTCTCGGGCGAGGCGATCAAGAAATTCATGGCCGAGCACCACTACCCGGCGATCAAGGTGCCGCACGCGTACTTCACCCGCAAGGGCGGCTTCGAGCACGACCTCACCACCGCGGGAGCGTTGATCGAGCCGTGGCTGCCGGTCGTGGACGCGCAGCAGCGCCAGGAGGTGCCGATCGCGGACCTGCGGATCGCGCTCCAGTGCGGCGGGTCGGACGCGTTCTCGGGCATCTCGGCGAACCCGCTCGCCGGCCAGGTCGGCGCCGAGGTGATCCGGCACGGCGGTACGGCGGTCCTCGCGGAGACCGACGAACTGATCGGCGCCGAGCCGTACGTCCTGAAGAACGTTCGCGACCTGGCGACCGCGAAACGCTTCCTCGCCACGATCAGGTCGTTCAAGGAACGCGTTGGGTGGCACGGGCACACCGCCGAGGGCAACCCGTCCGGCGGCAACGTGTACCGCGGCCTCTACAACATCGTGCTGAAGTCGATCGGCGCGGCCCGCAAGCTGCCGCGTGAGGTTCGCTTGGATCACGTCATCGACTACGGCGAGCCGCTGCCGGGCAACGGCTACGTGTTCATGGACAGCCCCGGCAACGACCTCGAGTCGGTGGCCGGCCAGATCGGCAGCGGCTGCAACCTGATCTTCTTCACCACCGGCAACGGGTCGATCACCAACTTCCCGTTCGTCCCGACGCTGAAGTTCGTCACGACCAGCGCCCGGTACGAGCGGCTGCAGGCCGAGATGGACGTCGACGCCGGCAAGTATCTCACCGGTACGTCGATGGCGGACCTCACCGCGGAGACGTTCGACCTGGTCGTGCGCGTCGCCTCCGGCGAGAAGAGCGCGGGGGAGCGAGCCGGCCACAGCCAGGTGTCGATCTGGCGGAACTGGAAGCAGACCGGGCCGCGCGAAGGCATCTCGATCACCACGGACGGGCGGATGAGCCGCAAGCTCGCCGACCTTCCTGTCGAGGACCGCGACGCGCCGCTCGACGGCCTGCCGCTGCGCGGCCTGACCTCGGACGGGCGCACGTTCGCCGAACTCCTGAGCGTCGACGACCGTCTGGTCGCCGAGGCCGTCGGCCTCATCCTGCCGACCAGCCTGTGCTCCGGCCAGATCGCGCTGCGCATCGCCGCCCAGGCGGAGTTGGAGAAGTGGGCCGGCAACGCCGTCACCCGGATGGTCGCGCTGCCGCACACCGAGGGGTGTGGCAGCAGCGGCGGCGCGTCCGAGGAGACGTTCGCGCGGATCATGCTCGGCTACCTGCTGCACCCGAACACCCGGATGGCGCTGCTCCTCGAGCACGGCTGCGAGAAGACGCACAACGACTACTTCCGCTCCCGGCTCGTCGAGGCCGGCAAGGACCCGGCCCGGTTCGGCTGGGCGAGCATCCAGGCGGACGGCGGTCTCGATGCCGTCGGCAACAAGGTGAAGGACTGGTTCAACGGCTTCCAGCTCCCGGCGCCGGCCGAGCAGCGGGGCGACCTCGGCGCGCTCACCGTCGGTCTGGAGGCGCGCGGCCCGTTCTCGGACGCGACCGCCGAGGCCTTCGCGCTGATCGGCCGCGAGATCGTCGGCTCCGGCGGTTCCGTCGTACTGTCGTCGCGCGGTGCACTGCTCGCCAATGCCGTCTTCCGGACGGCGGCGTTCGGATCGGCGGACCCGGTCGGGCCGACGATCGCGCACGGGCAGCAGTTCGCGGAGCCGGGCTGGCACGTGATGCGGATGCCGGGGACGGACTGGATGGAGACCGCGACCGGATTCGGTGCCACTGGAGTCCAGCAGATCCTCGCGCACGTCGCCGGCGGCACCTTGTCGGCGCAGCGGTTCGTCCCGGTCGTGGAGTTCAGCAACGACCCGGAGACGGTGGCGACGTACGGCGACGACCTGGACGCGGTCGCGACCGGTGACGCGGCCGAGCAGGCGCGGATCGGGCTGGACACGATCGCCGCGGTCGCCGGCCGCCGGCTCGTCCCCAAGGCAGTTGCCTCCGGCAATGTCGGTTTCCAGATCACCCGTGGTCTGCTCGGTACCTCGATGTGAAAGGTATGTCCATGCACTTGGTCCGTTATGTCTCCCCGGTCGACGGTCGTCCGGTCCCCGGTGTGCGCACCGGTGACACCGTGGCGCCGCTGCAGGGCGTGAACAGCTTCGCCGAGCTGCTCCGGCTCCCGCTCGAGGAACTCCAGGCGGAGGTGGAGAAGGTCGGCGAGGCGCTCCCGGCCGAGGGGTTGACGTTCCTGCCGCCGCTGGACGGCCGCGGCGAGGTGTGGTGCGCGGGCGTGACCTACGAGCGGTCCCGCGGTGCGCGCATGGAGGAGAGCACCGAGCAGTCGGTCTACGACAAGATCTACACCGCCGAGCGGCCCGAGCTGTTCCAGAAGGCGCCGGCCTGGCGGGTCGTCGTCGACGGTGAACCGGTCGGCATCCGGTCCGACTCCGGTCACGACGTCCCCGAGCCGGAGCTGGCGGTCGTCGCCAACAGCCACGGCGAGATCGTCGGCTTCACGGTCTGCAACGACATGAGCTCGCGGTCGATCGAAGGCGTCAACCCGCTGTACGTACCGCAGGCGAAGCTGTTCGCCGGCGGCTGTGCGCTGGCCTCCGGGATCCGCCCGGTCTGGGAGGTCCCGAACCCGAAGGCGCTCGCCATCGACCTCGTCATCGAGCGCGCCGGCGCCGAGGCGTTCCGCGGTACGACGTCCACCGAGAAGCTGGTCCGCGAGCTGCCGGACCTGATCGACGTACTGTTCCTGCCGAACGAGTTCCCGGACGGCGTGATCCTCGCGACCGGCACCGGGATCGTTCCGGAGCTGGACTTCGCGCTGGCCGAGGGCGACGTGATCACGATCACGATCGACGAGGTCGGCACGCTGACCAACACTGTCGCCACCGGCCGGGAGCCGTTCGCGTTCCTGGCCACCGACAACCTGGAGGGAAAGCGATGACCCAGGACACCACGCCCGCCGAGCTCGAGCACGCGCTCGCCGCGGCCTCCGCGGCATCGTCCGCGTTCGGCGCGTCCGAGCCCGCTGTCCGGGCCGGCTGGATCCGCGCCGTCGCGGACGCGCTGGACGCCGCGGCCGGTGAGCTGGTCCCGATCGCGATGCGCGAGACCGGGCTGCCCGAGGCGCGGCTCACCGGCGAGGTCGCGCGCAGTACCGGGCAGCTGCGGATGTTCGCCGACGTCCTCGAGGAAGGCTCACTGCTCGACGTCGTCATCGACACCGCCGACCCGCAGGCCAAGCCGGTACCGCGGCCCGACCTGCGCCGGGTGCTGGTGCCGCTCGGCCCGGTGCTGGTGTTCGCGGCCAGCAACTTCCCGTTCGCGTTCAGCGTCTGCGGCGGTGACACGGCGTCCGCGCTCGCGGCCGGCTGCCCGGTGATCGTCAAGGCGCACCCGGGCCACCCGGAGCTGTCCGCGCGGACCGCCGAGGTGATGATCGAGGCACTGCGGAAGGCCGGCGCGCCGGACGGCTCCTTCGGCCTGATCGCCGGCTTCGACGTCGGCGTCACCGCGCTGAAGGACCCGCGGATCACCGCGGCGGGCTTCACCGGCTCGGTGCCGGCCGGCAAGGCGCTGCACGAGATCGCAGTCACCCGGCCGGAGCCGATCCCGTTCTACGGCGAGCTCGGCAGCCTGAACCCGGTGTTCGTCACCCAGGCCGCGATCGATGCCCGCGGCAAGGACATCGCCACCGGGTACGTCGGCTCGTTCACGCTCGGCGTCGGGCAGTTCTGCACCAAGCCCGGCCTGCTGTTCCTCCCGGCCGGTCACGGCCTGCAGGAGGACCTGGCGGCCGCGGTCGGCGGCGTCGCCGAGGCGCGGATGCTCAACGACCGGATCCGCGACGGCTTCGTCTCCGGACTCGACCGGCTGCAGAAGGTCGAGGGGATCCGGGTCTGGGCGTCCGGCGGCGCGACCCTGCTGCAGACCACGGTCCGCGAACTGCTCGCGCGCCGCGAGGAGATCCTCGAGGAGTGCTTCGGCCCGGTCTCGATCGTCGTCGAGTACGACGGCATCGACGAGCTCAAGACCGCGCTCGACGCGTTCGACGGCAACCTCACCGCGACGCTGCACGCGGAGGACGCGGACGCCGAGCTGGCCCGCGACCTGCTGCCGCTGCTCACCGCGCGCGCCGGCCGCGTGCTGTGGAACAGCTGGCCGACCGGCGTGGCGGTGTCCTGGGCCCAGCACCACGGCGGGCCGTTCCCGTCGACGGTCGGGTCGATCCACACCAGCGTCGGTGTGACGGCGGCACGGCGCTTCCAGCGCCCGGTCGCCTACCAGGACGCTCCCGACGCGGTGCTCCCCGACGTACTGAAGGACGCGAACCCCGCCGGCATCAGCCGCCGGGTGAACGGAACCGTGACCACAGCTGAGGTGACGCGATGACTGACCTGCCCCCGACCAACGACCCCGCCGAGGGCAATGTCCTGGGCGGTGAAGCGGAGCCCGCGGCGACCGGACGGCGCAGTTTCGACCACTGGTTCGGCGAGCACGGCCGCAACGGCTTCATCCACCGGTCGTGGATGAAGTCGCAAGGCTTCTCCGAGGAGGCGTTCGACGGGCGCCCGGTGATCGGCATCTGCAACACCTGGTCCGAGCTGACCCCGTGCAACGCACACCTGCGCCGGCTGGCCGAGTCCGTCAAGCGCGGCGTCTGGCAGGCCGGCGGGTTCCCGCTGGAGTTCCCGGTGATGTCGCTCGGCGAGACGCTGCTGCGGCCGACCGCGATGCTGTTCCGCAACCTGCTCAGCATGGACGTCGAGGAGTCGCTGCGCGGCAACCCGCTCGACGGCGTCGTCCTGCTGACCGGCTGCGACAAGACCACGCCGGGCTCGATCATGGGCGCGGCCAGCGTCGACCTGCCGACGATCGTCGTCACCGGCGGTCCGATGTTGAACGGTAAATTCCGCGGCTGCGACATCGGTTCCGGTACGGCGGTCTGGCGGTTCACGCAGGACCTGAACGCCGGGCGGATGTCGGCCGAGGACTTTGCCGCGGCCGAGGCCGGGCAGTCCCGCAGCAACGGGCACTGCATGACGATGGGTACGGCATCCACGATGGCCTGCATGGCCGAGTCGCTGGGGCTGCAGCTGACCGGCGGCGCCGCGATCCCGGCGGTCGACTCGCGGCGGTACGTGATCGCGCAGAAGTCCGGGCAGCGGATCGTCGAGATGGTTCGCGAAGACCTGAAGATCAGCGACATCCTGACCCGGGACGCGTTCGCCAACGCGGTCCGCGCGAACGCGGCGATCGGCGGCTCGACGAACTTCGTCATCCACCTGCTCGCGATCGCCGGCCGGGTCGGTGTCGAGCTGACCCTGGACGACATCGACGAGTGGGCGCGCGGCGTGCCGTGGCTGGTCGACCTGCAGCCGTCGGGCAAGTACCTGATGGAGGACTTCTACTACGCCGGCGGGCTGCCCGCGGTGATGAAGGAGATCCTGCCGCTGCTGAAGACCGAGGCGATCACGGTCACCGGCAGGACGATCGGCGAGAACGTCGCGAACGCCGAGCGGATCGAGTCCGTGTACCCGGGTGGTGCGCCCGGCAGTCCGACGTACGCCGTCATCCGCCCGGTCGGCGATCCGCTGGGCAGCGGCGCCGGAACCGCCGTGCTGAAGGGAAATCTCGCGCCGGACGGTGCGGTCATCAAGCAGTCGGCGGCGTCCGAGCGGCTGTCGCGGCACCGGGGCAAGGCGCTGGTGTTCAGCAGCATCGAGGAGTACGACAAGGCCGTCGAGGACCCGGATCTGGACGTCGACGAGGACACCGTGCTGGTGCTGCAGAACGCCGGGCCGCGCGGCTACCCGGGGATGCCCGAGGTCGGCAACATGACAATCCCGCGCAAGCTCGCCGAGATCGGCGTCGACGACATGGTGCGCATCTCGGACGCGCGGATGAGCGGTACGGCGTACGGCACGGTCGTCCTGCACGTCACGCCCGAGGCAGCGGTAGGCGGCCCGCTGGCGCTGGTCCGCACCGGCGACTGGATCGAACTCGACGTCCCGGCGCGCCGCCTTCACCTGGACGTCTCCGACGAAGAACTGGAGAAGCGCCGAGCCGACTGGCAGCCGCCCGCACCCCCGTCGGACCGCGGCTGGGCCCGCCTCTACGTGGACCACGTAACCCAGGCCAACCAAGGCTGCGACCTCGACTTCCTCATCGGCCGCACCGGCTCCACCGTAGCCCGCCAGAGCCACTGATGTCCTGGGGACCGTTTGAGGCCGTCCGCGGACTGCGACCTGCGGGGGCTCTCCCGCAGGTCACGCCGATCCGGCGGACTCTGACGGATCTGCCGGTGGCGGCGGATCCGTACGGCGAGGCTCGGGTGGCGCTCGAGCCGTTGCGGGATCGGGTGTTGCCGGGGGCGCGGATCGCGGTGACGGCCGGGAGCCGGGGGATCCACGATCTCGTGCCGGTGGTGAAGGCTGCCGTGGACTGGCTGCGGGATGCCGGCGCGGCGCCGTTCGTGATTCCGGCGATGGGGTCGCACGGTGGTGCGACCGCGGACGGGCAGCGGGAGATGCTCGCCGGGCTCGGCATCACGCCGGAGTCCGTCGGCTGCCCGATCGAGGCGACCATGGAGACCGTCGTCGTCGGCACCCTCCCCGACGGCACCGAGATCCACCACGACGCGATCGCCGCCAAGGCCGACGGCGTCCTCCTCGTCAACCGCGTCAAACCGCACACCGACTTCCACGGCCCGATCGAGAGCGGCATCGCGAAGATCCTCGCGATCGGCCTCGGCAACCACCTCGGCGCGGCGTCCCTGCACGCCGGCGGCATCCCGTCGCTCGGCGCCAACATCGAAGCCGCCGCCCGGATGGTCGTCGCCCAGGGCAAGATCCTCGGCGGCCTGGCGATCCTGGAGAACGCCCTCGAACAAACCGCCTCGATCGAACTACTCGAAGCGGACGGCATCGCAGGCACCGCCGAGAACTCCTTGCTGCAAAGGGCTTCCAGCCTCCTCGGCCGCCTGCCCTTCGACGAACTCGACGTCCTGGTCGTCGACGAACTCGGAAAGGACAAGTCCGGCGCCGGCATGGACACCAACGTCATCGGCCGCTGCTGGGTCCACGGGATCCCCGAGTTCGAGTCCCCGACCATCGCAGCGATCACCGTGCACTCCTTGTCCCCGGCATCGCACGGCAACGCCTCGGGCCTCGGCCTGGCGGACGTCATCCCGGCCCGCCTGCTCGACCAGATCGACCTGCGTGCGAGCTACGTGAACGCCCTGACCTCCGGAGCCGGCGGCGCCCGCCGTTCACGGCTGCCGATGGTGATGGAGGACGACGAGGCCGCAGTACTCGCGGCCGTGACGATGTGCGGACGACGGCACTGGTCCGAGCTGCGACTGGCCAGGATCAAGGACACGCTGTCCCCGAACGAACTGATGGTGACCCCGGCCCTCCTGACCGAGGCGGCCGACCGATTCGACCTGGAGATCACCGGTACGGCGCGCGACCTGGCGCCGGCCGGCCGACTCGGACCTTGGAGCGAGAGATGAACCTTCGCGAAGCCCGCGCGCTGCTCGCGGACCGCGGTTTCCGGCCCGGCGAGACGTCGACGAAAACGTTTTCCGACGGGTCGCCGTACAAGGTGGAAATTCCGTCCTGCGAGGGCCCGCGGGTGATGACCGCGGTCCTCGAGGAGGCCAAGGAACGCGGCGTCACGATCGACCGCGTGTCGCAGGGCAGCGGCGTGATGATGCTGACCGACGGCGAAATCGAGGAAATGCTCTCGCTCGGCGCCTCCGCCGGCGTCGAGGTCTGCCTGTTCCTCGGCCCGCGCGGCGCCTGGGACATCGGCGGTCAGGCCAAGGTGTCGGCCGCGGTCGGCGGTGTTGCTCGAGGCAACGACCAGGTAGCGGCCTCGTTGTGCGACGCTTTCCGCGCCGTCGAGCTCGGCGTCCGCAGCCTGCTGGTCGGCGACATCGGCGTACTGGAACTGCTCGGCGCGCTCAAGGTCGACGGCTCGCTGCCGGCTGACCTGGTCCTGAAGACGTCGGTGCTGATGCCGTTGCCCAACGCACCGACCGCGCAGCTGTACGAGCGCCTCGGCGCGACCAGCCTGAACGTGTCGACCGACCTGCCGGTGCCGGTGCTCGCGGAGATCCGTTCGGTGACGTCGGTGCCGATCGACATGTACATCGAGGTCCCCGATGACCAGGGCGGACACGTCCGCTTCTACGACGTACCGGAGATCGTCCGGGTCGCCGCGCCCGTGTACCTGAAGATGGGCCTGCGGAACGCGCCGAACATCTACCCGGTCGGCGCCCACCTCTCCGGTACTGCGGAAGCTCTCGGACGGGAGCGCGTCCGCCGGGCGGAGCTGATCCTGCGCTTGCTCGCGGAGCAAGATGAGCGATGAGCTCGTAGCCCGGCTGCGCTCGACCCTCGGCGAAGCCGCGGTCGTCGACGATCCCGACGTACTGGACGGTCACCGCAACGACCACGCGACCTTCTGTACGGCGGGAACGCCGCGAGCGCTCGTGCGGCCGTCGAGCACCGCCGAGGTGCAGGAGGTACTGCGGGCCGCGACCGAGTTCCGCGTTCCGGTCGTCACGCAGGGCGCGCGGACCGGGTTGTCGGGCGCCGCGAACGCGGTCGACGGATGCTTGCTGTTGTCGACCTCCCGGATGGCGCGGATCCTGGAGGTCTCGACCGAGGACCAGGTGGCCGTCGTGCAGCCGGGTGTCGTCAACGCCGACCTGTCCCGGGCCGTCCTCGAGCAAGGGCTGTTCTATCCGCCGGACCCGTCGTCGTGGGAGCAGTCCACGATCGGCGGGAACATCGCCACGAACGCCGGCGGGCTGTGTTGCGTGAAGTACGGCGTGACGTCGGACTTCGTGCGCGGCCTGGAGGTCGTGCTGGCGTCGGGCGAGGTGGTGCGCACGGGCCGGCGTGCCGCGAAGGGCGTCGCCGGCTACGACCTGACGCGTTTGATGGTCGGGTCCGAGGGAACGCTCGGCGTCGTGACCGAGGCGACGCTCGCACTGCGCCCCGCGCCCGAGGCGGCGCTGACGGCCGCGGCCACCTTCCTCACGATCGAGGACGGGATCGCGGCCGCGGCCGCCGTGATGGCCTCCGGCCTTCGCCCGTCGCTGCTCGAGTTCCTCGACCAGCCGACGCTGCGGGCGATTCAGGGCTACCGGGACATGGGGTTGCCGGAAAACGTTGGCTCGATGCTGCTCGCGCAGTCCGACCGCGGAGCGCGGGCGCCCGACGACGTCGCCCGGATCGCCGCGATCTGCTCCGACCACGGTGCGGTCGAGGTCGCGGAGGCCTCGGACGCCGCCGAGTCGGCGATGCTGCTCGAGGCGCGGCGGCTGGTGAACCCCGCGCTGGAGCCGCTCGGGATCACGTTGATCGACGACGTCTCCGTCCCGCGTTCGCAGCTGGTCACCTTGTTGCGCGGCATCGCGGACATCGGCGCGAAGTACGACGTACTCATCTGTTGCCCTGGGCATGTCGGTGACGGCAACATGCATCCGACCGTGGTCTTCGACCGCGACGACGCGGCGGCCGAGGCCCGGGCGCTGGAGGCGTTCGGTGCGGTGATGGAGCTCGGGCTGCGGCTCGGTGGGACGATCACCGGTGAACACGGGATCGGCACGCTGAAGGCGCAGTGGCTGGAGACCGAGCTCGGACCGGTCGGGCTGGAGCTGCACCGGCGGGTGAAGGCCGCCTTCGATCCGTTGAACCTTCTCAATCCAGGCAAGGTGTTGCTGTGAACGATCCTTCGGCCGTTCGTCCGTCGCCGCGGCAGCTGGCCTGGCAGCGGCAGGAGCTGACCGCGTTCGTGCACTTCGGTCCGAACACGTTTTCCGACCTGGAGTGGGGGACCGGGCTGGAGGACCCGGCGATTTTCGCGCCGACCGCCCTGGACTGCTCGCAGTGGGTTTCCACGTTGGTGTCGGCCGGGTTCAAGAGCGTGATCCTGACGGCGAAGCACCACGACGGGTTCTGCCTGTGGCCGAGCAAGTACCTGGATCACACGGTTTCCGCGGCGTACGGACGCGATGTGGTGGCGGAGCTGTCGGCCGCTTGCCAGGAGGGCGGGCTGGGCTTCGGTGTGTACCTGTCGCCGGCGGACCTGCATCAGGAGAAGGCGCCCGGCGGGTACTACGGGAACGGGAGCCCGGCCGTCGAGTCGCTGATCGGTGAGTTCACGTATGTGGTGGACGACTACAACCGGTTCTACCTGCAGCAGCTACACGAGTTGCTGACGTCGTACGGGCCGATCGCCGAGGTGTGGCTGGACGGCGCGAATCCGACGAGCAGTGCGCAGACGTACGCCTACGACGCCTGGTTCGACCTGATCCGGCGGCTGGCACCCGACGCGACGATCGCGATCGGCGGGCCGGACGTGCGGTGGGTCGGGAACGAGGACGGGTTCGCGCGGGAGACCGAGTGGAGCGTCGTACCGTTCCTGAACGGCTCGATGGTCGCCGCGCAGGAGGCCTCTGACGTCGCCGGGCCTGAGCTGATGGCGAAGGCCGATGAACTGCGGTGGTACCCGGCCGAGGTCGACGTGTCGATCCGGCCCGGGTGGTTCTACCACGCGTCCGAGGACGCGGCGGTGAAGCCGTTGCCTGAACTCCTGGACATCTATCGCAAGTCCGTCGGGCGGAACGCCGTACTGCTGCTGAACATCCCGCCGGACCGGCGCGGGCTGTTCGCCGATCCGGACGTCGCCGCGCTGAACGCGTTCGGCGCGGCGGTCCGGGAGTACTACGGCACGGATCTGGTGCTGCCGACAACGATCAACGTGCTGGACCTGCGGGAGGACATCGAGTCCGGGCAGCAGGTCGAGTCGTTCGCGGTCGACGCGCTGGTCGAAGGTTCCTGGCGGGAGATCGCGCGCGGCACCACGATCGGCCACCGCCGGCTGCTCCCGTTGAGCGAGCCGCTGACCGTTTCCGACGTACGCTTCCGGCTGCTGTCCACCCGAGGTGAGGCCGCAGTGACACTGTCCGTCCACTACGACCCCACCATCGGCTGAGTCCCCCTGCCCGGAGTCGAACCAGGTACCGAGCCTTCGGAGGGCCCGGTGTGATTCCGTCACCAGAGGGTCCGGTACGCCGCCGGTTTGCGAACGGCGGCGTACCTGCTCGTTACTCCTGCACTGAGACCACCCGGACCCAGTCGGAGCAGTCGGCCTCGCACCACACGTGATCCCCACGGTGCGCGATCCGGTCACGCTGCACATGCCCACAGGCGAGCAGCACCCGACGCATCGAATGCCCCTGCCGGACCGGAGCACCGGTCCTGCCACCAGGCACCCGCTTCCTGTTCCTGAGGTCGGCCACGGCCGGTCCTCCTCTCTTCTCTCATCGACAACTGCGTGCAGAAGGCAGGATTCGAACCTGCTTGGCCACAAAGGCAACGGGTTTACAGCCCGCCCCGCCCCTCCCACGACGGCGCTCCTGCTCATCGCCCGGGGAGGTACCGACCGACCCTCTCCGAGTAGCGCTGGTACTCGTCCCCGAACTGCCGGGCCAGCCGCCGTTCCTCACGTACGACGTCCCGGTGCAACCCCAACCCGACTGCCGGCAACGTCGCCAGCACCCACCCGATCCCCAGTTGCACAGAACGCAGCCGACGTACATCGGGTTCCGACTCACCGCATACGGCCCGCTGGTGACGAGTCGCCTGGGCCTGGCGAGGTCGGTGGATCCTGCCGCCCGCAGCGCAGCGGCGATGACGCCGCCGCCGGCAGCGATCAGCACCCACCCGGCGGGGGCGCGCCGCCTGACGTGCCACCGCCGTACCCGCTCCAGACCGGCACCGACCACGATCCCCGCCAAGCCGGCTTCGGGAATCGGGATGTTCCGCGGGTGCTGTTCGTACGACCTCCTCGGGCCTGTACCCCGTACCGGATTCGAACCGGTGATCTCCTGGATGAGAACCAGGCGTCCTGACCAACTAGACCAACGGGGCCTGGCAGGGTGGCCGGTCCTTCCCGGCCACCCAGCGGTGAGAGTGAGATTCGAACTCACGGGCCGACATGCCAGCCGACCGACGGCTTAGCAAACCGCTGCCGCTACCCACAGGCGACCTCACCCAACAGGTCCCTGCCGCGTCCCCTGTCCACGGCAGGAATCTGTTCAGCCCTTCACGCAGATGATCTGCTTGAGGTGGGCGACGACTTCGACCAGGTCGGACTGGGCGGCGATGACCGAGTCGATGTCCTTGTACGCTGCGGGGATCTCGTCGACGACGCCGGCGTCCTTGCGGGACTCGACGCCGTCGGTCTGGGCGACCAGGTCCGCGACCGTGAACCGGCGCTTCGCCTCGTTGCGGCTCATCCGCCGGCCTGCCCCGTGCGAGGCCGAGTAGAACGAGCGCTCCGAGCCGAGCCCGCGGACGACGTACGAGCCGGTGCCCATCGACCCCGGGATCAGCCCGAGGTCCCCGCGCCCCGCCCGGATCGCACCCTTCCGGGTGACGAGCAGGTCGAGCCCGTCGATGTGCTCCTCGGCCACGTAGTTGTGGTGGCACGAGATCGGCTGCTCGAACCGTACGTCGACCTCGAACGACTCCCGCACCGCCTGCATCACCAGCGCAAGCATCACCGCCCGGTTCCGCGCGGCGTACTCCTGCGCCCACGTCAGGTCCCGGCGGTACGCGTCCATCTCCGGCGTACCGGACAGGAACACCGCGAGGTCACGGTCCGGCAGGTCCGCGTTGTGCGGCAGCTCCCGCGCGACCCGCATGTGCCGCTCCGCGAGCTCCTTGCCGATGTTGCGGCTGCCCGAGTGCAGCATCAGCCACACGCGGTCCTCGTCGTCGAGGCACACCTCGATGAAGTGGTTGCCCGAGCCCAGCGACCCCATCTGCTGCTTCGCCTTCCGCTCCCGGTCCTGCACCCCGTCGTGCAGGCTCGTGAACGAACCCCACAGCCGGTCCCAGGGCCGCGGGTCCAGCCCGAGCCGCCGTACGCCGACCGGGTCCTCGTGCGCCCGGAACCCGACCGGTACGGCGGCCTCGATCCGCGACCGGATCCGCGACAGGTCGTCCGGCAGGTCCGCGGCCGTCAGCGACGTCAGCACGCCTTCCATCCCGCACCCGATGTCGACGCCGACCGCAGCCGGCGACACGGCCTGATTCATCGCGATCACGGACCCGACGGTCGCGCCCTTGCCGAGGTGCACGTCCGGCATCACCCGGACGCCGTGCACCCACGGCAGCGCCGCGATGTTCCGCAGCTGCTGCAGCGCCTTGGCGTCGACGTCGTACTCGTGCGCCCACATGAGCGTGGAGCTCTTAGCCCCACTCAGCTCGACCGGAAGCTCCACGTTCATCTCCCCACTCTCCTCGATCGTGTACATGCGGCAGAGCAGGGTCTTGAACCCTGACGCCCCGTTGAGGGACAGACCGTTTTCGAGACGGTTGCCGTTAGGCCGAAACTCGGCTTACTCTGCCAGGCCGTCGAGAGCGACGGCGTACAGCTGCCAGGGCAGGGCTCGAACCTGCGGGGCCTCGGGTCAGAACCGAGGGTGGGTCACCGTCGCCCACCTGGCATCGCGCTCCGCCGCAAACCCGTCACCGCGTCCGTCGAGGGCCGCCGGTGTTCGCCGGAGCCTTTCGGCGTCTACTCGTGTTGCGTCAGAGCGCTATCTCGGCACGGGAAGGGACCCACGGCTGCCACAGCAGCGGCATGCCGGCCTCTTCGGGCGTGCGCGAGCCCTTCTTCTCGTTGCATGCGGCGTGCGCGGCGACGGCGTTCAGCCACTCGCCCCGGCCGCCGCGCGACCGTGGCACCACGTGGTCCATGGTCGTCGCGCCGGTTCGGCCGCAGTACGCACAGGTGTACTTGTCGCGCTTCAATACGCCGGCCCGCGTGTACTGCAGGCGGCCGGAGGCGTAGCGCCACTTCATTACGACGTACCGGACGAGCCGCAGTACGCGAGGAAGCGGGAACGGTCCGATGCTGGCGCCGTCGTGGGCTTCCTCGACGACGGCGACCTCGCGGACGAGCATCCGGATGGCGTGCGGGATCGACACGACGTGGAGCTGCTCGTACGAGGCGTTCAGGACGATCACACCGCTCATGTGCTTCCTCCTCCCTTCCAGTGTGCCCGACCGGCGCTCGGCAGGTCGGCGTTCTCGGTGTCGGTCGTCGGTGTCGGTTGTTGTGTCGGCCGTCGGGTGCGGCCCCAGGGATTCGAACCCTGAACCTCCTGGTCCTAAGCCAGGCGCCTCTCCCAGTTGGGCCAGAGCCGCGGGGTACTGCGTTTGTTGCCGTACGGCGCGCCTCACGGTGCGTGAGGGCGTCGTACTCGAGGGTGTCCGGCGGGGCTCGAACCCGCTTCCTCCGGGTCCACATCCCGGCGCATCGCCCGCTTCTGCCTCGGACACAGCACGCCCGGCAGGATTCGAACCTGCACCCTCCTGCTTCGTAGGCAGGCGCTCTGTCCGGTTGAGCCACGGGCGTTCGGTGCCCTGCGCCGGATGTACTGCGGATTTCCGTCGCAGGGCACGCTTGTGGCGCCCGCTCGGCCGGTAGCTGAGCATCCTGCGGGCGCCTGGTCCAGCTGGGAGGACTCGAACCTCCGATCTCCTCAACCCAAATGAGGTGGCCTGGCCACTGGCCTACAGCTGGTCCTCCCCGGGGCCGCGCCGGCCCTCGGGGAAAATGCGATAAATGTCCAGTTGTCAATAATGCATGCCGATATCCGTGAATACCGGAAAAGCACCGATGGAGGGAATCGAACCCTCATGACGCGGGTTTGGAATCCGGTCCGCAACCATTGCACACCGGCGACGACCCGGATGCCCGGGCAAAAGAAAAGAGCCGCCTGCGGCCGGTTCCCGGCTCAGACGGCTCCTGGGTCTCCCCACGAAGGAGATCACCCAGGCGGACCGCCCGCACACGGGTTCGGCTCGATGCTGAGCTGGTGGTAGAAGCTGTCGTCGCCAACGGATCGCAGCAGGCACGCCGACAAAGCCACACGGCCAGGCCGCCAGGCTTCCTTCAGGGTGCGCATGCCGTACACGATCTCTCCTCTGGTTCTAGTTCCTCGCGGGAAATAGTCTGACCCAACCCACCAACCCAAGTCAACGCATTTCCCAAACAATTATCCCTCTGCCCAATTCCACCCCTCCGACGCACACCACCACCCTCAAGTTCCACAGCACACCGCCCCACTCAAATACCGCACCCACCGCCCCCTCCCCGCCGAACACCACCCCTGACGCTGTCTACCGAACCCGCCCGCTGAACCGCGCGTCGAACCCGTCCGCCCGGACCTGCCCACCGGACCCGCCCCACGTCCACCGTGGGCCCGGCCGCGGGCCCACTGCGGACCGCACTCGCGAGCATCGGCCCATCCCGCACCTCGGCTCGGGCAAGACACAACTCGCCCGCCGGCCCGTCCTACGGGCCGCGAGTGCCGCTCCGACAACACCCAACCCGAGCCAGCCCCCGGCGTGACCCCGCCCACACCGAACACCCCGCCGTACCCCACCCGACCTATCCGATTCGGAATCCACCCCCACCTCCCGCTACACTCTTGCCTCGGCACCCGCCGCCTTAGCTCAGTCGGCAGAGCGTCTCACTCGTAATGAGAAGGTCGTCGGTTCGATTCCGACAGGCGGCTCCACCCAAACCCCCAGGTCAGAGGCTACTTTCTGACTCTGGGGGTTTCTTCACTCCGCTGTCCGTGGTGCGGCTTGTGGTGCGAGACGGTCGTAAGCTGCTGGGCGTGGCTAGGGAGAAGGCGAAGCCGAGGCGGTCGCGGGGTCAGATCGAAACGTTGCCTTCCGGCTCACTCCGGGTCAGTGTCTACGCTGGTCTGGATCCGATCACAAAGGATCGGGTCTATCTGCGAGAGACGGTGCCGTCCGGCCCGGACGTGGAAGATCGCGCGGCCGCGGTGCTCGCGCGCTTCCAGCTAGAGGTTTACGAACGGCGCCACCCTCGGACGGACGCGACAGTCGAGCAGCTCCTCGAGCGGCACCTGGCTGACGCCAAACTCGGGTTCAAGACGAAGAAGAACTACCGCAGCCAAGCCGACAAGCACATCATCCCAACCATCGGTCGCGTAAAGGTGCGAGCTGTCGACGCTGATGTGATGGACTCCTTCTACACCGAGCTGCGGCGATGCCGGGAGCACTGTGACCGGCAGCCCCGGATTGATCACCGGACCAATCGATCGCACGAGTGCGACGAGCGCTGTCGGCCTCACATCTGCGACGCACTTAGCGAGTCGAGCATCCTCTACATTCACCAGATCCTCAGTGGGGCATTCCGGCGAGCGGTGCGCTTGAAGTGGGTGACCATCAACCCGATCGACTTCGCCGAGCCACCGTCGCCCCCAAAGCCGCGGCCTCGGCCACCATCCGCGGAGGACGCCGCGGCCATCGTCAATGAAGCCTGGAAGGATCCCGACTGGGGCGCACTGATCTGGCTAACGATGGTGGCCGGCAACCGCCGCGGCGAGCTCTGCGGTATCCGTTGGCGCCACGCGGATCTCAACAGAGGGGTTATCCACGTCCAGCGGGCGATCGGCCAGTACGGCAAGGAGACGTGGGAGAAGGACACCAAGAATGAGGACGACCGCAGGATCGTCCTCGACGACGAGAGCGTTGCCGTGCTGCTAGAGCACCGGGAGCGCTGTGAACAACGCGCCCGTGCACTCGGGACCAAGCTGTCTCGCGACGCGTTCATGTTCTCCCGCGACCCGCTCGGGGAGACTCACCTGAAACCCGACTCGGTCAGCCAGCGATACAGCAGGCTGGTCGCCCGGCTGGGGATCGACACTTCGATCCACAAACTTCGTACGTACAACGCGACGGAGCTGTTGGCTGCGGGAGTGGACATCCGCGTGGTTGCCGGGCGCCACGGCCATGGTGGTGGCGGCGCCACGACCGGTCGGCACTACTCGGCCTGGATCACTGAGGCGGACCAGCGCGCGGCCGGCGTCGTGACGCCGCGAATGCCGCCGCGACCGCTCATCGCGGACCTGCCTCAGAAAGTTCAGTTCGATCCGAAGCACCCATTCGAGAAGCTGGCGATTGAGCTGCGCGATCGCATCTACGCTGGCACCCTTGTCGTGGGCTTGCCGATGCCCTCGGTCAAGGAGATCGGCCGACAGAGCGGTGTATCGCCCTCGACAGCGCAGCGAGCCGTTCAGCTGCTGAGTGAGTGGGGACTCGTACGGATTGAGCCGGGCCGGCCGACCCTGGTTGGCCCCCGGCCCGCGGATGCGATGGATGTCGCCAGCGTCGAATCGCAGCAGGAGTGGCCGTCTGCGCCGGCGACCGCTGGGCCAGTAGCACTCAACCTGGAGGTCCGCAGGCTTGGTACCACCGTCGCTAGCCTCCAGACACAGGCCGACCCGAGCGACACGGACACCCTGCATCGCCTGTTGCTTGGTGCCATAAAACGTCACGGCTCCAAGCCAGACGAGATCGATGACTTCGAGCTGATCGTGAGGCGACCTAGCAACGGTGCAATTCTTACCACCTATGTGGCGATCGTTCCGTGAGCCGGCACGCTGCCAAAGTGCTGCGCCAGCCGGGGGCTCAACCCGGCGGCCTCGGGTGCCGCACACTGATGCGTCCGGGCCCTCTTGGCCTGACAACGCGCCATCGGCATGAAGCCCGTCACCTGACCCAATCGATGTCCTGATCTCGCTGGGGGGACAGCATGAAGAAGTCGGCGGAGTTCGAACAACTCGTCGCGAAGATTGTCGCCGAGTTGGAGACGACTGCAGTGGTCACTTGGGATGATCACATCGTTGGGAAACTCTCTGGCCGGAGCCGTCAAATCGACGTCTCGATCCGGCGGCAGGACCCTGATTTTCTCGGAATCATAGATGCCAAGGACTACAGCACCCGGCCCGCGACGATCGAGCGCATCGACGCGCTTACCGGAGTCATGCGGGATGTCGAGGCGCAGTACGGGGCCCTTGTGTGCAGCGGAGGTTTCTCCAAGTCGATTTACGACTACGCCCGAAACTGTGGTGTGTCACTCTTCAATGTCCACGATGCGCAGTCGGCGAACTGGTCGTTGGAGCTCCAAATTCCGATCGTGTGGACGGAGCTGACCCCGCTCGTCCAGATCACAGGCGAAGCCTACTTCGAGGCTGGCGACCAGGTCCCAGACAACTTCCCGATGACGACGGACAACGGGAGGACGATCATCAATCCTCTTGCGACGTTCGAAAGACGGTGGAACGACGGTTCCTTGCCGCAAGAGACAGGCATCATTCATCGAGTCGGTTCGGCGCAACCGGTCCAGGCGATGGTGCTCGACGCATCGAACGACCACCAGCTCCGACCTGTCAGCGGCTACGGCTTTGTCTACACCGTGCAAGCGAAGGCATGGCTAGGCAAGTTCCAGCCTGAAGAGTGCCGAGGGTTGGTCGACTACCTCGACGGTGAAGCCTTTCATGCTTCCTATCTGCCTGACAGCGCCGTCCCCCTTCAGCGGGACGATGAGTGGATGCCGATCGTAGATCATGACCAGCTCGCAATAACTTCGCGTGGGACCGTGGCAGTCTGCACCGCTCCCGTGCTCATCAGCGACGCGAAGATGATCAACCCCTCGGTCACCTATCTTGGTCCAGGAAGGAAAGGCTGAGCGCAAACCGACCTCCGCCTGGCCGGCGCAACGAGCTCATGGCGGCCATACGCGCAGATGCCAGCGTTGATCGGCGATGCGTGGTTCGCGCGACAATGGTCTTGTGCCGGAAGACAAAGACGCCCCCGTGGAGCACCCAGGACCAACGCCTGCCACGATCCGCAAACTCTATGGATTGGCCTCCCGATGCGCGTTCCCGGGATGCGACCAGCCCCTCTATCGTCTGGTTGAGCCGATCGCCCAGCGCGTTTTGAACTCAACCGTTTGTCACATCCACGCTCGTCGGTCAGGTGGACCGCGATGGGATCCGGACATGAGCCCAGAGGCCAATCGTTCCGAGTCGAACTTGGTTCTGATGTGCCTTCTTCACTCGCGAACAATCGATGATCACGAGAGCGAGTTTCCACCCGATCTGCTTCGTCAATGGAAGGCCGCAGCAGAGGCGAGCAACGATGGCGTCCAGCCTCCCCTGACAGACGCGGAGGTTGGTGAGATCCAGAAGTACATCGTCGCGGCGACGATCGTGCAGGCCGACGTGATCCATCTCGGGGGGACGTTAGGAGGAGGGGGTGGAGCCATCGGTGCGGGCGCCTACGGCGGCCAAGGTGGCAACATAACGATCGCCGACCTCAACACGCCGACAAGGACGCCGCAGACTGACGCCGCACAGCCCGACGTAGGCGACGGTTTCAGTGAGGGATTCGATGGCCAGGATGGTGGCACGAGTTCCTTCGGCAGTGGCTCTACCCTTCTTGCTGCGGGCGGCGGGGGAGGGGGATTCGTCGGCACTGGGAACCGGAGCACCACTGATCGCCTGAGAGTATCCACCTTGGTTCTAGTCAACGCCGTCGAGCATCGGGAAGGACTGGTCTCCATTCTCGGCGGTGCTTGGGACAAGGTTGTGATTGAGCAACTTCCTGCCCAGGGTTCCATCTACGCGCTCGCGGTGATTGAGGCAGGTGGTGCGCCTCAGGGTGAGTACGGCATCCACATTGCAGCCTTCGGCCCAAACGGGACGCGGCTCGCGCGCGTTAGCTTTCCGGTGACCGTTACACAGCCGGGGCAGGTGCTTCGCTTCAAGCGGCACGTTGCACTTGACCTCGACCTGACGCAGCAGGGAATCCACACAGTCACAGTCGACTCTGATATCAGCGAGCTGGCACGCATTGAGTTCGCGGTCGTGCTCAATGATGGACCTCAAGCCTGAGTCGGCGCACCGTCACCCTTGTAATGCAAGGCCACCGGCGGTCAGCGGTTCGTGGGGTGATCCTCGGCGACACGCTTACGAACTGGTGAGATCTCCTCCTCGGCGACCGGCGTCGATGACTCCTTCGCGAGTGCGCGGCCCGCAGATTGCGCTCCCACCCAATGAGACTGGTCTTTGAAGCCGACCGGTGCATGCGGTCCATCACCGCGGCGTAGGGGTTAGGTTGCCGCGAGGAGCGCGGCGTGGTGGCGCCAGGCGAGGGCCAGGCATGCGGCGCTGGTCTGGCCGAGCGGCTCACGTGTGGTTAGCCGCTTGACCGTTTCCTCGGTAAAGGGGAGGCCGTGGATGGACTTGTTGTCGTCGAGCGAGAGCACGACTTCGCCCTCGGGGTTTGTTGCCACCAGGTCGCGGAACAGGTCGTCGAAGGTGGTGTTGTCGATGACGGTGACGGTGGCGATCGAGGAATTGAGGCTGAGGGCGTCGAGGATGACACCCAATGCGTACGGACGTACGCGCCCGGCAGCCCGAGCTGCCGTCATGTCTCGGTAGAAGGGCCAGACGTCGTAGTCCACCGGAACTCCGCTGCTGCCGTCGTGCTCTGGCTGGCCGAGCATCTCCTCGGCGTACTCGCGCACCATGTTGCGCCAGATGTCCAGATCGGTGGAGATGCTCTCTGGAGAGATGCTTGCTGGTTGGAACTCGCCCGCGGGCAGGAGGCTGTAGTGCCGGCCGTTCGTGACCTGGGTAGGGTCGCGGCGCAGCAGGAAGAACGTTCCCGAGCCATCCGCAGTGTTCCGCCGGATGGTAAGCGTGCTGATCCCAGGATTGACGATTCTGGTCGACAGGTCGAACGGGTCGGCGAGCAGCCCCCGGAAAGGGAGGTGTGACCAGGCGAGGTTGCCGGCGAGTTCGGCTTCGGCTGCTTCGTGTGCCAGGACTTCAGACACGTCAAGCTTGTCGAAGAAGGTCGCCAAGCCGAACTTCATCCGGCCGGCGTCTTCGGCCCATTCAACCTCGGTGAGGCGGTAACTGTGCCGGTTCTCAAACAGGGCTGGCTTTCGTAGGTAGCGGATCGCGGCGGTGTATCTGGTGAAGGCGTGTCCAGGGGCGCGTAGCGGCAGCGTCGGACGAGCCTCAGCCTCCACCCCCGTGATTCGGGGCTTCCGCGGGCTGTCATCCCACTCCAGAACCAGCCTGTCGAGCGGGATCGGCTGACCAGGAAGCCATCCGGCAGGACTGAGCGCCGGTACGTCGTCGACGCGGAGCGCTGGGTCGTACAGGTCCGCCGTCCGGGCGGCCAGGCCGATGCCGCTCTCGATTAGGTGCTGACGCACCTGCCGCCATTGTGTCTGGCTGGCCTCGACCGCGGAGTCTGCTGAGGGGCGCGCGCTGGACCTCGCCGGCTGTGATGGTCCCTCAGACGCTGAGGGCGAGTCTTGCCGTTCCTGCGCAGCGAGGAGCATGCCGAAGCGTCGTTGGACGGCTTCGTCCGCGTCCTTCAGAGCGGCGTCGAGGACTTCCTGCATGCCTGGCGAGAGCACCATGTCGGGATTCGCCTCCCAGTTCGCGACGGTGCGGACTCCAGCACCGAGGCGTCCGGCGAAGGCTTCGTTGCTCATGCGCAGGGCGGCCCGGAGTGCCGACGCGCGTCGGCCTGTCCACAGGTCAACTACGTCCATTGCAGGGGTCCCTTCGCAAGGTCATGGCGGCGGATTGCATTGCGGCTGCACTGTCGTTGCATCGTCGCGGCATGTTGAGGAGGTCGCGTTCAGTATTCACTGGTTCACGTGGCAACTACGGGCAACGCAGATGCGCAGAGTCACTTGGGTCGCGGCTGTCGCGCGGACTCAGCCACGAGCTGCTCGAGCTGTTCGACGCGCTGGCGCAGGGCCTCGAGGTCGGCTCGCAAAGTCGTCAGGTCCGAACCGTTGTTTCCTTCCGAAGCAACGAAGACGCCGACGCCTGGCGAGGATCGGAGGAGACCTTCTGACTGGAGCGTCTCGATGGCGCGCCGCACGGTCATCAAGGCGACGCCGAAAGTCGCAGCGAGCTTCGGACCGGCCGGCAGCTTCTCGCCCGGTTTCAGCTCACCGCTCGTGATGGCCTCGCGAATGCCGGACGCCACCTGCGCGTAGGCGGGACCAGTGACCTTGTCATCCAACTTCATAACTGAACGGTAGTCCGGGCTAGATCAGCTAGTCATGTCTACCCGTGAGGCGTTGTCAACAAGAGCAGTCTAGTCTAGACTAGACTAAACTAGAGTTGTTTGAGAGGAGAACGGAAATGCAGGAGTCCAACGAGGGCAAGCGGCAGTGGCTGAACGTCGCAGATGTGGCCGCTGAGCTGGGCATGGCGGAGATGACTCTGTACCGGGCGATCGCCGCAGGGGAGTTCCCAGCCGTACGGATCGGGCGGCGTCTCGTCATCCCGGCCAGGGTTCTGGACCGCATGGGGGAAGCCGCCATCTCGACCGGACGTGTTGTCACGGCGGCCGAGTTTTCAGGGGAAGCGTCGTGACCGCTGCCGCGCACCGCATCAGCAACAACCAAGCAATTTCAGACCGGCCCTGCACAGGCGCCAACCAGAACAGGGCCGGTTCTCCCATCACTCACCAACGAGTTCGAGAGGTCTACAGCATGACTGACGCAGTGCAGGCCGGCACGGAGTGGGTGCCGTCGGTGGGCATGTTGGAGGAGGTTTCGCCGGAGCACGCGGCGGTGATTCGTGGGCTGTTCGAGTTGGCCGCGTTCGTGGCCGATCACCCGGAGTTCCGGGCGCCGGCAGTCCACGCCCGGTTCTATCTTCCGCACCAGGAACGGTCGACGACGCGCGCGGCGACGTACGTCGCGGAGCGCGGCCTTGTCAATCAGTTGGCTGCGGTCCTAGGCGTCGAACCCGACGACCAGGCCAGCGGGCACTACACCGTCACGCGTTCGATGGGCGCGGTGATAGCGACCAGTACCGCCATTTCTCCGGAGCGGTGGGCTCAGTACGACGCCGAAGACTCTTACCGCGGCTGTGTTCAGCCGGCCGCACAGGCATCGGCAGTCGCGGATGACGCGTCGCCGTCCATTGGGGGTGCGCGATGAGCATCCAACTGGAGCTGGCGTGGCGGATGCACGACTCGGCTGCTGCGGCGATCGACAAGGCTGACACCAAAGCGGGTTTCGCGGCGACGGTGGAGACCGCGCTCGCGGCGGTGGTGCTGACGCTTGTGTCGCAGTCGCACGGTTCTCCGCTGGTTGCTCGGGTGGTGTTCGGTCTGGCGCTGGTGGCGTTGGCGGTGGCGTTGGGTTCGGCGCTGCTGGTGGTGGTTCCGCGGCTGCACCGCCCGGCCGATGCGCTGGTGCCGGGGGAGTTTCTGTACTTCGGCGCGGTCCGTCGTCGTTCGGTTGAGCAGCTGCTCGAGCGCCACATCGACCCCCAGTGGAGTCGCGACCAGGTCGCCGATCCGCTGGTGGCGGTGACGCATCAGGCGAAGCGGCTTGCTGATATCGCGTGGACGAAGCACCGGTGGCTGCGGGTGTCGTTTGTTGCGGCTGTTGCCGGCGCGGTGCTGGCGGTGGCCGGTGTGTTGATCGGTGGTGCGCGATGATGCGGCGGCCGACCCGGACCGAGGGCGTGATGATCCCGCAGTTCACGCTCGCGATGGTCGGGCTGCTGGCTGCGGGCGTGGCCGCGATCGTGTGGGACAAGTCGCCCGCCGTGGTCGAGTTGGGCTACTGGGCCGCCGCGACTGGTGTGGTCGGGCTGGTGACCGCCGGGTTGCTGTTTTGGAGGCTGATGCATGGCGCGCTGATCGCGACGCCGCTGTGGGTGCTGCTGGCCGGGGCGGTTGGGCTGCGGCTCGGTGCACCGGGCGGCACGGCCGGGTGGGTGATCGGTGGCGGTGTGCTGCTGCTGGTGACTCTCGGCCTGGTAGCGGTGAACCGCCCAGTCGGAGGCGGTCTCTCTGCGGCTTCGTGGCTGGCGTACGCCGCGTTCGTGCTGCACGCACTGCCCCCGACTGTGGAGGCGTCGGGACGCTGGTGGCAGCTGCTCGTGACCGCCGGCATTGTGCTGCTTGGTACGGCGGGGTTCACGTTGCGGTCGCGGTCGAGTTCGCGCGGGCTGCTGCGCCGTCTGGGCCGCGCCGGCCGCGTGACCGACGGTCTGGCGTCGGGGTGGGATGTGCGGCGGGTGTCGTCGGCGCGGATGCTGCGCAAGAAGGCCAAGATTGTGCGCCCCTCGCTGGCTGAGGTTCCTGCGTGGAGGCGGCGGTTCGTGCCGCTGACGCAGATCGGCACGACTGTTGCGACGGTCGGTTGGGTCAAGGTCCGGTCGTCGGCAGAGGACCACACGTTGACCGTCGCGGGTCCGCGGGCGGGCAAGACCGGTCTGATGATGAACCACCTGCTGGACGCTCCTGGTGCGGTGATCGCGACTAGCACGAAGACCGACATTCTGGACATCACCCGGACCCAGCGGGCGAAGCGTGGCCCGGTGTGGGTGTTCGATCCCGACGGGCTGACCGGCGGCGGGTCGACGATCACGTTCGACCCGCTGATGGGTTGCACCGATCCGGGTGTGGTGATGGACCGTGCGTCGGACCTGCTCGACGGTGTCGGTGCGAAGTCCGACGACGCCGAGCACTGGCTGAACCTCGCGCGGCAGGCGTTGACGGCGTTGATGCACGCCGCCGCGCTCGGCGGCTACACGATGGCCGACGTTCAGCGCTGGATCGCGCACCCCGACGACCAGGCCAAGTCCGACGCGCTGTGGGAGCTGCGGGTGGCGAACGCGACCGGGTTCGAGCAGCAGGCGATGCAGTTCTTCACCAACAACGAGCGCACCCGCTCCAGCATCTCCACGACGATCATGCCCGCGCTGTCGTGGTTGTCGGTACCGACCGCGGCCGCTGCGGCGGCGCCGGGCGGGGTGCCGTTCGATGTGGAGCGGCTGCTGGCCGAGACCGGCACCGTGTACCTGCTGGGAGCGGAGGACAAGAAGACCGCGCCGCTCGTGACCGCTTTGACCGCGCACATCGCCCGCCAGGCCAAGGCCCTCGCGGTCCGGACGCCGGGCCGCCGGTTGGACCCGCAGCTGACGATGGTGCTGGACGAGGCCGCGCTGATCTGCCTGATCCCGCTGGACCGCTGGACCGGTGACTTCGGGTCGCGCGGCATCACCCTGCACATCTCCGCGCAGTCCCGCGCCCAGCTGCGGGACCGGTTCGGCGAGGCCGCCACCGGTGCGCTGCTGACCAACGTCACCACAAAGATCGTGCTGGCCGGCACATCCGATGACGACGATCTGCAGTTCTGGTCCACGCTGTGCGGTGAGCGGCTGGAGCAGGTCGCGACCCGCGACCGGACCACCGGCGGGGTGTCGATCAGCGACCGCCGCGTCCCGGTCCTGACCCCGGGCCAGGTCGCGCAGCTGCGCGCCGGGCAGGCGCTGATCATCACCCGCGGCATGCCGCCCGCGATCGGCCGCGTGAAGATGGCGTGGAACCGGCGCGACCTGCGCATGGAGCGGTTCCACAGGCGCCGCTCCGTGCAGTGGACCCGCGGCCAGCTGGCCGCACTCGAGAACCGCGTGGGCGGCCGAGTGCTCAGCGATGCCGCTTGGCTGCGTGACCAGCTGGTCGCGGGGATCGACCACGTCAGCGCTGCACGGCAGCGGCTGACTTCGCCGGTCGTACGCCGCCTCGCGGCCCGGATCGACTCGGTGGTGTCGTGGCTTGAGGCCACCGACCCTGCGCGCGAATTGCTCGCCCGGCTTCGGCTCGCTGGCGCGATGCGGAAGGCCCGGGCGGCGCTCGCGGCCCGCGACACCAGCCGTACCCGCGAGCTGGTCGGCGGCGACCGTGACACGGACGGGGGTGCGGCATGACGACCCCGATCGGATCAGCGGCAGCGGAACTGCGCGCTTACTACGGCTGCGCCGAGGTCGAGAAGCACGGCCTGAACGCCGTGCCTGCCTATGACGAACACGGCCGACCGACCGGGCTCGTCGCGATCGACGCCGACGAGTTCTGCGACTGGCTCTTCGACCTGTACTCGGGAGACGAGTGATGCGGTACGACGACGAGAAGGACCCCGGCACGGCCGCGCTCGCGGCCGTGGCCGGGCTGGCCCGTTCGGTCGAGGCACTGACCCGGGACGTGGCCGCGATGAAGACCGGGATGCGGCAGACCGCCAGCAAGACATCGGTGTCCCGGCTGAACGACACCGTGGCCTCGCTCGGCAACACTGTGGCCGCGTTCGAGGACCTGCTGACCCGGATCAGCATCAACCGCGCCGACACCGGCCGCCGGCGCTCGGCTTCGGAGTCCCCGGAGCGGGTCCGGTCGTGGCTCGGCATGCACGTGCGTGACACCGCGACGGTGGAGCTCGTGCTGAGCGAGTTGCTGCCGTGGATGGAGTGCATCTACCTGCGGTACGCGACCGCGCGGGAGACGCTGCCGCCGTGCTGGCTGTGGCACCCCGAGATCGTTGAGGAACTGCTGTGGCTGATGGACGCCTGGACCGCCGCCTACGAAGGCGACGAGGCGTCGAACAAGCTCGTCGGCGACTGGCACGACCGCCAGCGCCCCGGCGTGACCCGCCGCATCGGCGAGTACGCCCCGGCCTGCGACGTGCTGGCACACCGCGACGACGCCGGACAGCGCGCCGTCACTGTTCCGCTCGCGGCCGACGCGGACCCATTCGTGACCTGGTGGGCCACCGCTCGCGACACCAACGGCCCCGCGCCGACCCCCGAGCAGATCAAGGCCGGACGCCGCGGCGATCGCGGACTGGCCGCCGTACCCAACACCGCTGGAGGCCAGCGATGACCACCCAGTCCATCAACCTGTCCGTCAACCTGTTCGACAGGCTCGACCGGCTGGACACGCTCACCTGGCCGATGATCGCCGCCGGTGCCGCTGGACTGGTCGTCATCGCCGCCGTCCTCACCGGCCTGATCTGGGCCGCCCGTCGGGGGAGTCGCAGTCTCGCGGTCGCGGTCGAGACCGGGCGGCTGACGACCCGGCGCGTGCTGATCGTGGTCGCGATCATCGCGGCGCTCGGCGTCGCCGGGGTCGGCGGTGCCCGCTCCTTCGGCGCGGTGTCGGAGAAGTTCGACAGTCCGCTGGTGCCGTTGGTTGCCGACGGCATGATCGTCGCCTGCACCGCGTTGCGGCTCGCCGCGCTCACTCGCGGGTGGCGGATTCCGGGCGCGCTGGTCACGACGTACGTGTTCATCGGCGGCACTGTCTGGCTCAACATCGACACCGCCCACGGCATCGCCGACGCCGTCGCGCACGCGCTCGCGCCACTGGCCTACGCCGTACTCGTTGAGATGCTGGCGCACCTGCTGCGGCTGCACCTGCGGCTCGCGCAGCCCGCGAAGCCGCGGCTGTCGGCGCTGACCTGGATCACCTCGCCGGTGATCACCACCCGCGTGTGGCTGCACTTGTCGCGCACCGGGAGCGACGACCCGGCCGCCGCCCGGGCGCTCGTCCAGCAGGTCGTGCGTATGGCGTCCCGTCTGGCGACGCTGTGCCCGAGCCGCAAGGCGTGGCCGTTCGACGCCGCCCGGGCTGCCCGGACGGCTGCGCTGCAGACGATCCGCGACGGACTCCTGTCGGCCAGCGAGTTGGCCGCTCTGCTTCCGGCCGGCGGGAGGCTGACGCCGGGCGAGTTGCTTGCGCTGGTCGATTCGGCTGCGCTTGGGCTGACCGGTCCCAGCACGCCGGATGAGCCCACCGCCACGGAGGCGCCGAGCAGCACCACGCGCTCCGAGCAGCCGACTGCACTGGTGTGGCTCCTGGCGTACCTGATCGGTGCACTCCGCACAGCATCAAACGGTGCAGCTCCTGCTGCATCGGTGCACCACCCCGCCCGCACCGCACCGACTGCACCGGTGCACGACCACGACACAAACGGTGCACCTGCACCGGTGCAGGCACCGCACCGCACTGCCCCGACGACGCCTGTGCCCGCAGACACCGTCGTGGCTGCCGAGGCTGCACCGCGCAAGACGGCAGGCCCGTCCGACGCGGAACTGCTCGACGCGGTGGTGCGCCACGCCGCCGAGCACGGCGGTGCGCCCCTCGGGCAGCGCGAGATCCGCCGCGCCACCGAGGAGGCGTTCGGGCGGCCGGTCGGCTTTGGCCGCGCCAAGCGGCTTCAGGAGCTGGCGGGGTGGGCCGAGCCCACCGGAGAAGACGCCGACGGCGGATCACCTGCCCAACAGGTCCGTGGACAACTCCAACTCGTCAGCGAGACCGGCGAAAACGACACAGACAACACCGACGACGACACCACCAGCCGCGAATTCGAATCGAGCAGCAGCCGATGAGCATCCACAGCACGAACCCAGAGACCAGGAACCAGCACGGCAATCGACTCGCAGCGACCGTCATGAAGCCGATCCAGCAATCGAGCGATCTGATGATTCAGCAGCAGCCAGGAGGCAGCAGCAGGATCAAGGAACTCAGATCACACCAAGGCATCACGATCAAATGGAGCCTTGACTCCGCTTCGCGTCGTCGGATCGGCCTGCCGCCCCTGGCGGCTGTCGGTGCTGTCGCGCTGCTGATCGCTGGCGTTGGGAGCGGCTCATGCTGAGCATCTCCAGCGGCCACCGGGCCGACTATTTGACCGGCGCGGTCGCGTCCGGCCGGGAGAACTACTACACCGGCGCGGTCGCGGCCGGCGAGCCGCCTGGCCGCTGGTTCGGCAAGGGCGCCCAAGCGCTCGGCCTGTCCGGCGAGGTCGACAGCCAGGACATGACCGCGCTGTACGAGCGGTTCATCGACCCGCGCGACGACGCGTTCCGCGACCCGGCGCGGTGGAACGAGGCCGCGACGCTCGGCCACACCGGCCGGGCGTACAAGTCCGAGGAGCAGGTCTACGCCGATGCACTGGCCAGGGAGCCCGGTGCATCACCGGAGCGGCGCGCCGAGCTGCGTGCACTGGCGGGCAAGGCGGTGCGCAAGAACGTCGCGTTTCACGATGCGACGTTCTCAGTGCAGAAGTCGGTGACGGTGCTGCACACCGCGTTCGAGGCCCAGGAGGTGCGGGCCCGCACCGCCGCGGAGCAGGCCCGCGGTGCACTCGACAGCGCACTGGCCGACGCGGAGCGCACCGGTGCACCGCTGGACAAGGAAACGGTGCACCGCTTGCGCGGTGCGGTGCACCAGGCCGAGCGCGAGGCGGTGCAGTGGAGCAAGCACCGCCAGGCGGTCGAGGACGCGATCTGGGCTGGCAACCAGGCCGCGCTGAACTACCTGCAGGACAAGGCCGGATACACCCGTGTCGGGCACCACGGCGGCGCCGCCGGCCGGTGGGCCGACAGCCACGACTGGGTGATCGCGTCGTTCTTCCAGCACGACAGCCGGGACCACGACCCGCAGCTGCACATCCACAACGCGATCCTCAATCGTGTGCAGGGCCCCGAAGGGCAGTGGCGCACACTGGACTCCAAGGCGCTGCACCGCTACAAGCCCGCGGCCGGCGCGGTCGGCGAGCGGGTGATGGAACAGCACCTGACACGGGCGCTGGGCGTCCGGTTCGCGATGCGCCCTGATGGCAAGGCCCGCGAGGTTGTGGGCATCGATCAGGCCGTGATGGACCTGTTCAGCTCGCGCCGCCGGGCGATCACCAAGAAGACCGCACGGATGGTGGCGGAGTTCGAGACCAAGTTCGGCCGGGAGCCGAACAGCCTCGAACTCGACCGGCTCCAGCGCACCGCGACCCTGGCGACCCGGCGATCGAAGTCCCACGACGGAGAGACCGTCGCGCAGCGGCTGGAACGGTGGGACGCCCAGCTGCGCGCCGAGGTCCGCGGGGGACTCAGCAAAGTCGCCCACGACGTACTCGCTCTGCGGCAACGGCAGTGGCTGCCGGGCCGGATCAACACCGCGAAGGTGCTCGAGACGGCCCTGGCCGAGGTGCAGGCCAAGCAAGCGACCTGGCGGTCGTCGGACCTGACCCGCGCGATCAGCGACGCCCTGCCGGACAACCTGGGCAACATGCGCCCGGCCAGGATCGCGCGGCTGCTGGACCGACTGACCGAGCGCGGCCTGCGGCTCGCGCAGCGCGTGGACTCCGACCGACCCGGCCAGAGTGCCGGCGAGCTCGCGGCGCTGCCCGACGAGCTGCGCCGCGGCGATGGGTCGTCGGCGTACGTCGCGCCGGGCGCTGCCCGTTACGTGACCCCGGATCACGTCAAGGCTGAACGGCAGCTCGCCGCGTCCGGCTACGCCCGCGGTGCCGCTGCGACGAGCCTGCCCTACGTGCAGGCGTTCGTCGAGCGGCTGGCCGCCGACGGTCTCCAGCTTGGCGCCGACCAGGAGGCCGCGCTCCGGGGAGTCCTGACCTCAGGGGCGCGGGTCGAGACGCTCGTCGGCCCCGCCGGCACCGGCAAGTCCCGCGTCGTCGGCGCGCTCGCGAAGGCGTGGGAGGACCCCGCCCTATGGGGTGGGCAGCAGCGCCGGATGGTCGGGCTGGCCGCGTCGCAGGTCGCGACCGAAGTGCTCGCGGACGACGGCGTGACCGCGAAGAACATTACCCGCTGGCTGGCGTCCCAGCAGCGGCTCACCGACGGGTCGGCCACGGCCGAGGACCAAGTGTGGGCACTGCGCGACGGTGACCTGGTGGTGGTGGACGAGTCCGCCATGGCCAACACCGCCGACCTGTCCCAGATCCACGCACACTGCCAGCACGCCGGGGCGAAGCTGCTCCTGGTCGGTGACCACCGCCAGCTCGCCGCGGTCGGCGCCGGCGGCGGCATGAAGCTGGTCACCGCGAACGCGCTCCACCACGAGCTCAGTGAGACCCGCCGGTTCACTGCCGCGTGGGAAGGCCCCGCGTCCCTGCGGCTGCGCGACGGCGACGAGTCCGTGCTGGCCGAGTACCACAAGCAGGGCCGCATCATCGACGGCGGCCACCTCGAATCCGCCCAGCGGTCGGCGACCGACGCGTGGTTGGCCGATCACCTCAACGGACGGCACGCGCTGCTGATCGTGGACACCAACGTCCAGGCCGCCGACCTGTCAGCCCAGCTGCGCGCCCGGCTGGTCGAGTACGGCCAGGTGGACGACGCCCGCACCGGCTGGCTGGCCTCGAGCGGCAACCGTGTCGGTGCCGGCGACCTGATCCAGACCCGCCGCAACGCCTGGCACCTCAACGGCTACCAGGGCAACAAGCGTGCCGCGTTCAACCGCGACGAGTTCAAGGTGATCGAGGTTCTGGACGACGGCGGGCTGCGGGTCGCGCCACTGATGCGCGGAAGCCGCCAGCCAGTGCCGGGCGAAACCATGGTGCTGCCTCCGAGCTACGTGCGCGACTGGGTCGCGCTCGGCTACGCAGCCACCGTCCACTCCTCGCAAGGACTGACTGTCGACACCAGCCACCTGGTCGCCACCCAGAACACATCCATCTACGCGTTGTATGTAGCGATGACCCGCGGCCGGGTCGCCAACACCGTGCACGTTGTCACCCAGTCGCTTGCGCAGGAAGCCGAGTACGGCGAGACCCGCGACGCGGCGAAGCGATCAGCGCTGTCGGTGCTGCAAGGGGCGTTCGAGCTGGACGATCCGCAGCTGTCCGCGCTGGAGACCGCCGCCGACGACGCCGCCGAAGCCGACCGGCTACGCACACCCGCGGAGCTGCTGGCCGACGGGATCGCGCTGGCCACCGCGGGGCGCACCGCCCGCTGGCTGGACGAACTCACCGACGCCGGCGTGCTGACAGTCGAGCAGCGCTCCGCCCTCGCGGCCGAAGATGGCGCCGGAACACTTCAGACCCTGCTACGCCGGGTCGAGCTGGCCGGACACGATCCGCGCGATGTGCTGGTCAACGCAATCGGACAGCGCTCGCTGCACGACGCCCACCGGATCAGCCATCTGATCCAGGACCGCATCAAACGCGGCATCGAACGCGCCGGAGGCAGCCTCGACCCGATCGGCGACACCTACGGCGAGCGCCTCCCGACAGTCAATGACCCCCGGTGGTCGGCGTACCTGGCGAACCTCGCCGCCGAGGCCGACAGCCGCGCGACGCAGCTCGGCGAGGAGATAGCCGCCGAGCAGCCGCAATGGGCGATCGAAGCATTCGACCGGCCACCGAGCGATCCCAGCCCAGAGCGCGACAGGTGGATCCAGAAGGCCGGGATGGTGGCTGCGCACCGCGAGGTCATGGGACACGACGCGGCCGACGACGCGCTTGGCAATGCGCCCAAGCCTGGCCAGGTCGAGCAGTACGCGTCGTGGCGAGCGGCGTGGCGGGCACTCGACCGGCCCGAGGCCGACCGCGCCGAAGCCGAGCTGTCCAACGGGCAACTGCGGGTGCGCGTCCGTGCCTACGACCGCGAGAAGGCCTGGGCGCCGCCGTACGTCGCCGAGGAACTCGCCGGCACCCGGCAAGCCGCGGAACGCGAACGCCGCACCGCCGCGCTCCGCGCCGCCGAAGCCGACGCCACAGACGACGACGCCGCTCGCGAACGGCTGCGTACTGAAGCAGCACAGGCCGAGGCGCTCGCCGCAGCGCTCGACGCCCGGGCGGCTGAGCTGCAAATCGCCGACGATGCCCGCGCCGTCTGGTGGGCGCACACCGCCGAAACCCGCGCCAACGCCGAGCGCGCTGAGGCCGAACTGGAGGCCCGTGGCATTGACAACAGCGACGACGGACCGACCGCCGAGGAATGGCTCGACAGCACCGACGCTGCCGATGCCGCCGAAGCCGGGCCCGACGATTTCGTGGTCGTGGACGAACACGACCTGACCGAGGTCGCCGAGGCCCGTGAGCGCGACTTCGCGGTCGCTCAGCCGGGAGACGAGTTCGTGGAAGCCGAGCTCGTCAATGACCAGCTCGCGAGCAGCACCGAGGACGAGGTGTCGTCCGAGGAGATTCCCGACGCCGAGGTCGTCGCTGACGACAACCAAAGCGAGGACACGGTGGCCACCGTGGCGGAGATGGCGGCAGACAAGCGGGATTCCGCACGTGAGGATCTGGCACCGGCCGACATTCGCGAGGTCGCCGCGGGTGAGGACCCGGTTGCCGAGGCGGACGTTCCGCAGGTTCCGTCCGCGGACGAGACCGCGGAAGCGGTACGCCGCGCGCAGCGTGCACTGATTGAGATTCAGCATCGGCGCGAGGCCGAAGAACGCCACGCCGCCGACGACGCCGAAGCCCGCGCGGAGGAACTCGCCCGGTGGCACGCCGACGACACGGCCGCCGACCGGAGCGCTGCATCAGGGGTTACCGCCACCCACTACAGCGTCGAGGACCACGGGCCGGTGCTGGAACTGGGCGGCTACGACGACGAGTAGAGCGCCCGTCACTGGGCCTGTGAAAGGGCGCTGACCAGGCTCTCCCGCCCCTGGCGGGCGGGAGAGCAACCCGGCCTCCGGCCGGGCGAAAAGACTGCTGTGGCTGGTTTTGGTGGGCAGGTGCCAGACCGCCCCCTCCAAAGGCAAGGGGGTTCTCGCCTGGAGGACGGCGGCGCTCGCTGCGCTCGCTTGTTTCCTTGTCCACCAACCGAGAACCCCCTTGCCTTTGGAGCCTCTAGCGGTCCGGCAGACGGCAGTTGCCGGCAGGCCCCGAGGGGCTGCCGTCACACAAAGCCCACCAGGGACCGACTGGACGAACCGGAAGGGGAGAACCCCCGATGAGGAACCGACGGATCAAGGACGTATCCCGCACCGCTTGCCAGCCGTGGTGCACACCGCGAGTCCCGTGCGGCTCGGCGTACTGCTGCCCCGGCGTCTACACCGTCCGCAACCCCCGCCCCCGCAGGGGAGGCAAGCGATGACGCTGACCATGACCGACCTGTTCTGCGGCGCCGGCGGATCGAGCACCGGTGCCGTCCAGGTACCGGGCGTGACGGTGAAGTTGGCCGCGAACCACTGGAAGCTGGCCGTCGAGACGCACAACAGCAACCACCCGGCCACCGACCACGACTGTGCCGACCTGTCCCAGGTCGAACCGCGCAAGTACCCGCGCACCGACATTCTGTGGGCATCGCCCGAGTGCACGAACCACTCGCAGGCCAAGGGCAAGAAGCGCAACGTGGACGCGATGCCGGACCTGTTCGGTGACACCCTGCCGGACGAGGCGGCCGAGCGGTCGCGGGCCACGATGTGGGACGTGGTGCGGTTCGCCGAGCACCACCACTACAACGCGATCGTGGTCGAGAACGTCGTGGACGCCGCGTTGTGGGTGCTGTGGCCGGCGTGGCGGTCAGCGCTGGACGCGCTGGGCTATTGCGTGCACGTCGTCTACCTCAACTCGATGCACGCGCAGGCCGGCGGCCTCCCAGCGCCACAGTCCAGGGACCGGCTCTACGTGGTGGCGCACCTGCGCAAGACCACCTGCCCTGACCTGAATCGGTGGACTCGGCCGCAGGCGTGGTGCGAGGGCTGCGGCCGGATGGTGCGGGCGATGCAGGCGTGGAAGAAGCCGGAACGGACCTGGGGCCGCTATCGCGCGCAGTACGTGTGGCGCTGCCCGAACGTGGCCTGCCGCAACCAGATCGTAGAGCCGGGCTGGCTGCCCGCGGCGGCTGCGATCGACTGGAGCCTCACGGGGGAGCGGATCGGTGACCGCACGAGGCCGCTGGCCGACAAGACCATGGCCCGCATCCGCGCCGGGCTTGCCCGCTACGTCAAGCCGGAACTGCTGGTGCCGGTCGAGGGCCGCGACGGGAAGACCGCCGCGCCGCTGTCGGAGGCGATGCGCACGATGACGACACGCAACGAGACCGGGCTTCTGGTCCCGGCCGGTGGGACGTGGAACGAGAGCGCGACGACGCTGGCCGAGGTGATGCGGACCCGGACCACGCGCGAGACCGAGGCGCTGGTGGTTCCGCTGCGCAACAACAACACGACCAAGAAGGCGACCGCCCCGTTCGACACGTTCGCTGCCGCAGGCAACCACCACGGCCTGCTCATGCCCTACTACGGCAACGCCACCAGCCGCGCCACCAGCGAGCCGCACGGAACCTTCACCACCCGCGACCGGTACGCGCTGATCATGCGGAACAACGGCTCCCGTGCGAGCGGCGCGGAGATGTGCACACCCGCCACCGAGACCCTGCGAACGCTCACGACCGCCGGACACCAGTCGCTGCTGGAGCCGCAGACCATCGCTGTCGAGGACTGCCTGTTCCGGATGCTGGAGCCCCACGAGGTCGCCGCCGGCATGGCCTTCACACCCGGATACATCGTGCTCGGCAACAAGCGCGCGAAGGTCCGCCAGCTCGGCAACGCCGTCACCCCACCCGCCGCACGCGACCTGATCGCGGCCGTCGCCGAATCCCTCGGCCACGACCTCAGCGACCTGAACGCCGCCTGACCGGGCCGCAGTCGGCCGGACCTCCCGTCCAGGTCCGGCCCCTCGGCCGCCCGGCCACCGACACGTAGCGTCAATAGTTAAGGAGATTGATGATGCTGGCAGTGCCTCCGAACCCCGACGATCAATACCTGAGCGAACCGCTGCCGCTGGGCCCTGACGACGTAGCCGTGCAGCGCATCCCAAATGGAGCCCTCGTCACAACGGCCGAACAGTTGTACGAGCTGGTCTCCTGGGCATTGACCCCGGTCGTGATCGACCGAGCCGGCATCCCATGGATCGTGTTCGAGTCCGACGACGGCGACGACCATGCGGTTACCGTGCCCTGCCCCGACGACAACATTTCTGGTCGAACTGACTTCGACGGTCTGTGTGACCGCGGCCCACTGCGAGTGGTGTTCAACGGCGACACCCGCGTCTCCGCTTGGCCCGCCGCGAGCCGCGAGCAGGAGGCGACGGCATGACCATCAAGGTTCGACTGTCCGGAGAACCCGACGAAATCGCGCGGCTGGTCAAGCAGCTACGACAGCAGTTCGAGGTGGCCGGCACCGAGCGCGCCTATCCGAACGGTGGATCCTTCGGCGTCCGCGTCTACCTCGAACTCCGCGAAACCCAGCCCGACCAGATCACCCGACGAGTCCACAGCGAACGAGTACACCCCAACCGGAAAGGACTCGAACCGTGACCACCACAAGCCGCGGCCGGCGAATCCTGTCTCCCGACCACCAAGCGCTCTCACGTGCCGCCCACTGGCACGCCGACCACGGCATGGCCGTCTTCCCACTCGTCCCTGGCCGCAAGGTGCCCGCCGTGGCCAAGGACTGGGAACACCAAGCCACCACCAAGCACCTCGCCATCGCCCACACCTGGCGCAAAGCCCCGTACAACATCGGCGTCGCCACTGGACCCTCCAGCCTGCTTGTCATCGACCTGGACCAGCCCCAGAACCGAGACGACCTGCCGCCCGAGACGTGGCGCACCCGCGGAGCAGCAGACGGAGCCGACGTGCTGGCCATCGTCGCCGCAGACTACGGGGCAGATCTGTCCGAACTCCACGCCACCTACACAGTCACCACCCCCTCGGGAGGACAGCACCTGTACTACCGGCAACCCAGCGCCACCCAGCTTGGCAACAGCGCCGGGAGAATCGGATGGAAGATCGACACCCGCGGCCACGGCGGCTACGTCGTCGGCGCCGGCTCGATCACCCCCGCCGGCCGCTACCTCGCCGATCCCGAGGCGTCACCGCAGCCGCTGCCCGGCTGGATCGTCCAAGCCCTGGACACCTCACCGCCGCCCGCTGAGGGATCCTGGACCACACCCAGCCTGAAGAACACGAGTGCGTACACCCTCGCCGCGCTCACCGGGGAACTCGAGAAGGTTCTCGCCGCCACACCTGGCCATCGCAACGACACCCTCAACCGCGCCGCCTACGCACTCGGCCAGCTCGTCGGCGCGCAGCTGCTCGACAACAACATCGCCCACGACGAACTCGTCTCCGCAGCCTGCCGCATCGGCCTACCCCGCGCCGAAGCCGAACGCACCATCGCCTCAGGGCTCACCGCCGGCACTCGCCGCCCTCGCCAACGAACCGCCTGACTACGCGGCCGGCGACAGACAAGGGCCTCAGGAAGGCCGCACCACGGCTCCTGAGGCCCCTGCTCATCCGGCCTGAGACCCCCGGTCAGCCTGCCTGCGCTTGCTCAACCTCGATCGGCGGTACGCCCGAGCGGCGCCACGCCCAGGACAACGTCGCCAGCGCACCCTCGGCGAAACCAGGACGACCCGGCAGGCCGCCCCCAGCAACCGCACGCTCCGCAGCCTCGGCCTCCGCAGTGATCAGCTCCTCGTACGCCTTCCGGGTGGTGCGAGTAATCGGCGCGTGTGCCCGCTCCTTCACCGCGCCGCTCGGGTAGCTGAACGCCACGAATGAGCATGCCAACCACCTGCACGCGACCTGCACGCCGGCCAGGTACCAGTCGCCCCGCCCCTCGGCCGTCAACGCGTCACCACGACGCTCAGCCGTCAGCCACAGCCGGGCGAACTCACGCACCGGCACACGTAGATTCTCGCGCGGTATCCGCTCGAAATCCCGGGCAGTCAGCTCCATACCACAACACGATCCCATCGCTCGCCGACAGTTTCCAGCCTGGAAGCGACCGTTGCCCCGGTCGACGTCTCACCGGGGCAACGGTGCACGGCAACCGGTGGTCCCGCTGCTGTTCAGAACGTCTCCCACCTCTGACTGCGCCCAGCACGGGTGCACCAGCGGTAAACCTGAAGGGCGCGCGACCCCCAGGAGCAATTGGGTGGGGTGATCACTCAACCGGGGGCCACGCTCTTCGTTTAGTGCCCGTCACTCCGAGTACCTACTTGTCGGAGACGCTAGACAGTCATGTCCGCGGCTAGAACATCAGTTCGATTAATGTCATGATGAACCCATGGTGGGACGCTTCCACGTGCGACCCGGCGACGGGGACAACGAGTGGCTGGTCTGGGACAACGCGGTCAACGGACACCGCGGCCGGTGCCGAACCCAGGCCGAGGCGATCACGCTTGCCGCCGACTTGGAGCTGCAGTACACCGTTCACGGGCCACGCGACCAGGCGACCGTCCGACGGATCGACCCTCCGATGCCCGTCGACGGATGGAACCGGCACGTCGGAAAACTGGACGCCTGGATCAGCGAGGGCGGCCGGTGGCTCGGTCGAGTCTGGCATCCCGACGGGCGCGTGTCTTTCATCGATCAGGACGACCTCAGGCCGGCGGACGATCGCCAGCGTCCCGCTGGCCGCGGACCAGGAGCGCAGTGAATGGCAGGTGCACTCCGCGAACCAGTGATCATGCTGTCGGGCGGCCGGTGGGATCGGCAGGCCTTCTACGTCTCCGACTGGGCAGACCGCTGCCAGGCCGACCAGCGCATGGGGCGAACCGCAGGCGAGCTCTGTGGCTGCGCACTCGCATATCGACCCGAAGCACCCGGCAGCCTTCGTTGGATCTGGACCGCCGGCGAGCATTGGCCGACGAACTCCGCAGCCCGGAACGCGGCCTGACTCGTGTTCCTCTGGCCCTATGAGACCTGTGCGCAGTGCGAGTTGTGGATCGCTGACCGCACTGACGGGCTGACCCACAGTTAGCTTGCCGAAGGCAACCGTGGCAGGCACTGTGGTGGGATGCAGCTGGACCCAGCACTGGAGCTGTACGGGCTGTCGCCCGAGCAGTTCACTGCTGCCCGCAACCAGCTCGCAAAGACACTCCGCGACGCCGGCGACACCCGCGGCAGCGACACCATACGAGCTTTGCGGAAGCCAACCATCGCGGCCTGGCTCGCCAACCGTCTCGTACGAACCGTGCCGGATCAGATCGCGGAATTGACCGATTTCGGAGAAGACCTGCGCGAGGCTCATCGTCTCGGCGACCGAGCGCGGCTCAAAATGCTCACGGCTCGCCGCCACGAACTGGTCAACCGCCTCGTGGACGTGGCGAGGGCGGATGCCGCCGGCGATGGGCGCTCAATGACCATGAGCAGTGCCGAACGGCTCGCGGCCACCCTCGACGCGGCCCTAGTGGACCCCGGCGCTGCACAGATGCTGCGTAGCGGACGCCTCACGAGCGGCCTACGCCACGTCGGGTTCGGCGTCGTGGACGAGACAGGTACACCGATTCCCGTCACTGACCAGGTCCGCGGCCGGCCGACACCCACGGCGACTGCCGCCAAGGCGGCTCCGCGCAAAGCCAGCCCGACGAAGAAGGCGGCCGGCCCGAGGACAAGAAGGCTCACGCAGGACGAGCAGCTGCGCAGACAACGCGCCGAGCTGCAGGAGCGTCTGCGAGAGGTCGAGGCCGACTACGAAGCAGCCGAGAACGAGCGGGCAGCCGCCGAGTCCGAACTAGACGCCAACGAGCACCACATCGCCGACATGCAGACAGCGATCGAGCGGTTGACCGACGAGCTGGAGCATGCCCGGCGCGAACTCCGCCACGCCCAGAGTCGCACCCGCAAGCTCGAACGCGCCCTCACCCGTGCTGCCCGACTGGCCGCTGCGAGCCGTCGGCGCCGCGACGCACAGCAACAGCGCCTCGAAGCCTTCAACGGGTGAGGCAGTCGCTGCATGTGGGCGGGTATCGCCGGTCCCGGGCCCGCCTGCGGTCGCGATTGGCTGCTTCAGTCCTGGCCCTCCGAGCCAACCTGGTTCGCCATAGTCGCGGATTGCGCTATGGGACTACGTTGAAGTGGTGACAACAGAGGATCATTGGGTCGGCAACATCGGCCACCTTGCCCTTGCTGACTCCGCTCTCGGAGCGCTGCTGACGGATATCCTGCAGGCACTGGCGCAAGCGGCCTATCCCGCACCGCCCGCCAAGGTTGACGTCGGCTTGACGACCAAACAAAGCGTGCGCAAGGTCGAGCGCCGAGCCCACTCCGAACCGCATCTATTCCCTTCCCAGACGGGCGCATGGCTGCTTGAGGTTCATGAAGCCACTGAACTGCGCAACAGCATCCTGCACGCGGTCGCAATCAATCGCTGTGCGAACTGTGGGGCAGCGTCTCACTTCGTACACCCCCGCTCGGGGCAGCACGTCGACCGGACCGACGAGGCCATTCGCAATCTGACCACCCAGATGCTCAAACTTCGCGAGCGCGGCATCGAGCTCGCCGAAGAGATTGCACAGCGAGTCAACGCGCAAATCGTTGCTCGGGCACGGGCGGCCGCCGAAGCGACCAACGAGATTCAGAATCCGCCTCAGGTCTATCCTCACCGCTCCGTCGCACTATGCGCAGAGTGCGCGGGCAACGGTCGCGGCACCATCACGGCGCGGCTCGGCACAGCGATCGAGATCTGGCCCCGCGAGAAACTCCGGGCCGAAATTGAGCGTCTGAAGGCCGAGCAGGCCACACGAAGCGGCGAGACCGGCAACGGGTAAACATCACGTCGACAACGCCGGCGGGCAACCTCAACAGACCCGCAGACCAGGCATATCCCACGGAGTGCCGCCAGTCCCGGGCCTGCCTGCCGAACGGGGCCTCGCGCCTCGACACCATGCGGGCGGCGGCTCCACCCGTCGGTGGCTCCGGGCCGGGGACTGACGGCACATCCAACAGTTTGCCAAGATCTGGCGATGTGCCTCGGCAGTTATCCACAACCGGCTGCGCTGCAGCCGATGTACCGACGGCGATAGGTCGCCCCGTCAACGGAATACCCTGGCCGGACATGCCTACACAGCTCGCCTGGCAGTATCCGCCCGGCACTCCATCTCCGACAGCGGCCCAAACTCGGGTCCCTCGCCGATGCCCTTGAGGGTGTGCCGCGCCACAGGGTGATCAACGCGCGACGCGGCGAAGCCGGCCGGCGCTGGGTCTGAGTAGCAGGAACTTGACTCGCCGGGTCGCGAGACAAGGCCGCGGAATGATGATTGCCTAGCCCTCGTGCAACCTATTGAGCTCCGCCGCGACCTCACCGACTTCGTCAACTGGCGAAGGGCACATCTGAGGGGTGACGAGAAGGGCGAGGCGCAGACCTTCCTCGACCGCCTGTTCAAGGCGTTCGGCCACGCGGGAGCCATCGAGGCGGGCGCGGTCTATGAGGACCGGATCAAGCGCCACGACTACCTCGGGGTCGGCTACGCGGACTTGGTGTGGAAGCCGCGCGTGCTGATTGAGATGAAAAAGGGCAGAGTCGACCTGTCCCGACACTTCCGCCAGGCCTTCGAGTATTGGCAAGAGTGCGTCCCGGGCAGACCCCGCTATGTAGTGCTTTGCAACTTCGACGAGTTCTGGATCTACGACTTCGACCAGCAACTCGACGCCCCGATGGACGTCGTCAAGATCGACGACCTGCCGCAGCGGTTCGAGGCCCTCGCTTTCATGCTCCCCGACGAAGAGCCGCCGATCTTCGGCAACGATCTCGTTGAGGTAACGCGCGAAGCTGCGGCCACCGTCTCTGGCGTCTTCCGCTCAATGGTCGCGCGTGGCGTCGACCGACTGGAGGCCCAGCGGTTCGTGCTCCAGTCCGTGGTGGCAATGTTCGCCGAGGACGTGGGTCTGCTGCCGTCTCACTTCTTCACCCGCACCGTGCAGGCTGACGCCAAGAATGGGCGTGAGGCGTACGACTTGCTCGGCTCACTCTTCCATGAGATGAACACTCCGGGCCGCACATCTGGCGGGCGGTTCGAGGGGACGCAGTACTTCAACGGTGGCCTCTTCGCCGAGATTCAACCTATCGAGATGAACGAGGATGAGCTCAAGGCGATGCGCGAGGCGTGCCAGACCAACTGGGCCGCGGTGCGTCCAGAGATTTTCGGCACTCTCTTCGAGACCTCGATGGACAAGGGCGAGCGGCACGCGTACGGCGCCCACTTCACCAGCCAAGCCGACATCATGCAGGTCGTCGGCCCCTGCATTATCCGGCCCTGGCAGGAACGAATTGATGCTGCAAAGACCATCAACGACTACGAACGCCTCTTGCTCGACATGGCCTCCTACCGGGTGCTTGACCCGGCGTGCGGCTCCGGCAACTTCCTGTACGTCGCCTACCGGGAGATGCGTCGCCTCGAAGCCGAGGTGAAGCGGCGCATCGACGAGCGCCGGAAGTCCCAAAACAAGGCCGCGCAGGCAGCCTTCTCCTACGTCACGACCGATCACTTTCTCGGCCTCGACAACAATCGGTTCGCAGTCGAGGTGGCGAAGGTGACGCTCATGATGGCCAAGAAGTTGGCCGCAGACGAGCTGGAGGGAGGTCAGGAAGACGTCCTTCCGCTCGACAACCTCGACGGCACAATTCTGTGGGGGGACGCCCTATTCGACCCATGGCCCAAGGCAGACGTCATCGTTGGCAACCCGCCGTACAACGGCCGGCGCAAGATGGTCGACGAACTTGGGGCCGACTACTGTGCCCGCTTGGACGCTACCTACCCGGATCCCGGCGTCTCGGACTTCGTCACTTACTGGTTTCCCTTGGCTCACAAGGCCCTTCCGGACGGAGGTCGCGCCGGCTTCGTCGCTACCCAAGCGATCCGCGACAACGCCTCTCGGCGAAAGTCACTTGACTACATCGACGCCCACGACGGCGTGATATTCGATGCGGTCTCTGTGAAGCCTTGGTCAGGTGACGCGGTCGTCCATGTCTCGATCGTGAACTGGGTGAAGGGCAGCGAACATGCCCCGACGGAGAAGGTGCTGTGGCTAGACCAGGGCCAACTCCGGCTGCCTGTTGACCGTATCCCGCCAACCCTGCGCGCCATCACGGACGTCTCGAAGGCCAGGTCATTGCCGCAGAACACGAGACCGAAGCGCAACTTCCAGGGGCAGACCCTCGGCATAGTGAAAGCTTTCCGGCTCACTCGCGACGAGGCTCGCGAGATGGTGAAACGCGACTCCGGGTCCGCTGCCTACGTTCACCCGCAGATCTCGGCGAAGCCGATGCTGCGCGGCCTCGGTGTCGACACGTTCGTGATCGACCTGCCGCACACCGACGGAGTGGTCGTCGCCGCCGAAGCGCCCGGAGCGCTTGCGCGACTACGCGAGATGGCTCTGCCGGATAGGAAGAAGGCTGCCGCGAAGGAGAAGCTGAACAACCAGAAGGCCCTGGCCGCCAACCCGAAAGCGAAACCGAAGGCACACCACGCGAACTTCCTCAACTCCTGGTGGCGGCAAGCCTACCGGCGCGAGGACATGCTGGACGCACTCGAGCCGCTTGATCGGTACATCGCCCTAACCCGCGTTGCGGCCGAAGGACGCATGTCCGTGTACCAGTTCGTCGACACGAGCATCCGGCCCGACGACTCGCTCACGGTGTTCACCCTTGACGACGACTACTCGTTCGGCGTCCTGTCCTCATCAATCCATAGGGCATGGTTCGACGAACGCTGCTCCAAGCTCAAGGTAGACCCCCGCTACACCTCGACGACCGTATGGGACTCCTTCCCGTGGCCGTTGAACCCCAGTTCGGACTCGGTGGCGAAGATCGCCGGCCTGGTCGAGGACATCCTCACTTTGCGGCGTAGGTACCTGACATCAGGTGTCACGCTTGGAGCGCAGTACGATGCTCTCCGCACGCCAGGTAAGGCGCACCTCCGGGATCTTCACGACGCACTCGATGCCGCGGTCTTCGAGGCATACGGGTTCAGTAAACAAGACGACCTTCTGGCGCAACTGCTCGCGCTCAACCTCGCGGCTGCAGAGGACCCCGAACAGGCTGCAACCCCAGGGGGGATGGACCTCGATGGCGCGTACACGTCAACCTACCGGCTGGCCGCGGAACCTCTCCAGTAATGCATGTCCTCATAGTAATCCGAGGAATGCGCCCAGCGTGCTGACGAAGTCGTTGCGAAGGTCCGCGGCATGCACGTTCGATCGGCGCGCGCGAACCACGCAACTGTAGTTACGATGCGGTGTGGCTGAGGATGCTCTTGCAACAACCGCAAACGTTCCCTGGTGGTGGGTAGCGGCACTCGCCGGTGCCTTCACCATCCTGGGCGTGCTACTAACCCTGACGACGAACTTGCTGGTGGCACGGAGTAAGAACAAGCTGGACGATTACCGCCGCTTTGAGCCGGATATCATCGGAATCTATATTCAGTTCGACCAGTTTGTCGACACTATCCACAATAATGCCGGTGGTGATCCGGAAGAGGAGAAGCGCATATATTGGGACACCTATCGTGCGACGGTAAAGAACGTCACTCGCCTGCAGTTGATTGCGTCGCAGCAGGTCGTTGAAATTGCGAGGGAATTTCAGCATTTGATGTGGAGATTTGCGCCAGGGTTTCCCGACGCTGATCATCCGATGCCGGAGTTGGTTGACACGCTCCAAGAATTGCGGCAAGTACTTCGTCGGGAGTTGCGTATACCGGAATAGCCTCTCGGCCGCCGCGGGTGGAGGGCTTCCCGGCTGTGCGCCGGGTCGGCTACTTTATTGGTTTCATCTTGCCCATCGCCGCGACGATGCGAGCTTTGCGAACCAACTGCACCCACTCTGACGGGTAGAGGATGAGTACCTCCGACGACAGGTTTGGCTCGGCCTTCCGGAACTGTCGATCGTTGGTGACGCAGTACTTCAGGAGCCTGCTCTCAGTGGGATCGCCGGCTTCGGCGGCAGTACGGAATACGCACCCATCCTCATGTGACAGTGGAGGTGAGCCGGAAGGGATCGGTACGTCACCGACAGTCCCGCCCTTCGACATGTCGAACACCAGACCATAGACGAGCCGATCGAGGAACTCGTCCGCCTCGGCTTCGGTCCACCCGAAGCCTGCGAGTTCTGGAGTCGGACCGTCGATCGGCTGAGTGAGTTTATGCACGATCAGATGGTCGATGTGGCTGCTGGTCCACACCTGAAGGGGCTGGGGTCCAACGAAACGGCCCGAGGTGCAGACGGTGAGCGCTCGCAGGCTGTCGATTCGGGAATCAGTCGGATGAGGACAAGCGCTGCCGATGTGCACGGCGCTCGCAGAACTCAGGGCGGTCGCCTCAAAGCGTGGCCCCAACAAAGACGCGACGTCGAGGAAAACGTTGACGTCGAAAACAACGACATGGCTGTCGTGGGCAGGCGAGGTCGGCACGTCGCGTCAGGGGCGCGTCCGCGTGCGGAACGTGATGACTCTTGAGCTGTTTGAGACGACCGGATCGTCACGGTTGGCCGATACTGTGGATGAACTCGTGGTGGGTTCGTGCTCAGCCGGCCGCATGAACTCATCCCGGAGTTCATCGATCTTCGAGTTCAGATCACGTGCTGAGTACTCGACTGCTCCGGGCGGCGATAGCGCGATTCCGCCAGCTGCAAGGTCTCCGGCTGTTCGTCCACCGAGACGTCCTCGGCGGTAGAACTTAGCCATCGAGCCGTGCGAGATGGGCGTCCTACCACGAGCAAACGGAGATCGACCGCCCCAGGCCACTCGCCAAGGCTCCTCCGAATGCGTCAGCCTCGACAGTTCCTCACCAGACTTCTGCCCGTACTCCATGCAGACCAAGGCGATCACTCGGCGGCCGCGGTCACCTATGGCTCGGGGCTCACCTGCCGGCCACACCGCAACCGCGCGCTTCTTTCTGTGTTGCTGATAGAGATGATCGACCACCGGTCCGTCGCGCCACGCCTCGATCGGATCGTCAAATAGCGGCGCATCGGTGATGGCGAGGTGCCAAGCCTGACTGTAGTAGACAAGCTTTTCGAGCTTCATGGCATCCAGCAGGCCTACCTGCGCAATGACAGCCGCTGCAACGTCATCGGCGGTTGCCATCGTGGACACCCCCTTCCCGGCTCCAGCTCAAACTTTAATAATACTACCTTCCTGCTACGCCATGCGACACGCATCGTCGGCGCGCTGAGCGGCGATCGGAGCCGCCCGACAAGCAGGCCGAGACAGACGCTCTCGGGTGTGCGTGGCGCACTCGTGGTGCGAGTCGTGGTGCGAAGTGGGGTCAACTCATGCGGGATATGTTGGCGTGGTGCGAAGTGAACGGTGGCAAAGTTGCTGGTAGAGAGCCGATGTGGCGGTGTCGTTCCTCCTCGTAATGAGAAGGTCGTCGGTTCGATTCCGACAGGCGGCTCCACCAAACCCCCAGCTCAGAGGCCACTCTGAGCTGGGGGTTCGTCGTTCCCAGCCTCGATCGCCTTCAGAGATTCCGCGGGGCCAAGCTTCTTGGCCGCGTCTCAGAGGTGGTGGCCGATCAGATGCCCGCGGAGGTCGATCGTCACGTCCGCGGCCGCGCGTGCCGCGGGGTGCGTTGTACGAACTCGGTCAGCGCCGGAGCGAGCTATCAGGCGCCGCCGTGTGGCGCAGATCGTGAACGCGGAACTTCGAAGGCCGATCGCCGTTACCCCGGACGAACTCATCGAGGCGATCAGCGCCAGCTACGGCGGTCGACACCACCTCGGGCGGGAGGCGCCCACCAACAGATCCGGGACACATTTCTGTCCGGCGACCTGCGACAGGTCAGACGTCCGGCAAGCCACTTGAGCGGCCCGCCGGTGCGGACCTGCGGAGATCAGGAAGTCCGTGCTCGGGCAGCCAATTCCAGCGCTCGAAGGATCCCGGCTACGTGCATCAGGTCGTGCGGAGCGTTCTCGGGGACGCCGTCGCTCGGGTCGGGGACGGCCCCGAAGTCATCGCTCAGTTGGCCCATGGTGAGGTTCTGCGGTTCGGTGTACACATCGAACGCAGCATCGACCGGCAGATGCCAGTAGTAGTCGGCGTGCAGGGCAACCTCGGGTCCGAGCAGGGCCTCCGTGGCGTCGAGGACGCGGCTCAAGGCGCGGCGAAGGTCGGCGATCCTGACGACAGGCGGCTCGGTCATGCCGCGAGCATGGCAGACGTATCGCATCAATCCATCGCGATCCGCGCTGAAGGTCGTCGTACATCACCTGGCGAAGCTGTCTCGTTCCTGCCGGCGGAGGACACCAGCTCCGGCGGGCTCTTGCCGCTGGCTCAGCCCGGTTGAACGGCGGGTGGGAAGACACCAGGTCGGCGGTTGGGACTACGGTCTTGCCGCTTACGTCAAGTGCAGACTTACGCGCGCACCTGCTGAGTATCGCCGCCATCCATCCGGACCACGAACGTGAGCATCTCCGGGCCCGTGCACGACCCAGGTCGATCCATCGCCGACGAGCGCGGCGTCGACGTCGATCGCGACGAGCAGGTCGTCGCCGGCCAGGTCGAGGAAGATCCTGCGCCAGTTCTCGTCGAGTTCGTTCCAATGGGCGGCGATGACTGTATTCGGGAAGACGCCCAAACCGGAATCGACGTGGCCCCTGTCAGATGTCGGGTAGCGGGCTCCGAGGAGCATCGCTCCGCCGCTGCTGCCGACGTACGGCAACGAGGTGTCGAGGTAGTGTCGCCAGAATCTTGACCCACGAAGGGCGGAGACCTGTCCCCTCGGTCCGCCGCCAAGGACGTAAAGGAATGCGGCGTTCTCCAGACATGCAGTCGCGGCCGGGTCATCAGCGTCGGATCTGTTCAAGAGTGGCACGTCTACGTTGGGCACGCCTGCACGCGCCACTCGTTCGGCAGCTCCTCGGCGGTACTCATCAACGACTCTTGGTCCGTTCTCTGCCTGCCCGGCAGCGATGACTGCTGCGTGTCGTCCAGGAACGGCCAGTTCCGCGAAGAGCTCATCACACCACGGAGCCCAGTCGCCCGTCCCGAACAGCACGAAGAGGCGGCTCATGGCCCCCAGCTAACCCTGAGCAGCGAGCCGTTGGCCAGCGTTCGTCGTACCTGCCGTGCCGATGCCATCCGCCCGCTACCGGATGCGGTCGTCCTGATGGCGTTCGGCGGCCTGTGCCAAGTGGGCGGTGACGTAGGGCAGGTGTCTCCGGGCTCTGGTGTCCGATTGTGGCTCAGGGCAACGGGCCGTACGGTGGTATACGGCGGCGCAGCGTGCGGATCAGCGGGATTCAGCGGGGTCTGGCTCGATGTAGTCCGGGTCGGGGTCGATGCGGAAGCGGACGGCGTCGATCGTCGTCGCGCCGCTCAGCCATGCCTTCGCGATCCGGTGTCCGCCGTCCATCAGTCGACCGTCCGCCGACAGGATCACCGGGTACCGCAGGTCGGCCTTCTGGATGCGGTCGGCGTGCCGCGCGACCATCCGGCAGGTGACCGGCCCACCGCCGAACCAGCAGTCCTCGTCGAACTCCTGGATCCCGTCGATAGCCACCGTCTCGACCGGAAGCCCTTCCGCCAACTTCCACAGCCGCTCGGTCAGATAGAAGGCGCGGCCACCAGGCACAGCACGCGAATGTCGTTCGGCCATCGCACCATCATCAGGTACCACGTAGCGCCGGTGTGAGCTACGCCTCGTAGGCGCTTGCGATGTCGGCCCACAGTTCGGCCAGGACCTCGGTCCGCTCGGTCAGCTGATCGAGCGGCATCCAGGCGTCCTCCACGCCGGTGTGAAGGCGCCGGTAGGCCTCGGCGTTGAACCGTTCTGCCGCCGTGGCCACGTCTCTCACCAGTACGGCGAGTTGCGAGCGCTGCGCGTCGCCGCGGACAGCCATGAGGAACCGCAGTTCCGCGCGCTCGTAATCGTCCGAGAGTTCGTCCAGCCTCGACCGCGTCACCCCGAAATCGTAGGGCGCACCGCACCGACTGCCCCCGCCCCAGCGTCGGTCGCAGTAGCTCCGGCAACTATCAGGTCAACACCCCCGGCCGAGCGGTGTTCGCGCGCGCCCCTCGGCGTCGGCTGGCGCTGGGCGTCGTACAACTCCCGCAGTTGCAGCTAGCCAGCTGGGAGGGCGTTCGTAGGTGGGGTCCAGATGCCTAGCCATTGTTCGGCTTTCCAGGCTTCGTAGCGGGTGGTTTCGGTGAAGCCGAGGGTGGTGGCTAGGCGGAGGGAGGCTGTGTTGGCGGTTTGGGTGGTGAGGGCTACGGGGGTGCGGGGGCGGGCCTCGGTCAACCAGCGCAGGGCCGCGGTGCACGCCTCGGTGGCGTAGCCGTTGCCCCAGGAGGTCGGGAGGAAGAGGTAGCCGAGTTCTACCTTGGCGAGGTCCACGCGCCGCTGGGCGGGGTGGTTCGGGTCGCGCTCGTCCAGGGTGACCAGGCCGATCATGGTGCCGTCCAGCTCCACCACGAAGTGGCCGGCGCGGCGTCGAGGTGCGTCGGGTAGAGCGCGTTCGAGCTGCTCGCGTGGTTGCGCTCCGCCGATGTAGGTGCCGACTTCGGGTGACGCGAGGAGCTCGATGGTCGTCGTACGGTCCCGGGGCTCCGCTGCACGGAGTACGAGCCGTTCGGTCTTGATCGGCGGGGGCGGCCAGGCGACGGACTCGAGCTCGGTCTTCATGGCCCGCAACACTATCCGGCGCGGCACACGGCGAGCGGACCTGTGCATACCATCGCACGTGGACTGGAACGCTGAGGTGATCGAGCAACTCGAGACGCACTGGCGGTCCCGGTTTGCGGCCGCGGCTCGACGGGCTGACCGACGCCGAGTACTTCTGGGAGCCGGTGCCCGGTTGCTGGACGGTGAGCCGGCGCGGAGAGAGCTCGGCGCCGATGTCGTTCGGGGCGGGTGAGTTCACCTGGGACTTCGGGGAGCGCGAAAAGCAGGTGACCACGATCGCCTGGCGGCTCGGGCACCTGATCGTGAGCGTGGCGCAGTCCAACGCGCGGCGCTTCGGCGGTCCGCCGGTCAGCCTCGACACCTTCGAGTACGCGGGCACGGCCGACGAGGCGCTCGGTCAGCTCGACGACGTGTACGCCCGTTGGATCGACAGCGTGCGGAACCTCGGTGAGGCGGGGCTCGCCAGGCCGCAAGGGCCGGTGGCCCCGCCGGAATTCGCCGACGTGCCGATCGCGCGCCTCGTGCTGTACGTGAGCGTCGAGGTCTTCCACCACGGCGCCGAGATCTGCCTGCTGCGCGACCTCTACCCGGGCCTCACCCGGCCAGCTCGGGGTCGTGCATGAACTTGCGGACGTCCTGGGCGCAGCGGCACGCGGCGGCGATCTTGGCGGCCCACTCCAGCGCCTCGGACCGGGTCGGTACGTCGACGATCAGGAGGCCGCCGATCAGCTCCTTGCCCTCGGAGAACGGTCCGTCCACGACCGATCCGTCGGTGCTGACGACCTTGTGCTCGACGTCGCCGTCGTCGTAGCTCAGGCCGCCCGCGAAGACGAACACGCCGGCGTCCTTCGCCTCCTGGCACACCGCGTGCGCGGCCTTGCCCGCCTGGCCCCAGTCCTCCTCGGGGATGTGGTCCATCGCGCCCTTCTCGAACGAGATCAGGTATCCCGCCATCTCACCCTCCTTGTCGCCGTCACCGTTTACCCCTGCAACGAACGCCGTACGCCGGATCCGACACGTGGTTGAATGCCGGAATGGAGACGCGGCCGGTCGACCAGGCGAGGTGGGCGGACCTTGTCGAGTTGTTCGGGCCCAACGGCGGGACGCGGGGATGCTGGTGCATGGCGCGGCGGTTGCCCGCGGCGCAGGTCGCCGTGAACGGCAGCGCCGAGAACCGTGCCGCGCTCGAGGGTTTCGTACGCGCGGGCGTGCCGGTCGGTGTCATCGGGTACGTCGAGGAGTGCCCGGCGGCGTGGTGTGCGGTCGCGCCGCGGCCGGAGTACTCCGCGATCGTGCGGTCGCGGACGTTGCCGATCGACGAGCCGGAGGACGAGTCGATCTGGGCGATCAACTGCCTGTTCGTGAAGCGCGGGTACCGCGGGCAAGGGCTGACGTTGCCGATGGTCGAGGCCGCGGTCGAGTATGCGCGCAGCTCGGGCGCGCGGATCGTCGAGGCGTACCCGGTGAAGGCGATGCCGGGCGATCCGGGGCGTGGAGTGCTGAGCACGTTCCTCGCCGCTGGCTTCACGCGGTACGGCGAGGACCGGACGTCGGCGAAGCGCAACGTCGTCGTACGCCGCGCACTCTAGGACGACCAGCTCCACGCCCCACCGGACAAAGTAAAGACCCAACTGCGTCCTGCCATGCCGGACGTCAGATAGTCGACCGCTGGTACGGCGATCGGCGGGTAAGGCATCTCGCCCAGCAGCCGTACGGCCTCCGGCACCGGGAACCACCGGACCTCGAGCACCGATCCGTCCGGATCGTCCACGGCGAACGCCGGGTCGGCCATCTCCACGAGGTAGTTCCACGAGCGCGACGTCGCGCGCCCGTCCGCGATCGTCCGCGTGGTCCACACGAGCTCGAGCTCCCCGGCCGCGGCCAGCAGCCCCGACTCCTCCCGCAGCTCCCGGACTGCGCCGCCCGCCGGCACCTCCCCGTCCTCGACGGCGCCACTCGGCAAATTCCAGTACGGCGCCTCCCACGCGGGGTACTCCTCCCGCACCAGCGCCACCATTCCGTCGTACTGCGCGATCACCCCGGCATACCGCTGCATCTCCGAAGACTACGCAGGCAGATGGGGCAACACCTGGTCGTGTGGCCAGGTGCTGGTCAGTACCTCCGCCAGCAGCGGGTCGCTCGACGCGGTGACGTACGGCGTCTCCTCAGGATCGCGCACCGTGGCGGTGGCCGGCGCCGGGAACAGTTCCCAGGGCTCGATCGAGTTCGCGAGGACCCCGTCGAGCCGCAGATCGACGTACTCCGGCTCCCACCACACCGCGAACGTCGACGGCAACCGCTCCGGATGGATCCCGAGCCAGACGCCGAACGTCACCTGATACCCGTCGTCGAGCCGTGTGCGCAGGTGGGGCAATCGGGTATGGGGTGAGTATGGCGGAAGTTCCGGAAGGGGAGCGTCCGGAATGGGGGTTACGGTGCTGTCATGACTGAGACGGAGTGGGTGTCGCCGTGGTGGGAGCCGCCGTTGGCGGGGAGTGAGGCGGAGCAGTTGCTCGGTGCGTTGGACCGGCTGCGTACGACGTTCCACTACAAGGTGGACGAACTGGACGCGGCCGGGCTGAACACCCGGATCGGGGCGTCTTCGATCACGCTCGGCGGGCTGCTGAAGCATCTCGCGGCGAACGAGGACTACATGTTCGACGTGAAGTTCCGCGGCAAGCCGATGGGCGGTCCATGGCTGGAGAACGGCTGGCGCGACGACAACGACTGGGAGTTCAGCTCGGCCGCCGACAACACGCCCGAGGAGCTGTACGCGCTGTGGGAAAACGCTGTCGGTCGGTCCCGGAAAACGGTGGCCGACGCGATCGCCGACGGCGGGCTCGACCAGCCGGCGCACATCAGCTGGCCGGACGGCCGGCACCCGAGCCTGCGCCGGCTGATCTGCGACCTGATCGAGGAGTACGGCCGGCACACCGGCCACGCCGACCTGATCCGCGAGGCCGTCGACGGCCGGGTCGGAGAGGATCCCTCGGACGGCTGGCAGCCGGTCGGTCCCAAGCTCACTTGACCCGCTGCAATGTCCCGTCCGCGCCGACGCCGATCACCGTCGTCACACCGTCGACCTTGAGGTTCACCAGCATGCGTGAGCCCTGCCAGGAGGTCGTGTACGAGACGACCGCGTTGGTCCGCGTCGGTGCGATCACCGACAGGATGCTCGCGTTCTGCCCCGAGCGGTTGAACTTCACCACCGGAGCCGGCAGCCGCTTGTCGATGGTCGTGTAGTGCCAGCCCTGCACCGGATCGGCGGCCCCGGTCACCACCTCGATCGGCGTGGTCTGCTGCTGGAACGGGATCTGCAGCAACGTCGTCTTCACGCGGTCGCCGGGTCTCGCCGCCACCGCCCGGTCGTTGCCGCTGACAACCACCTTCTGATCAGCCGGCAGGTGCCACAACGCCGAGTACTGCTGGGAGGTCGCCGACGCGCCGCGATCCAGTACCACCATCAGATCCGGGTCCTTCAGCATCAGCACGCCGCGCGTCCGGTCGACCGGCCCGAGCTTGTCCTTCAGCTCGTAGAACTCCGACGTGTCCTTGATCGACGACCGCACCAGCTTCGTCTCCGGGTGCTCGGCCGCCGTCGAGGCCACGGTCAGCTCGTTGTGCGCGAACTGGCTCTTCGCCCAGCTCCGCCAGTCGTCCCACTTGTAGCCCGAGTGCCCGCCGTCGATCAGGATGTCCCGCCCGCGCGACGTGTAGGTGACCGACGTGTGATCCTCGTGCCCGTGCAGTTTCCGCACCGGCCCGAACCGGATGCTGTACGTCGACTCCTGCGTGAACGGCCGCGTCTCGCCCCACCCGGTCCGCCCGAACACGTACCCGCCGTCGAAGATCCCGATCCGCTGCGTCGGCCGGATCCCGCGCGCGCCGAGCGTACCGGCGTACTCGAGCACCGTGCCCGGTACCGGCACCGTCTTCACCACTTCGGAGTCCCCGAGTTGCGGCAGGTTGCCGAGCGAGTTGGTCGCGAGCGCGAGCCATTTCGCGAGTTCCCGGCGGCGCGCCGTGATCGTCGTCCCCGGATCGACGCCGCATTTCCGCAGTACGTCGATCGCGCGTCCCCACAACGCGTAGTTGAACTGCGCGTACGCCGTCGACTGCTCGTTGGTCGTGCCCTGTGTGTCGATCGAGGTCTTGATCGCGCTCGTCAACCGGTCGGCCGCGAGCTTCTTGAGGTCGTGCCGCCCCAGCGTGCAGCCGACTCCGAAGAGCGCGAGGCTTTCGTCGGTGCCGTGGTTCCAGTCGCCGCTGTAGTTCTTCTGCAGGAACCAGGCGTGCTTCAGCAGCGCGTCGTCCAGCCAGGCGTAGCTCGGCGGCAGCTTGGTCACGCGCAGGCCGGACAGCACCGCCTGCCGCAGGCAGATCAGCACGTTGGTGCGGTGCATCGTCGACTCGTACGCGCCGACGTCGGCCTTCCACGAGTACGGGTTGTCCTTCACCCAGTCGCGCACGATCGCGGTGACGTGCTGCAGGGCCCGCCGGTCGCCCTTCGCCCCGGCGTTGATTCCTTGGCCGAGCCAACGAAGCGAGTGCAGCCACATGTACCAGCTGGGGTTCTTGTCCGGGTTCACCCGCCAGTTGACGTTCCCCTTGCCGTCACCGATCTTCGCCGGCGCCGTCGTACCCCAGGAAAACGTGTCCCTGTAGAGCGCGGAAACCGGGTTCCCGCGGTCGATCCCGCTGTACGCCGGACACGTGTAGACGAGTTTCCGCGGCGGCGTCGGCGGCGCGGTCGGCGGCTCGGGCGTGTGGCTGATGGTCGGGTCCGGCGCGGCCTCCGGCTCGGACCCGCCCCACGGGACGATCAGTACGACGGCCAGTACGGCGGCGCTCACAAGCAGCGTGATCGTGAGCCGCAGCGTCGTTCCGGTCGTGTGCAGATGTCTCGCGGGCATCGTTCCCCCTCAGGGCATGACTGTTCTGGCCTAGACCTGAATTAGGGCCGACGAGTCCCCGGGTCGAGGTCAGGTGTGGATTCGGTCGCGGCGGTACTTCGGTAACGCGGGGCGGTCGCCGAAAGGTTGCAGCGGGCATCAAGTGTGCTGCCGGCCGGCTCCTGTCAGCTGCGTCGCCATCGGTTCCCCCCGAGGTCGGATTTGTCCCTCTGCCCTATAGATGTCGCGAGCGCCCGGAAAAGTTGCCTCGGATCACCGACTCCGCTTCGCTTGCCCGGAAGGGCAACGTCGGCCGTGCCGGATCGCCCGCAGAATCAAGGCATCGCGCGCATGTCGACCAGCGTCTGATGATCATGGGTGCGCTCCTGCGTACGGCGTACCGTTCACGCGCAGGTACGTGTTACCTGCCGTCGATCGCGTCGACGATCAGCTTGTTGCGGGCGGCGCCGCCGGCGGCGTTGGTGTGGACGCCGTCGCGTAGGTACTCGGCCGGGCGGTTCGGCTGCGCCTCCAGGAACTCGGACCACTCGACGATCCGCAGGTTCGGGTGCTTGCTCGCGGCGTCGCGCAGTTGCCGGTTGATCCAGGCGCTGTTCGCGAGGTCGGCGTCGCGGACCGCTGCAGGCTGCTTGGTGCGGCTCGCGTAGACGTTCACCCAGTACACGGTCCGGTCCGGGCCGGCGATGCGGAGCGCCCGCTCCACCTGCGCGGCGAACGCGGGCGGGTCGAAGATGTCGTTGGTGCCGACGGCCATCACGATCCGCCGCGGGAGACCGTAACGGTGCGACCACTCCTCGAGCGCGTCGACCGCCGCGGCTGCCGGCTGGCCGGACCAGTCGTGGAATGCGATCGGGTCACCGGTGCGATCGGCGAGCAACCGCTCGAGCGCGGCACTGTCCTGGACCGCGATGCTGTCGCCGAACAGCAGCACGCCGTCGAAGGCGAGCACGTCACGGATCTCGTCCTCCGAAGAGATCCGGTGGATCAGCCCTTGCCACGGGCCGAGCGTGCCCGATCCGTAGCGCCCCGGCCCTTGGCTCGGAGCGGCGTACGAGCCGCCGACCGGGATCCCGGCGGCGGGCGAGCGCGGTTCGAGGGCGACGAACAGGCTGCCGAGCAGCGCCAGTATCAGGAACGTCACGACGATCGCGACCAGCGATTCCCAGAACCGCCTGAACCCGGACACCCCGTCACCTGGCCGCGGTCGAGCCTGCTGCAACATGGCGCCGCCCCCCAATCTCCCTCGCCCTACACCCAGATGACGCGCCGGCCACCGGATTCGCTGCATCCCACCCACAACAAGCCGAAAGCGAGCCCCCCAGGCTCCCTTCCTCCCCCAGCATCCCCGACGACCCCAGCCCTGGGTACTTTTCGGCCATGCCGAATTCCGCCGACGACGTCCTGCGCCGACGCGACGGTGAGGGGCGGGCGGGGTACAAGCCGGCGGGGATGTTTCGGCGGTCGGAGGAGGAGCGGACGGACCAGGAGGTTTCGTGGCGGCGTACCGACCAGGCGTTCTTCGCGGCGGGGGCGTGTCACATCCTCGCGTGGGAGTTCGTCGCCAGGTATCCGGCGTACGGCGTCTTCGCGGTGTGGAAGGTCGGTGAGCGGTATCCGATGCACGTGATCGCGAGTGACGGGACGTGGGCGTTCGACCACGACGGGTGGACCCTCGAGCGCGAACTGCTCGCGGCGACCCCGCGCCCGTGCGTACCACCTGGACCGCTTTCCGCCCCACCCGCCGCTCGGGTGACTCAGGTCGCGCGCTCGGCCTCGCCGCGTTCGACGCAGAACTCGTTTCCCTCGGGGTCCTTCATCGTGACCCAGCCGCGGCCGTCGGGCATCCGGTGGTCTTCGTGGATCGTGCCGCCGAGGGTCAGGATCCGCTCCACCTCCGCGTCCCGCGTACGCTCGGTCGGGCCCCAGTCGAGGTGTACCCGGTTCTTCACGCCCTTGCCCTCCGGTACGGCGATGAACAGCAGCGCCGGCACCGGCGCCGGGGCCTCGACGAGCACCTCGTCGTCGCCCGGTACGTCGCCGTCCGCGACCGGCCAACCGGTCACCGCACTCCAGAACTGCGCAATCTCGTAAGGGTTCGCCGCATCGATCGTGATGTGTCGCAGATTCATCCCGAGACCTTAACCAGACAGCCGTTCCCGGGTCTCGCGGAGTGTCGGCGGCCGGGTCTACTGTGCGGATCATGGGTGCCGGGCCACCGGGTCCGGCCAGTTTGGGGGAAGGACACTGCGATGGCATCCCGGCTCAATCCGTACATCCAGTTCGACGGTGACGCGCGTGCGGCGATGGAGTTCTACCAGAGCGTCTTCGGTGGTGAGGTGTCGTCCAACACGTTCAAGGAGTTCGGCACGGGTCACGGGCCGGAAGACGACGAGAAGCTGATGCACAGCCAGCTCGAGACCCCGAGCGGGTTCACGCTGATGGCGGCCGACACGCCGCAGGGCATGCCGTACAACCCGGGGGAGAACATCGCGATCAGCCTCAGCGGCGACGGCGACGAGCTGCGCGGGTACTACGAGAAGCTGTCCGAGGGCGGCAAGGTGACGGTCCCGCTGGAGAAGCAGATGTGGGGTGACGAGTTCGGCATGGTGACCGACCGGTTCGGCATCAACTGGATGGTGAACATCGCGGGCAGCTGACCCGCGAAAACCGGTACCTCGGAGCAGGCTGCCGCGGCTAGCTTGGCCGGATGGGACTCAACGACCTGCTGTACGACCCCATCCGGCACAACAACTGGGCGACCGGCAGCCTGATCCGGTTCTGCCGCGACCAGAACCTGACGGCCGAGCAGCTGGAGATCACCGGCGTCGGCACGTACGGCGGCATTCTCGCGACGCTCGACCACATCGTCCGCTGCGACGGCAGCTACCTGCGCCGGATCGTCGACCGGCCGCTCCACTTCGTCGACGCCGAACCGGCGACCGACCTGGAGACGCTGGACCGGTGGAACGCGGAGACCGGCGAGCTCTGGGAGGTGTTCCTGAGCCAGCCGATCGACGTCGAACGTGTGCTGATCGTCGACGACAACACCCGCGGCACGCGCGTCGGCATCTTCATCGCGCAGGCGATCAACCACGCCAACCACCACCGCGAACAGGTCTGCGCGATCCTCACCGGTCTGGGTATCGAGCCGCCGGACATCCAAGCGTGGGAGTACGCCTGGACGACCGGCCGCATCTGGGATCTCGACGAAACCGCCGCCCAGTAGGCGAGGTCAGTGGGCGGCTGCGGCTGCCAGGACGCCCGGCTCGTAGGAGCCGCCGAGCTGGTTGAGGGTCACGGCGAGCCGGTTGGTCGCGTTGATCATGGCGATCAGGGTGACCAGCGCGATCAGCTGGTCCTCGCCGTAGTACTCGCTCGCCTTGGCCCAGGTCGCGTCGGAGACACCCTCGGACGCGTCGGCCAGCCGGGTCGCTTCCTCGGTGAGCGCGAGCGCGGCCCGCTCCTCCTCGGTGAAGACCGTCGAGTGCCGCCATCCGGCGACCAGGTGCAGCCGGGTGCTCGTCTCGCCCGCGGCGGCGGCCTCCTTGGAGTGCAGGTCGATGCAGTGCCCGCAGCCGTTGATCTGACTGGCCCGGAGCATCACGAGGTTCTGCGTCGCGTGCGGCAGGCCGGCCTCCTGCAGCAGGGCGTGGACGGCGTACAGCCGCTTCGCCAGCTTGCCGCCGAACGCGTTCTGCATCAGGTCGATACGCGGTTCCATCATCATCACCCTCGGTCATGGGATCTACTGGACGGACACGAGACGCCGCCCGCTCGCTCCGCGTGACCGGCTCCGGACGTGACGAGCGCCATACCGGCCGAGATGTCACAGGAAAGCGGCCGGCAGGCATCTATAGGGGAGACCCGCGGACAAGGAGCCCAGCATGACCGGTACGGACCGTGCCACCGAGGTTTTCGTCGCTCATCGCAATCTGCTGTTCACGGTGGCCTACGAGATCCTCGGCTCGGCCGCGGACGCCGAGGACGTGCTGCAGGAGACCTGGCTGCGCTGGGTCAAGGTCGACCTCGACACGGTGCAGGACCACCGGGCGTACCTCGTCCGGATCGCGAGCCGACAGGCCCTCCAGCGTCTCCGCACACTCGGCCGCCGCAAGGAGTCGTACGTCGGACCGTGGCTCCCCGAGCCCCTGCTCACGGCGCCCGACGTCTCGGAGGACGTCGAACTCGCCGACAGCATCTCGATGGCGATGCTGCTGGTGATGGAGACCCTCAACCCCACCGAACGCGCGGTCTTCGTGCTCCGCGAGGTCTTCGGCCTGGAGTACGACGAGATCGCGGCGGCGGTCGACAAGAAGCCCGACGCCGTCCGCCAGATCGCCCACCGCGCTCGCTCGCACGTGGCCGCCCGCCGTCCGCGCGGCGTCGTGTCCGCCGACCAGACCCGGCACGCCCTGGAAGCGTTCCAGCGCGCCGTCAACACCGGCGACCTCCAGGGCCTCGTCGACATCCTCGCGCCGGACGTCGTGTTCCTCGGCGACGGCGGCGGTGTCGTCCAGGCGGTCCAGCGGCCGATCGTCGGCGCCGACAAGGTGGGCCGTCTGCTCGCCCTGGGGATCGCGCGGCTGGCCGAGGGCTCCTTCGAGACCACCCACATCAACGGGCAGCCGGCGCTCATCCTCCGGTTCGCCGACGAGGTCGACACCGTCACCGTCCTGCATGTCGAGGACGGCAAGATCGCCGGCCTGTACGCCGTCCGCAACCCGGCCAAGCTCTCCCGCCTGACCGAGGAGACGCCGCTGACCCGGTGAGGCACCCTTGACGCCGGAGCCCGCCGCGTGAATCACTGTGCGTGACGAGGTGGGGTCGACACCAGGGGGCGGCGATGACATCGGAGCAGCGTGCACGGTCCGGGTTCTGGGAGCGGTCGACCGCCTGGAAAGCGGTCCTGCTGATCATCGGTTGCCTGGTCTTCTACCTGGCGGTCGGCTGGGTCGTCGGCCGGGTGTTCGACGGCGAGATCGACGACGGCAACCCGATCGGAACCGCGAGCAGCACGTTCTTCGCCCTGGTGCTTCCGGTGGCGATCGGTGGTGCGGTGCTGCTGCTGGTCACTGCCCGGTTGGGCTGGTTGCGCACGATCTTCGGCCCGCAGCCTGTCGGTGGCAGCCGGTGGATGTGGGTCGCGCCGGTGCTGGTGGTCGTGGCGATCGTGGGTCATCTCGGCGCGACCTCGTGGAGTTCCTGGTCGTCCGTCGAGGTCCTGATGGTGGGGCTGCTCGGGATCTGTATCGGGGTTGCGGAGGAGCTCGCGACCCGCGGGCTGGCGGTGAAGATCCTGCGCGACGCCGGCCACTCCGAGCGGTACGTGATGGTGGTTTCGTCGCTGTTGTTCGCGTTGATGCACACGATCAACCTGCTGTCCGGCATGACACTCGGCACGGTCGCGGCGACGTTGGTCTACACGTTCGGCTTCGGGGCCTGCATCTACCTCGCGATGCGTGTCACCGGCACCATCTGGACGGCGATCGTGCTGCACGCGCTCACCGATCCGTCGACGTTCCTCGCCACCGGCGGTATCGACGAAGCGGTGACAGATCAAACCGGCGGCATGTCACTCCTCGCGGCCGCCGCGACGATCCTGCTGATACTCGTCGGCGTCGTCGCGATCTTCCTGGTCCACGGCAAAGCCCAAGCATCAGGTGACGTCTAGGCCGGACGAGGTCTGCGCAGCAGGGTGATCGTCTAGGACGGCAGGGGCTTGCGCAGCAGGGTGATTGTCGTTTCGTAGCGGGTGACGGATCCGTCCGGAGTGTCGACGTCCCAGGCGCCGGTCTCGCTGCCGCTGACGACGTACCCGAGGCGCTCGTACAGCCTGCGCGGTCGGGGACTCGCGTCGTCGATCCCCAGTTCGGCGAACGGGATGCCGCGAGCACGGATGCGTTCTTCCAGAGCCCCGATGAGGATGGTCCCGATCCCGCACGACTGCAGGTGCGCGAGAACCGACAACTGGTACAACGTCGCCCCACCGACCGGCTTCGTATAGTCCACGGCCCCGAACCCGACAGGCTGCCCCGACGGCGTACACACCGCCAGATAATCCGCCTCCCCGCGCCGCGCGCGCTCCAGTTCCCGCTCCATGGAACGCACCTTGGACGGAGGCTCACCCAGGCTCGGCAGATCTTCCATCGTCAGATCCCGAACAGTCACCGGAACAACAACTTCGTACACGACGATCCGCCTTCCCTGGGCCAACCGCACGATACGACTAGCCAACCTCCGACGACCAACGAATTCCTACCCGGCCTGTCAGCTTGGACGAAGCGGCCACAGGACTTCGATGAGGTGATCGTCCGGCGCCAGCTTCCACTCAGGGCTGGTGTGAAAAAGATCCATCGCGGGTTCGCGGGTTCGCGGACGAGCGCGAGGCCCGCGGCGGCCGCGGCGTACTCCCGGAGCCGTTGCACCACGGCCTTCCCCGCGGTGAGGGTGTTGCCGCCGCGGTACAGAACGGACAGGTCTCCGGCGGCCGGGAGCGTGACGCGCACTGCAGGAACGGCGTCCGGGTGTCCCTCGACGGCCTCTGCGGACTCTGCCGGCCCGTCAACCGGTACGCCGGCCCGTCAACCGGTACGCCGGCCTGTCAGCCGGTCACCGGTCTGTCCAACGGTCGCCGGCCTCGCCGGCGCCGGGTCCGTCGTCAGTTGGTTCGCCGACGCGGATGTAGGCGTTGCCTGCCTGGGGCAGCCCCTGCCGCGAACCTCCGCGCTGACGTCGCGGAGTGCGCTCCCGGCGGCACAGTCGGACTTCGACGGGTCCCGCAACCGACGGCACCGGAGGACCGGCTGCGCCCGCAGACGCCTCCGCATGACGTCGGTGATCACGACCGTCGGTACCTCGAACATCCTGACCAGGTGTCGGGCGGTCAACCGTCCAGAAGGTGGGTGGATTCGGGGACTGGGGTCACAGGGGTGCCTTTCGTGAGGTAGGAGACGAGGTTCTCGACGACGAGGTTGGCCATGGCGGTGCGGGTAGGGATGGTGGCGGAGCCGACGTGGGGGAGGAGGACGGTGTTCGGGAGGGTGAGTAGGTCGGGGTGGACCTTGGGCTCGTGTTCGAAGACGTCGAGGCCGGCGGCCTGGATCGTGTTGGTGCGGAGGGCGTCGACCAGCGCCTGCTCGTCGACGACCGTGCCGCGGGCGACGTTGATGAGGATGCCGTCGGGCCCTAGTGCCTTGAGTACTTCGGCATCGACCAGGTGGCGGGTGCTGTCGCCGCCGGGAATGACGATCATCAGGGTGTCGACGTCGGCGGCCATGTCGAGCAGGGACGGGTAGTACCGGTACGGAACCTCCTTCGGGCGACGGTTGTGATAGGCAACAGAAATGCCGAACGGCTGCACGCGATCGGCGATCGCCTGACCGATCCGACCGAGCCCGAGGATGCCCATCCGGCGGCCGTGCATCGTTGCCCGGGTCAACGGATACGGACCGCCGTCGGCCCACTTGCCGGCGCGCAGGTACCGCTCGGCCTGCCCCAGTTCGCGAACCGTCATCAGCAGCAGACCCAGGGCGGTGTCGGCGACCTCGTCGTCCAGCACGCCGGGCGTGTTCGTGACCACGACGCCGCGCTCGGCCGCGGCGGCCGCGTCGATGCGGTCGTAGCCGACGCCGAAGCTCGCGACCAGGCGGACCGCGGGCAGGCTGTCGAGGTAGGGACCGTCGATCGGGGTGCCGCCGGTGGCGACGGCGACGATCTCGTCCCGGCGGGCCGCGAGCACGGCCTCGGGATCGAGCTCCTGCCAGAGCCTGATCAGCTCGCAGTGCGCCTCCAACCCGGCGGCGACCGCGGGGTGCATCGGTCCTGGTATCAGCACGACTGGTTGTCCCATGCGTTCATCTTTGTCGACCGCCACGGCCCGGACCAGGAACTCAACCAGCATTTCTCATGCCCTGGACAGGAACCCGGCCGGAACCGAAGGTCGCCCCTGTTGCCACGCGCCCCGGAACGACGACGATCGGAACAGGAGGCCATCATGATCATCGACTGCGCTTACTACCGGGACGGACGTCGGCAGCACGTCGAGGCGATGTCGGTCGCCGACGCCGCCGCGGCTTGCCGGGCCGGCGGGTTCGTCTGGCTGGGCATGTTCGAGCCCAGCACCGAGGAACTCGCCGAGGTCCGGGAGAGCTTCGGCCTGCACGAGCTGGCTGTCGAGGACGCGCAAACGTTCCACCTGCGCCCCAAGGTGGAGCCGTACGAGGGCGACATCCGGCTCGTCATCCTCCGCACCGCACGGTACGACGAGGACCGTGAGGAGGTGGACTTCGGCGAGGTCAGTGTCTTCGTGGGCCCGGCCTTCGTGATCACCGTCCGGCAGGGCGTGGCGAGCGACCTGCACGGCGCCCGGATCCGGCTCGAACAGCGACCCGAGCTCCTGGAAGCCGGTACCAGTTCGGTCCTGTGGGCGATCCTCGACCAGGTCGTCGACGGCTACGGCCCGGTGGTCGCGGAGCTGGAGCGCGATATCGAGGAGGTCGAGCGGACGGTGTTCGCCGGTTCCGTCGCGCCGACCGAGCGGATCTACTTCCTGCGCCGCGAGGTCACCGACTTCTACCGCGCCGTACACCCGTTGATCGCCGTACTCGCGACGCTCGAGCGCGGCGCCCGCGACACCTCACTGTTGCCGTACTTCCGCGACGTGCACGACCACCTGGTCCTGGTGAACGAGGAGGTCGCCGCGCAACGCGACCTGCTCGCCACCGTCCTCGAGGCGAACATGGCGGTGATCGGAGTCGAGCAGACGAGGGTCAGCGTCCGGCAGAACGCCACGATCGAGCAGCTCACGATTCTCGCCACGGTGTTCCTGCCGCTCACCTTCGTGACCGGCTTCTTCGGGCAGAACTTCGGCTGGCTGGTCGACCACATCGGCGCCGGCTGGGACTTCTTCGTGCTCGGCATCGGCGGCCTGCTGGTGCCGTGCGTCGCGCTGGCCATCTGGTTCCGCCGCCAACGAGCAGCCCGCCGGCAAGCTGCCTGACGGATCGGATTCACGCCGCGTTCCGGTGACGGAACAAGGGTCGGGAGCAGACACCACCTGGAGGTTGTGATGCGAAAGCTCCCCGCCCTGCTCCACGCGACGTCGGTCCTCGCGACGGTCGCCCTGCTCCCCGCCTCAGCAGTCCCCGCCGCACCGACGGCGCCTGCTGGTACGTCGGCCGCGACACCCCCGACGTACGACGCGACGCCGCTCAAGTCCTACCCGGCCTTCGACGCCAATCAGGCGATTGCTGTCGACAAGCAGTACTTCTACGCGGTCAACAACGTCACGGTCACCAAGCACGACCGCCGTACCGGCGAGCCGCTGCTGCAGTTCGCAGGTGACACCGCCGGGCCGTTCAAGCACCTGGACAGCGGCGTGGTCGTCGGCGGCAAGCTGTACGCCACGCACTCCAACTACCCCGAGTGGCCGATGGAGAGCTCGATCGAGGTGTTCGACACCAGGACGATGCGGCACGTCGACACGTTCTCGTTCGGCATCTACCGCGGCTCGCTGACCTGGCTCGACCGGTACGACGGCGCGTGGTGGGCCGGGTTCGCGAACTACGACAAGATCCAGGACGGCATGACCGAGCCGTACGGCGAGACCTACAACACCCAGGTCGTGAAGCTCAACGACAAGTTCGAGCCGCTGCAGTCCTGGACGATCCCCAAGCCGATCCTCGATCGCTTCAAGCCGATGTCGAACTCCGGCGGCTCGTGGGGACCCGACGGCCGGCTGTGGCTGACCGGACACGACCTGGGCGAGGCCTACGCGATGGAGCTGCCCGTCGCGGGCTCCGAGCTGCGCTGGATCGCGACCGTCGAGCTGCCCGACGTACAGGGCCAAGGCATCGCGTGGGACCGCTCCGACCCGCGGCAGCCGACGTTCTGGGCGATCAGCCGGCCGAAGCGCCTGGTCCACACGTTCAGCATGCCGCTGGCGTCGCTGCAGACACCTACTGCCAAAGGATGGCAGGTTCTCGGCCCGGGCCAGTTCAGGAAGTAGCGGCCGCCGACTGGCCGCTACCTTCGCCAGGCTGGGTGCATGACCACGACAGCGACGTTCCACGCGTACTTCGGTTACCGCGACGCGGTCGGCGCCCTGCGCTGGCTGGAGAAGGCCTTCGGGTTCGAGACGACCATGGAGGTCCCGGACGGCAACGGCGGCGTCATGCACGCCGAGATGCGGTACGGCGGGGTTGCGTTCACCCTGTTCACGGACGAGGACGGCTACGACCGCCCGACCCGCAAGGGCGACACCGTCGGCCACGGGATGTACGTCGCCTTCGACACCCAGGAGGAGGTCGACGCCGTGTATGCGACGGCCACCGCGGCCGGCGCGGAACCGATCTGGAAACCGGAGCTGTCCGAGTGGGGCAACTACCGCTGCCGCGTCGCGGATCCCGAGGGCTACGAGTGGACCTTCGGCACGCACCGCCCCGGCCAGACGCAGTAAACCGACCGACTGGGACTTGCTGGAGCAGTCACGCTCCAGCAAGTCACCAACGGGACAGGGACAGGACCAGCCGCTCGCCGTTCGTGCAGATGTCGCCGGCAATCACGCGGCCGGACGGGTAGCTCGGGTCGATCTGGTCGTCGACGACCGCGACGCGTTCGACCACGTCCAGCTCGGCGCGGCGTACGCGATGGAGCTGCCGGTGGTGGGCTCCGAACTGCGCTGGATCGCGACCGTCGAGCTGCCCGACGTACAGGGCCAAGGCCTCGCGTGGGACCGCGCCGACCCGCGGCAGCCGACGTTCTGGGCGATCAGCCGGCTAAGCCACCAGTGCATACTTTCAGCATGCCGCTGAACTCGCTCCGGAGCCCGACCGCCAAGGGCTGGCAGGTGCTCGGACCGGGCGACTTCCGCAGGTAGTACAGTCGCGGAGCGTGACGCGAGTACCGATTGACCCGGCAGACGGGCGTGAGATCGAGAACCTGATTGCGCGATACGCCGAGTTGGTCGACGACGGCGATTTCGCCGGAGTAGGCGAGTTGCTGGCCGAGACGACGTACCAAGGCAGTGGTAATCCGCTGCAAGGCCGTGCCGAGATCGAGCAGTGGTTCCGCGACACGCTGATCGTCTACCCGGACGGTACGCCGCGGACGCAGCACGTCACAACCAACCTCGCGATCGAACGCGACGACTCCAACGACGACGAGGCCTTCGCCCGCTCGTACGTGACCGTCCTGCAGGCAGTGCCCGGCGACGTACCGCAGATCATTGCCGCCGGGCGCTACCGCGACCGCTTCGAGCGGCGCGGGGGCGCCTGGAGGTGGGCCGAGCGCAAGATCACCATCCGCCTCGTGGGCGATGTCAGCAAGCACCTGCGCTCTTGACGCCGCAGTTGATTGGCAACTCCGGCGCCGGCAAACCTCTGCTGTGGAGGTGATCTGGCAGCGGTGCGGTGGGGGATCGCGTACATCGAACAGGACTACGCGTGGCGGATCGTCTTCCAGGAGCTGGACGAGCCGGAGCCGTGAACATCGACCTGACCGGGCAGATGGCACGGCCCGCTCTCGGCCGCGGGTTCCACACGGTGGTCGAGGGCATCCTGCCGGCCGTCCGTAGGCAGGAATGCTCGCGGAACTCGCCCGCGAGGACGGGCGGGCACTTCTGCTGCCTGGACATCCCGTTCGAGGAAACCGTTCGTCGACACGCGACCCGGACCACGGCGAACGCGTTCTCCGCCGACGATATGGCGTCCTGGTGCCGGGTCCGGGATGTGCTGGCGCGGCCGCGCGAGACGGTCATCGACGCGACCGTCCAGCAGATCCTCCGCGAGACGGGACTAGGAGGACCACCCGCCGAGGTTCAGGTCGGCTACGACGACCGGCTGACCGGTCGCCAGGGACTGGTTCGCGGCGATCCCGACCGCCACGGCCCGCACGCCGTCGTGGACGTCGGCAGCCCGCGCCAGCGGATCGTTGCCAGCACCAACGAACAGGTCGTCGTACAGCAGCCGGTCGCCGCCGCCGTGACCACCCTCGCCGCGCGGGATCTCCACCTCGACCGCGGTCGCCCAGTGCTTCTGCAGGACCAGTCGCTCGCCGTTCGTCCGGACGTCACCGGCGATCACCCGGTCGGACGGGTAGCTCGGGTCGATCTGGTCGTCGACGACCGCGGCGCGTTCGACCACTTCCAGCTCGGCGCGGCCGAGGGTCCCGTTGACCGCGACCCGGTACCCCTCCCACGGCGCGTGCGCGTTCAGCGAGTAGCTCAGTCGCGCGCCGCTCGCGTACTCCGCGATCACCGACATGTTGTCCTCGATCGTGATCCCCGGCGCGAACACGTCCTGGTCGCGCAGGTACCCGTCGTACTTCTCGCTCTCGTAGTACAGCTGCCGGTTCGTGTCGTCGGTACGCAGGTCCAGCAGCCACGGATCGTCGGCCGCACCATCGATCGTTCCGCGCGCCGGACGCTCACCGAGGCCGCGGGCAGCGGCGTTGTCCGAGCCGTAGAAGGCCAGGCCGCCCGACGCGAACACGCGCGTCGGCGTGGAAGCGATCCACCAGTTCACCAGGTCGAAGTGGTGGGACGCCTTGTGGACCAGCAGGCCGCCGGAGTTCTTCTTCTCGCGGTGCCAGCGCCGGAAGTAGTCAGCGCCGTGCCGGGTGTCGAGCACCCACTGGAACTCGACGCTCGTGACCTCGCCGATCTCGCCGTCCTGGATCAGCTGCCGCAGCGCGCTGTTCCGCGGCGAGTAGCGGTAGTTGAACGTGACGACGACGGATTTGCCCGACTCGTTCATCGCGTCGACGATCTGCCGGGTGCCGTCGGCGTCGATGGTCAGCGGCTTCTCGACGATCACGTCCGCGCCCGCGCGCAGCAGCCGCGACACCACCGAGGCGTGCGTGTAGTCGGGGCTCGTCACCACCACGCGGTCGACCGACTGCTCCTTGACCATCTGCTCCAGGTCGTCGGCGCCGTACTGCGGGAGCTCACCGCCGCCGAGCTCCGCGACGAACCGCTGGTGGAAGGCGAGCCGGCCCGGGTTCGGGTCCAGGAGGGCGACGAGCTCGGCCTCCTCGGGGTGGGCCTCGAACATCGCGCGGATGTACGCCTGCGCTCGTGATCCGGTTCCGGCGACTGCGTAGCGTCTGGCCACGGCGACTCCTTCTACTCGTGTAGATCCTCACGCTAGCAACCGCTTTCCGACCCGGTCAACCGTCGTACCATCGCTGCATGCCGAAGGAACCGGTCACCCGCAACGACGTGGCGCAGTACGCCGGGGTGAGTACCGCCGTGGTCAGCTACGTCGTCAACGAGGGGCCGCGGAAGGTCGCGCCGGAGACCCGGGAGCGGGTGCTCGACGCGATCCGGGTGCTCGGCTACCGGCCGAACGCGACCGCGCGGGCGCTCCGGATGGGCACCACGCGGACGTTCGGACTGATCACGCCGGACGGCGGGAATCCGTTGTTCGCCGAGCTCGCCAAGGCGATCGACCGGGAGGCTGCGGCCCGCGGGTACGTCGTCCTGCAGACCAGCGCCGACGGCGACCCGGAGACCGAGCACGCGAAGATCGCCGAGTTGGTCGCGCGGCAGGTGAGCGGGCTGCTACTGGTGGCGCCGACCGCTGATCCGGCGCTCGCGGACGTCGAGGTGCCGGTGATCGCGATCAACCGCGTGCTGCCGACGGTGAGCTCGGTGCGGCCGGCGTACCGCGAGGGCGCCCGGCTGGGGGTCGAGCACCTGATCTCGCACGGGCGCCGGTCGATCGGCCTGGTGATCGGCGGCGCCGGTCATCCCGAACGCGAGCTGGGCTGGCGCGAGGCGCTGGCCACCGCCGGGCTTCCCGAGGGCCCGGTCGCCCGGGCGGCGTTCTCGCGCGAGGGTGGCTACCGTGCCGCGCAGGTGCTGCTGCATTCGGAGCCGACCGCGATCTTCGCCAGCTCCGACCTGCAGGCGATCGGGGTACTGCGGGCGCTCCACGAGGCGGGCCGGAAAGTGCCGGAAGATGTGGCGGTCGTGGCCTTCGACGGTACGCCGGAAACCGAGTACACGTGGCCGCCGCTGACCGTCGTACGTCAGCCGGTCGAGCAGTTGGCGCGCGAGGCGGTTCGCCGGTTGATCGAAGGCGAGGACGCCGTCGACGCGCTGACGGTCCCCACGGAGCTGATCCTGCGCCGGTCCTGCGGCTGCTAGAGCGTCCCGACGTCCTCGAAGATCAGCGCGGTCCGGGTCGCGAGGACCTCGGGGATCGCCTGGAGCTTCTCGAGGACCAGGCGGCGCAGGCCCTCGTTGTCGGCCGCGCGGACCAGCAGGATCGCGTCGAAGTCGCCGCCGACGAGCGCCATGTGCTTGATCTCGGGGATCGCCTGGAGCTGCTTGCGCAGGGTGCGCCAGGAGCTCTGGCGGAGACTCAGGGTGACGTAGGCGGACGTGGCCAGGCCGAGCTTGAGCGGGTCGACGGTGACCGTGAAGCCGGTGATCACGCCGGTGTTCGTAAGCCGCTCGACGCGGGCGTAGGCGTTCGCGCGGGAGATGTGCACCTCGTCGGCGAGGGCCCGGATCGACAGCCGCCCGTCCCGTCCGAGCGCCTCGATGATCTGCCGATCGATCTCGTCGAGCGCCGGGGCCACGACAATCTGTCCAGGACCGGCCCGGTGGACCATCACCTCGTCGGACATCCGTGCAGCCTCCAAGGCGTGTCGTCGAGCCAAACGTCTCTCAATAATTCCAGCTATGGATCAACTTGGCCAGGAGGGACGACGATGAGGCTACCGTCCGTCTCCCTGCGCTGGAGGGTCCTATGACTACCGTCGAGGAGCTCTTGCTCCCCTCCGCGGAACCCGTCTGTCTGATCGATCAGAACGGCGTACCGCACGAGAATCCGTCGTACGCGATGCCTGCCAAGGAGGCGCTGCTCGACGGTTACGTTCAGTTGATCAAGGGGCGCCGGTTCAACGACCAGGCGAGCGCTCTGGTTCGGCAGGGGCGGCTGGCGGTCTATCCGTCGTCGCACGGTCAGGAGGCCTGTCAGATCGCGGCCACGATGGTGTTGCGCCCGGACGACTGGCTGTTCCCGACGTACCGCGACTCGGTGTCGATCATGAGCCGCGGCGTCGACCCGATCGAGACGCTGACCCTGCTCCGCGGCGACTGGCACTCGGGCTACGACCCGTACGAGCACAAGGTCGCACCGCAGGCGACCCCGCTCGCGACCCAGCTCCCGCACGCGGTCGGCGTCGCGCACGCCGCGCGGCTGAAGGGCGAGGACACGGTCGTGATGGCGCTCGTCGGCGACGGCGGCACCAGCGAGGGCGACTTCCACGAGGCACTGAACTTCGCGGCCGTCTTCCACGCGCCGGTGGTGTTCTTCGTGCAGAACAACGAGTACGCGATTTCCGTACCGCTTTCCCGGCAGAGCGCGGCGCCTTCTCTCGCGCACAAGGGCATCGGGTACGGCGTCCCGGGCGAACGGGCCGACGGCAACGACCTCGCCGGGTTGCTCGCGGTGCTCGGACGAGCCGTCGAGAAAGCGCGTTCCGGCGAAGGACCGCAGCTGATCGAGGCGCACACGTACCGCGTGCAGGCGCACACGAACGCCGACGACGCGTCCCGGTACCGTGAGGACGCCGAGGTCGCGCCGTGGCTCGAGCGCGACCCGATCCAGCGGTTGACGACGTACCTGGAAAGGCAGGGCTGGCTGGGCGACGACGTGCGGGAACGCGCGGAGGCGGGTGCCGTCGAGGTGGCCGCGCGGCTCCGCGACGGTCTGATGCCGGAGCCCGAGGTGGATCCCGCCGATCTGTTCGCGCATTTGTACGCCGAGGAAACGCAGCAGCTGCGGGAGCAGGCCGCGTTCCTGCGCGACGAGCTCGCCCGTGAGGAGGCCTGATGACGCACACGAAGATCTCGATGGCGCAGGCGCTCAACCAGGCGCTGCGGGACGCGATGCGGGCCGACGACTCGGTGGTGATGTTCGGCGAGGACGTCGGCGCGTTGGGCGGTGTCTTCCGGATCACGGACGGACTGACGGCCGAGTTCGGTGAGAACCGGTGCTTCGACACGCCGCTCGCCGAGGCCGGGATCGTCGGCATGGCGGTCGGGATGGCGATGAACGGGATGCGTCCCGTGGTCGAGATGCAGTTCGACGCGTTCGGGTACCCGGCGTTCGAGCAGATCGTCTCGCACGTCGCCAAGATGCGGAACCGGACCCGCGGCCGGGTCGCGCTGCCGCTGGTGATCCGGATCCCGTACGGCGGTGGCATCGGCGGCGTCGAGCACCACAGCGACTCGTCGGAGAGCTACTTCGCGCACACACCCGGCTTGACCGTGGTGACGCCGGCGACGGTCGCGGACGCGTACGGGTTGTTGCGCAAGGCAATCGAGTTCCCGGATCCGGTCGTGTTCATGGAGCCGAAGAAGCTCTACTGGGCCAAGGAGGAGGTCGACCTCACCGAGGCGCAGCCGGGGATCGGCACGGCCGTCGTACGGCGGGACGGTGCGGACGCGACGTTGATCGCTTACGGGCCCGCGGTGCCGGTCGCGCTGGAGGCGGCGGAGGTCGCCGCGGCCGAGGGGCGGCAGTTGAGCGTGGTGGACCTGCGGTCGTTGGTGCCGTTCGACGACGAGACGGTGTGCGCCGCGGTCCGGCGTACCGGGCGGGCGGTCGTGGTGGCCGAGGCGAGCGGGTTCGCCAGCGTGTCGTCGGAGATCGTTGCCCGGGTCACCGAGAAGTGCTTCCACTCACTGGCGGCGCCGGTGCGGCGGGTGACCGCGTTCGACATCCCGTTCCCGCCGCCGAAGCTGGAGAAGTACCAGCTGCCGAGCGTCGACCGGATCCTCGACGCGGTCGACGACCTGCAGTGGGAGGACTCGTGAACACATTCCTGCTCCCGGATCTCGGCGAGGGGCTGACCGAGGCGGAGATCGTGCGCTGGCTGGTGAAGGTCGGCGACGTGGTCGCCGTCGACACACCGGTCGCGGAGGTCGAGACCGCCAAGTCGATCGTCGAACTGCCGTCGCCGTACGCCGGTGTGATCGAGGAACTGCACGGCGAGCCAGGTACGACGGTCCCCGTCGGCAAGCCGCTCGTCACGATCGGCGACCCGGCCGGCGCGGCGTACCGGCAGGAGGAACGCGCCGGTTCCGGCAACGTCCTGGTCGGCTACGGAACCACGGAGCAGGGCGGCTCCGGCCGACGGCGGAAACCGCGGTCCGGGATTTCCGGACCTGGTTCGAAAACGGTTTCCGAAAACGCTTTCTCGGATCTGCCCAGGGTGCCGTTGGTGATCTCGCCGCTGGTGCGGCGCCTGGCGCGCGACGCCGGCGTGGACCTGAAAACGCTCACGGGCTCAGGTGAGGGCGGCCTGATCGTCAGGCGAGACGTCGAACAGGCAATCGCCGACCGCCTCGGCTCCACCGGACAAACGCCGGCGGGCCAGGTCGTGCCTGGCGCCGCCGCCGCGCCAGGCACCCCGGCTGCGCAGGTCGAGGCACGCCGCGCCGCGCCGGTCGGCGCGGGGAGTGCTGCGGCGTCGGGCGGGGCGGCTGCTGCGCTGGCGGAGTCGCGCACCGAGTTGCCGGAGTTGCGGCGGACGCCGATGAGTGGGTTCCGGAAGGCGGTTGTGGCGACGTTGAGTCGGAGCCGGGCGGAGATTCCGGAGGCGACTACCTGGGTGGACGTGGATGCGACCGCGCTCGTCGAGCTCCGGGAATCCTTGCGGACGGCAACGGATCCCGGGCCGGGGCTGCTCGCGTTGATGGCGCGGTTCGTGGTCGCCGGGTTGCTGAAGTACCCGGAGCTCAACGGGTACGTCGACACGGAGCGCGAGGAACTCGTCCAGTACGACGGCGTGAACCTCGGCCTCGCCGCGCAGACCGACCGCGGCCTGCTCGTTCCCGCGGTCGGCAACGCCCACACGCTGACCACCCGGGGCCTGGACGCGGAGATCCGTCGGCTGACGGCCTCGGCGCGCGACGGCCGGCTGACGCAGCACGAGTTGACCTCAGGAACGTTCACCCTGAACAACTACGGCAGTTTCGGCGTCGACGGCAGCGCGGCGATCATCAACCACCCGCAGGTCGCGATCCTCGGCGTCGGCCGGATCATCGACCGCCCGTGGGTGGTCGACGGCGAACTCGCGATCCGCAAGCTCACCCAGCTGTCCCTCGTCTTCGACCACCGAGTCTGCGACGGCGGAACCGCGGCAGCGTTCCTCCGCTTCGTGGCCGACGCCTTCGAGAACCCGGCCTCAGCCTTCGCCGACCTCTAGACCACAAATCCGGGGCGTGTCGGCCCGGACCAGAAGCTAGGTCCTGTCCGGTGATCCCGGCAGGACCTAGTCGTTCTCGGGACGACGTTCGCCGAGGATGCAGAACTCGTTGTCCTCGGGATCTGCGAGCACGACCCACGACGCCTGCTCGCCTTGGCCGATGTCGACGCGCCGCGCGCCGTGGGCGAGGAAGCGGGCCACCTCGGCGGCCTGGTCGTCAGGGCGGAAGTCGAGGTGCAGCCGGCTCTTCGCCTTCTTGGGCTCGTCGATCCGGACGAAGTCGATCCCCGGCATGCGATCCGGCGCCGGCCGGATCTCGAACTCGTCGGCGGAGGAATAGACGACCACCCACCCGAGCGCCTCGGCCCACCACTGCCCCAAGGCCGCCGGATCCGCGGAGTGCACGATGACCTGCTCCCATTCCAAGCTCATGCGGGCGAGCTTAGATCCCGGTTCCCGCATCAGGCCCGCCGGGTTGTGAAAGCCTGCAGGCGTGAACTCCGAGCACCTGGGCGTGTACAGCGACTGGATCACCCACGCGACCGCACCGACGGCCCGCACCGCCACCCCGCCACCACCCGAGCAGGTGCGCGACGCCGTACGACGCATGGTCGCGACCGCGGGCCCGTACGACGGACCGGTGGACCTCCGGGTCGAACGTCGTTGGACATCGAACGGCCTGGCAGGCGAAGAAGTGTCCTATTCGGTCGGATTCGGTCCGCGCACCCACGCCTGGGTGCTGAAGCCGGCCGACGCCGACGGCCCGCTGCCAGGTGTCCTCGCACTGCACGGCCACGACGGCTTCAAGTACTACGGCAAGGAGAAGATCGCCGACACCGACGACGCCCCGTCGCTGGTCGTGACCGCTCTACGCGACCAGCTCTACGAAGGCCGAGCCTTCGCCAACGACCTCGCTGCTCGCGGGTACGTCGTCATGGTGCCTGACGTCTTCTGCTGGGGCAGCCGCCGCTTCCCCCTACCTGAGAACGACATCGCCGCCTACAACACCGCCGCGAAGCAACACGAGCACCTCGTCGAGAAGTACTGCACCATGCTCGGCACAACCATGGCCGCGGTCGTCACCCGCGAGGACCTCATCGCCCTGGCCTGGCTGCGCAGCCGCGCCGACACGACTGAGCAGACAGCCAGCGTCGGACTGTCCGGCGGCGGCTGCAGATCCGTGTTGCTGAGGGCAACGAGCTCTGACCTGACCGCCGCCGTGGTCGTCGGCATGATGGGCACCTACAACTCCTTGCTCGACAAGAACGTCGCCACCCACACCTGGATGCTGATGCCGCGCATGCTCCCGGAAGGTATCGACTGGCCGGACGTGGCCGCCTGCCGGGCGCCGGCGCCGTTGCTGGTCCAGTACGACCGCGAGGACAACCTGTTCCCACTGGACGGCGCCGAGGCAGCACACCACCGGATCGCGGAGCACTACCTCGGCACGACGTCGTACACCGGTCAGTTCTTCGACGGCCCGCACAAGTTCGACCAGGCGATGCAGGAAGCGGCCTTCACGTGGCTGGACGACGTACTGCGAAGTTGAAATCTAATTGATCTGCCGCGGCCTGAGCCCGGCGAGGATCACCCGCAGCCCGGAGGTGAAGCGCGCTTCCGGGCCGGCCGTGCTCTCGCGATCGAGGTACGCCGCCAGATGGTCCGCGTCGACGCCCATCCGTGCTGCCGACGTGCTCGCCCAACGCAGCTCGTTCATCCCGCTCCGGCGGACGACGGACAACCAGGCCGAATCGGTCACCGCCGACCCGATCAGGTAGTGGAAGATCGCGGACACCGCCGAGTCCAGGTGGGTGCCCTTGAAGCCCGCGGCCGCCAGGATGCTTTGCACGCGGTCGGTCAGCGCCTGGTAGTTCGGCCCGAGGCCCGCGTGGGTGGGGAGCAGTTGCGCAGCCCACGGGTGTTCCCACAAGGCCTGGTACGCCGTTCGCGCGACGACCGTCACCTGTTCGCGCCAGTCGCCGTGTGAGGGTGCCGGCGCGTCCGGGAGTACTGCGTCGACGACGAGTTCGAGCAGGTCGTTCCTGGTCGCGATGCGCCAGTACAGCGCGGAAGTTGCCGCCGTACCCAATTCGGCAGCCATCACCCGCATCGAGAACGTGTCCAGTCCGTCCCGGTCGAGCACCTTGATCGCCGCCAGCACGATGTCCTCGCGAGTCAGCGGCGCCTTGGTCGGCGGTGGTTCCGCTCGCAACCACACCGACCCCAGGGCGGTCTTCCGATCCGCTTCGCGCGCCACCTGCCGGAGCATAGCGAATACGGCGTATCAGGACCTAAAACACTGAATTAGTGGCGAAAGGCAACTACTTTCTGTGGGTATTCGGGACGCTGCGTTGCGAAACGTAAAGAGCACGGCGAGTCGCGACGCCGTGACTTGCGCCACGAGTGCGGCTGGGCCCACAATCGCGAGCGTCGATCTCGTTTGGGGGCGGACCGGTCCTGGACCGGGTCCGAGTTCGGCACCGGCGGCCACAGCCACCGGAGCATGGTTTTGCACCGCCTGGTCCGGGCCTGAAACATCGGTCGGGGGACCACCGAAGATCTGCCGGTCGAGTGGCCGGCCTCAGACCTAGGGAAGACAGTGAACGAACCATCGGTGGACGCGCGGGGGCGCTCCAAGAACTCACGCCTGATCGCACTGCTCGGCAGCGCGGGCGCACTGGCACTCACGGTCGGCGGCGTCACGCTCGCCACCGCACCGTCCGCGTCCGCGGACGGCATCGTGAAGCCGGGCAACCCGACCTGCGCCGAGCTGGTGCCGGGCTCGACCGAGATCAAGTTCGACCCGCCGACTCCGGGTGAGAAGGAAGCGGACGGCATCAAGGTGTCGTGGACTAAGCGCAACCTGCTGGTCGACGACCCGGCGCACGAGGGTGACCAGAAGGGCAACGAGGTGGCGGACTTCACCGCTACCGGCGGGCTGGTGCTCGGCGCGATCGTCAAGGGCGGCAACCAGGGCGCCAACTTCTACGACTACAGCCCGGCCGGGGTGCCGGCGGGCGTCGGCCTGCACACGCCGGTCAACGAGAAGAACCAGAAGTTCCAGGACATCAGCCACATCACGTTCTGCGTCACCAAGATCGTGACCACGCCGACGCCGTCCGAGACGCCGACCACGACGCCTTCGGAGACGCCGAGCGAGACCCCGTCCGAGACGCCGTCGGAGACTCCTAGCGAGACCCCGTCGGAGACGCCGAGCGAGACGCCTTCCGAGACGCCGAGCGAGACCCCGAGCGAAACGCCGTCGGAGACTCCCAGCGAGACTCCGTCGGAGACCCCGAGCGAGACGCCTTCGGAGTCCCCGAGCGAGTCCCCGAGCGAGTCGCCGAGCGAGACCCCGTCCGAGTCGCCGACGGCTACTCCGACCGGTACGCCGTCGGAGAGCACCCCGCCGGTGGCGGTTCCGACCGACATCGACGCGGGTCTGTCGGGTGACGCGAAGAACGCCTCCGCGCTCACCAGCACCCAGGGCACGTTCGGCATCGGCCTGCTGTGCCTGGGCGGTGTGCTCCTGATCGCGGGTGCGGCGAAGACGCTGCAGCGCCGGGGTCAGCACTCTGCCTGATCGATCGGCCAGGCGTCGCCGTCCGGGTCGCGCACGCCCCTCGTGGTGGGTGCTCGCGGCCTGGACGGCAGGCGCCGCGTTGCTCGTGGCCGGCGGCTACGTACAACTGAAGTCCAGCGGTGACGAGGATCGGCGCCAGGTAGGCGCCGATCCGTCCACGTCGGCGACAAGCCCGGCAGGTACGACGGCCGACCGCACCACGCCGACGACCAAGGCCGGTACGACGTCCCGCAGCACGCCCTCCGCCTCGTCGCAGAACTCCAGCGCGCCGGCGACGCCGCGGAACTCGCCTCCTCCGGAGATCCGGAGTACGACCAGAGCCCAGCCCGGCGACCCGATCCGCGTCTCCGTGCCCAGCTTGGGCATCTCAGCGCGTGTTCTGAGCATCCGCGCCCGCGGCGGCACCCTCGTCCCGCCGTCGAACCCGCTCCTGGTCGGCTGGTGGTCCGACGGCGCCAGGCCCGGTGCCGCGAAGGGTTCGGCGATCATCACCGGCCACACCGTGCACACCGGCGGTGGCGCCTTCGACGACCTCGACCGGCTGTCGGCCGGCGACTCGGTCGCTGTGACGACGCGGCGCGGCGCGATCAACTACGTGGTCTCGTCGGTCACCGTCTACCGCAAGAAGACCCTGGCGAAGCAGGCAGCCCGCCTCTTCGACCAGTCCGTCCCCGGCCGCCTCGTCCTGGTCACGTGCGAGGACTGGGACGGTACGGCGTACCTCAGCAACGCCGTGGTGGTCGCAGTACCCAAGGCCTAGGCCACGTTGAAGGTGTCCGGATCCGGGCCGGTTCGCTCGCCCCGGTCCAGCGTGGTGAGCGTGGCGACGTCCTCATCGGTAAGCGTGAAGCCGAAGACGTCCAGGTTCTCGCGGATGCGGGACGGGGTGACGGACTTCGGGATGACGATGTTGCCGAGCTGCAGGTGCCAGCGGAGGACGATCTGCGCTGGCGTGCGCTCGTACTGCGCTGCGAGTTTGGTGATCGCCGGCTCCTCGAGGAGTGCACCGCCCTTCGCCAGCGGGCTCCACGCCTCGGTGCGGATGCCGAAGTCGCTGTCGTAGGCCCGTACGTCGGCCTGCTGCAGGTACGGGTGCAGCTCGACCTGGTTCACCGCGGGCGTTACACCGGTCAGCCGGTCCAGGTGGTCCGGCTGGAAGTTGGAAACACCAATGGCGCGGACCCGTCCTTCTGCGTACAGCTTCTCGAGTGCACGCCAGCTGTCGACGTACAGGTCACGTGCCGGCGTCGGCCAGTGGATGAGGTACAGGTCCAGGTACTCCAGGCCCAGCAACGACAGGCTCTGGTCGAACGCCTTCAGCGTCGAGTCGTAGCCCTGGTCCGCGTTCCACAGCTTGGTAGTGATGAAGAGGTCGCCCCGGTCGATTCCGGACGCGGCCAGCGCCTGACCGACGCCTGCCTCGTTCTGGTACGCCGCAGCGGTGTCGATGCTGCGGTACCCGGCCTCGAGGGCATGTGTCACGGCCGTCGCCGTTTCGTCGTTCGGGACCTGGAAGACGCCGTACCCGAGCTGGGGCATCTCGACGCCGTTGTTGAGCTTCACGGTGGGGATCATCAGTGGCTTCCTTCAAGTACTAGTGCGGAGACCCGGCGCGGGCGGTCCAGCAGGCCGGAGAGCAGGGCGACGAGCAGACCGGCAACCGCCAGTGCGGCGCCGACCCAGTTGGGGGCGGTGTAGCCGAGGCCGTGCTCGATGGTGAGCCCACCGAGGTACGCGCCGGCCGCGTTGCCCAGGTTGAACGCGGCGATGTTGGCAGCGGACGCCAGCGCCGGTGCGCCTTTCGCCTTGTCCATCACGCGCTTCTGCAGCGGGGCGACAGTGGCGAAGCCCGCAGCCCCGAAGAGCGCGATCGTCACAGCGGACGGCAGCTTCGCGTGCGCAGTGAAGACGAACACCACCAGTACGGCGGCCAGCAGCGCCAGGATCAGGTACAAGCTGGGCATCAGTGAACGGTCCGCTGCCTTGCCGCCGAGCAGGTTGCCGACCACCAGCCCGCCGCCGAACAGCACCAGCAGCCAGGTCACCGCACCGGAGGAGAACCCGGCGACCTCGGTCATCATCGGAGCGATGTAGGTGAACGAGGCGAACACGCCGGCGAACCCCAGCGCGGTCATGGCGAGCGCCAGCCACACCTGCAGGCTCTTGAACACCGCCAGCTCACTGCGCAGCCCAGGCCCTTCCTCCGACCCCTGCCGCGGTACCAGGAACAGGATGCCGAGCAGGCCGACCACGCCGAGCGCGGTCACCGCCCAGAACGTCGACCGCCACCCGAACTGCTGACCGAGTGCGGTCCCACCCGGTACGCCGAGCACGTTCGCGACGGTCAGCCCGGTGAACATCAGCGCGATCGCGCTCGCCTGCTTCGCCTTCGGTACGAGCGACGCGGCGACCACCGAGCCGACCCCGAAGAACGCGCCGTGCGACAGCGCCGCCACGATCCGCCCGGTCATCAGGACGCCGTACGACGGTGCGAGCGCGGAGACCAGGTTGCCGGCGATGAAGACGCCCATCAGCGCGAGCAGCACGGTCTTGCGGGAGACCTTGGAGCCGATCGCGGTGAGCAGCGGGGCGCCGACCACGACACCCAGCGCGTAGCCGGAGATGAGCAGGCCGGCGGACGGGATGCTGACGCCGAAGTCGGTGGCGACCTCGGGCAGCAGCCCCATGATGACGAACTCGGTGGTTCCGATTCCGAACGCACCGATCGCGAGCGCGAGCAAAGCCGCGGGCATGGGTTCTTCTCTCCCTCGAATGTAGTCTTATGACTGTTACCGGCGTGCGCGATAGTTGCACACGCGGGCTATTGCACAAGCGCTATGATTGCGCATGCAAGCGTGAAGTTCAAGTGGAGGTGTCGTGGGACTACCGGATGACGCCGCGGAGGCGCGGGCGCAGGGCTGGCGCACCCTGGCGGCGCTGCATGCGCGGATCGAGGACGAGCTGGAGCGCGCGCTGCAGAAGCAGCACGGGTTGTCGGTGAGCGAGTACAGCGTGCTGGACGTGCTCGCGCGGCAGGACGACTACCACCTGCGCATGAACCAGCTGTCGAACGCCGTAGTGCTGAGTCAGTCCGCCACAACCCGGCTGGTGAACCGGTTGGAGGACCGCGATCTCCTGCAGCGTTACCTGTGCCCGACGGACCGGCGCGGCATCTACACCGAGGTCACGCAGGCCGGCCGCGACCTGCTCGACCAGGCCCAGCCGACCCATGACGCAGTACTGACGGCTGCTCTGGAGAAGGCCGCCGAGCTACCTGAGCTGTCCCCGCTGGTCACCGCGCTGGGGAAGCTCCCGCTGACGGTGTGACATGGCCCGCCGGTACGACAACCGCAAGCTTTACTTCTGGCTGATGGGCAGCTGCCTGGCGCTGATCGGTCTGGCGTGGTTCGTCGTCCGGTTGTTCTCGATCCCGGTCGCGATCGGGATGAGCGCGGTCGCCGCCGTACTGCCGCCTATCGCGGTGATCGTCGCGAACTGGGGTCACGACAAGCGCTGACGCGACTGCAGCAGTACGTCGATGAAGGCCGCGGCCAGCGGGTCGGGCTCGCCACGGGTGTACGCCGTGAGCGTCCGGCGGACCGTGGGTTCCGGGTGCAGGATGTGGCCGTCGAAGTCCTTCGGAACGATGTTGTCCGGGACCAGCGCAGGACCTAGGCCGGCGGCCGCCAGTGCGGGCGCGGCGGCGGTCTGCTCCGTGCGTACGGCGATCCGCGGCTCGAAACCGGCCTGCGCACAGGCCTGGTTCAGAACGTCCGCCAGACCGTGGCCGGGGGCGTAGTGGACCCAGGCGCGCTCGGCTAGGTCTTGGAGCTTGACCGTGTCCTCGGAAGCAGCAGGGTCGTCAGCGGCGACCACTACGACCAGCTGCTCGCTGCCGACCTCGCGGGTAGCGCCCGTCCAGTTGGGCGGCTGTGGGCCGACAGCTAGGTCCGCCTCGCCGGCATGCATCGCTTCGACGAGCTCGTCGGTATGGCGGTGCTCGAAGAGGCGGATGCCGACGTTCGGCCGGGTCTGCCGCCACAGTCGCAGCGCTGCGGGCAGGACGCCCAGGGTGATCGAGTAGAGCGTCGCGATCTGCAGTTCGCCGACCTCCAGTCCGGCCGCCTGCCGGGCGGCGCAGCGCGCGCGTTCGGCGTCGGCGAGGGCGGCGCGAGCGTGCGGGAGCATCGCGCGGCCGGTCGGGGTGAGGCGGATCGATCGCGGGAGCCGCTCGAGCAGCGGTCCGCCGGCCGAGCGCTCGAGCGTGCGGATCTGGTGCGACAGCGCCGGCTGGGTCACGTGCAGGAGCTCGGCGGCCTTCGTGAACGAGCCTTCGGCGGCCACGGTGACGAAGTACTCGAACTGCCTGAGCGTTGCCATGTCCTCAGTTTATGGCTCTGGTGAAAACTATGCGTTGGTCCTATCCGCGCAGGTCAGCCAGGCTGTGGACATGGCGAATGTTGCGTTGGTGGTCGGTGCCCGGGGCGTGATCGGGTCGAATCTGGTGGAACATCTGGCGTCGCTGCCGGACTGGCGCGTGGTGGGGCTGTCGCGTCGCGGCGGGACCGACGTACCGGGCCGGGTACGGCATGTCGCCGTCGACCTGCTCGACCCGGACGACACCCAGCGGAAGCTGGCCGGCCTCACCGACGTGACCCACGTGTTCTACGTCGCCTACCAGGACCGGCCGACCTGGGCCGAGCTCGTGGCGCCGAACGTCGCGATGCTGGTCAACGTCGTCGACGCGATCGAGCCGGTCGCGCGCGGGCTGCGGCACGTCAGCCTGATGCAGGGGTACAAGGTGTACGGCGCGCATCTCGGGCCGTTCAAGACGCCGGCGCGTGAGGACGACCCGCCGCACCTGCCGCCGGAGTTCAACGTCGACCAGCAGCGCTTCCTCGAGGAACGCCAGCAGGGCAAGGCGTGGACGTGGTCCGCGCTCCGCCCGTCGGTGGTCGGCGGCGCGGCGCTCGGCAACCCGATGAACCTCGCGGTCGCGATCGCCGTGTACGCCTCGCTGTGCAAGGAACTCGGCGTACCGCTGCGGTTCCCCGGCAAGCCGGGCGCGTACCACACGCTGCTGGAGCTGACCGACGCCGGACTGTTGGCGAAGGCAACGGTCTGGGCGGCGACCGCGCCGGCCGCCGCGAACCAGGCGTTCAACATCACGAACGGCGACCTGTTCCGCTGGAGCGAGCTGTGGCCGAAGCTCGCCGCCTGGTTCGGGCTGGAGGCCGCGCCGCCGCTGCAGCTGTCGCTGCAGGACGTGATGGCCGACAAGGAACCGGTGTGGAAACAGCTGCAGGTGACGCACGACCTGACCTCGACGTCGTTCGCCGAGGTGTCGTCGTGGCCGTTCGCGGACTTCGTCTTCGGGTGGGACTACGACTTCTTCGCGGACGCGTCGAAGTCGCGCCGGGCCGGGTTCCACGAGTACGTCGACACCGAGCAGATGTTCTACTCGATCTTCGCCGAACTGCGGCGGCGCCGGATCATTCCGTGATCACTCGCCCCGCAGGTAGGTGCCGTTGGTGCGGAGGAAGTAGATCGGATCGGTGTAGGTCCCGGGAAGCTTGCCCATCCGCGACCGCACCTGCTTGACCACAGGGGTCATCGACTTCGTCAGCGGCAGCCGGATCGTGTACAGCGCACCACCGCGGGTCGTGGCCAGGAACGTGTCGTACGTCGTGGACTGGCTGAGCAGCGCCCAGGTCTTCACGGCGCTGAATCCACCCGTCTGGCCGGTCGGGCTCCAGCCGAAGCTGTTGATGACCCAGCGCCGGACGGTCCCGTTGCTGAGCCCGTAGAACTGGTTGCGCGCCGTACGGCGGTCCGGGTTCACCGACAGGCCGATGGCGGCGTACGAGCTCCAGCCGGCGCCGCGCAGGAGCTTCGGGAAAGTCATCGTCACCATCCCTCTCGGTGAGGTTGATGCGCGCAACAGGACCGAAGTTATCGCCTGGATGTGGCATGCTCCGGGCTGTGACGGCGATGGGTGCGGGAAAGCTGCTCGGGACGAACCTGCGGGCGCGGCGGGACGAGCAGGGCATCTCGCTGTCCGAACTCGCCCGGCGGTCCGGGATCGCGAAGGGCACGCTGTCCCAGCTGGAGTCCGGCGCGGGCAATCCCACGATCGAGACGGTGTTCAGTTTGTCGAACGCTCTCGGGGTGCCGGTCTCGGCGCTGCTGGCGGAGTCGCCGGCGTCCGATCTGGTCCTCGTCCGGTCGGCGGAGGTCGATGTCCTGTCCGGCGAGGCGATCGACCTGCGGATGCTGCGGCGGCTCGAGCACCCGGGCGGGTTGTTCGAGATCTACAACCAGGAGATCCGGCCGGACGCCGTACAGCAGTCCGACGGTCATCCGGGGACGGAACATCACATCGTCCTGTCCGGTCAGCTGCGCGTTACTACGCAGGGCCAAACGGCGGAACTGGGGCCGGGCGACTACCTGGCTTTCCGGGCGGGGGCGCCGCACGGCTACGAGGCCGTCGACGGCTTGGTGCGGTCGGTGTTGCTGCTCGAGTACCCGCCGGACGTGTATCCGGTGGGCGGCGGCGGGCCGCATTTGCCGGCGTAGTTCCGGAAGAAGTCCGGGAAAGGTCCGGATGAGTGCATTGACCGGTCGGCGGGGCCACGCGTAGTCTCGATATCGTTCATTTTAGCGAACGACTCTCGAGGAGCAGCCGTGATCCGGTCCGCGACACCCGACGTGGTGGTGGTCGGCGCGGGCATGGTCGGGGCCGCGTGCGCGGAGGCGCTGTCCGCGGCCGGCGTCCAGGTGCTGGTGATCGACCGCGATGGGCCCGCGGCCGGTACGACGGCGGCGGGCGAGGGCAACGTGCTCGTCTCGGACAAGGAGCCGGGACCCGAGCAGGAGCTGGCGATCGCGTCGCGCGCGGAGTGGGACGTCGTACGGGCCCGGCTGCCCGAGCGGGTCGCGGACGTGGAGTGGGAGGACAAGGGCGGCGTCGTGGTCGCGACCGGGGACCCGGAGCCGCTGACCGCGTTCGCCGCGAAGCAGCGTGCGGCGGGGGTCGACGCCCGGGTGATCACGCCCGCGGAGGTCTTCGAGCTGGAGCCGCTGCTCACGCCACGGGTGACGATCGGGGTGCACTACCCCGACGATGCGCAGGTGCAGCCGGTGCTGGCGGCGACGGCGTTGCTGGCAGTGGTTCGTGAGCGCGGCGGCGAGGTTCGATCGGGGGTCACCGCGCTCGGGATCCGGCAGTCGCGCGGCAGGGTCGTCGGGGTCGAGACGTCCGAGGGCGACATCGCGTGCGGTGCGGTGCTCAACGCGTGCGGGCCGTGGGCGGGCGCGTTCAGCGCGTCGGCGGGCGTCCCGATCGAGGTGCTGCCGCGGCGCGGGATGATCCTGGTGACCGCTCCGCTGCCGGAGTGCGTGCGGCACAAGGTGTACGACGCGGACTACGTCGGCGCCGTCGGCAGCGGCGACGCGGACCTCCAGACGTCCACCGTGGTCGAGTCGACGCGCGCCGGCACGATCCTGATCGGCTCGAGCCGCGAGCGCATCGGCTTCGACGACACGATCCGCGTCCGGGTCCTTCGCGAGCTGGCCCGCAAGGCAGTGGGGCTGTTCCCGTTCCTGGCCGACGTACCGGTGATGCGTACGTACGGCGGGTTTCGTCCCTACGCTGGGGACCACCTCCCGGTCATAGGCCCCGACCCTCGGGTCACCGGCCTCTGGCACGCCACGGGCCACGAAGGCGCCGGGATAGGCCTGGCGCCTGCCACCGGACGCCTGATCACGGAACAGTTCCTAGGCCTGACACCTCACGTCGACCCGACACCCTTCCGCGTGGACCGTCCCACGGTGATCGCCGCATGATCCTCACGCATCCCACACCTTCGTCCTCCCGCATCCACCGGAGGGCCCTGTGACCGGCTACCTACGCCCACGTTCGGACGACCCGGCCGAGGTCGGTACGCCGCCGGCGGTGGACGTCACCGTCGACGGCCACCCGGTCACGGCACACGCAGGCCAGACCGTGGCCGCCGTACTCCTGGCCAACGGCCGCGACACTTGGCGCACCACCCGCATCCACAACCGCCCAAGAGGCGTCTTCTGCGGCATAGGCGCCTGCTACGACTGCCTCATCACCGTCAACGGCCTCCCCGACATCCGAGCCTGCCAACGCACCATCACCCCCGGCGACCAAATAACCACCCAACAAGGCACCGCCCTACCCACCACCACACCCGTGGGGGCAACGGACGCCGCCATGGCATCGGGCGCTGCTGCTGCGCCGGACACCGCGGAGGTGCAAGGTACTGCGGCAGCGTCAGGTACTGCGGTGGCGCCGGTTGGCGCGGCTGCCCGGGGTATTGGGGATGTGCCGGGTACTGGCGGGGTGCCGGATGCTGGGGAGGTACGTAGTACTTCGCTGGTGTCGGACGGTGCTGCGCGGGCGGTTGAGGTTTTGGTGGTGGGGGCGGGGCCTGCTGGGGTTGCGGCGGCGTTGGCTGCGGCTGGGGCGGGGGCTGAGGTGCTGGTGGTGGACAGCGGGCGGGCGGTTGGCGGGCAGTACAACCGGCAGTTGCCGGAGGAGTTTGCTGCTCGCCGCCCGGATCGGTTGCAGCATGAGTGGAAGGTGTTTGAGCGGCAACGGGACCAGCTGCTCGGGCATCCGCGGATCAGCTATCTGCCGGAGACCTCCGTCTGGGCAGTTGAAGGGCTGCGGTTGTGGGCGCAGAGCGGACCGGCGGATGCGAGCGGACGGCGTACCTTTCCGATTGATGCCAAGGCGGTCGTCCTGGCGGCGGGAGCCTACGACCGCGTGCTTCCCTTCCCCGGCTGGGATCTGCCAGGCGTCTACACCGCCGGCGCCGCACAAGCTCTGGCCAAAGGACAGCGCATCGCAGTCGGCCACCGCGTACTGGTCGCCGGCACCGGACCGTTCATCCTACCGGTCGCCGAATCACTGGTCGGCGTCGGCGCCCACGTAGTCGCACTCCTCGAAGCCAACTCACTCACGACAGTCCGCAAGGGCTGGTTGTCCGACCCCTTGGTTGCCCCCAGCAAGCTTCGCGAGGCAGTCGGGTACGGCGCCCTGCTAGCCCGCCGCCGCATCCCGCTCCGCCACGGCTGGACCGTCGTCGCCGCCCACGGCACCAACCACGTCGAAGCCGCCACCATCGCCCGCCTCGACAACGACTGGCGCCCGATCCGAGGCACCGAACGCCGCGTGGACGTCGACGCTGTCTGCGTAGGCTTCGGCTTCACCGCCAACCTCGAACTAGCCGTCTCCGCCCACTGCACCCTCACCACCGGCCCCGACGGCGGCCCGGCGGTAGCCGTAGACACCGACCAACAAACCAGCACCCCCGGCATCTTCGCCGCAGGCGAACTGACCGGCATCGGCGGCGCAGCCCTCTCCACATCCGAAGGCACAATCGCCGGCGCGGCCGCAGCCCACCACGCCAGATTCTCCCCTGCCTCAAGCACCACATCGCAGGTAGATCCGGCTGTACGGCGGGCAGTGGAGCGCGGCCGGCGGTTCGCGGAGGCTCTGGCTCGGGCCTATCCGGTGCGGGACGGGTGGAAGAGCTGGAGTGACGCGGACACGCTCGTCTGTCGGTGCGAGGACGTGACGCGCGGGCAGCTCGAAGGGGCTGCCGATGAGCGTGGCCTCACGGACGGGCGGGCTTTGAAGCTGAGTAGTCGCGCGGGACTCGGGATGTGTCAGGGGCGCGTCTGCTCGCGTTCGGTGGCTGCCCTGTCGGCGTCCCGCGACGTACCGAGTATGAAACGACCGATCGCCGTACCAGTGAGGTTGCGGGATCTGGCTGAGGCCGAGGTCGCGGAATCACCAGGAACCCTGCAAGGGAACACGGAGGAGCAATGACCGAGAAGTTGGACGGCGTGATCGTCGCGACCGCACTCCCGTACGCCGAGGACGCGTCGGCGCCGGCGGGGCTGCGCCCGGATCTCGACAAGTACGCCGAGCACTGCCGCTGGCTGGTCGACAACGGCTGCCGCGGCGTCGGGCCGAACGGGTCGCTCGGGGAGTACTCGTCGCTCACCGACGACGAGCGCCGCGCGGTGGCAAAGACCGCGATCGAGGCCGTCGGTGACGACGGTGTCGTGGTCGTCGGCGTCCACGGCGTCGGCTCACACCAGGCGCGTGCCTGGGCGGAGAAGGCGGCCGACGACGGCGCGGACGGCGTACTGTGCCTGCCTCCGACGATGTACCGCGCGAACCGCGGCGAGGTCATCGCGCACTTCACCGAGGTCGCGAAGGCCGGCCTGCCGGTGATGGTCTACAACAACCCGCTCGACACCAAGGTCGACCTGACCCCGGACCTGCTCGCCGAGATCGCCCAGATCGAGAACGTCGTCGCGGTGAAGGAGTTCTCCGGTGACGTACGGCGGATCCTCGAGATCCGCGAGCTCGCGCCGGACCTGGCCGTGATCGCGGGCGCCGACGACCTGACGCTGGAGGCGCTGCTGATGGGCGCGACCGGCTGGTTCGCCGGGTTCCCGAACGTGTTCCCGGCGGAATCGGTGCGGTTGTTCGAGCTTGCGCTGCAAGGCAAGCTGGAGGAGGCCCGGGCGTTGTACGAGCCGCTGGTCGCCGCGTTCCGGTGGGACTCGCGGACCGAGTTCGTGCAGGCGATCAAGTACGGCATGGACTACGTCGGCCGGTTCGGCGGACCGTGCCGGCCGCCGCGCGGGCCGCTCGTCCCCGAGCACGTCGCGCAACTGGAGCAGGACATGAAGAAGGCCGTGGAGTCCCTGAAGTGAGGCAGCCATGAGGTCCGTCCGCACGATCAGTGCCATCGATTCGCACACCGAGGGCATGCCGACCCGCGTCGTCACCGGCGGGGTCGGTGTGGTCCCCGGCGCGACGATGGCGGAGCGGCGTGAGTACTTCGTGAAGCACCTGGACGACCTGCGGTTGTTCCTGGTGAACGAGCCGCGCGGGCACGCCGCGATGAGTGGGGCGATCCTGCAGCCGCCGACCCGGTCCGACGCGGACTGGGGTGTGCTGTACATCGAGGTCTCCGGCTGCCTGCCGATGTGCGGCCACGGGACGATCGGCGTCGCGACCGTGCTGGTGGAGTCCGGCATGGTCGAGGTCACCGAGCCGGTCACGAAGGTGCGCCTGGACACCCCGGCCGGATTAGTCGTCGTAGACGTTGCCGTCAGCAACGGTCGGGCGGAGCGCGTGACGTTGCGGAACGTCCCGTCGTACAGCCATGCCCTGGACGCGTCGGTCGACGTACCCGGGCTGGGGAAGGTCACATACGACATGGCGTACGGCGGCAACTACTACGCGATCCTGCCGCTGGAGCAGCTCGGGATCCCGTTCGACCGCGCCGAGAAGGACCGCATCCTGAAGGCGGGTCTGGACATCATGGCCGCGATCAACGCCACCGGTCGCCCCGTGCACCCGCTCGATCCCGGGATCAACGGCTGCAAACATGTGCAGTTCACCGCTCCGGGCGTCGACGGCGCCCACTCGCGCAACGCGATGGCGATCCACCCCGGCTGGTTCGACCGATCCCCGTGCGGCACCGGCACGTCGGCCCGAATGGCCCAGCTCCACGCGCGCGGCGAACTAGCCCTCGACACCGACTTCGTCAACGAGTCCTTCATAGGCACCCGCTTCACCGGCCGCCTCATCGACCAGACCACCCTAGGCCCACACCCCGCCGTAATCCCCACCGTCACCGGCCGAGCCTGGATCACCGGCACCGCCAACTACCTCCTGGACCCCGACGACCCCTTCCCAACCGGCTTTGTCCTCTGACGTCACCACCGCGCGTTGGCGCCGGCTGGCCGGGGGTCCACTGCGCTGAGCCGTCGAGGCGTGCACACCTGGTGGGGACTGTGGACACCTGGTCAGGTGTTCACTGTCCCCGGATGTTGTCCGCGGTAGGGGAGACAGGGGTGCGGCGGCCTCAGCCGGACGGGTCAGCGGTGGAGTTTGGTTTTCCAGTCTTCTGGGACGTTGCCGCCGGGGACCGGTTGGGTTTCTGGGCGGGCTGCTGGTGGGGCCAGGTCGGGGCCGTCGTAGTACTGCGACTCGCCGTAGTGCCAGAACCAGTCCTCGCCCGGCTCGAAGCTGCGAACGATCTGGTGCCCGGTCTCGGCCGCGTGGGCGGAGGCGTGCTGGGCGGGGGAGGAGTCGCAACACCCGATGTGACCGCACTGCGCACACCGGCGCAGATGGAACCACCAGCCGTCGCGCTCCAGGCACTCCACACATCCCGTACCGCTCGGCGGGACCGTGCTGTCGATGCCTGGCGTTCCAGAACTCTCCGTCATACCGCACATCCTCACCCCTCCCCACACCACCGGACAAGCAACCTCTACTCGGGCCACGGGGAGTTTTTGATGACGTCGACGAAGTCGGTGTGGTGGAAGCCGGGCACGAAGTGTTCCAGTACGTCGGCCTTGACGTTGCCGAAGGTGGTGGCGGGGCGGTCGCGGATGCCTTCGGTGAAAGCCTCGAGGATGCGGGTCTTGAAGTCGGGGCGCGGGTGGGCGGTGGTGACGGCGGCGCGGTCGGTGTCGGTGATGGCGTCGTACCCGAGGCCGAGGACGTCGAGTTCGACGCCGCGGGTGACGAGCGCGACCTCGGCGGACAGGTGCAGCGGGATCTCCGGGGTGGTGTGCAGGGCGATCGCGGTCCAGACCCGGTCGGCGGGTTCGCCGGTGATGCCGTGGTCGTGCAGGAAGCGGCGCGCCTCGTCGGCGCCGTCGATCTCGAAGCGCTGGTCGGTACGGCGGTACCGCTCGGTCAGGCCGAGGTCGTGGAACATCGCGCCGACGTACAGCAGTTCGGCATCGAAGGTGAGCCCCTGCTCGCGGCCGCGCAAGGAGCCGAACAGGTAGACGCGGCGGGAGTGGTCGAACAGCAGTGGTGAGGCAGCCGCGCGGACGAGTTCGGTCGCCTCGCGGGCGAGGGTGCTGTCGGGGATCGGGATGCCGGCGATGGTTTCGGTCATGCGTTCAGGTTCGTGGTGCGGGGTACGCTGACGCCATGTCCAAATCGCCAGTCGAACCACAGATTCGGACACGTCGGGTCGGGTTCGTCGTGTACGACGGGGTGACGCTGCTCGACGTCACCGGGCCGCTCGAGGTCTTGCACCAGGCGAATCTCGTGCGGGCGGGGATGTACGAACCGGTGTTGGTGGCGAAGGCCGGCGGGCAGGTGACCACCGCGTCCGGGGTTGTGCTGGCCGGGGTTGTGGCCGGGGTCGAAGAGGTCGACACGGTCGTGGTGGCGGGCGCGGATCATCTGGTCGAAGGTGTGCCGGACGAGGTGCTGGAGGTGACCGCGAAGCTGGCGGTCGGTGCGCGGCGGGTGGCGTCGGTGTGCAGTGGGGCGTTCGTACTGGCGGCGCTCGGGATGCTCGACGGACGGCGGGCGACCACGCACTGGCGGCATGCGGCGGCGATGGCGCGGCAGTACCCGAAGGTTCAGGTCGAGCCGGACGCCTTGCACGTGACCGACGGGCGGTACGTGACGTCGGCCGGGATCAGCGCGGGCATCGACCTGACGCTCGCGCTGGTCGAGGCTGATCACGGCGCCGGTGTTGCGCGGGCGGTCGCGCGGGAGTTGGTCGTGTTCATGCAGCGGCCGGGCGGGCAGTCGCAGTTCTCGACGGCGATGGCGACGCCGCCGGCGCGGACCGATCAGCTGCGCGGGATCGCCGACGCGGTTCTCGCTGATCCAGCCGGCGATCACTCGCTGCCGAGCCTGGCCGCGGCTGCGGCGGTCAGTCCGCGGCACTTGACGCGGCTGTTCCAGAGCGAGTTCCGTACGACGCCCGCGCGGTGGGTCGAGCGAGTGCGCTTGGATCGGGCTCAGCAGTTGTTGCTGGACGGGCACAGCATCACGACTACCGCTCGGCTCAGCGGTCTGGGGAGTGACGAGACGCTTCGTCGCGCGTTCGCTCGCCACCTCGGCACCACACCTACGGAGTACGTCCGTCGGTTCAAGAACGTATAGGACAGATCCTGGCCACTACTGCCGTCAGGCTTGAGGCATGACAACGAAGCAGATCCCAGGTGGTAAGTCGACCGTCACGCCGTACGTCGCGGTGAAGGGGGCTGACAGGTTTCTCGAGTTCGTGGAGCGGACGTTCGAGGTTCGGACCAGTGGGCGGTACCCGAACGAGGACGGGACGGTCGGGCATGCGGAGATCACTGTCGGGGACTCGGTGCTGATGACGTTCGACGCGGCGCCGGAGTGGCCGGACACGCCGAGCTTCCTGAGTGTGTACGTCGATGATGTCGAGCGGACCTTCCAGCGTGCGCTCGATGCGGGGGCCACGGTGGTGACCGAGCTGATGTACTCGCGGATCACCGGCGACCGAGGCGCTCGGGTGAAGGACCCGGTCGGCAACGTCTGGTGGCTTCAGACCCACGTCGAGGACGTGGACCCGGCCGACCTGCCGGCCCTGTTCGCGGACCCTACCGAGGCCGCCGTCATGCGCAAGGCCCAGGAAACCTTCGCCACCGAAATGCGCAGCCGCACGACCTGAGCCGCACGACGAGCTGGGGCCGGGCGGGGTGCTGAGCCGCACGGCGAGCTGGGTGGGAGGGGTGGGCCGAGGGGACGGGTTGGACTGCGTGGTCGGTCGGGGGTTAGGTGGTTAGTCGGATTGGTTGGCCTGGGCGGGTTTGGGCGCAGGGGGATAGGTCGGGGTCTGTGAGGTAGGCGATGACGGGGTAGCCGCCGGTTACCGGGTGGTCGGCCAGGAAGATGACGGGGGTGCCGGATGGGGGGATCTGGATGGCGCCGCGGGTCATGCCTTCGGAGGGGAGTTCGCCGGTGCGGGCGCGTTCCAGGGGTTCGCCGTCGAGGCGTACGCCGACGCGGTTGCTGTTGCTGCTCACGTGGTACGTCTGGGAGACCAGCGACGCCCACCCGGCCTCCGTGAACCAGTCCCGTCGCGGCCCGGGCGTGATCCGCAGGACGACCTCGCCGCCCGCGGGATGCGCGACCGGCGCCAGGTCGACCCCCGGCATTGGCTCCACCAACGATCCGATCGGCAGTGTCTGGCCGGCGACGAGCGGCGCCGGACCGAGCCCGGACAACAGGTCCGTGGACCGCGACCCGAGCACCGGCGGTACGTCGATCCCGCCGCGGACCGCGACGTACGTCCGCAGCCCGGTCGGTGGCGTACCGAGCCGCAGGATCTCACCGGCCCGCAGCGTCGCCGGAGCGTTGAGCGGTACGCCGGTGCACGGCGCGCCGGTGATCGCGACGACGACATCGTGGTCGGCGTGCAGCACCAGACCGCCGAACGTCACCTCGACAGCCGCCGCGCCGACAGGGTTCCCGACCAGCCGGTTCGCCAACGAGTACGCCGCCCGGTCGCACGCCCCAGATGCCGGTACGCCGAGGGCCGCCTGGCCGGCCCGCCCGCGATCCTGGATCGTTGCCAACGGCCCGGTTGCGAGGACGGTCAAGCTGCTCATCCACGACCCGCGTCGACGAACCGGACCCGGCGCCCGGGGTGGAACAGCGCGGCCGGCTCACGCTCGGAGTCGAAGATCCGCACCGACGTACGGCCGATCAGTTGCCACCCGCCCGGCGACTCGCGCGGATACACACCGCTGAACTCCCCGGCCAGCGCGACCGCGCCGGCGGGCACCTTCGTCCGCGGCGACTCACGTCGGACGACCTCCCAGGCTGTCGTCGAGGTCAGGTACCCGAATCCCGGCGCGAAGCCACAGAACGCGACCGTCCACTCCTCCCCGGTGTGCCGCGCCACCACCTCGTCCGTGCAGCAGCCGAGCAGTCGCGCGACATCTTCCAGATCCTCTCCGTCGTACGTCACCGGGATCTCGATCAGGTCACCTTGCGCCTGGGCCCTGGGTGCCGGGGTGACCGCCCGCAGGGCGCGGGACAAGGCCTCGAGACCGCCCGAGGTCCTGACCAGGATCGTCCGGGCAGCCGGAACGATGTCCACCACCTCTTCGGGGGTGTCCGCGATCAGTGCGTCGTAGTAGCCGAGCACCTGGTCGAGGCTGTCGAGTTCGACCAGGAGTGCACGGTCGCCGGACGGAAGGATCCGCATCAGCCGGTGAACGGGCGCAGCGCCACGCCCGCCCCCTCCAGGGCGACACGCACCCGGCGGGCGATGTCCACTGCCCCGGGGGTGTCGCCGTGCACGCAGATCGATGCAGCCTCGATGACCAAAGCGCGGCCGGTGTGGTCCTCGATCGCCTGGCCGGTGGCCACCGCCGTGCAGCGGGCCGCGATCTCGTCCGGATCGTGCAACACCGAACCGGCCTCCCGCCGGGAGACCAAGGTGCCGGCCGACGTGTACGCGCGGTCCGCGAAGGCCTCGTGTACCGCGGTCAGACCTGCTTCGGCGGCGAGCCGGAGCCATTCCGAGCCAGGCAGACCGAGTACCGGCAGAGTCTTGTCGTAGTCCGCGACGGCTGCCACCACAGCGGCGGCCTGCTCCATGTGGTGGCCGATCGTGTTGTACAGCGCACCGTGCGGTTTCACGTACCGCACCCGGTCGCCTGCGAGCCGGGCGAACGCGTCCAGAGCGCCGATCTGGTACAGCACCTCGTCGCGCAGCGTGGCCGGCTCGATGTCGACGTGCCGCCGCCCGAACCCGGCCTTGTCGGCGTACCCGACGTGGGCGCCGATCGCGACGCCGCGCTCGACCGCCTCGGCCGTCACCCGGCGCATGATCGAGGGGTCGCCGGCGTGGAAGCCGCAGGCCACGTTCGCACTCGTCACCACGTCGAGCAGCGCCGAGTCGTCGCCCATCGACCAGGAGCCGAATCCTTCACCCATGTCCGCGTTGAGGTCCATGTCCGCCACCTCCTGGCACCGAGCGTAGGAGATTGTTGAACAATCCTGCAAGAGCCTTGTTCCACTTTTCCGTGTCACCTGGGATGATGCGGGCATGACTACGGGTGGGGCCGAGGAAGCTGCGCACGACATTGGCCGGCAGGCGTGGCTGCGGACCGTCGCCGCCGACGTCGCGCGCCTGGACCGCAGCAGCTCCGCGGAGCGTGCCGCGGACATCCTGCGCCGCAGTATCACCGAGGGCGCGCTGCCGCCCGGCGCCCAGTTGTCCGAGGTGGAGCTGACCGAGGTCCTGGAGGTCAGCCGGAACACGCTGCGCGAGGCGTTCCGGCTGCTCACCCACGAAGGGCTGCTCGTCTACAAGCTGCACCGGGGCGTGTTCGTCCCGGAACTCGACGAGCACGACGTGGTCGACCTGTACCGGCTGCGCCGCGTCCTCGAGGTGGACGTCATCCACGGACTCGCCGACCGCGACCCGGAGCTCCCGGCGAGCCGGCTCGAGCCGCTGCACGACGACGTCGAAGCCGCCGAGGCCGCCGCCCGGGCGGACCGCTGGCCGGCGGTCGGTACGGCGAACATGCGCTTCCACCAGCACCTCATCGGTCTCGCGGACAGCGCGCGGATGAACGCGATGACCGGCCGGCTGCTCGCGGAGCTACGGCTCCTCTTCCACGTGATCGCGCTGCCGCGCGAGCTGCACGAGCCGTACATCGAGCGGAACCGCGGTCTGTTCGAGCTGCTCGAGGCCCGCAAGTACGAGCAGGCCGCCGCCGACCTGCACCAGTACCTGCTCGACTCCGAAGCCGCGCTCCTGGAAGCGTTCCGGGATAAGGGCTTGCAAACCCCAGCGCAGACCTGAGTTGATGAGCTGACACCGTCAGCAGCAAAGGGGAGCGCAGCCCATGACCGACGACGCCCGGACCGACCAGACGCCGAAGTCCTACCGCCCGATCGACGCCAAGGGGTTCCGGGAGTTCATCTCTCGCGGCTGGGGTCCGGTGGACCGTTCGGTGTCGGTGCCCGCGGGGCTGGCCGAGGCGGCCGCCGAGCACCGGCGCAAGCTGGTCGCCGCGCTGCCGGGCCGCCGGATCGCGCTCGCGGCCGGCCGGGCGCCGGTCCGGTCGAACGACACCGACTACCAGTTCCGCGCGGACAGCGACTTCGTGTGGCTGACCGGCTGCCAGGCCGAGGGCGCCGTCCTCGTGATCTCCGGTGACGGCGACGCGACGCTCTACCTGCGCGAGACCGCCGGCCCGGACGAGGCGGACTTCTTCGCGAACGCGCGCGACGGTGAGCTGTGGGTCGGCCCGGTGCCGGGCCTGAAGGACTGGTCCGACGCGTTGCAGATCGCCTGCCGCCCGATCGAGGAGCTGCCGGCCGCGGTCCGCGGCGCGGTCCCGTTCATGCTGTCGGTGCCCGGCGTCGAGCCGATGCTGGACGCGCTCGTCCGGACGTCGCCGACCGACGGCAACGCGCTGCGCCAGACCCTCGCGGAGCTGCGCCGGATCAAGGACGACTGGGAGCTCGACCAGCTGCGCGAGGCGGTCGCCGCCAGCGTCCTCGCGTTCGGCGACGTCGCGAGCGAGCTGCCCGAGGCGATCCGGGGCGGCGGCGAGCGCTGGCTGCAGGGCACCTTCGACCGGCGCGCGCGGACCGCGGGCAACGGCGTCGGGTACGCCTCGATCGTTGCTGCTGGCAACCACGCGCCGGTGCTGCACTGGGTGCGCAACGACGGCCCGGTGAACGAGGGCGACGTGATCCTGCTGGACGCCGGCGTCGAGACCCGGACGCTCTACACCGCCGACGTCACCCGGACCTTCCCGGCCACCGGCGAGTACACCGCGGCGCAGCGGCAGGTGCACGACCTCGTCCACAAGGCGCAGCTCGCCTCGCTCGACGCGGTCAAGGTCGGAGCGCCGTACCGCGCCTTCCAGTACGAGGCGCTGCGGGTGCTGGCCGAAGGGCTGCGGGACTGGGGCCTGCTCGACGTCTCGCTCGACGAGCTGCTCGGGCCGGACGGCCAGCAGCACCGCCGGTACATCGTCTGCGGGACCGGCCACTACATCGGCCTCGACGTCCACGACTGCGACGCGTCCCGCCCGGAGGCGTACTTCGCCGGCACCATCGAGGCCGGGATGGCGCTCGCGGTCGAGCCGGGGCTGTACTTCCACCCGCACGACGAGACCGTGCCGCCGGAGCTGCGCGGGATCGGCATCCGGATCGAGGACAACGTCGTGGTGCACTCCGACCGGCTGGAGATCCTCACCGAGGAGCTGCCGATCACGACCGACGGCCTCGAGCAGTGGACCCGGTCGAAGCTCGGGAAGTAATCAAAATTACCGGTCACGAACAGTAACGTTCGCCGCCGCCCCACGATGAACAGGGCGGGGGGAGGGCCGACTCGGCCCGGCGCGTGGCAGTGGGGGGCCGCGACCCACGCGCCCGGCCGAGGCGGCCCCGACTGGGGCCAGGGGGACCCGGGTTCCCTGGGTACGGGGAGTAGTGACCATGAACCTGCGAGTGCGTGTAGTGAACTGCGGAAGCCGGCACTGGTACGCCGACATCGACGACGCCGACGATCCGCAGCCGGACGACCCGTTCTGGTACGTCGACAACTGCCGGAGCCAGGCGCAGGCGCTGCAGACCGCCTGCACCGAGCTCCGGCTGATGTCCGGACGCCTGGTCCGCGGTGACCAGCTGGACCGGGTCCTCGAAGTGACCGGCGTACCCGTCTGAGTCAGCCGGCGGGTGGGACGGCGGCGCAGCTGCTGCCGCGCTCCGGCACGTCCCGCGCGATCAGGTAGGCGTCGATCGTGCGCTGCATGCAAGGGCTCTTCGTGTAGCTCCCGTGTCCCCAGCCTTCGTAGCTGAGTAGTACGCCGTACCGCCCGAGCTGCCGCGCAACGCTCTGCGCCCAGTTGTAGCCGGTCGCCGGGTCGTGGACCGCGTTCGCGAGCAGTACCGGGGTCTCGAGGCCACGGACTTGCAACCGGTGCTGCGGGTTGTCGGCCGGCGGCGCGCCGAGGCAGATCGACACCGCCATCAGCTGACCCGGGTAGCGCAGGTCTGGGTTGTTCCGCGCCAGCCGCTGCAGATGGCCGGCGTACTCGCGATAGTCGCGGACGGGGAGGTTCCAGTCCTGGCAGAACACGGCCAGCGGGTACGGCGCGATCCCGGTCTGGGCGGGCTTCGGTGGTGTGGTGCCTGCCTTCAACAGGCTCGCCAGTCTGGGCCAGTCGGGTCCGTAGAGTGCGCGGAACACCGTGAAGCTCAGCGTGAACGGGTCCGGCGACTTCGCGAGCAGCTCCGCCCAGACCGCCCGGACGTCCTGGCCGTGCAGGGCGCAGCTCGTGGTCGCGTCGCACCACTTCACGAACTCGTCGAACGAGTCCTGCCCCGCGGCCGCCTGGTCGTCGAGGAACGCCCGCGTCGACCGTGAACCGTGGTCGGACACACTCTCCAGCACCATCGCGCGGACGCGCCGCGGATACGTCTCGGCGTACTGCGCTCCGAGCAGCGTCCCGTACGAGCTGCCGTGGAACGAGATCGTGGACTCACCGAGCGCCCGCCGTACGGCGTCGACGTCGCGGACGGTCTGCCAGGTGTCGATGTGGTCGTAGAGCGGACCGGTGTGCTCGCGGCAGTCCTGCGCGAGCTGCCGGTTGTAGCTGATCGTGGCCGCGAACTCGGCCGCGTTCTCGATGATCGGCGACGGCTGCTGGTTGAGCAGCTCCGCCGAGCACTTCACCGGGTTGCTGCGGGCAACGCCGCGCGGGTCGAGGCTGACGATGTCGAACCGGTCCTGCAGGTTCTGGCTGAACCGGCTCATGCCGGTCTTGATCCGATCGACGCCGGAGTCACCAGGACCGCCCGGTCCGAACACGAGTACGCCGATCCGTTCGCCGGGAACAGCCGCCTTTCTGCGGGCCAGCGCGAGCCCGAAGGTCGGCCCGTCCGGGTCCCGCCAGTCGACCGGCAGTTGCAGGGTCGCGCACTCCGAGCCCTTTACCACCAGGGGATCGTCACGGCCTTCGGGCTTGCAGTCTGTCCATTGAACTTGGGCAGCTGTCGCCGGCAGTGTGGTCAGCCCGGCGGCCGCGACGCCGAGCAGTACTGCGCCGCTGAGGGCGCGTCGGGGGAACGTCATGCGCCCGATCCTTCGGCAATCGCTTGCTGACGGCATCGGGGACGATCCCCGAGGTACCCCGGTCGCGGCTTGGGGGACTTGTTAGGGTCGGGCGTTGATGAGTACCAAACATGCGGTGTGGTTCCGGGCGGTGGCGATCGCCGAGGCGGTCTCGTGGACCGGGCTGCTGATCGGGATGCTGTTCAAGTACGTGCTGTCGGACAACGAGATCGGGGTCAAGATCTTCGGGCCGATCCACGGCGGCATCTTCATCGTCTACGTGGCCACCGTGCTCGCGGTGCGCGGGCCGCTGCGCTGGTCGTGGCCGGTGACGCTGGCGGCGCTGGCGGCCAGTGTTCCGCCGTTGTTCACCTGGTTCTTCGAGATCTGGGCGGTCCGCACCGGCCGGATTGACGTTGGCGGGCAGCGCGCCGTACCGTCCACAACGGAAGTCAATTCCACAGCCGCATGAACCCGCGCGGGAGAGACCTGGGCACGACCCGGGCGCCGTAGGAGCAACTCTCCCCAAGAATCTCTCAGGCACCTTCACCGCGCGGGCGAGGCACCTCTGGAGGACGGTCCGACAGAGCGGGGAGGACACCAATCGGTCAACGGCGACCGGAAGGAACCTCCACGATGGCGATCAGCGTCTTCGACCTGTTCAGTATCGGGATCGGCCCGTCGAGCTCCCACACCGTGGGACCGATGCGCGCCGCCCGCACGTTCGCGCTCGGCCTCGCCGACGACGGCCTGCTGGCCGCGACGACGACCGTCGAGGCGCAGCTGTTCGGTTCGCTCGGGGCCACCGGCCACGGGCACGGCAGCAACAAGGCGGTCCTGCTCGGCCTCGAGGGCGCCGACCCGGAGACCGTGGTCACGCACTCGGTCGACGCCCGCGTCGAGACCATCCGGGAGCGCGGCCGGCTGCTGCTGGCCGGCACCCACGAGATCGGGTTCGACGAGAACACCGACCTGCTCATGCATCGTCGCAAGGCGCTGCCGTACCACCCGAACGGGATGATCTTCGTCGCCCGCGACGCGGCCGGAGCGGTCCTGCGGGAACGCACCTACTACTCGGTCGGCGGCGGGTTCGTGGTCGACGAGAACGCCGCGGCGGGCGACCGGATCGTCCCGGACACCACGCCGCTGAAGTACCCGTTCACGACCGGCGCCGAGCTGCTCGACCGCTGCCGCGAGTCGCAGCTGTCGATCAGCGAGGTGATGCTCGCGAACGAGCTGGCCTGGCGGACCGAGGACGAGATCCGGGACGGGCTGCTGCACATCTGGCAGGTCATGCAGGACTGCGTCCGCGAGGGCTGCGAGACCGAAGGCATCCTGCCCGGCGGGCTGAAGGTGCCGCGCCGGGCGCACGCGCTGCACAAGAAGCTCAGCCAGGACCCGTGGTCGGTCGATCCGCTCAAGGTGATGGACTGGGTCAACCTGTTCGCGCTCGCGGTCAACGAGCAGAACGCCTCCGGCGGGCGGATCGTCACGGCCCCGACGAACGGCGCGGCCGGCATCATCCCCGCCGTACTGCACTACTACCGGCGGTTCGTGCCGGGCGCGACCGACGACGGCGCGGTCCGGTTCCTGCTGGCCGCCGGCGCGATCGGCGTGCTGTACAAGGAGAACGCGTCGATCTCCGGCGCCGAGGTCGGCTGCCAGGGCGAGGTCGGGTCGGCCTGCTCGATGGCCGCGGCCGGGCTCTGCGAGGTGCTCGGCGGTACGCCGGAACAGGTCGAGAACGCCGCCGAGATCGCGATGGAGCACAACCTGGGCCTGACCTGCGACCCGGTCGGCGGCCTGGTGCAGATCCCCTGCATCGAGCGGAACGCGATGGCGTCGGTGAAGGCGATCAACGCCGCCCGGATGGCGATGCACGGCGACGGCGTGCACGTGGTCACCCTGGACAAGGTCATCAAGACCATGCGCGAGACCGGCGCCGACATGAAGATCAAGTACAAGGAGACGTCCCGCGGCGGCCTCGCCGTCAACGTCATCGAATGCTAGGTACTCGCAGTACCAGGCTGACCTGCCGCGTTCCCGGAATACTGGGGGTATGAGCGAGCTCGGGCGGACGTTGCACGCGTGGCGGGACCGGGTGACCCCCGCCGACGTGGGCCTGCCGAGCGGTGGGAAGCGACGGGCTCCCGGGCTGCGGCGCGAGGAGCTGGCGCTGTTGGCCGGGTTGTCGGTGGACTACATCGTCCGGCTGGAGCAAGGGCGCTCGGAGTCGCCGTCCGCCCAGGTGCTGACCGCGCTGGCCCGGGCGCTGCGGCTGTCCGATGCCGAGCGCAACCATCTGTTCGTGCTCGCCGGCGAGGTGGAGCCGTCGCCCGGGCGGATCTCGACGTACATCCCGCCCGGGGTGCAGCGGATCGTGGACCAGCTGGACGGGGCGCCGCTGTGCGTGTGCGACGCGGCCTGGACGATGATCAGCTGGAACCCGTTGTTCGCCGCGATGACCGGCGACCCGTCGTCGTTGCGCGGCTGGTGGCGGAACATCGTCTACCGGCATTTCCGGGCGGTGAGCGGCCGCGTCGTCCAGACGCCGGAGCAGCAGCAGAACTTCCGGGCCGCGATGGTGACGGACCTGCGCGCCGCGCTGGCGCGGTACCCGAACGACCCGGAGCTCGCGGCGCTGATCGCGGAACTCCGCGGGGTGGACGAGTTCGCGCGGCTGTGGGACCAGCCGGTCGTCGGGTTCCACCGGTCGGAGCGCAAGACGATCCGGCATCCCGAGGTCGGGACGTTCGACATCGACTGCGACATCCTCGCCGTACCCGGCAGCGACCTGCGCATCATCGTCTACACCGCGGCGCCGAACACCGAGGCCGCGGAGAAGCTCCGGCTGCTGTCGGTGATCGGGCTGCAGGCGCTCACCTGAGCAGCGCCGCGACCGCCGCGGGATCCTCGACCTGCGCGTTGTGCCCGAGTCCGGGCAGCGTGACGACCTGGTCGTGCAGGGCGTGCAGTTCGGCGTCGCTGTTCATAGGATCGCGCTCACCGCGGGCGAGGACCACTTCGGCCTGACTCGCCGCGATCAGTGCCGGCATGTCAGGTGCGCCGACGCCGAAGGTCCCGGGATCCATCGCCAGGCGCCAGCGGCCGTCCTGCTCGACGATGCCGTGGTCGACGACGGCACCCGCCGGATCGACGAGGCCCAGGAGGCCGGAGACCTTGAGGAATCGCGCGGCCGCCTCGTCGCAGGTGTCGAACCAGGCGACGGGCTTCCCGGCCAGGGCCTTCGCCCGGCCGAGGTCGTCCGCGGTCCAGGTCACCTTCACTCCGAGCGCCACGACGCGGCTGACCGTGACGTCGTACCGTCCGCTGGCAAGTTCGAGTGCGAGCACGCCGCCGAGCGAGTGGCCGAGTACGACGACGTCCCGACGTACGGCGAGATCGGCGGCGACGGCCTCGGCCATCGCGGCGAAGTCGTACGACGGGAGCGGGGACGCCGAGCCGTGGCCCGGGAGGTCCGGGGCATGGTGCGCGTCCGGCCAGGTGTCCCAGACGCGGGCGTTCGCTCCGAGACCGTGCAGCAGCACGAGATTCGCCATGAGAGCAGGGTGGCAGAGGAATTCCTGTGGTGCCGGGTATTTCGGCGCGTTGTCAGCTAACCCCTTGTATTCCTACGGTCGCGTAGCGGGGACGATAATGGCGGAAGATTTCCTTTTGGGGTGGAATTTCTTCCAAGGACTGTTTGAAACGACTCGTCAGCCGCTACTCTGCGGGACTTGTGAATCCGATCTCTGCCACGGCTTCCCGCCGCCCGCCCTGGCAGAATCCGCGACGCCGCCGCCAGGTCGCCGCGGGCGCCGGCGTCCTGTTGCTCGGCTACCTGGTGCTGGTCGTCATCGCGCTGCTCGGCGGCCCGCGGATCGGCGCCTCGTTCCTCCCGCTGCCCGGCGGTGGCCCGGAACCGGCCGTCCCGATCGCCGCCCCCGAGCCCGGCCGGCCGACGCACAACATCGCGGTTCCGCACCAGAGCACGTCGCCGACCCCGGCCGCCACCCCCGGTACGACGCCCAGCGCCGTACCCACCCCGTTGCCCGTAGCAACCAAGCCACCCGGTCAGCAGCTCCCGGCCGGCGTCCCGAGCACCCCGTGCCCGACGCCCGCCCCCGGCAGCCCCACTCCCCAGATCGTCGAAACCCAGGTCCCGACGATCCCACCCGCCACCAGGCGCCCACCGACCGTCCCGACCGCCAAGCCAACGGCTCCGACCACCGCGCCGACCACCCGCCCGACCCAGTCGGCCACCCCTACGGCGCCACCCCCGACCAGCACCACCCCGAGCGAGCCCCCCACCACCCCGGACACCCCGGACGACCAGGACCCCGACGGCCTAGGCGGCATCCTCGGCTCCCTCCTCGACAAACTCGGCCTCTAGAACACCTACGTGTCTTAGGGTTGGTACATGCCGATGAAGCGCACCAACGTCTACGTCGATCCCGAGGATCTGGCGCTGATCAAGGGCGCCTCTCGTCGGCGCGGGATTCCCGCGGCCACGATCATCCGGGAGGGCATCCACCTGGCCGCGATGGCGAATCGGGTGTGGGACGAGCCGCTCGACTGGCCGACCTTCGAAGGCACCGGTGAGCCGGTGACCAAGGACGAGATCCGCGACCAAGTCGCGCGTCGTACCAAACGCTGATCCTCGTCGCCGGCATCATCGCGGCCTTCGACCGCAACGCACCGGACGGACCGGCCTGCCGGAAGCTTCTGCAGGAGGCCGGCACGGTCATTCTGTCGCCGCTTGTGCTTGCCGAGGTGGATCACCTTGCCAGGGCGCGGCTCGGGGCAGCGGCGCGCGCTACGATCCTGGAACTGCTCACTGCACAGGTACGACGGATGCGTTTCCAGGTCCCGGATGTCGGCCCGGAGACTCTGGAGACTGCGCTTGCGGTCATGGGCCGCTACGCCGATCTGGATCTCGATCTTGCCGACGCGATCAGCGTCGCGTTGGCTGCCGACTATCGCACCGACGCTGTGCTCACCCTCGATCGCCGGGACTTCCGGGCGCTGCGTCCGCTGACGCCCCACAAGGCATTCCGGCTGTTTCCCGACGACCTCTGAAGTCAGTAGGCCTCGACCTCGGTGGTGTCGGCGTTGCCGTTGGGGCGGGGTTGGAGGTTGACCTGCCAGCCCTGGTTGCGGGTGAAGGTCTGGTCGAACTTCTTGAACGTGCAGCCGGCGCGGAACTGGCGGCGGTCGGCGTCCCAGTCGGTGCCGGACTTGAAGTACAGGTGGTAGGCGCCGCTGATCCGGTTGACGGTCGCGCTCTGCGTCGCCTGGAGGTAGATCATCACCTGCGGGCGGCCCGGCGGTTGACCGGCGCCGACGATCGAGACCGCGACGTCCTTCGGCGTCCCGTTGGTGATCCGGAGCCGCCCCATGCCCTCCGGACCGCGCCGGACCAGGACCTCGCCGTTGTCCGGCCGCTCGTCCTTCGGCGCGGGACCCGGGTCGGGCAGCGACTTGCCGAACGCCAGCTTCAGCTGTTGCAGCTGGACGAGCGCGCTACCGAGGTCCGCGCGCAGCTGCCGTTGCACCTTCTGCGACGTGTACGCCGCCCCGCCGCACCGCGCGTCCTCCACGGTCTGCTCCACCGAGCTCGTCAGGCGCGTGGCGGCAACACCGATCCGTTCCTGCAGCAGCCCGTGCGCGGCGGTCAACCGGGACGTCACCTTGAGCGCGGCCAGTCGCACCGCGAAGGTGTTCAGCGATTCCGCGACCGTGCTCATCGCCTCGCCCAGCGCTTCCGCCGTACGGACCCGGGTCAGCGACCGTGTCGCTCCCGCCAGCACCTGGTCGATCCGCGTCAGCTCGGCCTGGTACGCCGCCGTACCCAGCGGGCCGGCCGTCGGCACCGACGCGGCAGGAGCCGGCGCGGAGCTACTGGAAGCAGACGCGACAGGGCTCGGCGCGTGCTGCGGCTCCCCACCACAGCCCGTCAGCAGGCCCATCCCCACGCAGAGCGCAACCCAGCGCCTCATCCCCACCCCCCAGGTCCCCAACCCGTGAGCAGTAAGGGTAAGGCATCAGGAGCGCGGAGCGGGACGCACGAACGGGAACGCCAAGGTGCTGCGGATGTTCTGGCCGGTCAGCATCATCATGACCCGGTCCACCCCGATGCCGAGACCGCCCGTCGGAGGCATCGCGTACTCGAGCGCCGACAGGAAGTCCTCGTCCAGCGACATCGCCTCCGGGTCGCCGGCCGCGGCCTTCAGCGACTGCTCGGTGAGCCGGCGGCGCTGCTCGACCGGGTCGACGAGCTCGGAGTACGCCGTACCGATCTCGGCACCGAACGCGACCAGGTCCCAGCGCTCGGCGAGCCGCGGTTCGGAGCGGTGGTTGCGGGTCAATGGCGACGTCTCGAGCGGGAAGTCGGTGTAGAACGTCGGCAGTGTCGTGTTCGGCTCGACGAGTTCGTCGTACAGCTCCAGCACCAGCTCGCCCGGCGTCATCTCGAAGGTCGTGTGCACGTCGTGCTCGGCGCACAGCTCGCGCAGGCGTTCCGCGGGGGTGTTCGGCGTGACCGTCGTACCGGCGGCGCGGCCGACCGCGTCGTGCACGGTGACGACGGCCCAGTCACCGGAGATGTCGAGCTCCTCACCGTCACGCCGTACGACGGGCTTGCCGTGCACCGCGGTGGCGGCCTCGATCAGCAGCTCCCGGGTGAGGTCGCGCATCACGTGGTAGTCGGCGTACGGCTGATACGCCTCGACCGAGGTGAACTCCGGGTTGTGGGTCGCGTCGGCGCCCTCGTTGCGGAAGTTCCGGTTCAGCTCGAAGACCTTGCCCATCCCCCCGACGCTCAGCCGCTTCAGGAACAGCTCCGGCGCGATCCGCAGGAACAGCTCGGTGTCGTAGGCGTTGATGTGCGTGGCGAACGGCCGCGCGTTCGCGCCGCCGTGCACCGCCTGCAGCATCGGCGTCTCCACCTCGATGAAGCCGCGGGTCTCGAAGCCGTTCCGCAGCGCCCGTACGGCGGCACTGCGCTGCTGCATCATCCGCAGCGAGTCCGGGTTCATCACCAGGTCGAGGTGCCGCTGCCGGACCCGTGCCTCCGGGTCGGTGAAGCCCTTCCGCTTGTCCGGCAACGGGTGCAGGCACTTCGCCGCCATCGTCCACGACGTCGCCGCGATTGACAGCTCCCCGCGACGGCTCGTGACGACCTCGCCGGTCACGCTGACGTGGTCGCCGATGTCGACCAGCCGCCGCCACTGGTCCAGCGGTACGTCGCCGCACGATGCGGCCGTGAGCATCACCTGTAGCTGTGTCAGCCCGTCCTGTAGCTGCGCGAACGCCAGCCCGCCGTGGTCGCGCATCCGCATCACCCGTCCGGTGACGGACACGGTGTGGCCGGTGTGGTGGTCCGGCGGCAGGTTCGGATACAGCTCCCGTACCCGTTCCAGCGTCTCGGTCCGCGGTACGCCGACCGGATACGGATCGATGCCTGCGGCAACGAGCTCGGTCAGCTTGGTCCGCCGGATCTGCTCCTGCTCGGTGAGCTTCCGCGCCGGCAACGCGGGCCGCAGCAGTTCGTCTTCCTGGGCCCGTACGGCGGTTGCGAACGCGCGGCCGTCCGCTGCCATGATCGCGTGCCGCTCTGCCGTCTCGACGCTGTCTACACGTGTCCACGGCCGCGGCGCGGGCAGGAAGCCTTCCGCAGTACCGGCGGCCAGCAGTACCTGTGCGAGCGAGGCGCCGCGGGAGTAGCAGATCAGCCGGGGCGACCAGCGCGGCAGGTACTTCTCGTTCGACTGGTACAGGCTCTCCAGCTGCCAGAACCGCGAGGCGGCGGTCAGCAGCGCGTTGGTGAGGCGCAGTACCGGACCGGCGCCGACCCGCTCGGCGTCGCTGAAGATCTCCCGGAACATCGCGAAGTTCAGCGAGATCCGGTGCACGCCGAGGTCGCCGCTGGCGTCGATCAGCGACGTCACCATGAACTCCATCAGCCCGTTCACGGACTCCGGGTCGCGCCGCATCAGGTCCAGCGACACACCCCGGACGCCCCACGGCGCGAACGACAGCAGCCCGCGAACGGTGCCCTCGGCGTCGCGCGCGATGACCATCACGCAGCGCGCGTCGGCCGGATCGCCGAGCCGCCCGAGCGCCATCGAGAACCCGCGCTCGGTCCGCGCGCCCCGCCACTTCTCGGCCAGTCGCACGTACTCCGCCAGCGCTTCCGGCGACAGGTCCCCGTGCCGGACGACCTGGGCGTGGTACCCGGCGCGCTGGACCCGGGTGACCGCCTGCCGCACCGGCCGCATCGTCCGGCCCTCCAGCGTGAAGTCGGCGACGTCGATGATCGCCTCGTCGCCCATCGACAACGCGCGCAACCCGGCGTCGACGTACGCCTGTGCCGCCTCCTCGCTGGCCGACAGCACCGCGGGCGACCAACCGTACCGACGGGCCTCGGCGAGCCAGCGCTGGATCGCGGCCGGCCACGCGACCGGATCGCCCAGCGGGTCGCCGCTGGCCAGGCTCACACCGTTCACCACCCGGTAGGCGATCGCGGCGTCGTTGCCCGGGGCAAACACCACCGCCTTGTCCCGGCGGGTGGCGAAGTACCCGAGGGAGTCGCGTTCGCCGTGCAGCAGGAGCAGGCGCCGGACCTCGAGCTCCTCGGGCTGGGTCAGGTACCGGACGCGCTGGACGGAGCGGAGGAAGATCCAGAACGCGATCACCAGCGAGGCCGCGGAGATCGCGCCGACGGTCAGGCCGATCCAGCCGTGGCCCTCGTGACCGCCCATCTTGCTGCGGGACTGGCCGAGCGCGGCGATCACCGCCCAGCCGATCTTCTGCCGCTGCCCGGTGAGGGTCCGCGGGAACAGCTGGGTGAGCGTGACGCTGACCGCGACCGAGATCAGCATGCCGACCACCAGCGCGCCGACCGCGAGCCGCCGGCTACCGGGCGCGAGCCGGGCCGGGAACGCGGCGCGGATCTTCCACAGCAGCACGACGATCGCGGCGACCACGATCGCCTGCACGATGCCCCACTCGAGGTCCTGGACGCTGGCCGGGCCGAAGTCGCGGAGCAGGTCCGCGTCGGTAGGGTTGGCCAGCCGGACGCTGGTGAAAGCGATGCCGGCGACCTGCGCGAGGAACCAGAGCGCCTCGAAGACCCACAGCACCCAGAGCAGCGCGGCGCGCTTGCCGCGCAGCAACGCGCTGCCGACGACCGCCAGGTACACGGCGGAGAAGATGGTGTGACCGGCCGGGATGCCGATGAAGTCGAACCCGAAGTCGACGTGCTTGACGAGCTTCGGCGCCACGAGATGCAACGGGATCGCGATGAACGACCACACCGCGGCGAGGACGACGACGCGGCCCACCCAGACCGCGGCCCGTTGCTGCCACGCCGGGATCACTGCTGCTTCTTCCGACCGCACCAGCCGATCATCCCACTACCGGGCGGCGACTTGAGTCGAGCTAGCTCTACCTCCACGGTAACGCTGACACCACAGCCAAGACTTTGGTTGACATGCCACGGTTATCACCATGGACGTCGTGCCCTACCGCCTGATCCGCAACCTGATGCTTGCCGCCGGCGTGCTCTACTGCAGCCTGCTGCTGGAGGCGGCGGCCGGGTTCCCGCTGGACGTCCGTACGTCGTTCCTGAGCGAGCTGGGCGCGCGGGACCAGCCCACGAGCCCGTACGCGCGGGGGATGGACCTGGCCACGGGGGTGCTGCTGCTGGTCGTCGTACTGCTCGCTCGTCCGGCAGGGCGGGAGCTGAGGTGGTTGCTGGTCAGTACTGCGACCTTCGGGCTGGGGACGCTGTTCGACTCGTTCTCGCCGATGGACTGCGCGCCGTCGGCCAGTGCTGCTTGCCGGGCGGCGGAGGTGAACGGCCAGGAGGGGGCGCCGCTGGTGCTGCACGAGGTCACGTCGACGCTCGCAGGTATCGGCAGCATCGCCATGGGGGTTTTCGCGGTCCTGGTGCTGCGGAAGTACGGCTGGGGTGGTGTGTGGGGCAAAGCGGTCGCCGTACTGGCAGGAGGGGTTGCGGTGACCCAGACGTGGCTGGGCCTGCAGACCGGTATCGACGTCCTCACCGGCAACGAGCTGCACGCGCCGGGCATCCTGCAGCGGGTGTCGGTGCTGCTCGTCTGCGTAATGCTGGGGACATTGCTACCAGGTCTGAGGCAGGCTTTGTCTCGATGACGACAACCTGGATCCTGGTGCCCGGCCTGGCCGAGACTCCGGAGGAGTTCGCCCGGGTCGTCGAGCTGCTACCGGAGCTCGACATCCGGGTCATCGATCCGTGGCGTACGTCGATCAGGTCGGACGTCGACGCCCTCCGGGCCGCCGCCGGCGTGGCCCCCGGCGAGCAGGTCGGACTGATCGGCCACTCGATCGGAGGGCTTGCCGTACTGCGCTGGGCACTGACGCGACCGCTGGAGGTCACGCGGCTGGTCCTGGTCGACACCAGCCTCACGTCGGAGACGGGCGTACCCGCGTTCTATCCCGGACGGCGCGGCGACCGGGTTGTGCGCTCGGTGGCGCGTTTGCTCGGACGGATCGGCGTACCGCAGCTCCTAGGCGTCGCGGTGCGCCGGTTGATCGTCCGCCTGGGGAGCACGTCGAACCAAGACCCGTTGTCAAAGGCAACCGCGAAGGCGCGCTACGGCGGTCAGGACTCGTGGCTGCTCTTCTGGGACGAGCTGGCGAGCAGCTGGGCCCTGGCCGCAGAGGTAGCGAAGCTGCTGGCCGGCCCCATATCCGCGATAGCCCCGGCAACCCTGCTGGTGGCAACCGGCGGCACCTCCCGCTTCACCGCCACCCGCTGGCTGAACGGTCAAAAATCCCTCGCCAACCTCCTGGGCGCCACGGTAGAGGTCCTCCCGAACTCCGCCCACCTGGTCCATCTGGACGACCCCGAAGCCATAGCCGCCGCCACAAGAAGCTGACGAGAGCTTCCGCGCGGTGGCTGGGGCGCGTACACTGTCCGTACTGAAACAGTCGTGGCAGTAATCGTGTGTAGCGGATGTTGACAATGAGTAATGGACTGCAGGTGAGCCGCAGTGTGCGGTGGCGCTGGTGGGTGGACAACGCGTGGGCGCGCTGGCGCCGGATCCATCGGTTGTACGTCGGACGCGCCTACGGCTGGGGCAAACGATGATCGTCATCACCTGCTCGGTCTGCGATCGCCGCATGCTCCTGCCGATGAGCATGGTGACAGGGCTGGACCGCAGGATCGACCTGACCGGACAGGTGCTCTACGAGCTCACCTACACCTGCTGGTGCGGAGCACCGGGCGCGAAGGTGGTCAAAGGACCTAGGTAGTGCTCGTCATCGCCGGCGTAGGGAGCTTCCGCTGCCACACCTCGTCCAGCGCCATCCGCATCGCACCAGTGACGACAGCATCCTCAGCCAGTGCAGACAGCTCCAGCTTCGGGTGGTTGAGCGTCAGCAACCGCAGCTGATCCGAAATCGCGTCCAGCAACACAGCCCCGGCCCGAGCGACACCGCCACCGATCACCACCGCCGTCGGGTCGAGCACGAGCACAGACGGAGCCAATGCGCGAGCAAACGTCCGAGCAACCTGCTGTACGACGGCCTGCGCCACCGGATCCCGCTCCGCCGCCGCAGCGAACACGTCAGCGGTGTCCAACTGCTCGCCACCCAGCTCAGCCAGCCGCGAGTGCGGGTTGTCCAGCGCCGCCTGTCGACCCAGCGCCGCGATCGCCTCCGACCCGACCGCCCGCTCCAGCGGTCCGCGGCTGTCCTCAGGGTTGATGACGTCGTCGGTGTCGGTCGCGATGAACCCGATCTCGCCGGCCGCCCCGGTACCGCGGTGCAGACGGCCGTCGATGACGATGCCCGCACCGAGCCGCTCACCCCACTGGATCGCCAGCAGCGTGCCGGTACCGCCCCGCGCCGCAGCGATCGCCAGCGCGGCCAGGTTAGCGTCGTTGTCCAGCATCACCGGGCAGTCGAGCAGACCGCGCACATGCTTGATCAGATCGATCGCCGGCCAGCCCGGCACACTCGGAACCAGCTGCACGCGGCCGGTGTGCTCGTCGACGATGCCGGGGCTCGCAGCCACCGCGGCCGCGACGTCATCCGCAGGCACCTCGGCCTCGGCGAGCGCCTCGTTGATCACCTCGGCGATGACGCCGAGCAGCTCCTGTGCGGTCCAGCCCGGCCCGGAACGCCGTACCAGGGACAGCTTGCGGCCGGCCAGGTCGGAGACGCCAACGGTCACCCGGTGTGGGCCGACGTCCAGCCCGAGCACGGGCGCGGCACGGCCGCGCAGGGAGACGCGGATGGCGGGGCGGCCGAGCGAGCGGTCCGCGGAGTCGGGGCCGTGCTGCTGCAGCCAGCCGGCGTCGAGCAGCTCGTCGACGGCCTGGGCGACCGTCGGCCGGGCCAGTCCGGTCCGCTCCACCAGTTCGGCGACGCGCAGCGGCGCGGGCGCGGATCGGCGGACCGCGTCCAGGACCGAGGCGACGTTGATCCGCCGCAGCATCGTCGTGCCGCCGCCGACCGTTCCCTTGCCCATGTCCGACCCCTTGCCTGCCACCCGCACAGTATAGATAGCGAGCGTTCCTAAATACTGTCCATTCCGCGCGCCGATCGGCGGATTCCGGTGCACGAGCGCCACTATCACCCATGTCCGGCACCCGGACGCCCCCGCACACGCACCCTGCCCGGAATCGGGCCGGAGCTAGTCCTGCAGCACCGTCCGGGCGAAGCTGCTCAGCGCTTCGCGGTCCGGCTGCTGCGTCTTCGACATCAGACTGGCCACGTGCTTCTCGACCGTGCGGGGCGAGATGTGCAGCCGGGACGCGATCGACTTGTTCCCGATCCGGTCGACCAGCAACCGGCAGACCTCGTACTCGCGGGTGGTGATGCCCAGCTGGCGCAGGTACGCCGGAACCTGTTCCGAGCCGCTCCGCCGCTGGGACACCGTCGCACCGAGCTGGCGCATCAGGCTGCGGCACGCGCTCGCCACAGCCGGGATGCCGGCGTTGTGGAAGTGGTCCTCCGCCTGCCGCAACCACGCGACCGGCTCACCCCAGCCGTCAGCGTGTGCCGGCTCAGCCACGAGTCGCAGCCCGAGGTGCCGCGCCAACGGGTACAGCGACGCGGTGTCCATCGCCTCGACCAGCTTGGCGTTGGCAGCCTCCACCTGCCCGTCCCGTCCAAGCAGTACGGCGTGCGCGAGCTGAACGAACTGCTTGTTCCACCGCATACCACTGGCAGCCGTCGCGGTGACCGCCTCGAAATGCGCCCAGCCGCTCTGTCCGGACAGTACGCCGAGTAACAGGTTCAGCCCGTTCTTGCCGGCGGTGTGGAGCGTCGTCGGGTTCTTGGCGTCGTACGCGAGCGCCTGCGCCATCTCGGCCTCGGCCAGCTCGCGGTTCTCCTCCAGCAACGCGCAGAACGTCCTGGCGAGCCCGTAGGAGTACGGCAACTCGTACGTCGCCCGCTCACCGCCCCAGCTCGCCGCCTCCGCGAGCGTCGCCTCCATCGCGGACCGGCGGCCCTGGTGAGCCTCCAGGATCGCCTTGGTGGCCAGGAAGTACGTCGCCGACCGGCCGAGCCGCAGCCGCCGCGTGACCGCGAGGCACTCGTCGATGATCCCGGCGGCCCGCGCGTACTCGGACCGCAGGATCGCGTGCTGGCCGAGAATCCCGTCGACCTCGTACATCAACGGGATCGCGCCGATCCGGAGCGCCTGCTGCCGGGCCCGCTCCAGTTCGAGAACGCTGCCTTCGGCCAGGTAGATCGTGACTGCCTGGAAGATGTGGGAGCAGACCCGCAGGAACGTCAGGCCGTGATCCTCGGCGACCTGCCGGGACCGGTGGAAGTACTCGATCGACAGGTCGAGGTCGTGCTCGCGCGCCAGGATCCCCAGCAACTGCAGCGCTTCGCAGCTCACCTCGGGCAGCTTCGCGCGCTCGGCCGCGGCGGCGGCGCGAGTAGCGAGTTCGGTGGCGGTCCGGATGCGGTCGGGGCTGTTCCGGGCGAGTTCGAGGTTCGCGGCAACCACGTCGACCGGCGCAAGGTCGGCATCGTCCGGATCGCTGCCGAGCAGCGAGCGAGCAGTCGCGACATGCTCCAGGGCGGTGGACCAACGGCCGGCCACCATCTCGGCGTCAGCCAGCTGGACGTGCAGTGCGGCGACCTTCCGGCTGTCGAGGTTGCGGCCGGCCATCTCCTCGACGGTCGCGGCGTGCACGGCGAGGTCCTCGAAGCGGCCGGCCGCACTGAGCGCGAGCAGCAACGAGCCGAGAACTCCGGCCCGGTAGCTGAGGTCGGGATCGTCCGCCAGCATCGCGTGGGCGCGTGCGAGCAGGTTGGCGGCCGAGCCGGTCGAGCCGTCGTCGTACGAGCGCCGGCCGGCCAGTGCGAGCAGCCGCCCGGCGCGGATGGTCTCGCCGCCGGTCTCGGCGAGATCGGCCACCAGCGGGCACCACTCGCCGGGCAGTCCGGGGTGCAGCTCCTCGATCGCGTCCGCACACCGAAGCGCCAAGGCTGAGCGCTCGGTCGGCGTCAGGCCCGCCAGCAACGCGTCTGCCGTGAGCGGATGCCGAAACGCGTACCAGTCGGGCACGGGCTCGTCCGGCCCGACAAGCTGCGCGGCAACACCAGCCCGCAGCGTTGCCAGCAGCAAACGGTCGTCGGTCCCGGTTGCCTTCTGTACGACGCTCAGCGGGAAGCGATGCCCGATGACAGCGGCCAGTACCAGGATGTCCCGGGACTGCGGCCCGAGCTGCGCCGTACGGCTGCTGATGCTGTGCACAACGGCGGCCGGCACCCGCGTCTGCAGATCGTCGACCAACTGCACACTGCTGCCCGGCTCGGTGACGAGCTGCCCGGTGCGGTACGCGTCCTGCAGCAGTTCCTCAACAATGAAAGGAATTCCTGCGCTGTCCCGCCACAGCTGGTCTGCCAGTTGCTCGGGCACACCGCTGACCGGAACGCCCAGACAAGCCGCGGTGAGCTCAGCCACGTCAGTGCGTCCCAGCGGCTGCAGTTCGAACAGCATGCCCGCCCCACGTTGGGCTGCCAGCCGTGCCAGCTCGTACGCCTCACAGGTCTCGGAGCGCATCGTCGCGACCAGCGCGATCGGCTGCTCGTCCAGGTTGTCCAGCAGGTACTCGATGACCGCCAGCGTCTCCGGATCGGAGCCGTGCAGGTCCTCGAGGACCAGCAGACACCCACGATCCCCACCTGCCAGCGCGAGCAGCCGCAGTACGGCCTCGCCCAGGACGACAGGCGACGCGGCGGTGTCGTGTGCCGTGCCGTCGTCCCAGTCCGGCACCAATCGGCCGAGCACCCGGCGATACGGCCCGAGGCTGTCCGGCGCCGGCATCTCGCCGCGCCGGATCAAGGACAGCAGTGCCTCGGTGAACGGACGGAACGCGACCGGCGTCCCGATCGCACCGACCCGGCCACGGAGCGTCACCATTCCTTCGTCGATCGCCTGCGCGGTGGCCGCGGCCGCCAGCCGGCTCTTGCCGATCCCTGGTTCACCGACCAGGAAGATCGCACCGCCGTGCCCGCTGCGTGCTCCGGTCAGCAGGCGGTGAAGACCGTCGATCTCCCCGTCTCTGCCGACCACAACGGGCGAACGGGTCTGCATGTTTGCCAACTGTATAGACGTATGGCTGTCACTGCAGGTACTTCCGCCGACAGTCAGCAGTCGCCACGCAGAGCGACCGGCGGCGGCGTCAAACGATCGCTACAGCAGTTCAATCGGCGCAGGCGGTCGGCCAGGTGGTCTGATCGGCCATGGCCGCGGCAGCGAACGAACTCAGGCCGACGGTTCCGGCCAGAGCCAGTGCCCGAGCACCGACACGGTCGCGGGTCGGCAAGGTGATCGGGCCGAGCGGGTCGGCGTACTCCGGCTTGCCTGCCGGTGTCACGGACTCGAAAAGGTAGTGCTGGGCGGTCATGCTGTTCCCCTGCCACTTGTGGGGTCAGGCGCTCCGTGGACGCGCCTGCCCGGTGATCGGTTCGAGCAGCAGCACGGACGGCACCCGCGTCGGGAACGCCAGCCGGAGCAGTCCGTAGCCGATTCCTGCCAGACCGGTCAGCAGGCCCGGCGACGGAACGGCCCGGGGTGTCCCGCACAGAGGTCCGAACTGCTGTACTGCGGCGAGCACCAGCCCGGCACGACGTCGTCGCGCCGCCTCTGCGGCCGGGTACTCGCGTCCGGCGAGCCACACCAGCGACTCGACCGCGCCGAGCTCGCCATGACACAGACTCAGGTCTGCGAGCACCGGACGTTCTGTGGCGGCCCTGAGGTAGCTCTCGAGGTCCGCGGGTACGCCGGCCGCTGTCCGCGCGAGGGCGGTCCCGCTGTCGCCGGAGCACCAGCTGTGGCCACCGGGCGCGTTCCGGCGATTCAGGTCGGCTGCCGCGCGGGCAGCCTCCACGTACTTGTCACCAGGCAGGCCGTACTGCCCGAGCGCCCACGCGATCCCCTGGTAACCACGAGCGAATCCGTGCTCCGCTGCTACTCGGCCACGGAGACCGCTCCCGACTGTGGCAACCAGGTGATCGGCGTAGCGCTCGGCCAGTCGGCCGGCGGCCGGAATGCCTGCAATTGCTTGCATCGCGGCCAGTCCGCCCGCCGCGCCTTCGGCGAACGACGGGAACTCGGTGGGGTCCGGTAGGAGCTGCTCGCTGAGTTCCAGCGACGCGGCCAACCAGGTGGTGAGGTCGGAGTCGTCGAGCAGCGCGGCCAGCCGGCTGAGGCCGTAGCTGATCCCGCCGAGACCGTGGAAGCCCGGTCCGACCAGTTGTGCCGATTCCAGGTCTCCTGCGAGGGCTTCGAGCACCTGCGGCACCGGACGGATCGCGTCCCGCGCCAGCTCGCAGTACTTGTCCGCTCCGGTCAGTACGCCGACCTGCGCGAGGAAGAGCGCCGTACCGGTGTAGCCGTTGGACAGTCCGGCGCCCAGGGGACGCACAGCCCAGTGGTGGTCGTCCAGGAGTTCGAGACCGAGCCAGTTGGCGGCGCGGTCGCGTCTGCTGATCGCCCGCGCCATGAGCTCGTCCGCGATGCCGGCTGCCGCCGCGAGCAGGCGGTCCGGGTCCGGCTCGTCCGGGCCCAGCTGCTTCCTGGTGGCCGTACTGACGTGGCTGATCGGCTCTGGCCGGGTGGCCAGCGACGCGGAGATCAGCCAGGTCTGGCGGTGCTCGTCGACGTCGCCGAGGTTCTGGATCTTCGCTTCCGCCGCGGACAGCCCGGTGACGGCGAGGACGTCCGGAACCCGCGTGCCGTCGGATGCCCAGACGTCCCGGCTGTCCGGCCGCGCGGTGAAGAGCGGTACGTCGCCCGCCCACAGGTCGGCCAGCTCGAACGGGACGATCGCGTGCAGCGACTCGTCCGCATCCCACAACAGGTCGAGCAGCTGACTCCGGCCGGCCGCGTCGCGCAGGGCGTCCGGGTGCGTCGACTCGTCGAGCAGACTCGTGTAGAGGTGGGTACTGCGGGGCACGAAACGGATCTGGTCGGACGCGCACTGTGCCAGCAACCCGTCGGGACCCAGGAATTCGTCCCGGCGCCGGGCGATCGCCTGGTAGGCGGTCCGGAATCCTGCGAGCACAGCGATCTCGTGGTCGCGCGGCTCCATCAGCTGATCGCCCAGCACGGGCCGGTTCGCGGCACCGTGCGTCTGCCCAGGACGCCGTACCAGATGCATCGAGTCCAGCCCGGCGTCGGCCCAGTCGACGACACTCATCGGCGCCGCCGAGTCGTTGTCTCCCCCCAGCCCTGACACGTCCGCGACGCCGTACTCACCTGAGACGAGCAGCGGCAGCAGCGCAGTGCGGTACACCGAGCGGACAAGCGACCGGTACGCCGGGTCCTCGCCCAACGCCGTCGCCGGCACATGGCTCGGGTGGAACAGCGTCTCCACGTCGACCAGCACAGGCTGGTCGCCGGCAGCGATCAGATTCTCGAAGTGCATGTCCGTGCCGTCGAGCACGTACAGCAGCGCCAGCAACGCGCCCTGCCGGTGGTAGAACCGCCGTACTGCGGCCAGATCGGCACAGGGCTCCTGGACGACGTACTCCAACCAGCCGTAGCCGTCGCGGGGGAGCAGGCGGACCGTGCGGATGCCCAGGGCGGTCCTTGCGTTCAGCCAGTCCACGAACGCGTTGAAGTGCTCGTGCAGCTCCAGCGGCCTGGGCTTGTAGACGACGCGCCGGCCGTCCGCGAACGTGAGGATCGCGGTGCAGCGTCCGCCGCGGTGCGCGTCACCACCGGGCTCGATGGCAGTCAGCGCGCCGGGGTCGCGGCCGTCCAGCAGCCCGGTGACGAGCGACTCACGGTCCTCGGCGAGCCGTGCCAGCAGTTCGAGGTGCCCCTCGACGCCCTGCCGGCACGACTCGCCCAGGACCCGGGCCAGTACCGGGTAGGCGGCCAGGAACTCCGCCAGCTCGCTCCCTCCGACGAGCCGGTGGGTGAAGTCCAGGAAGCGGGCGGCGGGAGTCTCGCCGGTGAGCTCGCCGCGGTCCCGGGCCCGGGCGAGCTCGAGGACCAGGGTCCGCGCGGCCAGCTTCACCAGCCGGAGCCCGAGCCGGTGCAGGAACGCCTCGGCGAGCGCACCGCTGTGCCCGGCCGCCGCCAGATCCTGGCGGGCCGAGTCCAGCAGTGGCTCCAGGCAACGCATGAGCGCCTGCCGCCAGTCCGTGCCGGACCCATCCGCTGTCCCGGCCGCCCCACCTGACGTGTGGCCGCGGGTGACACCGGTCCCTGCAGGGTCTCGACTGGCGGCAGGCGCGCTCGGTGGGAGGGATGTGCTGCGTTCCACGTACTCCGCCCACGCAGGCGCGGACTCGGTGAGTGCGTGGCTCAGCTCGTGCGGACGCAGGCCCGCGCACCACCAGGTCTCACGCTGGCCGATGCGGGTCGCTGAGTTGAGCACGCGCTCAGGCTGCCACCGGCCACCAGGTCCGGGCATGGGTACTCAGCCCCCATATTTGCGCCCGGTCCGCTGATTGCCACCGATTAGTCTGGGTACTGCCGACTAGTCGAGAGGCGGGCTCATGGCACGAGAGCGGGACGTCGTCGAGGCGTGTCCGACCGAGTTGTTCATCGGCGGCAAGTGGGTCGCGGCCGAGGGTGGCAAGACGCTCGCGGTCGAGGACCCGGCCACCGGTGCGACGCTGTGCGAGGTGGCGGACGCCAGTCCGGCGGACGGTACGGCGGCACTGGACGCGGCGGTCGCGGCGCAGGCCGAGTGGGCCGCCACGGCACCACGCGAACGCGGCGAGATCCTCCGCCGGACGTACGAGCTGATGACCGAGCGGGCCGACGACCTCGCGTTGCTGATGACGCTCGAGATGGGCAAGCCGGTCGCGGAGTCGAAGGCCGAGATCGCCTACGCCGCGGACTTCTTCCGCTGGTTCGCCGAGGAGGCGGTCCGGATCGACGGCGGCTACCAGGTCGCGCCGAACGGGGCGAGCCGGTTCCTGGTGATGCGCCAACCGGTCGGCCCGTGCCTGCTGATCACCCCCTGGAACTTCCCGGCCGCGATGGGCGCCCGCAAGATCGGCCCGGCCGTCGCCGCGGGCTGCACGATGGTGATCAAGCCCGCCGCGCAGACCCCGCTGTCGATGCTCAAGCTGGCCGAGCTGATGACCGAGGCCGGCCTGCCCGCGGGCGTGCTCAACGTCGTCACCACCCACGACGCGGGCGGTGTGATGGAGCCGCTGATCCGCGACGGCCGCGCCCGCAAGCTGTCGTTCACCGGCTCGACCGCCGTCGGCCGCAAGCTGCTCGAACAGGCCTCCGACCAAGTACTGCGGACCAGCATGGAGCTAGGCGGCAACGCGCCGCTGCTGGTGTTCGGCGACGCCGACCTCGACAAGGCGGTCGACGGCGCGATGCTGGCCAAGATGCGCAACGGTGGCGAGGCCTGTACGGCGGCCAACCGGATCTACGTGCACACGTCGGTGATGGACGAGTTCGCCTCTCGGCTGACCGAGCGGATGGCTGCGCTGAAGGTCGGCCGCGGCACCGAGGACGGCGTCGACGTCGGCCCGCTGATCGACGCCGAGCAACGGGACAAGGTGGCCGAGCTGGTCGCCGACGCGATCGCCCAGGGCGCCCGGACGCTCACCGGCGGCGCGGTTGCCGAGGGCAACGGGTACTTCTTCCAGCCGACGGTGCTGGCCGACGTACCGGAGAGCGCCCGGCTGCAGAAGGAGGAGATCTTCGGGCCGGTCGCGCCGCTGACCCCGTTCGAGACCGAGGACGACGCCGTACGGATGGCGAACGACACCGAGTTCGGCCTGGTGTCGTACGTGTTCACCAACGACCTGAGCCGCGCGCTCCGGGTGTCCGAACGCCTCGAGGCCGGGATGATCGGCCTCAACCAGGGCATCGTCTCCAACCCGGCGGCGCCGTTCGGCGGCGTCAAGCAGTCCGGCCTCGGCCGCGAGGGCGGCAGTGTCGGCATCGACGAGTACCTCGAGGTCAAGTACGTCGCGGTCAACCTGGACTGAGCGCGCACTATTCGTTGAGCCAGGCGTCGATCGTGGCCTGGTCCGGCCGCGGACTGGTTCCGATCGCGTGCGGGACGAAGCGGGCGTAGTAGTCGGTGATCGGCCCGTCGGACTCCCGGACCATCATGCCGGCCGCGACGCCGTCCACGATCCAGCTGCCGATGACCGCGCGGTTCCCGTCGTACGACGGCAGCGGGTGCCACTCCTGGTAGACCATCGTCGAGGTGTCGTACGGACCCTCGTGCACGTGGTCCTCGGTGCCGGCCAGGGTGTGGATGTGGATGTTGCTGCCCTCCCGTCCGTGCAGCGGTTTCGCCACCCACTCGAGCAGGTCGCCGGGATCGCCGAAGTACGCCGGCAGCAGGTTCGGATGGTCCGGGTACAGCTCCCACAGCACCGGCAGGATCGCCTTGGTGGACAGCATCGTCTTCCAGATCGGCTCGATCCACCGCACCGGCTCGGGCTCCAGCCCGGCCAGGACGTACCGGCCGAACTCGTCGTCGAGCATGTCCTCCCACGGGTAGAGCTTGAACGCGGTCCGGATCGGCCGCCCGCCCCAGTCCACGAAGGCCCGCCGGGCCGAGTCCCAGCCGACGTCCTCGATCTCGTGCCCGTACGTCGCCAGCCCGGCCATCGCGGCGGTGTCGCGCAGGTACGCGACCGTCATCGCCTCCTCCCCGGAGGTCTCCGCCCCGGAGTTGAAGAAGTGCGCCTCGTTGCCCGGGAAGTGGCCGGCCGCGAGGTGCTCGGCCCACCACTTGACCAGGCGGTCGTGCACCGAGTTCCACTGGTCGGCGTCCGGGAACACGTCCTCCAGCCAGTTCCACTGGATCACCGCGGACTCCACCAGGCCGGTCGGGGTGTCGCCGTTGATCTCCAGCATCTTCGGCTCGGCCCCGCTCCAGGCCAGGTCGAAGCGCGCGTAGACGGACAGGTCGTCGCGCTTCAGCGACTCGCGGACGAGCGGCAGGGTACCGGGCGCGAGCCCGAGCTGGGTGTCGGAGAACCGGTCACCCGAGGCCATCACCTCGGCCGCGTGCCGGCACATCCCGTACAGCTCCTCGGTGACGCGCTCGAGGTGCAGGACCTCGTCCATCGTCACCTCGTACCAGGCGCTCTCGTTCCAGTACGGCGTCTCGGTGCCGTCCGGCAGATCGGTCATCGGGAACACCAGGCCCTGCTCGACCACGGTGTCCTTCCACCGCGGCCGGGGCTTGATCGCGTGCCGCCACATCAGCCGCCAGAGCTCCCGTGGCCGGACTTGCCGAACCCGCCGCGGGTGATCGTGCCGATGTCACCGCCGCCGCGGTCCAAGCCGCCCCGGCGGACGGTCGGCGACCCCGACCGCGGCACCGTATAGGTGCCTTGGGCCACGTTGTAGCGCCCGCCGACCGGCGGCACGAAGGCGTTGCCCCGGGTGGCCATGTAGAACCAGAAGAACCCGCCGCCGGACCCGTGGTACTCGCGTTCGTCGGTGCAGTTGTCGTCGTCGGCCCGGGTCTGCGTCTCCGGGTCGACGCAGATCGCGGCGTAGTCCGGCTGCTCGTCCTCGTCGCTCGCACACCCGGTCAGTGACGCGGCCATCAGGGCCGTCAGCCCGAGGGTGACCTTCGCACTGCGCATCCGCCGATTCATCGCCTGCCCTCCCCCTCCGCCGGCGGCTTCATCGAGAACATGATGGCGCCGCCCACCACCATCGTGACACCCACGACAACCAGCGGCCCGCTTCCGACGTCCGCGACCGCCCAGGCCAGCACCGCGACGAAGGACCCGGCCGCCAGGACCGGTACGACGAGCCGCTGCAGCAGCCGGCCCCCGAGGTCCCCGCGGAAGTACACCGGCACCGCGAGCGCCGTGGCGAGGTAGTACAGCGACACCAGCACGGAGACCGCGGCCACCGAGTCGGCCAGCACCGCGTCCGAGGTGAGCACCAGTGCGACGTAGACCAGGACGCTGGCGGCAGCGAACGCCCAGGTGGACACACTCGGCGTCCGGTAGCGGGCGGAGATCCGCGCGAACTGCCCGGGAAAGGCGTCCCGACGGGCCATCGACAGCATCGTCCGTGCCGTCGGCAGGATCGTCGTCTGGGTCGACGCCAAGGCGGACACCAGCACGGCCGCGATCAGCAGCTTGCCGCCGGCGCTGCCGAGGAGGTCGGCGCCGAGGACGGCGAAGAAGTCGTCGTCCGCGATCTCCGCGAGCGGGCCGGTCCCGGCGTACGCGACCGCGGCCCAGGCGACCACGACGTACAGCAGGACCAGCGCGCCGTTCGCCGCCAGCGCGGCCACGGCCGGCGTACGGCGCGGATCGCGGGACTCCTCGTTGACGCTGAACGAGGAGTCCCAACCCCAGTAGAGGAAGACGGCGACCAGGACGCCCGCGGCCCAGGCGCCCTCCCCGGTGGCGTCCAATGCCGGGATGCCGAAACTCTCCGCCTTCCGGAAGGCGTTGATCGCGAACCACAGCAGGATGACCAGCTCGATCGTGAGCAGCAGGACCTGGGTCCACGCGGCCACCCGGATCCCGCGGTACGCGAGCAGTGCCATCGCCAGGATGAACGCGGTCCCGAGCCCGGCCTGCGCGACCCGCGACTCGGCCGCGCCGTCGAGTCCCAGCAGCGTGTAGGTGTACACCGCGGCGACCTGAGCGAGGTTGCTCATCACCAGCACACAGGCCGTCACCGTGGTCCAGCCGACCATCCGGCCGACGCCGAGCCCGAACGCCTTCTCGGTCCAGGGGAACGTGGTCCCGCAGTCCGGCTCGGCCCGGTTGAGCTCGCGGAAGCAGAGCGCGACCAGGATCACCGGCACCGCACTCACCGCCAGCACCAGCGGAGCCGCCGCGCCGACGTAGCCGGCGAGCAGGCCCACCGAGACGGCCAGCGAGTACGCCGGAGCAGTCGAAGCCATCCCGATCGCGGTGGACTGGCCGACGCCGAGAGTGTTGCGCCGCAGGCTCCGGCCGCGGGAGCGGGAGTCAGCCGTAGTCGTCACGTCGAGTCCGATCGTCGCCGGATGGTGACAGCCAGACTCTCATCCGCGGCGGTCCGAACAACACCTTGACCCCGAGGTCAGCGGCTACGGCGCCATGAGCTCGGTGACGGTGACCAGTTCGAAGCCACGGGCGCGCAGGCCACGGACGATCGGGCCGATGGCCTCGTCCGTGTACGGGGCGTTGTCGCCGCCGTGCAGATGGAGGACGACGATCGAGCCGTCGCGGGCGTTTCCCAGCACCTGCTTGACGACCGCCTGTGGGGACTTGGCGAACCCGTCGGCGCCCGGTACGTCGAGTCCGACCGCGGTCAGGCCGGCCGGCGCGAGCTCGTGCAGGGCTGTGCCGTCGTAGCAGCCGCCCGGAAACCGGAACCATCTGGTCGCCCGCGGGTCGAGCCGATCCAGCAACACCACGGCCCGGCGCACGTCGTCGAGCATGGCGGCGCGGGGGAGGGTGCCCAAGGTGTAGCAGTGTTTGGTGAAGCCGCGGTGGTCGTAGCTGTGGGTGCCCAGCTCGAACAGCGAGTCCTTGGCGAGCTCCTTGGTGTGGTCGGGGTACTGCTCCATCCACAGACCGGTGAGGAAGAGCGTGGCTGGGACCCGCAGCGTGCGAAGTTGCTCGACGAGGGCGTCGTTGTAGTACGAGCGGACCGTGCCGGCGCGGAGCCGTTCGCGCATGGCCACCGTCAGGTCGGCGTCGAAGGTGAGAGCGATCCGCTTCGGTCCCCGCGGCCCGTGCTGGATCATCGGCATCAAGTTCGTGCCGCGGGAGGTACCTGGCCGGTCGGTGCGCACCGGCGCCGTACTCGGTGCCGGCGGTGAACCTGTCGGCGCGGGCAAGGCCGGTGTCGTCGGGCCGGTCGGTGTCGTCGGCCGGGTCGGAGGAGCTTCTGTGCGCGGTGTGTCAGCGCAGCCGATGAGTACCGCCGCGACGGCCGCGAACACGGCCGCCCCCGTCATCACCCGGCTCACAGGCCCGAAGTATGCCCTGCGCCCGGGTTCACCTCCGACCGCACGTCTCGAGAAGACTCAGCCGACCAGGTCGTTCGCCGAGCGCAGGACCGGTACGCCGAGGTCGACGGCCGGTGCGCTCGTCCCAGTCACGTGGAACGTGTGTGACTCGCCCGCCGACAAGGTGATCAGGCAGCTGTCGACCCGGGCTGCCGCATCCAGGCGGTCGGGGAAGAGCGCGACGTCCTTGGCCAACGCGGTCGCCGTCACCGTCACGTCGTACCCGTCCCCGGTCGGCGTGACCGAGGCAGAGTAGGCGTCCGAGGCCAGGCGCAGGGACGTGTCCTCGACGAAGTACCAGTAGGCCGTCGTACCGTCGGCTGCCCGGACCTCGAGGTACTCCGACGTGGCGTCCTTGGGAACCGCGACCGATGCCGGAAGGTCGTTGACGGCCGCCGACCGCGCGGCGATCTCGATTGCGAACGTCTCCTGGGCCAGCACGTCGCCACCCGTGCCGGTCGACCGCCGGGCGACCGTCACCTCGGTCGTCCACACCTCGTCGGTGTCGTTGTGGGCGGCAACGACCAGGGCGTCCTCGCGCGGTTGCACGGTGAGCAGCCGGTCGGCGTACACACGCTTCAACGCGTACCACAACGGCTTGCGGATCCCGTGCCCGTCGACGGCCGCCCAGGAGACCACCGGCCAGTTGTCGTTCAGCTGCCACACCACCGCACCGGTGTTCAGCGGGAACAGGCTGCGGAAGTACTCGATGCCGAAGGCGATCGCCCGCGCCTGGTTCAGCTGCGTCGTCCAGTGCCAGTCGTCGATGTCCTTCCACTTCGGCAGGTGCTCGCCGAGGCCGCGCTCGAGCTTGAGGTTGCCCTCGAACGCCTTCTGGTGCACGAGCATCTGCTCGCCGTACGGGTCCAGCGGCGCGTCGTGCACCACCGACGTCAGCGTCGACCACGCGGGCGGTCCCTGGAACCCGAACTCCGACACGAACCGCGGCTTGTACTTGCGGTACGTCGTGTAGTCCACCTGGTTCCACACGTCCCAGATGTGCATCGTCCCGTGCCGGTCGTCGTTCGGGTGGATGAACTGGTCGAACGAGTACGGGCTGCCGGCGGAGTACGGCGTCCGCGGGTCGAGCTCGGCGACGATCTTCGGCAGCAGATCCAGGTAGTACCCGGCGCCCCACGCACGGCCGGCCAGCGGCACCCGCCAGCCCCACTCGACGTAGCCCCAGATGTTCTCGTTGTTGCCGTTCCACACCGCGAGACTGGCGTGCTTGCTGAGCCGCGTGACGGCCTCGCGAGCCTCGGCCTCGACCTCGCTCCACAGCGGCTCCTCCTCGGAGTACGCCGCACACGCGAACAGGAAGTCCTGCCAGACCAGGATCCCGAGCTCGTCGCAGACGTCGTAGAAGTGCTCGCTCTCGTAGATGCCGCCGCCCCAGACCCGCAGCAGGTTCATCCCGGCGTCGACCGCGTCCTGGACGCTGGTCCGGTACGTGTCCGCGGTCAGCCGGGTGACGAACGCGTCGTCGGGGATCCAGTTCGCGCCGCGGACGTAGACCGGCTTGCCGTTCACCGAGATCACGAACGGCGTACCGTTGTTGTCCGGGGCAACGTCCACGGTGACGTTCCGGAAGCCGACGCGGCCGTGCCAGTCGTCGTCGTTCACCGTCACCGTGACGTCGTACAGCGGCTGCTCGCCGTACCCACGCGGCCACCAGACGTCGACCTCGGCGACCGTGCTGACGAGCTCGACGGTGCCGGTGCCCGGCGCGACGGTCGTCGACTGCTGGGTGCCGCCGACCTCGATGGTCACGGTCGCCTCGCCGGCGGCGCCGTCGGTCCAGTCGAGCTCGACGTACGTCGTGAGTACGCCGTCCGCGCCGTCCGTGCCGTCGACGCGGGCCAGCGGACGCACCGCGGCGATCCGGACGTCCGACCAGGACTCGATCCGGATCGGCCGCCAGATGCCCGCGGTGGCGACGTCCGGTCCCCAGTCCCAGCCGAAGTTCGACGCCATCTTGCGCAGCTCGTTGTACGGGTGCAGGTTCGTGTGCGGCCAGCTGCCGACCTTCGCCCGCTCGGCCTCGGCGGCGGTCACCGGGCCCTCGAACTCGACCACCAGCTCGTTGTCCCCGGCAACCAGCACGCCGGTGACGTCGAACCGGTACGAGCGGTGCTGGTTCGCGGTCCGGCCGAGCTCCCGGCCGTTCAGCGTGACGGTCGCGACGGTGTCCAGGCCCTCGGCGACCAGTTCCTGCCGGTCGTTGCTGTCGGCAACCCAGCTGAACGTCGTCCGGTAGCTCCAGCGGGTGCGGCCGATCCAGTGCAGCTTCGACTCGTTGTCACCGTCGAACGGGTCCGAGATCTCGCCGGCCGCCAGCAGGTCGGTGTGCACCTCGCCGGGCACGGTGGCCGCCACGGCGCGACCGATCAGGCCGTCCGGCGCCGGGCCCTCGACCGCGTGGACGGTCCAGGCGGCACCGCCGGCGGTGGTGAGGTCGAGGGTCTTGAGTGATGTCACAGTCGGGCTCCAGGGGTGAACCGGTTTAGTCGGAACGCGCCGCTCCCCCTGTCGGCAGCGGGGGAGCGGCGGAAGTGTCAGTCGAGGACGTACCGTCGCCACAGATCGGCGAGGGCACGGTGGCCGGCGGCGGTCGGATGCACACCGTCGTCGGCGAGTGTCGCCGGGCCGACGGCGGCTGCGGCCTTCGTCAGCTCGACATCGGTCGGGACCAGGATCGCGCCGTACTCGACGGCGAGCTTCCGGACCACCTCGAGCTTCGGGTCCAGGTCCTCGCGCCACTCCTGCTGCCCGGCCTTCACCGGCAGCAGGAACGGCTCCATCAGGACGACCGGGCAGGTCAACGCGTCGAGCAGTGCCCGGTACGACGCCTCGAAGGCCTCGGGGGTCGTCGGGTCGTCCTCGTCGTACCGCCGCCAGGTGTCGTTGATCCCGATCAGGATCGACACCAGCGACGGGTCGTGGGCGAGCACGTCGGCGGCCCACCGCGCGGCCAGGTCGACCGCGCGGTTGCCGCTGATGCCGGTGTTGACGATCGCCGGCCGGCGTTCGCCCAGTTCGTCGGACAGGTCGTCGTACAGCGTGCGGACGTAGCCGTCGCCGAGCCCGTCGGGATCGGTACGGCGGCCGCAGTCGGTGACCGAGTCCCCGGCGAACACGACGGTCCGCCGGGGATCGAGGAGGATGCTGGTCATAGCGTCGCTGCGGTCACGTCCCAGTCGTCCGGCAGGATCGGCGCGACCTCGACGGTGCTCTTGACGTCGACGAACTGGCCGGTGTCGATCGAGTCGGTGATGGACGCCATCACGTCGACGATGTGGAACGCCAGCGACCCGGTGGCCCGGTGCGGCCGGTCGGCCCGGATCGCCCGCGCCATCTCGAGGACGCCGGTGCCGCGCTGCGCGACCGCCTTCGTCTCGGCGACGGTCTCCCAGTCCTCGGCGCCGCGCCGGCGGATCTTGATCGCACCGTCGAACGCGTTCGGGTCCGGGACGGCGAGCGTCGCGTCCGAGCCGGTGATCTCCACGAACCCGCCGCGCGGCAGCGGCGAGTCGAAGCTGAAGATGCTCTGCGACGACTGCCCGGACTCGAACTTCGCGATCGTGCTGACGTGCGTCGGCACGGTCACGTCGAAGTCGGTCCCCGCCAGCGGACCGGAACCGATCGTGCGCTTGTCCTTGGACTTCGAGCCGATCCCCGCGACCGCGGCGACCGGGCCGAGCAACTGCACCAGCGTGGTCAGGTAGTACGGGCCGATGTCCCACAGCGGGCCCGCGCCCTCCTGGAACAGGAAGGCCGGGTTCGGGTGCCAGGACTCCGGCCCGGGCGACTGGAACAGCGTCAGCGCGGTCAACGGCGTACCGATGTCACCGCGCTCGATCATCCGGCGGGACTCCTGCAGGCCCGGGCCCAGGATCGTGTCCGGCGCGCAGCCGAGCCGCAGCCCGGCGTCGTCGGCCGCGGCGAGCAGCTTGAGGCCGCTGTCCTGGTCCAGCGAGAACGGCTTCTCGCTCCACACGTGCTTGCCGGCGGCGATCGCCGCGAGCGCGACCTCGACGTGCGCGACCGGGATGGTCAGGTTGACCACGATCTCGACGTCGGGGTTGTTCAGCACGACCTCGGGCGCGCCGTGGGTGTCGATGCCGAACTGCTCGGCCTTCGCCTGGGCGGCCTCCGGACGCAGGTCGCCGATCGCGACGACCTTCAGGTCCGGGAAGCTCTGCATGCTCTTGATGTAGGCGTCGGAGATGACTCCGGCGCCGATCACACCTACGCCGACCGCGCTCATTCAGGTGCGCCCTCTCCGGTCAGGAACGCGTAGCTGCCCTCGACCGCGTCGAAGATCTCGCCGCTGAAGTCGTCGAGCTCGACCACGCGCAGGGCCTGCGGCGCGGCGGCCAGGATGTCCCGGACCGCGATCGTGCCGTCGCCGACCGCGACCTGGGCCTTGTTGTCCAGCGTCCCGTCGCCGTCCTTGACGTGGATGGCCTTGACCCGGTCGCCGAACTTCTTCAGCAGCGCCGGTACGTCGGCACCGCCGACGGCGGCCCAGTACGTGTCCACCTCGAGGATCACCGCGTCGGACAGGTTGTCGACCAGGATCTCCAGCGCGTGCACGCCGTCGATCTTCGACTCCAGCTCGAAGTGGTGGTTGTGGTAGCCGACCGTGATGCCGTGGTCGGCGGCCTCGATCGCGGCCTTGTTCAGCCCGTCGGCGATGACCTTGATCTCGTCGGCCGACTGCCAGCGCGCCGGGTCGGTGTGCGGGTCGATCACCGTGGTGATGCCGAGCCGCTGCGCCGCGGCGTAGATCGGGGCGCTGTCCTCGCGGAGCAGGCCGGCGTGCGTGGTCGGGGCCGAGAGGCCGTGCTTGGGCAGCGCCTCGGCCAGGCGGTCCGCGAAGGCGGTGACACCGAAGGGCTCGACCTTGGTGTAGCCGATCTCCGCGATGCGGGCCAGGGTGCGGTCGAAGTCCTCTTCGAGCTTGCCCCGGACCGTGTACAACTGGAGGGACAGGTGGTCCTTTGCGACCATGGTTTCTCCTTGTCGGCGGCGCCGCACCCGCTGCCCTGGGGTTGACGCCGACTGATAAGCCGAACCGGTTAAGTAACGACGGCAACCGTATCCCAATCCGGCCTGCCGACACCACCCTCCGCCCAACCACTGGGCGGTCACCAAGGGCTCCGCGGTTTGATCAAATGGTTACGTCTTGTGGTCAACTGATGACAGAGGGTTGAAAGCGCGGGACACTGGAGACCTGGCTTCGATGGGGTTCGGGCGCCCGGTGAGGAGGGTGTCGTGTCGCGCGTGACCATCAAGGAGATCGCCCGGCGGTGCGGTGTCTCGCAAGGGGCGGTCTCGTACGCGCTGAACAACCAGCCCGGGGTGTCGGAGGCCACCCGGGCGCGGGTGCTGCGGGTCGCGGCGGAGCTGGAATGGGTGCCGAACCGCGCCGCCCGGCAGCTGTCCGCGGCGCGCAGCGAGACGTTCGGGCTGGTGCTCGCGCGGACCGCCCAGACGCTGATCGAGGAGCCGTACTTCATGGGCTTCGTCGGCGGCGTCGAGGCCGTGCTCGCGGAACACTCGTACGCGCTCGCCCTGCAGGTGGTGGCGGATCTCGACGAGGAGCTGGCGACGTACCGGAAGTGGGCGGCCGAGCGGCGCGTCGACGGGGTGCTCGTCGTCGACCTCCGGGTCGGCGATCCGCGGATCCCGGTACTGCGGAAGCTCGGTCTGCCGGCCGTGCTGGTCGGTGATCCCGCGCTCGCGGACGGGATGCCCTGTGTGTGGACGGACAGTACGGCGGCGATGAACGCGGCGCTCGACCATGTGGCGTCGCTCGGCCATCGGGTGATCGCGCGGGTGGCGGGGCCGCCCGAGTTCGGGGACGTGTGGATCCGCGACCAGGCTTTCGATGTCGCCGTACGGCGGCTCGGGCTGAGTGCGGTCACGCATCACACGGACTACTCGGCGTCGCGGGGCGCGGGTGCTACGCGCGATGCACTGGCCGGTGCGGCGCGGCCGACGGCGATCGTTTATGACAACGACTTGATGGCTGTGGCGGGGTTGGCTGTGGTGCAGGCGCTGGGTCTGCGGGTGCCGGCGGACGTGACGTTGGTGGCTTGGGACGACTCGACGCTGTGCCGGATCACGCATCCGACGCTGACGGCGTTGAGTCACAACGTGGTCGGGTACGGCGCCGAGGTAACGCGACGGTTGCTGGACCTGCTGACGGGCGCGCCTGCGCAGTCGCACCTGTACTCCACGCCGCTGCTCATCATCCGCGACAGCTCCGGCCCGCCGCCGCGCTGCCGGGGCCGCGTGGGATCAGCGCCCGCGCGCCGACGGGTCAGCGAGCGTTCGGGGTAACTGCTACGCCGCCGGGGTCAGTGGCGGTTACCGTGACCGGTACGCCGTTGACTGCCGCGGTGCCGGCGACGGCGTCGACGAGGTTGGCGTCGGTGACGTCGTTGGCGCTCGGGCCCTGGACCTGGTTCGCGACCGTGAGCCGGGAGCCGGGACGGTTGTGTCCGAAGCCGTGCGGCAGGCTCACCACCCCCGGCATGATGTCGTTGCTAGCGGCAACTTCAACCGCAACGGATCCGGCCGTGGAGGCGACGGTGACGAGCTGACCGTCGGCGAGCCCGCGGTCGGCCAGGTCGTCGGGATGCATCAGCAGCTGATGCCGGGGCTTGCCCTTCACCAGCCGTGCGGAGTTGTGCATCCACGAGTTGTTGTTGCGCAGATGCCGCCGCCCGATCAGCAGCAGCTCGCCGGCCGACAGCTCGGTCAACGCGTCGAGTCGCGGCAGCTCGTCGAGGATCATCCGCTGCGCGAGGTCGATCCGCTTCGACTTGCGATGCAGCGCACCCGGCAGCGCGGGCTGCAACGGCCCGAGATCGACACCGCCGGGGGAGCGCCGCAACTTGCGCACCGACAACGGGTAGGGCCCGATCCGCAACCCGGCGTCCACGATCCACCGCGGCGGCGTCCGCAGTCGCGCCGTCACCTCCGCGCGGCGCCGGCTCCAGGGCGTACGGCGTACCAAGGCCAGGCCGAGGTCGCGGAAGATCTCCCAGTCGTGCCGGGCCTCGGCGGGCTTGGGCAGCACGGGGTCGTTCCAGCGGGCGGTGTTCCGCACCGCGAGCTGGTGGAAAACGATGTCGTACTGCTCCCGCTCCAGCGGCGGCGCGGGCGGCAGGATCACGTCGGCGTGCCTGGTTGTCTCGTTGATGTACGGATCGATTGCGACCATGAAATCCAGCGCGGCGAACGCCTCGTCGAGCCGGCTGCCGTTCGGCGTCGACAGCACCGGGTTGCCCGCGACGGTCACCATCGCGCGGATCTGCCCCTCGCCCGGCGTCAGGATCTCCTCGGCCATCGTCGCCACCGGCAGCTCGCCGCCGAACTCCGGCAGCCCGCGCACCCGGCTCTTCCACACGCCGACATGCCCGCGGCCGAGTCCGAGCAACGCGTTCACGGCCGGCCGCGGGAACATCGTGCCGCCGGGCCGGTCGAGGTTGCCGGTGATGATGTTGAGCACCTGGATCGCCCACTGGCAGATCGCCCCGAACTGCTGCGTCGACACCCCGACCCGGCCGTAGCAGGTCGCCCGGTCCGCGGTCGCGAACTCCTCCGCCACCCGGCGGATCACGTCGGCCGGGATCCCGGTGATCGCCGCCGCGCGCTCGGGCGTCCACTTCTCCACCGCGGCCTCGACCGTCGCCAGCCCGTCGACGTACGACGCCACCCGGGCGTGTCCGTCCGCGATCACCTGATGGATCAGCGCCAGCAGGAACGCCGCGTCGGTGCCCGGGCGGACGAAGTGGTGCTCGTCGGAAACCGCCGCGGTTTCCGTCCGCCGCGGATCGACGACGACCACCTTTCCGCCGCGTTTCCGCAATTCCTTCAAACGTGTTCCGAAACCGGGTGCGGTCATCATGCTGCCGTTCGACGCCAGCGGGTTCGCGCCGAGCATCAACAGGTACGACGTCCGGTCGATGTCCGGCACCGGCACCATCAACTGGTGGCCGTACAGCAGGTACGACGCGAGCATGTGCGGCAGTTGGTCGATGGACGTCGCGCTGAACCGGTTCCGGGTGCGCAGCTGCCGGACCATCGTCGGCATGTGGGTGAGCGCGCCGAGACTGTGCACGTTCGGGTTTCCGAGATACACCCCGACCGCGTTCCGGCCGTGTTCCTGCTGGATTCCGGTCAGCTTTCCGACAACGATTTCGTAGGCCGCCTCCCAGCCGATCTGCTGCCAGCCGTCCGGGGTCCGGCGGACCGGCGTGGTCAACCGGTCCGGGTCGTCCTGCAGGTCGCGGAGCGCGACCGCCTTCGGGCAGATGTGACCGCGGGACAACGGGTCCGACTCGTCGCCGCGGATGTCGGTGACCCGGCCGTCCTCGACGGCGACGAGAACGCCGCAGATCGCTTCACAGAGATTGCAGGAGGTCCGCCGTACGGTCATCTCCTCAAACTACCTCTGGGTAGCCGAACCTGTCAGTCGAAGCGTGCCTCGTCGAGCCGGCCGAGGATCGCGTCGACGGTCTCGCCGACGGACAGGTCGGAGTTGTCCAGCCACAACCCGCGCCGCGGACTGAACGCGTGCAGCTCGTAGTCCAGCTCGTCGACCAGATGGTGTGCCCCGCCGAGCCGGCTCGAGATCACCTCGGGCCGCGGCGTCAGCACGACCAGGTAGCGCGGCCGCGTCCGGATCCCGTCCAGGAACTCACGCAGCAGCTCGCCGATCACCACGTCCTGCAGCACCACGGTGAACCCGGCACGCGCGTACTCGTCGGCGGCCTTGCAGGCCAGCCGGTAGCGCAGCTGCAGCTGGCGTTGCGCCTCGAGCACGTCGTCGGCCATCGAGGCCTGGCCGCTCACGATCATCCGCCGGAACACGTCCCCCCGCAGATGCACGCCGTACTGGAACCTTTCGGCGAGCATCTGGGACACCGACGACTTCCCCGCCGCCATGATTCCGCTGACGACGATCACCCCCTCGGACTCCATGCGGTGATCGTGCCACGTGCCGCGTGGTTTTGGTCCGGCCGCTGGCGTTTCTTGGCGAAAACCCAGCTTTGTAAGGGGTTACTCAAGCCATCAACGAGTCCAGGTGATGCCGAAGTACCTGCCGGAGCCGGGTCGGCGTGGTGCGCTCGGGCTGGATCGCGGCGTGCAGCGCGAGGCCGTCGATCAGTGCGTGCAAGCGGTCGACCTCGCGGCGCAGGTCGAGACCGTCGGCGAGTGCTCCGTCCGCGGCCAGCGCGTGCAGCAGCGAGTCGCAGAGCTCCCGCAGTCCGTTGTGCACGGTGTCGACATGCTCGTGCAGCGCGCCGGCGCCGGACTCGGCCTGGGCCTGCGCCATGAACGCCATCCACACGTCGAACTCGGCGCGGCGCTCGGCGTCCAGCGGCAGCGCCTCCTCGAGGTACCGCAGCGCGATGGTCGTCGCACTGCCCTTGGGGTCGATCGCCCGGACCCGCTCGGTCACCCGCCGCGAGACCAGGTCCATGGCGAAGCTGAGCAGTCCGTCCTGGTCGGGGAAGTAGTAGCGCACCGCGCCCGCGGACCAGCCGGCCTCGGCGGCGATGGTGCGGACCGAGGCGGCCCGGATCCCGTCCCGGCGGACCACCCGCCAGAGCGCCTCGGCGATCTCCTCGCGGCGGGCGGCGTGGTCGACGATCTTCGGCATGTGGTCCTTTTTAGCACACCTGTGTTAGCCTCGTTTTACAACACAGTCGTACTTAAACAAGTTCGGGAGGGGAACACTGTGCTGCTCGCTGTGATCGCCGCGTGTGAGATCGGGTTCTGGGTGCTGCTGGCCGCGGGCCTGGTGGCGCGCTACCTGCTCCGGCGGCCGAAGGCCGGCCTGGTGCTGCTGGCCGCCGTACCGCTCGTCGACGTCGTGATGCTGGTGGCGAGCATCCTCGACATCCATCGCGGCGGGGAGCCCGGCTTCAAGCACTCGCTGGCCGCGATCTTCATCGGTGTGAGCGTCGGCTTCGGCCACCAGTCGCTGAAGTGGGCGGACAAGTGGGCCGCGCACTACCTGGGCGGTGCGCCGCGACCGGTCAAGCCGCCGAAGAAGGGCCCGGAGCGTGCCCGCCGGGAGCGCGCCGGCTGGTACCGGCACCTGCTCGCGTACGGCGTCGGCGTCGGCATCATGGTCGGTCTCGGCCTGCTGTCCGGCCGGGGGTACGACGCGGTGCTCGGCCCGGCGTGGACCTGGACGATCGTGCTGGCGATCGACGCGATCGTCTCGTTCAGCTACTCGTTCGAGGGCGCCGAGCCGGAGGAGCGGACGGCGCGCGAGAAGCAGTCGGTCTGACGTCCTCCCTCGTCACGCTCGGTCGTCGTACATTGCGTTCATGACGATGACGGGGCGTGTCTGGAGTTGGCTGACCGTGCTGGTCGTGGCCGCGGGGATCGGGATCCAGTTGCCGCTCTCGGCGCAGAACGAGGAGGGGTTCTTCTCGACCGCGCCCGAGCGCTTGTTCAACGTGTTCGCGTACTTCACGATCCAGTCGAACCTGCTGCTCGGCGGTACCGCGCTGGTACTCGCCCTGTGGCCCGGCCGCACGGACGGCGTGCTGTTCAAAACCCTGCGGCTGAACGGGGTTCTCTGCATTGCGGTGACCGGGATCGTCTACCACACGGTGCTCGCCGGGCTCGACGACCTCGACGGGTGGGCCTGGGTGGCCAATCTTCTGCTGCACACGGCTGCGCCGCTGGCCGGCGTACTCGGCTGGCTGCTGTTCGGGCCGCGCGGGCTGACCGACTGGCGGATCGTGAAGTGGTCGATCGTGTTCCCGCTGCTGTGGCTGGGGTTCACGCTGATCCGCGGCGAGTTCGTCGGGTTCTACCCGTACCCGTTCGTGGACGTCGGCGAGCACGGGTACGGAAGGGTGCTGCTGAACTGTCTGCTGGTCGCGGTACTGTTCCTGGCTCTGGCGGCCGGGGCGACCACCCTGGACCGCCGGTTGCGCCGGAGGACAACCGTCGAAAGGTAGACCCGTGCTGGTGACCTCGCGCTCGTACGCCGAGTACGAAGCGATGTTCGACCTGAAAGAACTCCCGGACTCCGTCCTCGACTGCTGCGCGGGTGGCGCCGGCTTCACCGCCGAGGCCGCGGCCCGTGGTGTGGACGCGATCGCCGCCGACCCGGCGTACGAACTGGAGCCGGCCGAGCTCGTCGACAGTGTGCGCAAGAGCCTGCCGGCGACCTCGGGGATCGTCGACGAGCACGCAGGAAGCTTCGTCTGGACCTGGTACGGGTCTCCGGAGCGGAAGGACCAATACCGGATCGAGGCGGCCGACCGGTTCCTGCAGGACGTCGCAGCCGCGCCGGAGCGCTACGTCGCCGCGGGGCTGCCGGACCTGCCGTTCGGTGACCGCCGGTTCGAGCTGGTGCTGTGCTCGCACCTGCTGTTCACGTGGGCCGACAAGTACGACCGGGACTGGCATGCGGCCGCGTTGCGCGAGCTGATCCGGGTCAGCAACGACGAAGTACGCATCTTCCCACTGGTGCTGCAGGGCACCGGCGAACCGATCCCCTGGCTGCCCGACCTGCTGGCGTCTCTCGAGAACGTCACCTGCGAGGTCCGCAAGGTTCCGTACGAGTTCCAGGTCGGCGCCAACGAGATGCTGGTCATCACCCGCACCTGAGAACTGGTGCTTCCCGCTCATCGCGCTCACGGATGAGTTTGCGCACTGAGGCCGGGTCTGGTGATCCATCGCCTACTGCGGGGCACTCGGCACGGCATCTCGCCGCACGGGTGCAAAGGCCACGATGCTCCGCATCGAGACCTTCGCCCCCGCACGCCGAGCTACCGCACCGAGCACCTCCTCGCTACGGCGCTGGACCACCAGACCCTGCCTACCCGCCACGATGAGCGGGAAGCGGTCCGAAGGGCCGGACGGACGGGGGAGGACGGTCTACCGCCGTCCGTCCGGCCGTGGGTCAGCGGAGGTACTTGCCGCAGACCGGCCACGGCTGGGCGCCGCGCTGCGCGTACAGCTTCTTCGCGCGCATCAGCTGCTCGGCGGGCGAGGCCTTCGCCGGGTTGCCGGAGCCGCCGACGCTGCGCCAGGTCTGCAGGTCGAACTGGAACAGCCCGTAGTAGCCGGCCGGGTTCACGGCGCGCGGGTTGCCGCTCGACTCGCAGTTCGCGACCTTCGCCCAGGCGCCGCTGAGGTTCGCCTTGCCGCTCGACTTCGGGCGGTCCTCGGAGCGGGTGGTGCGCTGCTCGCGGTCGCTCTTCGTGGTCTTCTTCCTGGTCTCGGACTTCTTCTCGACGACCCGCGGGGCCTGGTCGGCGGACTTCTTCACGCCGTCCAGGGTCAGGGTCTGCCCGATCAGGATCAGGTTCGGGTCCTGCAGGTTGTTGATCCGGGCCAACTCGTGCCAGTCGGTGCCGTTGGCGGCCGCGATCTCGGAGAGGGTGTCGCCGGCTTTGACCTGGTAGTCGGTCGCGAACGCCGAGCCGGCGCCGACGGCGGTGATGCCGGCTCCCAGACCGGCGATGGACAGGGTTCGGGCCACCCGGCGAGTACTTCGCCGGGCGCGCGCATGTCGGGCCTTGGACATCTGAAAAGCGCTCCTCGTGAGCTTGGGCATGGTGGAACTCACCAGGCCCCCCCGTGCAGGGGTGGGGGCGATCGGACAGGTCACAGGACGGCGTCCGAACGGTCACGCCACGGTAACGACGCGACCTGAGCCATCCTCGGTGAGGTTCGGTGGAAACGCAAGCCCGGATCCGGATCTGCCCCGAACCTTTTCCGGGGCATGACATACCGAAACCCCAACAACAGAACGGTTTCCGGGTCCGTCACGCCGTCCGCCGACAGGCCGGAACCGATCGGTTTACCACCGTTCGAACCGGCTCCCGCGTGTCGTCCGGCGGGTTCGCTCGTTGATCGAGACACGGGTACCGCCACCCGGCCGCTCGATCGGCAGCCGGGGGTGTGGTGAGGCGACGATGCGATGGGGGCAGCAGCGGTGATCCGAGTGGCTCTCGGCCATCGCGGCACACTGGTGCGTGGTGCACTGGCCGCGGTGCTGGCAGCGGAGAACGACCTGGACGTGGTGGCGGAGGTGGACCGCTCGGAGGACGTCCTCCAGGTCGCCGGGCGGCGTCCTGACGTGTTCCTGCTCGACCCGCAGCTGCCCGGCCGGATCCGGACCGAGGAGCTGTGCCGCAAGCTCGCCGGCCGCGGCGTGCTGGTGCTGATCGACCACGAGGCGATCGCCGCCACCAGCCTCGCGCTGGTGAAGCAGGCGCCGCGGATCGGCCTGATCGCGACCGATGCCACTACCGACCAGCTCGTGCAAGCGGTCCGCGATGTGGCGAAGGGGCTGCCCGTGGTCGACGTACGGCTGGCAGTGGCTGCCCTGAAGGCAGGTGACAACCCGCTGACCGACCGTGAGTGCGAGGTACTGCGGCACGTCATGACCGGCGCCACCGCGCAGGAGGTCGCCCGCACGCTCAGCCTGAGCGCCGGGACGGTCCGCAACTACCTGTCCCGGATCCTCGCGAAGACCGGCTCACGCAGCCGCATCGAAGCGATCCGGAAGGCTCACGAGGCCGGCTGGATCTGAGAAGGCGCCCAGCTGCCGTGCAGGTCGCGGTACATCCGGGACGTCCGCATCAGAGCGGCGTGGCTGCCGAGCGCGGCCTTGTTGCCGTCCAGGACCAGGATGCGGCGCGCGCGGAGCGCGGAGCTGATCCGGTGGGCGATCACGATCAACGTTCCGGGACGCTGCGCGAACGCTTCCTCGGCCTGCCGTTCCGCCTCGGGATCGAGGAAACAGGTCGCCTCGTCGAGTACGACGAGCGGCGCCGGCGACAGGTACGCGCGCACCAGCGCGAGCAGCTGCTTCTCGCCCGCGGACAGCTCACCGGGCTTGACCTCGGCGCGCATCCCGCCGATCCGCTCGATCAGTCGCGCGGCCCCGATCGCCTGTACGGCGTGCCCGAGCTGCGCATCGGTTGCGTCAGGCAACAAATAGCTGAGGTTGTCGCGGACCGTGCCGCTGAACACGTACGCCTCCTGCGGAATCAGCACGCGCGTCCGTGCGAGCCGTTCGGTCGTCACCTCGGTCGGCGGGACACCGCCGAGCAGCAGCCGCCCGCTGGTCGGCGTGAGCATCCCGCAGACCAGGCCGGCCAGCGTCGACTTCCCGATCCCGCTCGGCCCGACCACGGCGAGGTGCTCACCTTCGGGAATCGTCAGCTCGAGCTTGTCGAGCACCGGCTCGGCCTTCGGGCCGTAAGCGAACGTCAGCCCGCGCAGGCGGACTTGATAGCCGTTGAGCTCGTCGACCGGCCGCGCCGGTTCCTCCGGCGGTGACGTGTCGAGGATCCGGCCGAGCGTGATCACGTACCGCAGACCGCTGTCGCCGAGCGCGTTCATCACGGTGTTCAACGCCGGCTGCAGCCCGATCAGCACGTAGGTGAGACTGCCGAGCAGGGTCCCGGTGCTGACACCACGCCCCACCAGCCACGGTCCTGTCGCGAGCAGGATCAGCAACGGCAGCCACCCACCGACCGCGAAGCACAACGTCCGCAGCGCCGCCACCTTCGCCAGCGCCCGCTCCGCCGCCGCGTGCGCCTCGATCGGCCGGCCGGCCAGCCATTCGGCGTACTCCTCGGTCCCGGACGCGGTGATGTCCCGGACCCCGCCGAACACCATGCCCGCCGACGCCGCGAGCTCCTCGTCCGCCGCGAGCGACGCGCGCACCCGGTCCGCCGCCATCCCGAGCACCGCGAGCGACAACCCGAACCCGAGCAGGAACGGCGGTACGACGAATGCCGCGACCAGCGGGGCCAGCGACAACAACCCGGCCAGTACGCCGAACAACGTGACGGCGAAGCTCCGCAGCACCAGGACCAGTCCCGCGAACGTGTCCCGGACGATCTCGACCTGCCGGTTCAGCCGCGCGACGGCGCCGTCGTCACCGGTGCGGAGCGCGCCGCCGACAACCCGCCGTACCAGGTCGTCCCGCAGCGGCTCGACCAGGTCGCCCAACCGCCCGTACACCTGCCGCGCGCCCGCCGCGCCGAGGCACGCCGCCGCCACCAGCCCACCCAGCCACGCAATCCCCTGCCCCGCATGCCCAGCAAGAAAGCTGTCCGTCGCCCGCGCCACCGCGATTCCGTACACCGCCGTCGGCAGAATCTCCGGAACCGACCACCCGACCAACCTGACCGTGGCCCGCTTCCGCACCGCGGCAGCGCCGTACGACAACTCTCGTTTCATGCGAAGACAGCTCGGTACGACGTGTTGCGCCAGAGGTCGGCGTGCGGGGCGATGGCGCGGACCTGGCCGTGGTCGAGCCAGATGACGAGATCGGCGCGGGCCGCGGTGGCCGGGCGGTGGGTGACGATCAGGCGGGTGCGATGCCGGCGGTCCTCGGTCAGCGTCCGGCTGATCTGGCGCTCGGTCGCGGTGTCGAGGCTCGACGTGGCGTCGTCGAGGACCAGCAGGCGGCGGGCCGGCCAGGCGCGGGCCAGGCCCAGGCGTTGACGTTCGCCGCCGGACATCGGTGCCTTGCGCAACGATGTGAAGTACCCGTCGGGCAGTCGGCTGACGAAGTCGTGGGCGTGCGTGGCGCGCGCGGCGGCGAGCGTGCTGACCGGGCTCACCGCCTGCGGGTCGATCGCCTCGCCGATGGTCCGGCCGATCAGTTGCGGCCGCTCGAACGCGCACCCGACGGCACTGCGCAGCGCCCGCCGGCTGACAGCCTGCAGCGGTACGCCGTCCAGCGAGACCTGACCTGTCGACGGGTCCCGCAGCCGGGCCGCGACCGCGGCGAGCACGGATTTGCCGGCACCGCTCGGGCCGACCACCGCCACCGTGATGCCGCCGGGGAGGTCGAGATTCACGTTGTCCAGCAGGACATTGCCGTCGGCGACCACGCTGACACCGTCGAACGTGAGCTGCCCGGCGCCGGTCGGGAGCGGCAGGGTGCCGTGGGCGACGGACTCGATCGCGATCACCTCGGCGGCGCGACCGACGCCGGCCTTGGCGCGGGCCAGCTCGCCGATGACGCCGGTCAGGTTGCCGAGCCCGGCGCCGAGTACGGCGTACTGCGACGCGGCGAACAGCTCGCCGGCCGTGACGTTGCCGTTGACGAGTTGCAGCCCGCCGACGGCCAGCACGGCCACCAGGACGAGCGGGCCGACGACTGCGGCCTGGGCGCCGGAGCGGGCGAGGATCCGCCAGGTGACGACGCCGTGCCGGTGCAGTTCGGGCAGCAGGCCGAGGACCCGGCGCTCCTCGCGTTCCGTCGTACCGGCGGCGGTGATCGTGCGGATGCCGGTGAGTGATTCGGAGAGCAGCGCGGCGATGCGGCCCTGCGTCTCCTGGTAGGACAAGCTGACGTCGGCGGTCCGTTTCGCGAAGGTCCAGAGGACGAGCACGACGAGCAGCACACCGCCGAAGAAGGCCGCGGCCAGCCAGCGGTCGATGACTGCGAGCAGGACGAGACTGCCGAGCGGGGGAGCGATCGCGGCGATCGCGGTCACCGCGGCCGGACCGACTTGCGCGGCGTCGGTCGCGTTGGCCGAGACACGGGTCACCAGGTCGCCGGTCTCGAAGTCGCGCGTGCCTTCCGGGCCGCCCCGGACCACGTGCTTGACCAGGCGGTGCCGGAGCCACGCGGTGGTTTCGGCGACGCACGCGGCACCGGCGAACGCGTCGATGATGCTGGCCGCGATCCCGAGCCCGATCAGCGAGGCGGCGACCACGAGCCAGCGGGTGTAGCCGGTGCCGGCCACGATCGAGTCGACGGATCGCCCGAGGACCGTCGGGAGTGCGAGCGTGACGCCGCTGCCGATCAGCGCGTTGATCCCGATCAAGGGCAGCCACCCACGGCCGTGCTTGGCCACTTCGCCGAAGGTGATCGTCATGGGCGCGGCTCCCCGTCGAGACCTGTTTGGTCCGCGAGGAAGGCGAGGAGGTCGGCGGCCAGGTTGATGCCGCCGGTCGTGTGGCCGGCGTCCGGTTCGAACCTCAGCAGGACCGGCCGGCTGCTCGCCGTCGCGTGCTGCAACGCCGCACACAGCTTCCGCGCGTGCAGCGGGTCCACGCGCGTGTCGTTCCCGAAGGCCGTCAGCAGCACGGCCGGGTACTTCACGCCCTCGCTGACGCGGTGGTACGGCGAGTAGGACAGCAGGTGCTCGAAGTCGGCGGCGTCTCGCACCGACCCGTACTCCGCCGTCCACCGCTCGCCGAGACCGGACAGCTCGTAGCGGATCATGTCCGTCAGCGGCGCCGAGCAGACAGCTGCCGCGAACAGCTCCGGCCGCTGCGTCAGTGCGGCCGCCGTGAGCAGCCCGCCGTTGGACTCACCGCAGATCGCGAGCTGGTCCGCGGTGGTCCAGCCGTCCGCGATCAGGTGCTCGGCCGCGGCGATGAAGTCGTCGAAGACCCGCTGCTTGTTGTGCCCGGTGCCGGCGCGGTGTGCAGGCCCGTCCCCGCTGAGCGTGGCCGTCACGAACGAGCCGCCGGCCTCCACCCAGGCCAGCGCGAAGGCGGAGTAGGTCGGTGTGAGCGACTGCCCGAAGCCGCCGTATCCGTAGAGGATCGTGGGACGCGGTCCCGGCTTGCCGATGACGCGCAGCTCGACACCGGAGCCGGTGGTCAGCAGGTACGTCTCTACGGGCGTGGCCTCCGCCTGCTGATGCGTCGTACGACCTGTGTCTGCGTCGTAGCAGTAGACGGTGGGCGGCGTGACACTGTCCGTGTAGCTGAACCAGGCGCGGTTGCCGTGCGCTGTGAGGGACCCGACTGACCCGTGCCCGGGCAGCTCCAGTGAGCTCAGCCGGCGGCCGCTCTTCCGGTCATGCACGGCGATCTCCGTGGCGGTGGCGACCAGCACCACCTCGTCGAGGATCGCGAGACCGGTCAGCGGCTGCCGCGGCTGGATGTAGTCGTGCCAGACCGTCGGCGCAGCCGGATCGCCGACGCAGATCCGGCCGGTGGGCGAGGCCTGCGTGGTGACGACGTACAGCCGGCCGTCCGGACCAACCGACATGAGTGTCGTGGCGTCCACCGGGATGTACGTCGGTGGCGCGTCGACCGTGAGGTCCGCGAACCAGAGGTCGCTCGCCGTACAGATCGTCAGCCAGCGGCCGTCCGCGCTGATCTCCAGCCCGTACGACGCCTCGTCCGCGAGGACCGTGGTGTCGTCGGAGTCGCCTAGGCGGTGCCGGCGTACCTGCCGGAAGCGGACGTAATAGAACGTGCTGTTGTCCGGCAGCCAGGCCACGGGCGAGTAGCGGCAGCCGTCGAGCGGACCGTCGACCACCTCTCCGCTGGCGACGTCCAGCACCGAGAGCGTCGACTGCTCGGTGCCGCCGCGCGACAGCTGGTAGGCGAGCCTGCTGCCGTCCGGAGATGGCTGCCACGCGTCGAGCGTGGTCAGGCCGGACGGGTCGAGCTGTAGCGGGTCGAGCAGCGGTGTCTCGTCGACGTACAGAACAGCGTGCTGCTGCGTCGGCTCGCGGCGCAGCGTGAAACAGCGCCCGCCACGCCAGACCGGTGTCGAGACGCTGCCGACGGCCGACAAGCGCCGTACGGCGTTCTTCCAGCGGAACCGTGTCGTCAGCGAACCGGCGTACGTCAGCCAGAGCTCGTCCTGGTCCCGCAGCCAGCCTTCGGCGGCCGACGGGTCCTCGAGCCAGCGGTACGGATCCGCGACGGTACGACCGTGCACCTGCTCCACGAGCGTCAGACGCTCGGCGCATGGATAAGACTGCACGGAGTAGATCACCTCACTCTCCTTGTGCCCCACCAACACAACGAGCCCGCGGGCCCGGGGCTACCAGGGGCCTGGAGACAGGTCGGCCCTGGGTGGGAATGCCGCCCACCCAGGGCCTCACTACCTGGCATTTGCAGGTTTGCCGAATCAGTGGCAGAGCAGCAGGCTCAGGTTGCTCGGGGTCTGCGACGCGCAGCCCAGCACGGTCAGCGTGGAGCCGCCGTGGTGGTGGCCGCCGTGGCCGTAACCCGGGGTCTCCAGACCCTGAAGGTCGAGAAGTGCCATGTTTTACACCTCCTTCGGTGCAGTTCGTCGGGATGGGTACTCGGACCACTGGGGAGGTCCGAGGAACGGGAGGGACACCGGCGCCGGTTCCGCATGGTGCAGCGCCGTTCCCAGGGCCAGCAGGACGCCGGCCGATCCGGTCGCCAGGTCCATCGAGAGACGGAGCAACTGGTTGCCGGGGTACGCGAGGCCGCCCGCGAACGGCATCGCGTGCCAGCCGAGGCCGCGGACCAGGTCGTCGACCTGGTCGTCGAGGGAAGCGGCCGTGAGGAGAAGACCGGCGCGGCCCATGAACAGCCCCGGCTGGACGTAGTAGTCGCAGTGCGTCACTCGCTTGAGCTGGGCCAGCGTTTTGGTCAGCTCGTCGGAGGGCCGGTGCCGCAGGTAGCGCTCGAGGACGAGCGCGATGCCGGCGGAGCCTTCCTCCAGGTACGGCAGCGTCCGCCAGCCTTGGTTGACCTGACGCATGCCGTCCTCGGTGAGAACGGTCCGCTTCAGGTCCTGCTGGATCGCGATCTCCGCGAGGTCCAGCAGCCCGGTGTCGCCCAGCACCTCGAACGCGTTGAGGAACAGCAGCGCCGGCCCGGACGACCCGAACATCAGGCCGGCCCGCGGGTACTGCCCGCCGCTGATCTCCGGTACGTCGGTCTGGATCCGGTCCGCGACCAGGTCCAGGACGCGGACGGCCTGCGCCCGGAGCGTGGGCTCGGTGTCGAAGTGCAGGAGTCCCAGACCGATGCCGGCCAGGCCCGAGTGCAGCCCGAGCTCACGGGAGCTCCAGTCGTCGGCAAGCGTCCGCTCGACCAGGTCGAGTGCGTCCTGGTGATGACCGAGCTCGTCGAGCACGTGGGCGACGCCGTGCAGCCCGTCGTACAGGCCAGGGCCCGCGGCGGTCGTCAGAGCCTGCTTGCGCAGCCAGTCGTCGTACTGCGGGAAGCGTCCGGCGCCGGTCTTCGCGAGCGCGTAGAGCACACCGGCCGCGCCGGTCGCCAGGTCGATCCCGCCGCCGTCGCGGAACTGCGCGATGTCGCCCGGGAACAACCTGTCGGAGCGTTCCGGGGTCGCACTCGCCACGATCGCCTTCGTGAGCGCGGCCCGTACGTCGGTCCACTCGGCCTTGCCGGGCAACGCGACGTCGGCCAGGTCGTTGCGCTCGTCCGCGCCGACGATCGTGCGGACGGCGTCGTCCAGCTGGTTGCGCGGCACGGGGAACGTCTCGGCGATCATGTCGGCGAGCTGGAACGCCTTGCCGGGATGGAGGTTCAGCAGGATCGTCGCCTGCGGCGCGTACATGCCGAGCGCGATGCAGGCAAGTGCGTACCGGTCGACGTCGACACCCTGCCGGTCCTGCGGAGCGGCATACCCGGGATGGGCGAGCGTCGAGCGCGCCTGGTCCTCGGCCCTGGTCGCGACCTCGAAGTCGATCAGCGTGAGCTTGCCGTTCACGTCGAGGAGCAGGTTGTCCGGATGCAGGTCGCAGAACACCACGCCGCGCTCGTGCAGCTGGCCGACCGCCGCACCGACCTTGGCGATCATGCCGGCGGCCCACTCGGCGTACGCCGCCTTGTCGGCCGCCGTCGCGTCCGGGTGCGTCAGCGGATAGCGCCGTACCAGCTCGCGCTGGAGCGACACGGAGTCGATGTGCTCCTGCACGAGGAAGTGGTGCTCACCCAGCTGCAGGTAGTCATAGGTCCTCGGCACTGCGTCGAGGCCGTCGAGCTGCGCCAGGATGTCGCGCTCGTGGGCGATCCGGGCCACCGCGTCGCGCCCCGCCATGTCGAGTCCGGCGTACGGGCGGCCTTCCTTGAGGACCACGCGGTCGCCGGTCTCGGTGTGGTGGCCGAGGTACACGCCGCCGCCGTTGGAGAACTGGATGACGCCGTCGATCGTGTACGCGAGCTCGTCGGTGGTGACCGCGTTGCGGGCGTCCAGGTGCGGCCGCAGGAAGTCCGGGAGCTGCACCCAGGGCGGCGTGACGAACGTCGGCCCGCGGTGGTCCGGGACGAGGTTGCCGTCCGCGTCCTCGATCGCCAGCACGCGTTCGCCGGTCGGCGACAGGCAGTGCCGGCTGACGAAGGCGCCGTACCGCACGAACAGCGGACCGTCCGCGTAGCGCAGATCGCTCAGGATGTAAGGGCCTTCGACGCCGCGGAGGGCTTCGTCGAGGTCCTTCAGAATCACCTCGAGCTGCGCGTCGTCGGCCGGGTAGATCGTCACCAGCTTGCCGCTCGACCCGCGGGGAGCGGCCTTCGAGTTCACCATCACCAGGACGGCCTCGTTGCGCAGGAACTTGAACGCGATGCCGCGCGGGACGCAGTACTCCCACACCGCCTCGAGCGTCCGCTCGACGTCTTGCAGCCGCGCCGACACGTGGATCTTCCAGCCCTGCGTCGGCAGCTGGAGCCCGTCGGGCGCGTAGTGCATCCACTGCTCGCCCGGCACGTGCCGCCAGCCGTCCGGGACCGCGCGGTCCGTGATCGCGAAATCCGGATGCTGAGCACCACGCCTGGCCGGCGTCTCGTAGAACTGCCGATCCGCTAAGCAGTAGAACTCGTAACTCTCGTGCATGACTGTCCGACCCCCTTTCGTGGTGCCCCGGCACATCTTGGGCGGCCCGAACAGGGTCGGCGTAGTGCGTGATGTCATCACTCGCACGTGAAGAACACACCCACTACGAGTGAGTAACTAAACACTCTTCGTTACCGTACTGCGCGTTCTGAGCGTGAATCGGGCCGTGACAACATGTCAATCCGCGACAACCGTGTCACGGGCCGTAACTTCACTCGCTGTGCGTCGTAGGCCTAGACCGGATAGGTGTGGACCTCGGTGGCCTTGAGGGTGGGGTGCAGGGGCTGGCCGGGGGTGAGGTGGAGGTCGGCCACCGCGGCCGGAGTGATGTCGGCGAGCAGGTCGGAGGGGCCGGCGGGGGAGGCGTCGAGGCGGACGCGGACCGTGTGGGCGTGCTGCTCGATGCCGGTGACGACAGCCGACCAGGTGTTGCGGGGGCTGCCGGCTGGTGGCTCCAGATAGAGGCTGACCGCTGTCGGTGGGAAGGCGACGTGGACCGGTCCGGTAGTGGGCTCCGCGAGGGTGATGGTGCCGCCGTCGGCCAGGGCGACGGTGGTGCCGTCGGCAGTGCCTCGGTACAGGTTGAGGCCCACCAGTTGGGCGACGTAGTCCGTGCGGGGGCGGTGCGCCACGTCGGTCGGCTTGCCTTGCTGGACGATCTGGCCGTTCTCGATGATCACCAGGCGGTCGGCGAGGACCATCGCGTCCAGCGGGTCGTGCGTGACCAGTACGGTGCGGCCCTCGAAGCGGGAGAGGTGCTGGCCCAGCTCGGCGCGGACGTGGAGGGTGGTGCTGGCGTCGAGTGCGGCGAGCGGCTCGTCCAGTAGTAGTACTTCGGGGTCGGTGGCGAGGGCCCTCGCCAGAGCGACGCGTTGGGCCTGGCCGCCGGACAGGGCGCGCGGCTTCGCCCGGGTGTAGTCCGACAACCCGACGGTCTCCAGCCAGCGTGCAGCTTCCAGCCGGGCGGTCTGCTTGTCGGTGCCGCGGGCGCGGAGACCGAAGGCCACGTTCTCCAGGCAGGTGAGGTGGTTGAAGAGCAGGTAGTCCTGGAACACCACCCCGATCGGCCGGCGGTCCGGCGTACGGAAGGTGCGCGGCGGCTCGTCCCAGACCGCGTCGTCCAGTGCGATGCGTCCACTGTCCAGTGCGAGCAGTCCTGCGAGCGTGCGGAGCGCAGTGGTCTTGCCGGCGCCGTTGGGGCCGAGTAGTGCGACCACCTCACCTGGCTCGACGGTCAGGTCCAGTGCGAGGTCGAAGGCGCCGCGGCTCACCCGCAGGTCGGCGTACAGCGTCATTGGAGCCCGCTGATCCAGCGCTCACGCAGAGACGCCAGTACTACGACAGACACGAGCAGCAGCACCAGACTCAGTACTACGGCCACATCGGGATCCGTCTCGAGCGCCAGGTAGACGGCCAGCGGCATGGTCGTCGTACGCCCCGGGAAGTTGCCCGCGAACGTGATGGTCGCGCCGAACTCACCCAACGCACGTGCCCAGCACAACACCATCCCGGCGACGAGCCCTGGCGCGATCGAAGGCAGCGTCACCCGCCGGAACGTCATCCACCGCCCTGCACCGAGTGTCGCGGCCGCCTCCTCGTACCGCGGATCAGCTGCGCGGAGCGCGCCCTCGACCGAGATGACCAGGAAGGGCATCGCCACGAACGCTTCCGCCACGATCACGCCGGCAGTGGTGAACGGCAACGAGAACCCGAACCAGGTGTCGAGGTGCTGGCCAACCAGACCACGGCGCCCGAGCACGAGTAGTAGCGCCACACCTCCAACTACTGGTGGCAGTACTAGTGGCACTGTCACGAACGCTCGGATCACGCTCCGCCCAGGCAGACCACCTCTGGCGAGCAGCCACGCCAGCGGTACACCTAGGAGTACGCACAAGACCGTAGCGGCGGTAGCGCACACCAGTGAGAGCCTCAGCGCCTGCCAGACCTCAGCGCTGAACAGCCGCCGCGGCAGCGTCGACCACGGCGCCTCCGCGAGTAGGCCGACCAGCGGGACCAGCAGGAACGCCAGCCCGAGCAGAGCAGGCAGCAGCAGTACGACGGGCAGCCGCCCGCGGGTACTCCTGCCACGACTCACGGCGCGTCGAAACCGGCCGCGGTCAGGACGGCCTTGCCCTTGGCGGACAGGACGTAGTCGACGAACGCCTTGGCGCCGTCCGGGTTCGGGCCGTTGGTCAGCGTGGCGATCGGGTACTCGTTGACCGCCTGGCTCGCCTCCGGGAACTGGATGCCCTCGAGCTTGTCCTGCGCCGACCGTACGTCGGTCTTGTAGACCAGCGCCGCGTCGACCTCGTCCAGGCCGACCTTGGTGAGCGCGGCCTTCACGTCCTTCTCGAGCGTGTCCGGTTGGGGTGTGATGCCGGCTGCCTTGAACACCTTCGCGGCGGCCGCGCCGCACGGCACCTCGGCGGCGCACAGCGCGATCTTCTTGTCCTGGTCGGCGAAGTCCTTCAGGCCGGTGATCCCGCCCGGATTGCCCTTCGGTACCGCGATCTCCAGGGTGTTCTTCACGAACGTCGTGGGCGTGCCCTTGTCGCGGACGTCGGCCATGTTCTTCGGCGCCGCGGACGCGAACACGTCCGCCGGCGCACCCTTGTTGATCTGCTGCGCCAGCGCCGAGCTGCCGTCGAAGTTGAGGTTCACCTTCACACCGGGATGCGCCGCCTCGAAGTCCTTCCCCAGTTGGGTGAACGTGCCGGTCAGGGAGGCCGCGGCGAAGACGTTGACCTCGCCTGACGGCGCGGACGGCGTACCGGAACCACTCGACGCCGGGGTCTCGGCGCCGCACCCTGCCAGCGCTACGAGGGCCAGGACGGTGAGCGTCGCGCGGCGGAGCATCAGGCCTCCGGGATCTCGACGACGACGTGCGTGGACTTGATCGACGCGACCGCGATCACGCCGGGCTCCAGGCCGAGCTCGTCGGCGGCCTCGCGGCTCATCAGCGACACGACCCGGAACGGCCCGGCCTGCAGCTCGACCTGCGCCATCACGCCGTCCTTGACGACCCGGGTGACGATCCCGCGCATCCGGTTGCGCGCCGAGGCCGCAGCGGTGTGGCGGGGCTCCGGCGAGTCGGCCAGCTCCTGGGCGAACGCCGCGAGCGCGCGTCCGTCCACGGCCATCCGGCCGCTCTCCTGTTGGGACGGCAGCCGGCCCTGGTCGATCCAGCGCCGGACCGTGTCGTCGCTGACTCCCAGAAGGGCGGCCGCCTCGCTCACCCGCAAATTCGGCACAATGGCCAGCATAGTGCCGCAGACACGGATTGATGCCAGCTTTTCCACAGTCGCGACGTGGTGACGGAAAGTAGCGGCGATTCCTCGTAAGTTAGAGGACATGAGCACATCGTCGATGCGGGACTACTTGGACGGGCCGCACAAGGCGGCGCGGGACGTCGTGCGGGCAGGCCTGGCCGCGCACGCCGACCTGGGGGACCTGGCGGTGCGACTGCCGCGGGACGAGTATCGGGACGCGATCCTCGACCTGCTGCTGCAGTCGGCCGCGGACGGGCTGCCCGCGCGCGGCTACCCGAAGGAGTACGGCGGGGACGCGGACCTGGGCGGGTTCATCGCGGCCTTCGAGACGCTGGCCTTCGGCGATCTCTCGCTGATGGTGAAGGCGGGCGTGCAGTTCGGGCTGTTCGCCGGGGCGATCCTGCACCTCGGCACCGAGAAGCACCACGAGCGGTATCTGGCGGACGCCGTCAGCGGGCAGTTGCTGGGCTGCTTCGCGATGACCGAGACCGGTCACGGTTCGAACGTCCAGGCCCTCGGCACGACGGCGACGTACGACGCGGACACCGACGAGTTCGTCGTCCACACGCCGACGCCGGCCGCGCGGAAGGACTACATCGGCAACGCGGCGCGGCACGGGCGGATGGCGGCCGTGTTCGCGCAGCTCGTCGTCGGTGGCGAGACGCACGGGGTGCACTGCCTGCTGGTGCCGATCCGGGGCGCGGACGGCGCGGCGCTGCCCGGCGTGACGCTGTCGGACTGCGGTCCCAAGCTCGGGCTGAACGGGGTCGACAACGGACGGATCGTCTTCGACCAGGTCCGGGTGCCGCGCGACGCGCTGCTCGACCGCTACGCCTCGGTCGATGCCGAGGGCAACTACAGTAGCCCGATCGAGAACCCGGACCGGCGGTTCTTCACCATGCTCGGCACCTTGGTGCAGGGCCGGGTGTCGGTCGGCGGCGCGGCGATCAACGCGAGCAAGGTCGCCCTCACGATCGCGATCCGGTACGCCGCTCAGCGCCGGCAGTTCGGCGCACCGGGCAGTGCCGAGGAGGCGCTGCTGCTCGACTACCGCATGCACCAGCGCAGGTTGCTGCCGCTGCTCGCGCGGACGTATGCGCTGCACTTCGCCCAGGCAGAGCTGGTCGACGAGTTCACGCGGGTGTTCAGCGACGACCGCGACGAGCACGACCGGCGTGCCCTGGAGGCGCAGGCGGCCGGGACGAAGGCGCTCGGGACCTGGCATGCGACCGAGACGATCCAGATGTGCCGGGAGGCGTGCGGCGGCGCCGGCTATCTCGCGGAGAACCGGCTGGCGACGCTGAAGGCCGACACCGACGTGTTCACCACGTTCGAGGGTGACAACACGGTCCTGCTGCAGCTGGTGGCGAAGGGACTGCTGACGGACTACCGCGAGTCCTTCGGCAAGCTCGACCCGCTCGGTACGGCGCGGTTCGTCGCGGCGCAGGCCGTCGAGATCGCGGTCGAGAAGGCGGCGCTGCGGCCGTTGATCGAGCGGCTGCGGGACGCCGTACCGAATCGGGGTGATGCCGCGGACCCGGACGCGGGGTTGCGGGACGACGACTACCACTCCGGGCTGCTGCGCTTTCGCGAGGAGCACATGCTGTCCGGGGTGGCGCGGCGGCTGAAGGCCGGGATCGACGCCGGGGACGATCCGTTCGACGTGTTCAACCGGTGCCAGGACCACGTGATCGCCGCCGGGCGGGCGCATGTCGACCGGGTGGTGCTCGAGGCGTTCCAGTCCGCGGTGCGGAACGCGCCGGCCGAGATCCGGGAGGGGCTGCGGGACCTGTACGACCTGCACGCGCTGGCGACGATCGAGGCGGAGCGCGCGTGGTACCTCGAGCACGGGCGGCTCTCGCCGGGCCGGTCGAAGGCGATCGCCGCGCTGGTCAACGAGCTCTGCGCGGTCGTCCGGCCGGCGGCGGTGGACCTCGTCGACGCTTTCGGAGTACCGGGCTCCGCAGTGGAGGTGCCGATGGTTGTACCGTCGCAGCATGAGTGAGCCGATCGAACCCGCGTCGGCTGCCGAGGCCGCCCGTGAACTCGCGAGGGTGTTGCTGGAGCAGGCAGACGCTCTGGACCTGCACGACCTGCGGGCCACCGGCGCGATCGAGAACGTCCGGGTCCAGGCCCGGGCGCTCGCGGACGCCGTGCACGAGCGGGGCTGGGGTGACATCTTCCTCGGGATCGACTCCTACGACCCCGACGAGCTGGACGACCTGCCGCTGGGGCCCGACGACTTCGACGACCCGGCGGACTACCGGGAGATCGTCGAGGGCGGACCGCTGGACGACCTCGAGGAGCCGCTGGTCCCGGAGAACGGGGTCCGCCTCAGCTACCAGGCGCGGTACGACTACGTCGTGACCGACCCGGACGCCTTCGTGCGGTACGTCCGGAGTCGCGCGCACGAAGCGCAGAACGAGGACGTCGTCGACGACATCGAGGACGCGCAGTCCGCGTTCGAACTGCTCTGCTACCTGGACGGGCTGGGCTCGAAGGAGTACGAGTCGTTCGGCCTGGTGCCGGGCGGCGGCGAGGAGTCGCACAAGATCGTGCAGTTCTCGCTGTGGGACCTCGACCCGACCCGGCGCGACGACACCTACCCCTACTGAGACCTGTAGCAACGACAAACTGCCCCGCTGTACTGGTCCCCAGCAGCACCAGTACAGCGAGGCAGTCCCATCAGTAAGAAACGCCGGCCGTGCCGGGTGTTGGTCGCCACCTCACTGGCGACCAACACCCCACCGACACGGCCGGCGTCCTGCTGTTGCCCCGAGAGGGCAAGCGGCCCGAAGGAGGACGGATCCCGCGCACCGTTCCGCGGCCGGCAGGGGAGGTACAGTCCGGTCGCGGACGGGAGTACATCGGGAACCATCTGGACCTAGTGCCGGCGACCCGTCCGTCGCCGACATCGAGAACGTTGTCACGCACCCCGGCGTACCGGGAATCCTCCGGTTCAAACATTTGCATTGCCTTTGAAGTAAGCAACGCTCAGTAAAAATTCCCTCACTTTCCGTGCAGAGGTTGCCTGCCGCAACAACCACCACCCCCCAAACAGTTCGACACTCAACCGTTCCAGACGGTCGTTCCGGGCTAAGCCCGGAGATGGGTGAGCACCGCGAGGACCCGGCGATGGGTGTCCGGCGCCTCGTCGATGCGGAGCTTCTGGAAGATGCTCCGCATGTGGCTCTCGACCGTGCGTTCGGCGAGCACGAGCCGCGCGGCGATCGCGCTGTTCGAGCGGCCCTGGCGACCAGGGCCAGCACCTCGCGTTCGCGCGCGGACAGCGCGGCGAGCGGGTCAGCGACGCGCGTCGGTGTCACGAGCGCGGCCACGATCGCCGGATCCAGCGCCGACCCGCCGTTTACGACCCGGCGCAGGGCGTCCAGGAAGTCGCCGACCCGGAGCACCCGGTCCTTGAGCAGGTACCCGAACCCGCCGGTGCCGACCAGGCCGACCACAACCAGGCGTTCCCGGTGGAACCGGACGCGATGCCGTTCGGGTACCTCGCGGTCACGGGCGGGATCTACGTCGTCGGGTTCCTGCTCGTCGCGCTCGGTCACCGGGTCGGGTCGAAGCGCCGGACGCGCGCTGTCGACCTCGACCCGGTGAACCGATCAGGCTAGTTCGAGTTCGGTCGCTGGGCGGGTGGGGACTTCGCCGTAGGTGGTGGTGCGTTGGCGGGCGGGGCGGTTGGCGGCGGTGGCCATGGCGGTCAGTTCGGCGATGGACTTGCGGCTGCCGTGCTTGGAGCCGGCCATCCGGCTGATGGTCTCCTCCATCAACGTGCCGCCGATGTCGTTGACGCCGCCGTTCAGGACCGCGACGCAGCCGTCGACGCCGAGTTTCACCCACGAGCACTGGATGTTGTCGATCCGGCCGTGCAGCATGATGCGCGCCATCGCGTGCACCGCCCGGTTCTCGTCGTACGTCGGACCGGGACGGGCGATGCCGGCGAGGTAGATCGGCGAGTTCTGGTGGATGAACGGCAGCAGCACGAACTCCGTGAAGCCGCCGGTCTCGTCCTGGACCGCGGCGATCGTGCGCAGGTGCTGGACCCAGTGGTGCGGTGCGTCGACATGGCCGTACATCATCGTCGAGCTGGACGGCAGCCCGACGCGGTGCGCGGTACTGATCACCTCGATCCAGCTTGCCGTGGGCAACTTTCCCTTGGTGAGGATCCAGCGGACGTCGTCGTCGAGGATCTCGGCGGCGGTGCCGGGGATGCTGTCCAGCCCGGCCTCCTTCACCGAGATCAGGAACTCCTCGATCGACAGCCCTGTGCGCACCGAGCCGTTCACGATCTCCATCGGCGAGTACGCGTGGACGTGCATGTCCGGGACGCGGTCCTTGACGGCGCGGACCAGATCGGCGTACGCCGTGCCGGGCAGGTCCGGGTGGATACCGCCCTGCATGCAGACCTCGGTGGCGCCGATCACCCAGGCTTCCTCGGCGCGCTGCCCGACCTCGTCCATCGAGAGCGAGTAGGCGTCGGCGTCGGTCCGGCGCTGGGCGAACGCGCAGAACCGGCAGCCGGTGTAGCAGACGTTGGTGAAGTTGATGTTCCGGTTCACCACGTAGGTCACGTCGTCGCCGACCGTTGCCTTGCGCAAGTCGTCGGCGATCCGCGCCAGCTCGTCCAGCGCCGGCCCGGTCACCGTCATCAAGGTGAGCGCCTGCGCGTCGGACAACCCGGCCGGATCCCGCTCGGCGGCCACCAGGGCCGCCTTCACCTCGGCAGAAATGCGCTCAGGCGAGCCGGTCCCGGCCGGTGCGCCGCCGGCGGAAGCGCCGCCCGCGGTCGCTTCGGCGGCGCGGCGGGCTGCGACGTCTTCGCGGAGGACGTTCCAGTCGCCGTACGCCGCGTCGAAGTCCGAGCGAGTTTCGGTACGGCGGCCTTCGGTGTCGATGGCGGTGTGGAGGTCGGTGCGGCCGACACTGTCCCAGCCGCCGTCCGGCTCCTGCCAGGGGAGACCGGCCGGCATGGCGCTCTCGTCGGCCAGGCCGGTCGCGGGGTCGACGAGTGCCTCGACGTGCGAGATCAGGCGCGGGTCCAGCCAGGGTTCGCGGAGGTACTCCGGGTGCGCAGTGAGCCGCTCGCGCAACTCGAAGCCCGCGTCGGCGGTCACCTTCGCGAGATCGTCGATCTGCGGCCACGGGCGCTCGGGGTTCACGTGGTCCGGCGTCAGCGGCGAGACCCCGCCGAAGTCGTCGACACCCGCGTCCAGCAGTGCCCGGCACTCGGCAAGGTCGACCAGGTTCGGCGGCGCCTGGACCCGGACCCGCGGCCCGAGCACAATCCGCGTCACCGCGATCGCGGCCAGCCACTCGTCCAGCGGAACGTCGGCGTCGTTGCGCATCGCCGTGTCCGGCTTCACCCGGAAACCCTGGATGATCACTTCTTGGATCCCGTTGTACTGCCGCGCGATCCGCCGCAGCGCGAAGATCGAGTCGGAACGTTCCGACAGCGTTTCCCCGATCCCGATCAGCAGCCCGGTGGTGAACGGGACGTTCGAGCGCCCGGCGTCCTCGAGCACCCGCAGCCGGACCGCCGGGTCCTTGTCCGGCGACCCGAAGTGCGGCTGCCCCTTCTCCTCGAACAGCCGCCGCGAGGTGGTCTCCAGCATCATGCCCATGCTGGGCGCGACCGGCTTCAGGCGCTGCAGGTCCTGCCACGACATGACGCCCGGGTTGAGGTGCGGCAGCAGCCCGGTCTCCTCGAGGACCCGGATCGCCATCGCGCGCACGTAGTCGAGCGTGCTGTCGTACCCGGCCTCCTCCAGCCACTTCCGTGCCGCGTCCCAGCGTTCCTCGGGCGCGTCGCCCAACGTGAACAGCGCTTCCTTGCAGCCCAACGCGGCACCCTGCCGCGCGATCTCCAGCACCTCGTCCGGCGACAGGTACGGCGCATGCACGCGACCGGGCGTGGTGGCGAACGTGCAGTAGTGACAGCGGTCCCGGCACAGTCGCGTCAGCGGGATGAAGACCTTCTTGGAGTACGTCACCACGCCCGGCCGGCCGGCGTCCGCCAGGCCCTGGTCGCGGACCCTGGCCGCTGTCGCCATCAGGGCGGTCAGCGCGTCGCCGCTCGCGCCGAGCAGCACCTCCGCCTCGGCCGGGTCGAGGGTCTTTCCGTCGTCCGCGCGCTTGAGCGCCCGGCGCATCGCAGTACTCAGGTCTGCTGGTTTCGATGAGGCCACGAAATCCGAGCCTAAGTCGCGGAAAACGGTTGATCCCGCGTTTTCCGGGACCAAAATCAATCCGTACGAACGTCCTGATAGTTTGCTGTTCGTGCAGGTCAGACGGGGTGTCGACGGGCGCCGGCTACGCGGTGAGCAGCGCCGCGGCGAGCTGCTCGCGGCAACGCTGGCCGTGATCGAACGCGACGGAGTCGCAGGTGTCAGCCATCGCGCAGTGGCCGCGGCGGCCGACGTGTCGGTCGCGTCGATCACCTATCACTTTCCGACACTGGACGATCTCCTCGTCGCGGCGCTGCAGTCGGCCGCGGAGGATCTCGCCGCCGAGCTGCACGGCCGCGGCAGCGAGCTGGGCGCGCGGCCGGCCGACGAGTTGGCGCGCCTGATCGAGCACAGCGTCGTACGGCGGCGTGGCCGGACGCTGGCCCTCTACGAGCTGTACCTGTACGCGGCGAGGCGGCCTGACCTCCGGGAGACGGCCGGTGCGTGGCTGGAGCCGTTGACGGAGATCGCCAGAGCCTTCACCGCGGATCCGCAGAAGGCGAGGCTACTGGTTGCTGCGCTGGACGGTCTGCTGATGCAGGCATTGATCGGTGCACGCGACCCGGACCAGGCTGACGTCGCCGCGCTATTAGAGGTGCTCAGGTAGACGCCGCCGAGTAGGGTCGCGAAGGAACTCGCCCCAGGGAGGTCCTCGGTGTCAGAGCCCGCAGTACAGCCCCTGTTCGCATCCGCGGCGCGCGCCGTGCGGAAACTGCAGGACGTCGGCGATCCGCTGCCCGCGGACCTGGTCGCGCAACTGTCCAAGCTGGAAAGCAGTTCGTTGAGCGATGCGGAGCGTCGTACTCAACTCGAAGCTCTGCTGCGACCGTTCGTCCTGGTGGACGTGGCGATCGACGAGCGTGGGATGGCGGTCAGCACGCCGGGTGCCGCGCCGCCGCGACTGGTTCAGCACGGCTGGCGCAGTTTCCTCGTCCGGGTGGCGAACCCGCACCGGCTCGAGGCCAAGCTGGGCACCGGCGCCGGCGGGGTGCACGGCCTGATCGACTTCCACAGCCATTCGGCGCGGATCGCGATGCCCGACACGCTGACCGTCGTACCGCGGATCGAGAACGCCTGGCTGGACGCGAAGCTCGCCGGGTCCGGTGAGCTGTCGGGCCTCGAGGTCGAGTACCAGGTCATCAGCCTCTACAGCCGCGACGGCGGCGTCCGGGCGGGCGGGTTGATGTTGTTCGCCGCGGACGAGCACAACCACGACAGCCTGAGCCGGACGCCGCAGGGGCTCGCCTACCAGCGGACGAACTTCGAGCTGGGCCAGTACGCCGCCGCGTTCGACTTCGACTGCGCGCCGGCCCGGGAGATCCGGATCGACGTCCGGGAGCCGGACGGGCGGAGCTGCATGGCCGCGATCACGGTCCGGGACGCGCAGGGACGCAGCTACCCGTCGAAGGCGATGCGGCTGGCGCCGGACATGTTCTTCCACGAACACGTCTACCGGGCGACCGGTGAGATGATCCGGCTGCCCGCGGGCCGGTACCAGGTGTCCGCGGTTCGCGGGCCCGAGTACCGGCCGGTGCTGGTGGACGCCGACATCGACGCGGAGACGTCGGAAATTCCGATCGTCCTCGACCGGTGGACCGATCCGGCGAGCCACGGGTACTACTCGGGCGACCCGCACATCCACGCCGGCGGCTGCTCGCACTACAACGTCCCGAGCGAAGGCGTGACGCCGGAAACGATGATCCGGCACGTCCGCGGCGAGGGCCTGTCGCTCGGCAGTGTCCTCACCTGGGCGCCGTGCTACTACCACCAGAAACAGTTCTTCACCGGCCGGTCGATCAGCCCGCCGGCCGACCTGGAGTATCCGGCGATGCAGGCCGCGCAGGGCATGACGTGGACCCCGCGACCCACCGATCGCGACGCCGAGAGCGTGTTGCGCTACGACGTCGAGGTTTCCGGTTTCCCGTCCAGTCATTCCGGCCACCTGATCCTGCTCGGCCTCACCGAGCAGGACTATCCCGGAACGAAAATCATCGAGGACTGGCCGTCCTGGAATCTGCCGGTGCTGCGCTGGGCCAAGGAGCAGGGCGCACTGGTCGGCTACGCGCACTGTGGGGTCGGGCTGGGCGTCGGCACCGAAGAACTGCCGAACTACATCGTCCCGTCGTTCCAGGGCATCGGGTCCAACGAGATCGTCGTCGACGTACCGCTCGGTGCCGCCGACTTCCAGTGCGGCAGCCAGTTCGCGCCCGCCGCCGAGCTGAACATCTGGTACCACCTGCTCAACGTCGGCTACCGCACGCTGATGCTCGGAGAGACCGACTATCCGTGCATCTACGACGACGGTCCGGGCCTCGGGCGGACCTACGTGCGACTGCCGGAGCCGCCGGCGGGTCCACAAGCGCTCGAGGCATGGACAGCCGGCCTGCGCGACAGTTCGTCGTACTTCGGTGACGGCCGGAGCCACGTGTTCGACCTGGCTGTCGACGGGGACACCGGCCGGGAACAGGTGCGGACCGCCCCCGGAACGGCGCGGGTGAGCGCGACCGTCGCGGCGTGGCTGCCCGCGGAACCGCCGCCTCCGCCGCCCGGGCGTCCTGTCTACAGTGCGCCGGTCGGCTGGCATCTCGAGCGGGCCCGGATCGGCTCGACGCGGCACGTGCTGCTCGAGGTCGTCGTGAACGGCGTACCGGTGGCGTCCCAGGAAATTGTTGCCGACGGCACCGAGCAGGAAATCGCCGTCGACGTTCCGCTGGAACGGTCGTCCTGGATCGCGGTGCGGATCCTCCGCAGCGTGCACACGCAGCCGGTGTTCGTGGAGGTCGGCGGGCGGCCGATCCGGGCGTCCCGACGCAGCGCGCAGTGGCTGTACGACTCCGTCGACGCGTTGTGGGACGCGAAGTCGGGATTCATCCGGGAGGACGAGCGGACGGCCGCGCGCGAGGCGTACGACGCCGCGCGGGTGACGTACCGCGCGCTGCGGGACGAATGCGAGGCGGACTGATGGCTCATTGCTCACCTGCCGTCGGCTGTTGCGGTCCGGTCGAGACCGACGCACCGATCGCTGTGACCGTGAACCCGGAGGCGCGGGTGAACGTCGCCCGCACGACGGCGCCGATCGGCGAGCTGACGCCGGGGACCTGGCACACCCTCGAGGTCGCCGTGGTGAACGACGGCTTCGTGACCGGTCCGCTGGTCGTGGAGGCCGAGCCGGTCCGCGGCGTCGAGCTCGACCTGCCGGCGTTCGAACTGACCGGCGAGCATCGTCAGACGGCCGGTTTCCGGATCCGGTTCGGGACGGCGGACGTCGTCGATCTGACCCTGACGTTCCGCGCACTGTCCGCGCTGGGCGGTCTGGCGATGCACAGCTCCGTGAGCCTCCTGCTGCGCGCGGGGTAGCGCAGAAGCTACCGGGCTGGATCGTCCGCGCCCGGGCGGTTCGCGGTTGCCGGTTGTTGAGTGGACGCATGCTGAGGTTGTCGGTCGGGGCGTTGCGGACGAGGTGGCAGCTGTTCGCCGGAGCGGTGGTGGCGGTCGCGCTCGGAGTCGGGCTGGTGCAGTCCGGGTTGCAGTTGATCGCCGCGACCGACCGGCCGGTGCTCCCGGCCGGTCTGTCGGCGTTCGAGCGGGCCAAGGTGCGGGAGGGGTACGTCGGTGCCGCGACACTGCTCGGAATGTCGGTGATGCTCGCCGTTTTCCTGAGCGTTTTCATTGTCAGTACGACGTTCGGGTTCATCACCGTGCAGCGGCGGCGGGAGTTCGGGTTGCTGCGGCTGGTGGGGGCGCAGCGCGGCTACCTGTGTGTGATGGTGCTCGTCGAGGCGGGTCTGCTCGGAGTGGCCGGCAGTGTGGCGGGGCTGCCGCTCGGGGTGCTGGCGACCTGGGCGCAGTCGTGGTTGCTCGTCGAGTTGGGGATGTTGCCGGAGTGGTTCAGGGCGCCGTGGGACCAGGGCGCCGTCTGGGCGGCGATGATCATCGGGGTGAGTACGGCGTTGGCCGGGGTGCTCGCCGCGGCCTGGCGGGCGTCGCGGATCAGCGCGCTCGAGGCGGTCGTCGAGGGGCAGGCGGCGCGGCGCGTGATGACGGGATGGCGCTGGTTCTGGGGACTGTCGGCGGCGCTCTGCACGGTGGTGCTGGTGATCGCGGCACAGGCCGCGCGCGATCTCGTGGCAGGGTTGATGATCGGGCTCGTCGTGATGATCAGCGGGTCCGTGGCGCTGAGCCAGTTGAGCCCGGTCGTCGTACCGCTGGCCGGACGGATCCCCGCAGTCGTCGTCCGTGGCAACTTGATCGCCGATCTCGCCCGCGCGGGCGTGCTGCACGCGGTACGGCGCAGCGCCACGACCGCGGCCCCGTTGATCGTGCTCGTCGGCCTGGTCGTCGGGCTGTGGGGGACATTCGGGTCGCTGGCGAAGGCGGTCGGCGTCGAGCAGGAACGGCTGATCACGGCTGACGTCGTCGTCGATCACGCCGTCCGGCCGGGGCCCGGTGTCACGGCGGCGTCGGTGCAGACCGCCGTGCCGATCGCCGTCACACGTTTTCGGAAAACGGTGTACTCCGAGGCGGTCGGGATCGATCCGGCCGCGTACCAGTCGACGCACCGGCTGCGGCCGCGGAAGGGTTCGCTGGACCGGCTGACCGGGCGGACGATCGCGATCGGGCCCGGGATGGCGGCGGAGGGATACCGGCTCGGATCGACCCTCGATGTTGCGCTCGGCAACAGGAAGGTCGCGGTCAAGGTCGTCGCAATCATGCCGGAAACGCTCGATGTCAGCGAGAACTTCTTCATTCCGCGGAGCCTGCTGCCGGCCGGTGGGCGGACGGAGACGTTGGTGAAGCTGGCGCCCGGCGCGACGATGGAGGGGCGCACGGTCGAGGAATGGGCGGCGGCGCGCGGCGAGGCCCAGCAGCGCAGCAACTCGGGACTCTTCGCCGCGCTGATGGGCCTGGCCGGCATCTTCACCGCCGTCGCGGTGGTCAACGCGGTCGTGATGTCCACGGCCGACCGGCGGCAGGAGTTCACGCTCTCGCGACTGGCCGGGCTGACCCGCGCGCAGGTCGTCGCGGTCGCGCTGGTGGAGTCCGGGACCGTTGTCGTGGTCGGCGTACTGCTGGGATCGCTGGTTGCTGCGGCCGCGCTCGCCGGTATCGCGGCGGGGCCTTACGGCCTTGCTGCGTTGGCGATTCCGTGGCGGCTGCTCGGGCTGATCTTCGGGGCGGCGCTTGTCGTGGTCGGCGCCGCGGCCACCCTCACCGCTTGTCGCGCCACGTCTCGCCGGCTCGGCACATACTGAGCAGCACGACGTGGTGGAACGGCCGGATCAGGTTGTAGTAGAACCGCCCGGCGGGCCGCAGATACTCCACGAGCGTCACCACCTTGAACGTCGCCGGACGCTCGTTGTCGGTGATGATCGCGAGGTAGGCGACCAGGTGGTTGTCGGAGACCTTCAGCAGCAGGTAGCGATCCTCCTCGCCGCGCATGACGGTGAAGAACGAGTTCTGCTCGCCGGGCGTGAAGCTCACGGTCTCGGGCCGCAGCCGACGCGAGTCCGGTACGCCGGTGGTTTCCAGCCGCAGTACGGCGGCCACAGCCATGCGTACCGCGAACAATCCCTTGATCCACAACGGACTGTGGCCCAATGCCCCGGCGGTGAACTCGCGCAGCGTGACGTCACCGCGTGCCGTCTTCACGTCGATCTCGTCGACGACCGGAATCAGGTCGTCGAGCTCGTGCAGAGTGGTTGGCATCTCGGGCCCTCCAGTCCTAGGAAATGAGGCGGAGCACCAGGTCGTAGATCTCCCGCACGTCCCGGTTGTCGATCGGCGGCAGCACCTGCTCCGCGCCGATCAGAATCAGGTACAGCAACTGCGCGAACCGGTCAGGGTCCACGTCGGCATCCAGCCCACGACACAACTTCTTCAGGTATGCCGTCCGCGCCGAATCGACCCGCTCCTGCGCAGCCCGCACGTCCGGGTCCTGCAAAGCCCAGGCCCGCACCGCGATCTCGAGCCCCGCACTGTCGGAATCCGCCAGCACCAGCCGCAACAAGTGCTGCAACTTCGCCGGCGCCGCCCGGTCCGCGGCAGCTTCGACCGCGTCGATCAGCCGGGTGGTGTAGCGCGCCTCGAAGTGCTCCAGGAGCGCCTGCTTGTAACCGGCGGCGCTCCCGAAGTGGTGGTAGTACGAGCCTTTGGTGACCCCGAGCACACCGGTCAGCCGTTCGATCGTGACTGCCGGCGCACCTTCGACCTCCAGCAGCCGCAGACCAGCGTCCAGCCACTCGAGTCGCGTCACCATGCTCGCGACCATACCATACCGTTTGGTATGGAACCTCAGGCGTCAGCCACCGTGACGGCTTCGGCCTCGGACACAGAGTGGTTCGCGGGCACGCGCAGATGCGAGAGCGGCTTCCACCCGGTGGCCAGCGCGGCGACCGCGAGCAGTACGGCGACAGCGCCGACGTAGAACGGAAGCTGGATGTTGACCTCCTCGCCGAGCTTCCCGGCCAGCCACGGCGCGACCGCGCCGCCGGAGAAGCGCACGAAGGAGTACGCCGCCGACGCCGTACCGCGCTCCACCGGCGCCGCGCCCATCACGGCCTCGGTGATCAGCGTGTTGTTGATGCCGAGGAACAACCCGGCCACGACCACACCGACCGCGAGCACCGGCTTGTGGTGTGCGTACACACCCATCACCGCCAGGTCCGCCGCGAACAGCAGCAGCACACTCATTGCCACCGGCAACGTCCCGAACCGGCGCTGCAGCCGCGGCGCCACGAACACCGACGTGAACGCCAGGCACAGCCCCCAGCCGAAGAAGATCAGCCCGATCTGCCGCGCCGACATCGCCAGCGGGAACGGTGTGAACGCGAGCAGCGTGAAGAACCCGAAGTTGTACAGCAGCGCGGTCACCGCCACCGTCGCCAGCGACCGGTGCCGCAGTGCCTTCAGCGGCTCGACGATCGACGTACGGCGGGATTCTCGCGGCGAGGCCGGCAGCAGGAAAGCGGTCGCGGCGAGCGCGATCGTCATCAGCACCGCGACGCCGAAGAACGGCCCGCGCCAGGAGATCGTGCCCAGTTCGCCGCCGACGAGCGGGCCGGCCGCGATGCCGACGCCCAAGGCGGCTTCGTACAGGATGATCGCCTCGGCGACCGAGCCGGACGCCGAGTTCACGATCGTCGCGAGTGCCGTCGCGATGAACAAGGCGTTCCCCAGGCCCCAGCCGGCGCGGAACGCGACGATCGCGCCGATGCTGTTCGACAGGCCGGCGAGCGCGCTGAACACCACGATGATCGCCAGGCCGATGAGCAGCGTGCGCTTGGCGCCGATCCGGCTCGAGACCGCGCCGGTGACCAGCATCGCGACGCCGATCACTGCCATGTAACTCGTGAAGAGCAGCGACACCTGGGACGGGCTCGCGTGCAGCTGCTCGGCGATCGGCTTCAGGATCGGGTCGACCAACCCGATCCCCATGAACGCGATCACGCACGCGAACGCGACCGCCCAGACGGACTTGGGTTGCTTCAGGAACGTGCTCACCGGGCTGTGGCCTCCGGAGGTTCGAGGGTGAGGAGTTTGTGGATGACCGTGACGGCGGCGTCCAAGGTGGCGAGGTCGGCCGCGGGCAGCTGACCCAGGTACGCCGACAGGGCTTCGCCGGCCTGGTGGCGGGCGCTGCGCAGCTCGGCGAGGCCCGCGTCGGTGAGGCTGATCAGGCTGGCGCGCGAGTCCGCCGGGTCCTGGACGCGCCGTACCAAGCCCTGCTCCTCGAGCCGCTGCACGAGGTTGGACATCGTCGGCTGCGACACCCGGTCCGCCTTGGCCAGGTCGCCGATCCGCGCCTGCCCGAGCTCGTCCACCCGCCCCAGCACCCGCATCGCGGCGTGCGGCAACGTGTTCACGTTCCGCGTCGCCAGCCGCGACAGCCGCGTCGACGCGACGACGATGTCCTCGCCGAGCTGTGTCAGATCGTTGACGGTCACACCAACGAATATACATAGCAAACCTATGTATCGCCACGGACGTGAACAGGATCACGGCGTGGTTAGGGCTGGGCGGACCGGGTACCCGGGCGGCTGTCACCGGTCGGCGGTTGCTCTGGACCTGTCACCGCCGACCGGTGGCACAGCTCCTCGCCAGGCCGTCACGCGGCCAAGGCCGAGTCAGTCGCCTTCCTCCAGGCAGAATTCGTTGCCCTCGGGGTCGGCCAGGACGATCCAGCTGCCGGGGGTGGCGGTACGGCGGTCGTCGACGACGCGGGCGCCCAGCGCTTGCAGGCGTTCGAGTTCTTCGGCCTGAGTGCCGTCGCGGGGGAGCAGGTCCAGGTGGATCCGGTTCTTGGTGGTCTTGGGTTCGGGGACGGTGACGAAGACCAGGCTCGCCCCGGTCTCCTCGCCGACCCGCCAGAACGGGTTGCCGGGCATGTCGTGGAACGTCGCCGGCCACCGGGTGACCTGGCTCCAGAACTCCGCCTGGGCCCGGGCATCGGTGCAGTCGAACGTGACGTTCAGGATCGCGCTCCGCACAGTGCCTCCTCGAGTGGTTTTCCTCGAGCCTGGAGTCGCAGCGCCGGAGCGAGCAACCGCATTTCTGGAATGCCAAAGCGACCCCACTACAGTGAGCGCGTGCGGTACGACGAGTTTCTCCAGCGCTACAAGGCGGCGCAGCACGAGTGGCGGCTCGGCGCGCTCGACGCCCGTGCGGCGCTCGCGGCGTTGCGTGGCGTCGTACCGGAGATCGACGACGCTCGGCTGCAACAGACCGCGCTGTTCCTGATCGAGCGCTGGGAGGCGCAGACGTCGCCGGCTGCCGAGGAGCGGATGGCGCGCGCCCAGCAGCTCGCGGCCGAGGCGGAGCGCGACGAAGGGGACGCGCGCGAGCGGATCGCCCGGCTGGAGCAGGGAATGCGTGCCATCACGGCGGTCTCGCGGGAGACGGACGACGAGTTCGAGCAGAACGCCGTACTCGCGTTGAACGGGCCACTGGCCCGGCTCGCCGAGAGCTGGCGAGCGGACGTCGGCGACTGAGGATGCCACTACCGCCACCCGCCACGTTCGACGAGTTCATGCGGCTGCAGCACGTCGGCGCGATCAACGTCACCGGCGCCGACCACTCGAGCTGGAACGGGACGTACGAGGTGCAGCCGTACAAGCTCACCGACGACGGGCTGCGGGTGCTCGGCACGGCCGGCTGGGACCACACGATCCGGTACGACGAGGAGCGCGTGCTGCGGCCGCTCCGGGAGATGTTCGAGAACGCGGGGAAGCAGCACGACGACGCCACCCTGCTGCGGTACCGCGAGGCTCTCGCCATCGTGTACCACGAGAACCTGCACCTGCTCGCCGGTCCGGGCACCGAGCACGCGGACGCCGAACAGGACTTCCGGATCGCCGCGGTGCGGGCACTCGAGGAAGGCGTGACCGAGAGCTACGGCCACGAGACCTTGAACGACTACATCGACGAGTTCCAGCTCGACCGCATCGCCCCGGGGATCAAGAACGTGGTCAGCTCTTCGGTCTACGAGAAGTACACGCCGGCGGCCGATACGCTGGCCTACGAGCTGGGTGGTCTCGACGATGCCGACCGCTTCGAGATGATGCGGCGGTTGGTCGTGGTCAACGCGACCGGCAAGTGGGCCGTCGCGACCGGTATCCTCGCCGACCGCTACGGCCTCGGCGACCCGCGGTTCGTTGGCGAGCGCGAGACCGCGGAACACCGGATCAGGAACGCGATGTGGAACCACTTCGGCACGCTTCCCAAGCTGACCGTCGCACGGCACCACGTCTTCAGCCGCTCGTGCGCGGTCGGCCGCGACGCGTTCGAGGCGGGCCGGAAGATCGCCGGGGAGTACTTCACCCGGACCGTCTCGTTCGGCGGCCTGGCGGCTCCGGGGCGGGGCAGCTCCGGCTGGGGCGCCTACGGAGGCCGCGGCACTTCGCCGTACTCCGTCACTCGGCAGCCCGGGACGCCGGAGCGCTGAACAGCCATCGCGCTGCGGAGGGTGTTCGATCAAATCCGTTAGGTGACTTTGCTTGCACGGCTGCAAGTTTGCAGGACTAATAGTTTGCAGTGGGTGCAAGTTTCTGCCTAGCCTGGTACGCGTGGGGGCGGAGACGGGGCTGCGGGAGCGCAAGAAGCAGCAGACGCGGGCGGCGCTGGCCGAGGCCGCGCTGCGGCTGGCGCTGGAGAAGGGGCCGGAGCACGTCACGGTCGAGGAGATCGCCGAGGCGGCCGACGTGTCGGTGCGGACCTTCTTCAACTACTTCCCGCACAAGGAGCACGCGATCCTCGGGCGCAACCCCGAGCACCTCGAGCGCGCGCTGGAGCGGATGCGCACCGCTCCGGCCGACGAGTCGCCGCTGACCACGATGTGGTACGTCGTCCGCGACGTACTGCGCGACCTGGAGAGCGACGGCGAACTGTCGCGCCGGGGCGAGCTCATCATGAGCTCACCGAGCCTGCTGTACCAGCTGATGCTGTCGAGCATCGACGACGAACGGCAACTGACCGCCGCACTCACCGAGCGGATGGGCCTGCCGCCCGGGTCGACCCGGCCGGCGCTGATCGTCAGCACCGCCGGCGCCGCCTGCCGGGTGGCGATGGAGCTGCACAAGGCCGCCCCCGACCGGCCCGTCGCCGAACTGCTCGACGAAGCGTTCCACTTACTTGCCCAAGGCATCGACACCGCCTTCGGGCCGGACAACCAGAAGAAAGGTCACTCATGACGACGACCTCGTCACCCACTCCGGATTCCGTGGGTGAGGTCACCACTACGCTCACCCCACGCCAGACCGTCCAGGCCATGTCCGGCCTGATGATGGGCATGTTCGTGGCGATCCTGGCCGGCACCGTGGTGTCGACCGCGCTGCCGCGGATCATTCACGACCTGGGCGCGAGCCAATCGTCGTACACCTGGGTCGTCACCCTCGAGCTACTCACGATGACGGCCACGGTGCCGCTGTGGGGCAAGCTCGCCGACCTCTACAACAACAAGCTGCTGGTCCAGCTGTCGCTGGGCTTCTTCGTGATCGGCTCGCTGGTCGCCGGCTTCGCCCCGAACATCGAGGTGCTGCTCGGCAGCCGGGTGCTGCAAGGGCTCGGCGCCGGCGGCCTGACCGCGCTGGTGCAGATCGTGATGGCCGCGATCATCCCGCCGCGGGAGCTCGGCCGGTACTCCGGTGTCTTCGGCGCGATCTTCGCGTCCGCGACCGTCGGCGGGCCGCTGCTCGGCGGCTTCCTCGTCGACTCGCCGCTCGGCTGGCGCGCCTGCTTCCTGGTCGGCGTACCGTTCGTGCTCGCCGCGATCGTGCTGCTGCAGCGCACGCTGAAGCTGCCGACCGTCCGGCGGGACGTGAAGATCGACTGGTGGGGCGCGTTCCTGATCATGGGCGGCGTCAGCACGCTGCTGGTCTGGTCGTCGTTCGCGGGGAGCAAGTTCGAGTGGGTCTCCGGCTGGAGCTTCGGGCTGGTCGCGGTGGCGCTGGGCGTGCTGGCGGCCGCGGTGCTGGTCGAGCGCCGGCACCCGGAGCCGATCATCCCGATGGACCTGTTCCGCAACCGCACGGTGACGCTGTCGATCATCGCGAGCGCACTGGTCGGGGTCGCGATGTTCGGCGGCTCGGTGTTCCTGGCGCAGTACTTCCAGATCGCTCAGGGGTACTCGCCGACCAAGGCCGGGCTGATGAGCCTGCCGATGATCCTCGGCATGATGATCGCGTCCACGATCGCCGGTGGGCTGATCACGAAGTACGGCCGCTGGAAGATCTACCTGGTCGTCGGCAGCGTGCTGTTGCCGATCGGGCTGGCGCTGTTCGGCACGATCGACGCGCACACCTCGAAGTACATGCTGTGGGCGTTCATGATCGTGCTCGGCGTCGGCATCGGCCTCGTCATGCAGAACCTGGTGCTCGCGGCGCAGAACGACGTACCGGCGCGGGAGCTCGGCGCGGCGACCTCGGCCGTGAGCTTCTTCCGGAGCATGGGCGGCACGATCGGCGTCAGCGTCCTCGGCGCGATCCTGGCGAACCAGGTCGCCGAGACGCTGAACCCCGGCGGCGCCTCGACCGGCGGCGGGCACGCCGTACCGAACATCGCGGAGCTGCCGCCGCAGATCCGGACCGTCGTCGAGAACGCGTACGGCGACGCGACCGCGGACCTGTTCATGATGTCGGTCCCGTTCGCGGTCCTCGCCCTGATCGCGGTCCTCTTCATCAAGGAGAAGGCCCTCCTCACCACCTCCGGAGCCGAACGCCGCGCGCAGGAGGAGCCTGACATCCTGGATGCATGATCGTCGCATTCAGCATCAGCCCGTCGGCCGGTGACGAGACCGGAGGCGTGAGCGAGGCGGTGGCCGAGGCCGTCCGCGTCGTCCGCGCCTCCGGTCTTCCCAACGAGACCAACGCGATGTTCACGAACATCGAAGGTGAGTGGGACGAGGTGATGGCGGTGGTGAAGCAGGCGGTGGAGGTGGTGGCCGCCGTGTCGCCTCGGGTGAGTCTGGTGCTCAAGGCGGACATCCGGCCGGGGTACACCGGTCAGCTCACCGCGAAGGTCGAGCGGATCGAACAGGCGTTAACGGACTGAGTTGAGGGCGCTGAGCACCTGCTCGTAGCGGTTCTCCCGCTCCGCGTGGCGCAGGAAGTGCACGCGGTCGACCAGGATCTCGTCGGCGTCCGGGGTGTCCTGGAGCAGCTGGATGGTCTCGTCGGCGTACTCGTCCAGCGGCATCGCGTGCTCGTCGTTCTCCTGGTTCAGGAGCGTGGTGCGGACGGCCGGCGGAACCACCTCGATCACCTGGATCGGCGTGTCCGCGAGCTGGATCCGCAGGCTCTGCGTGTAGCTGTGGATCGCGGCCTTGGTCGCGCTGTACGTCGGCGTGATCGTCAGCGGCACCGACGCCAGGCCGGACGAGACAGTCAGGATCGCCGGATCGGTCTGCCGCAGCAGGTACGGCGTGAACGCGGCGACGGTGCGGATCGTGCCGAGCAGGTTGATGTCGATGGTCTGCTCGGCGGCGTCGAGGTGGCCGGGGTCCTGGAGGTCCTCGACCTGCATGATGCCCGCCATCGTGATCAGCACGTTGACGTCGTGGGTCGCGGTCACCTGCTCGAAGGCCGCCTGGATCGACGCCGGGTCGGCGACGTCGAGCTGGACGCCGGCGATGCCGTCCTCGGCGGCGATTTGGTCGAGCAGGTCCTTGCGGCGGCCGCTGATGATCACGGTGTTGCCGAGGTCGCGGAACCGCCGGGCCAGCGCGAGGCCGATACCCGACGTACCGCCGGTCATGAAGATCGTGTTTCCTGTGGTTCGCATGTCTCCAGGCTGCGACTGGATGCCCGGGGCAACCAGGCTGCGCTCAGCCTCTGCTCGGCAAGCAGTGGATAACGCCGCGGCGGCGGGGACACTGGGGGTATGGAGTACGCCGACCTGTCCGACTTCCTGCGCAAACGCCGCGAGGCCCTGCAACCCGAGGACGTGGGCCTGCCGCGCGGTCGCCGGCGCCGTACGCCGGGACTCCGCCGGGAGGAGGTCGCGGCGCTCGCCTCGATGTCGGCCGACTACTACAGCCGGCTCGAAGGCGGCCGGGGCCCGCAGCCGTCGGTCGAGATGCTCGCCGCGATCGCCCGCGCGCTGCGGCTGACGCTCGAGGAGCGGGATCACCTGTTCCTGCTGGCCGGCCACGGTACGCCGCCGCGGGTCACGCGGGCCGACCACGTCGACCCGGGCATGCTGCGGATCCTCGACCGGCTGCAGGACACGCCCGCGATGCTGCTGAACCGGCACGGCGAGACGCTCGCGCAGACACCGGCGCACGTCGCGTTCGCCGGCGAGCAGACCAACCTCGACGGTTTCGAGCGCAGCGAGATCTACCGCTGGTTCGCGCACCCTGAAGGGCGGAGCCTGTACGCCGAGCCGGAACTCGGCACGCATTCCCGGATGCTCGTCTCGATGCTCCGGACGGTGGCGACCGTGGACGGGCCGAAATCGTATGCCGCGACGCTGGTCCAGGAGTTGCGGAAGGTCAGCCCGGAGTTCGTGGCGATCTGGGACGCGCACGAGGTCGTGGTCGCGCACAGCCGGACCAAGCGGTTCAGGCATCCGGTGGTCGGCGACCTGGAGCTGTACTGCGAGGTGATCGACAACCGCGACCAGCAGCAGACCCTGGTCGTCTTCACCGCGGAACCAGGCAGCGAGAGCGCGGTACGGCTACGGCTGCTCAGCGTGCTCGGAAGTCAGGCGATGAGCACCGATGACCGGGAATTGATCGAGGAACGCTGACGGGGGCCGAGCCGCGGGCTAGATTGCCGCGCATGAGAATCCTGCGTGTGGCCGCTCTCGCGGCAGGAGGTCTGTTGTTGATGGGTCAGGTCGTACCCGCTCAGGCGCACGGCGGATCGTCGTACCGGTGGGAGCTGACGCCGACCGGGACGACGGCGCAGTTCCGTGGGCTCGCGGCGGTCAGCAAGGACGTGGCCTGGGTGGGTGGCAGTCAGGGCACCGTGCTGCGCACGGTCGACGGCGGAAAACGCTGGCAGAACGTCAGTCCGAAGGGCGCGGAAACGCTGCAGTTCCGGGACGTCGAGGCGTTCGACGAGCAGCGCGCGGTCGCGCTGACGATCGGTCCCGGCGAGGACTCGCGGATCTACCGCACCGCGGACGGCGGGAAGTCCTGGACGGAAACTTTCCGGAACACGGACCCGAACGCGTTCTACGACTGCATCGCCTTCAACGACCGCAAGCACGGGCTGGCGCTGAGCGACCCGGTGGACGGGAAGTTCCGGATCGCCGCGACGGCCGACGGCGGAAAGTCGTGGAAGGTGCAGCCGAACGCCGGGATGCCGGCCGCGCTGCCGGGGGAGTTCGCGTTCGCGGCGAGCGGTACGTGCCTGGTGGCCGGGCATGGTCGTACGGCGTGGTTCGCGACCGGCGGCGGGGATCGGCCGCGGGTGTTCCGGACGGTCGACGGCGGCCGGAACTGGACGGTGACGGCCTCGCCGATGGCCAGTGGGGAAGCGGCCGGAATCTTCAGCCTCGCGTTCCGGAACACGTTGTTCGGGGTGGCGGTGGGCGGTGACTTCACCAAGCCGAACGAGGCCGTGAACGCCGCGTCGGTCACGTCCGACGGTGGTCGCACCTGGCAGCTGGTGCCGGCGGACAAGGCACCGAAGGGCTACCGCAGCGGCTCGCACTTCGTGCCGTGGTCGCCGTTCACCGTGATCGCGGTCGGCCCGTCCGGCAGCGACGTCAGCTTCGACGGCGGCCGCAGCTGGAAACAGTTCTACGACGGCAGCTTCGACAGCATCGAATGCGCGGGCCACGGCCTCCGAGCGGGTTGCTGGGCCTCCGGCGCCAAGGGCGCAGTAGCCCGCCTGGCCCACTGACCGACCATCCGCCCGGGAGGGGTGCGCGGGGACGGCGCATGAGCCGGCGTGCTGCTCACGCCCGTTCCACGCACCCGCTCCTCAACGTGGCGTTCAGGTGGGCGACACTCGGGTTTGGGGTGCTTGTCGTTGGTTTTCGGGAAGGATGGCGGCATGCGTAAATTGATGACCGTTCTGGTGGGACTTCTGATGGTGGTGCCTACGGTTGCGGCGGCGCGGCCTGATGCGGACGGGGCTCGGGACCGGCCGTTGACCGTGATGTCGTACAACATCCACCACGGTGCGGGCACCGACGGGGTGCTCGACCTCGAGCGGATCGCCGTACTGATCGAGCAGTCGGGGGCCGAGGTGGTCGGGCTGCAGGAGGTCGACCGGCACTGGTCCGAGCGGAGCAACTGGGTCGACCAACCGGCCTGGCTCGCGAACCGGCTCGGGATGCACTACGCGTACGCCGCCAACCTCGACCTGCCGCCGCTGAACCCGGGCGAGCCGCGCCGCCAGTACGGGACCGCGGTGCTGTCGAAGTACCCGATCCAGGACTTCAAGAACACGCTGCTGCCGCGCTATCCGGCCGGTGAGCAGCGCGGTCTCGGCGTGGCGACGATCATCGTGAAGGGCACCGAACTGCGGTTCGCGAACACGCACCTCACGCACAACAACAACGCCGAGCGGCTCGAGCAGGCGCAGAAGGTGGTCCAGGTGCTCGGCAAGTCGCACCCGGCGACGCTGCTGGTCGGCGACCTGAACGCGACCGCTGACGCACCGGAGATCAAGACCATGACCTCGGTGTACGCCGACACGTGGCCCGAGGTCGGTGTCGGTCCGGGCTACACGATCGAGGCCGACAACCCGACCAAGCGCATCGACTACCTGCTGCACAGCCGGCACCTGCGCCCCACGGAGGCCAGTGTCCCGGTGAGCAACGCGTCCGACCACCTGCCGGTGCTTGCCTCGTTCGTCCTGAGCTGAATCGCAGCTGAACCAACAGCAGGATCCGCAGCTGGATCCAGCCCCTCGCAACGCCCCTCCGGCCCGGCCGGAGGGGCGTTTTCGCGCGCCCACCTGCGCCTGCGCCGAATTACAAGCTTGTAGTTTGTCAAGCCGACACACGGGTGAAACAAAGATACTTGTGTGAAAACTGTTCCCAATGGGGCTGCAGGCAACTAGTGTCGCGTATGTGGTCCAGGAGGACCAAAAGTTCACGAACCCTGGGGAAGGGGTTCGTGACCGGCGGAAGGAACCATCCCGATGCGGACGCCCCCCAGGGCCACGTCCGGCGGGCAGGTGGCGAGTGCTGGGAAGACCGGCCGGGCAGGCAAGGTGCTGCTCTCCGGTGTGCTCGCGATCTGCTTGGCCGGTGCCATGGCCGTGCCCACGCTCCCGGCCGAGGCCGCCAAGCCGAAGCCGCCGGTGATCCCGTCCAAGGCCGCGGTCGAGCGGGCCAAGCAGGCCGCCGCCTCGAAGGCCGCCCAGGTCGCCGCGATCGAGCGGCAGCTCGCCGCCGCGAACGCCCGCCTCGAGCAGCTCGGCATCGCCTCCGGCGTCGCCGCCGAGGCGTACAACGGCGCCGTCTACCGGCTGCAGCAGGCGAAGGCCGAGGCAGCCGCCGCCGCGGCCCGGGCGGCCGAGGCGCAGCAGACGCTGACCGCCCAGCGGCAGCAGATCGGCCGCTTCGCCGCGGCGTCGTACCAGGGTGGTGGCGATGTGGCGAAGATCGCACCGCTGTTCACCGCGGACGGGCCGCAGGACCTGCTCGACCAGGCCGGTACGGCGCACTCGGTGTCGGCCGCGATGCAGGGGTCGTACCTGCGGTTCACCGCGACCCAGGTGATGACGAACCTGTTCAAGGTGCAGGCCGACCAGGCGGTCGTGAAGGTGAAGAAGGCGACCGACGAGGCCGCTCGGGCGAAGCAGGCCGCCGAGGCCGCGGAGGCGGCGCAGTCGGCGGCCGTGACCACGATCGGCGTCCAGCGGAAGCAGTCGATCTCGCAGCTCGCCACGCTGCAGAACATCTCGGTCCAGGTCGCCGACCAGCGGCAGCGCGGGCTCGAGGAGCTCGCGCGGCAGCGGGCCGCCGCGATCGCCGCGAAGAAGGCCGCCGAGCTGAAGGCGCGGATCGCCGCCCGGGAGGCCGCCGAGCGGCGCCGGGAAGCGGCGGAGCGGGCCCGGGAGGCGCGCGAGGAGGCGGCCGAGCGGGCGCGCGAGCAGAAGGAGCAGCGCGAGCGCGAGAAGCAGAACAGCGGCGGCAAGAAGGACGACGGCAGGAACGACGACAGCCGGAACGACCCGCCGAAGCGCGACAAGCCGTCCAAGCCGAGCCGCGACGACGGCGGCAGCAAGAACACCCGCGGCGGCGTGCAGGAGGTCATCGACTTCGCGATGCGGCAGCGCGGCGACATGTACCTGTGGGGCGGGACCGGCCCGGACCGCTGGGACTGCTCCGGACTGACCCAGGCGGCCTGGCGGCAGGCCGGCGTACAGCTGCCGCACTACAGCGTCGCGCAGTACGAGCAGATCCGGCACATCGACGAGGACGAGCTGCGGCCCGGCGACCTGATCTTCTGGTCGCTGGATCCGGACGACCCGGGCACCATCCACCACGTCGGGATGTACCTCGGCGACGGCCGGATGATCCACGCGCCGCGGAGCGGCAAGCCGGTGCAGATCGACAGCGTCTACTACTGGGAACCGCCGGACTTCTTCGGCCGTCCCTAACCTGTTGTCCCCGGCAACAATGCCCTGTTGCCGGGGACTCCGCCAGTGCCGAAGAAGCCGCTCAGACGAGCCGGTGCCCGCCGTCGGCGTGCAGCACGGTGCCGGTGACGAATCCGTTGCGCAGCAGGGCGATGATCGCGGCCGCGATGTCCGCCGGCCGGCCGATCCGCCCGACCGGCAGCCGTTCGGCCATCGCCGCGAGGGTCGCGGGCGCCGCGTCACCGGCGACGTCCTGCCAGATCGGGGTGTCGACCCAGCCGGGCGAGACGACGTTGACCCGCAGCGGCGCCAGTTCGACCGCGAGCGCGGCCGCGAGCGACGCGAGGGCGCCGTTGAGCGCCGCGAGCAACGACGCCCGCGGTCCGGGACGGTACGCCGCGATGCCCGACGTGAAGACGATCGAACCGCCGGCCTCGAGCACCGGGGCCGCGTGCTTCGCGAGCAGCAGCGGCCCGAGCAACTTCGAGTCGACGGCCGCTCGGGCCGCGTGGACGTCGTACGTGCCGATCGGCTGGTACGCGCCGCCGACGTCGGCGGCGGTGGTGACGACGTGGCTGACCGGGCCGGTGGTCGCGAACAGCCGCTCGATGTCCGCTTCGCTCGCCAGGTCCGCCGCGACGGTCCGGACACCGAGTTCCCTGCCGGCTGCCGAGAGCTTTCCGGGGGATCGGCCGGCGATCGTGACTTCGCTGCCCTGGGCAACGAGTTCGGCCGCGAGCGCGCGCCCCATCCCGGAGCTGCCGCCGACGACGACAACGTGTTCCTGCACCTGTTTCTCCTTCGGTGGTTGACGTTTCGAGCCAACCACCGGCGGCGTCAGTCCACCACGACTTGTTGCCTAATGGCCGTTAGGCCGGGGCTAACGGTCATCGCGCGGAGCACCGGGTTGGCCGAGTCGGTGCGCCACACGGCGGCGTACCGCGCCACGAGCGGACGGCCGCGGAGGGGGCGCCAGACGACGTCCGGAGTGGCCGCGCGACGGGAGCCGAGACTGATCGCGGTACGGCGGACTTGCAACGCGGACCGGAGCTGGGCGTGGCTCATGCTGATGCTGCTCAGCCGTACGCCGGTCCCGAGCCGGCCGATCGCGTCGTCGTAGAACTCGGGTGCGGCGGCCCGCGGGATCCAGACGAGTTCGAGGCCGCTGAGGTCGTCGAGACCCAGCTCGTGGTGCGCGGCCAGCGGGTGCGTCGCGGCGAGCAGGACGCCGAGCTCCTCGGTGGCGAGGTGTTCGGAGCTGATGGCCGGCGGCAACGTGAGCGGCGTACGGACCAGGCCGAGGTCGATCTCGCCGCTGATCAGCATCCGCAGCTGGTCGGTGGTGGTGCCGGCTTCCAGGGTGACCGTGCTGTTCGGGAAACGTTCGGCGGCGAGCTGCTCGAGCGCGGCCGGGAGCGGCCCGGGGACGCCGTTCAGCAGGCCGAGGCGGAGCACCGGCTCGTCCAGGCCGGCGGCCCGGCGGGTGTCCTTCAGCGCGAGGCCGGCCGCCTGGATGGTCTCCCGGGCGCGGGCCAGCAGCACCTGACCCGCCGGGGTGAGCTCGACGCCGCGGCTGTGCCGGATCAGCAGCGCCGCCCCGACCTCCCGCTCCAGCTGCCGGACCTGCTGGCTGAGCGTCGGCGTGGAGATGTACAGCCGGGCGGCGGCGTTGCCGAAGTGCAGCTCCTCGGCCACGGCCACGAAGTACCGCAGCTGCCGGAGCTCCACGGGTGGGTCAGTGACTCTCGGTCTTGAGCCGCTCGAAGGAGGCCTTGATCTCGGCCTCGGCGTCGGCGCGGCCGACCCAGGTGGCGCCCTCGACGGACTTGCCCGGTTCGAGGTCCTTGTAGACCTCGAAGAAGTGCTGGATCTCCAGCCGGTCGAACTCCGGCACGTGGTGGATGTCGCGCAGGTGCTCCTGGCGCGGGTCGCCGGCCGGGACGCAGAGGACCTTGTCGTCGGGGCCCTTCTCGTCGGTCATCCGGAACATGCCGATCGCCCGGGCGCGGATCAGGCAGCCGGGGAACGTGGGCTCGGGCAGCAGCACCAGGGCGTCCAGCGGGTCGCCGTCCTGACCGAGGGTGTCCTCGATGAACCCGTAGTCGGACGGATACTGGGTGGCCGTGAACAGCGTCCGGTCGAGCCGGAGCCGGCCGGTCTGGTGGTCCAGCTCGTACTTGTTCCGGGTCCCCTTGGGGATCTCGATGAAGACGTCGAACTCCATACGGCAGATACTGTCACGGTTCCGACCGACCGAATGACAGGAGCAGCCCGGTGGCCCGACCTGCCCGTGCGGCATTCGTCACGCTGCTCGCCACGGCCCTCTGCGCCGGACTGGTGAGCAGCGCACGCGCCGTACCCGGATCAGCGCAGACCACGCGGCAGGCTCCTCCCGTCCTGGCACCGGCGACCACCGAGGGTGCCGCCCCGACCGCGGCCGGTGTCGGCAAGGCGCTGGCCGCGATCCTCAAGGACCCGTCGCTCGGCGCGCACCGCGGCATCTACGTGTACGACGCCTCGCGCGGCAAGCCGGTGTTCTCGGTCGGCGCGTCGACGCCCTACACCCCGGCCTCCACGCTGAAGCTGCTCACCACCGTCGGGGCGCTGGCGGCGCTCGGCCCGGAGCACACCTTCGCCACCAAGGTCGTGAGCACCGGCAAGGGCTCGATCGTGCTGGTCGGCGGCGGCGACCCGCTGCTCACCGTCACCCCGTCGGCGAACGACGGCTTCCCGGCGCGGGCCAGCCTGCAGGTGCTCGCCGCGAGTACGGCGAAGGTGCTCAAGGCCCAGGGCGTCGCGTCGGTCACCCTCGGGTACGACGCCTCGCTGTTCACCGGCCCGGCCGCGAACGCGAACTGGGAGCCGAACTACGTACCCGAGGGCATCGCCGCGCCCACCTCGGCCCTGTGGGTGAACGAGGGCCGCCTGTCGCCCGGCATGCCCAAGCGCTCCACCGCCCCGGCGCAGTCCGCCGCCACGTCGTTCCAGAAGCTGCTGGCGCAGTACGGCATCAAGGTCGCCGCGAGCGCCAGGGCCGCTACCGCACCGTCCGGCGCGAAACCGATCGCCCTGGTCAAGTCACCGACCGTGGGGCAGCTGGCCGAGTACGTGAACCTCCACAGCGACAACGACGGTGCTGAGGTGCTGCTGCGCCACGTGGGCGTCGCGACCGGCAACGGCGGCTCGTACGCCGGTGGCGTCAAGGGCCTCCGTACTACGCTCACGAAGCTGGGCCTGGACGTCAGCAAGGCCAGGATCTACGACGGCAGCGGTCTGGCCCGCGGGAACAAGGTCCCGCTCGACGTGCTCGCCGGTGCCGTCCGGGTCGCCGTGTCGAAGGACCACCCCGAGCTGCGGCACCTCCTGACCGGCCTGCCGGTCGCTGGCTTCAACGGCAGCCTCAGGGAGCGCTTCAGCGCGTCCGGCACCGCCTCCGGGACCGGTGTGGTCCGTGCGAAGACCGGAACGCTCACCGGTGTCCACAGCCTCGCCGGATACGCCCGCACGCGTTCCGGCACCCTCCTGGTGTTCGCGGTCGCCAGCGACAGCGTTCCGGTGCCGAAGACCCTCGACGCCCGCGCGAACCTCGACCGCGCCACCGCGGCCCTGGCCAATTGCGGCTGTTAGGGCATGTCTCCCAACCCCACGCCTACTGCGCGGCACCCGGCACGGCATCTCGCCGCACGTGAGCAAAGGCCACGATGCTCCGCATCGAGTCCTTCGCTCCCGCACGCCGAGCTACCGCACCGGGCACCTGCTCGCTACGGCGTGGGATTGGGAGACATGCCCTAGCAGCGCTTGTTGGGACATACCACTAGGGTCGTTGTATGAGTACGGCGGACGGCGGGACCACGACCGAGATGGTCGACTGGCAGTTGGCGACCGGCGTGGCGCGGAAGCTGCTGCGCCCCGGCCCGGCGGTCAGCCGCGCGGAGGCGGACCAGGTGGTCGCCGACCTGCGGCAGTTCGCGGCCGATTCCGAGGGGCACGTGCGGGACTTCACCGGTCTGCAGGCCACCTCGGCGACCGCGCCGGTGGTGATCGTGGACCGGCCCGGGTGGGTGCAGGCGAACGCGGACGGCTTCCGGACGGTGCTGCAGCCGCTGGCCGACAAGCTGCGCGAGAAGGCGGAGCGGACGCCGGGCCTGTCGTCGGCGGTCGGCTCGCGGGTCACGGGCATCGAGGCCGGCGCGCTGCTCGCGTTCCTGTCGTCGCGCGTGCTCGGTCAGTTCGACCCGTTCTACCCGGCGAAGCCCGACCCGGACCGGCCCGGGCTGACCGGGCGGCTGCTGCTGGTGGCCCCCAACGTCGTCCACGTGGAGTCCGAGTTGGGCGTCGTACCGCGGGACTTCCGGTTGTGGGTGTGTCTGCACGAGGAGACGCACCGGGTGCAGTTCACCGCGGTTCCGTGGCTGCGGGACCACCTGCGGTCCGAGATCGCGCTGTTCCTCGACCAGGCCGAGCTGGACGCTTCGGCGTACGCGGCGATGTTCCGCGAGGCCGTGCAGCGCCTGGGCCGGTCGGTGCGGGGCGAGGCCGAGCTGAGCCTGGTGGACCTGATGCAGTCGCCGGAGCAGCGTGCGGTGCTCGACCGGCTGACCGCGGTCATGTCGCTGCTGGAGGGCCACGCGGACTTCGTGATGGACGGGGTAGGCCCGTCGGTCATCCCGACCGTCGAGACGATCCGGTCCAAGTTCTCGGCGCGGCGGGCCAGCGGCAACCCGGTCGACCAGTTGCTGAAGCGGCTGCTCGGGCTGGACGCGAAGCTGCGCCAGTACAAGGACGGTGCGGCGTTCGTGCGCCGGGTGGTGGACCGGGTCGGCATGGAGGGCTTCAACCGGGTCTGGACCGGCCCGAACACGCTGCCGACCAAGAACGAGATCGCGAATCCCGATGCCTGGGTCGCCCGACTCCACGGCTGAGCCGGCCGTGACCGGCGGCGAGGGCATGGAGGCCATGGTCGAGCAGCGCCGGGGCAAGCTGCACCCGGCAGTCGCCCGGACCAGGGAGGCGGTGCGGGCGACGCTGAGCGAGCTGCCGCGGGGGACGACGGTGCTGGTCGCCTGCTCCGGCGGTACCGACTCACTCGCGCTGGCGGCCGCTACGGCCTTCGAAGCGCCCAAGCTCGGTCTCCGGGCAGGTGCGGTCGTCGTGGACCACGGCCTGCAGGCTGACTCGGCACACGTCGCGCAGACCGCTGCGGAGCAGTGCCGGTCGCTGGGCCTGGAGCCTGTCCTCGTCCGTGAGGTGGAGGTCGGCATCGAGGGTGGTCCGGAAGGGGCGGCCCGGACAGCGCGGTACGACGCCCTGCGCGATGCGGCGGACGAGCTGGCAGCGGACGTCGTACTGCTGGCCCACACTCGCGACGACCAGGCTGAGACTGTGCTGCTGGGTCTGGGGCGCGGGTCCGGCGCCCGGTCCTTGGCGGGGATGGCTCCGGCTGTAGGGCTGCTGCGGCGGCCGTTCCTGGAGGTACCGCGGGCCACTACGGCGGCCGCATGTATCGCCTCCGGTCTGCGCCCGTGGCACGACCCGCACAACGACGACCCGCAGTACACCCGGGTCCGCGTCCGGCACGAGGTGCTGCCGGTGCTGGAGGAGGCGCTCGGACCTGGCGTGGTCGAGGCCCTGGCGCGTACGGCGGGACTCCTGCGGGCGGACGCCGACGCACTCGACCAGCTCGCCGCGGACGTGGCGGAGACCGCACTGGGGCGTGCCGAAGGACAGGTGCGCTGCGACGTCGGCGTACTCGCCGAGCAGCCCGCCGCGCTCCGCACCCGGGTACTGCGCCAGGCGGCGCTGGAGGCGGGCTGCCGGGCCACGGACCTCACCGCCGGCCACGTGGCGTCCGTCGACGCGCTGGTGACCGACTGGCGCGGCCAGCGCTGGATCGACCTGCCCCAGGGGATCCGGGCCGTGCGCCAGGGCGGATTCATCATCCTGGGGTAAGGCCCTGGCTGGTAATCCAGCGCCTACTGCGGGGCACTCGGCACGGCATCTCGCCGCACGGGTGCAAAGGCCACGATGCTCCGCATCGAGACCTTCGCCCCCGCACGCCGAGCTACCGCACCGAGCACCTCCTCGCTACGGCGCTGGATTACCAGCCAGGGCCTGGATGTGACAGGCTGATCCGCGTGGATGCGGTGGACATCGAGAAGGACCTGACCAAGATCCATTACACCGAGGACCAGATCCTCGCGAAGCTGCGCGAGCTGGCAGCGCGGATCGAGGCCGACTACGAGGGCAAGGACCTGCTCCTGGTCGGCGTCCTGCGCGGCGCGGTGATGGTGATGGCCGACCTGGCCCGGTCGTTCAGCCGGCACGTGGAGATGGACTGGATGGCCATCTCGTCGTACGGCTCCGGGACCAAGTCGTCCGGTGTGGTGCGGATCCAGAAGGACCTGGACACCGACATCACCAACCGGCACGTGCTGATCGTCGAGGACATCATCGACACCGGGCTGACGCTCAGCTGGCTGGTCAGCAACCTGGAGTCCCGCAAGCCCGCCTCGCTCGAGCTCTGCACGGCGTTCGTGAAGCCGGACGCCGCGAAGATGCAGGTCCCGGTCAAGTACGTCGGCCTGGAGCTGCCGGACGAGTTCGTCGTCGGGTACGGGCTGGACTACGCGGAGAAGTACCGGAACCTGCGCTGTGTGGCCACCTTGGCGCCGCACGTGTACTCCTGAACTACTCCTGAACCGCCTCTTCGGGGCAGACTTGGTGACGGCCTGTACAACGGGTCGTACCGTCCTTTGGTGACCCTCGTGCTGTGTTGTCTTGTGCGACACGAGACACTTGGACTGGTTATACCGTCACAAGCCCGTACACCCGGGCCTGCCGAGCTAGGAGGGACGGGGCCCAGGCCTCGATCATGGACGTGAAGCGCATCTTCCGCGGACCCCTGTTCTGGATCGTCGTCGCCTTCCTCGGCGTGCTGGTGATCGGGCAGCTCCTGACCGGCTCGAGCGGGTACAAGACCGAGCCCACCGGCCAGGTCGTCCAGCTGATCCAGCAGGCGAAGTCGTCGAGCGACAAGACGATCAAAACGGTGACGCTGATCGACCCGGACCAGGAGATCCGGGTCGAGAAGACCGACGGCACGAAGCTCCGGGCGCACTGGGTCGACGGCCAGGGCAACACGCTCGGCAACGACCTGCAGACCCTGTTCACCGACGGCAAGATCGAGCGGTACGACGTCGAGAACCCGAAGCCGAGCTTCATCGGCCAGGTGTTCTCCACGCTGATCCCGTTCCTGCTGATCGCGGTGGTGTTCATCTTCCTGATGAACTCGATGCAGGGCGGCGGCTCCCGGGTGATGAGCTTCGCCAAGTCGAAGGCCAAGCTGGTCACCAAGGACACCCCGAAGACCACGTTCGCCGACGTCGCCGGTGTCGACGAGGCGATCGAGGAGCTCCAGGAGATCAAGGAGTTCCTCCAGGAGCCCGGCAAGTTCCAGGCGGTCGGCGCCAAGATCCCGAAGGGCGTGCTGCTCTACGGCCAGCCCGGTACCGGCAAGACCCTGCTGGCCCGCGCGGTCGCCGGTGAGGCCGGCGTGCCGTTCTACTCGATCTCCGGTTCGGACTTCGTCGAGATGTTCGTCGGTGTCGGCGCCTCCCGGGTCCGGGACCTGTTCGAGCAGGCCAAGACCAACGCGCCGGCGATCGTGTTCATCGACGAGATCGACGCCGTCGGCCGGCACCGCGGCGCGGGCCTCGGCGGCGGTCACGACGAGCGCGAGCAGACGCTGAACCAGCTGCTGGTCGAGATGGACGGCTTCGACGTCCGCGGCGGCGTGATCCTGATCGCGGCCACCAACCGGCCCGACGTGCTGGACCCGGCGCTGCTGCGGCCCGGCCGGTTCGACCGGCAGATCGCCGTCGACGCGCCGGACCTGCCCGGCCGGCAGAAGATCCTCAAGGTGCACGCCCGCGGCAAGCCGATGGCCCAGGACGTCGACCTCACCGCGGTCGCCCGCCGGACGCCGGGCATGACCGGTGCCGACCTGGCCAACGTGCTGAACGAGGCGGCCCTGCTGACCGCCCGGTCGAACGCGCAGCTGATCGACAACCGCGCGCTGGACGAGGCCATCGACCGCGTGATCGCCGGTCCGCAGCGCCGGACCCGGCTGATGTCGGACAAGGAGAAGGTGCTCACCGCGTACCACGAGGGCGGCCACGCCCTGGTCGCCGCGGCGCTGCCGCACTCCGACCCGGTGCAGAAGGTGACGATCCTGCCGCGCGGCCGCGCGCTCGGCTACACGATGGTGATGCCGGACGAGGACAAGTACTCGACCACCCGCTCCGAGATGCTGGACAAGCTGGCCTACATGCTCGGCGGCCGGGCGGCCGAGGAGATGGTCTTCCACGACCCCACCACGGGCGCCAGCAACGACATCGAGAAGGCCAGTGCGCTGGCCCGCGCGATGGTCACGCAGTACGGCATGACCGAGCGGCTGGGGGCGATCAAGTTCGGCCAGGACAGCAGCGAGCCGTTCCTGGGCCGCGACTTCGGCAGCCAGCGGAACTACTCCGAGGAGATCGCGGCCGCGGTCGACGAGGAGGTCGGCAAGCTGATCCTCAACGCGCACCAGGAGGCCTTCGACATCCTGGTCGAGAACCGGGCGGTCCTGGACCACCTGGTCGAGGAGCTGCTGGAGAAGGAGACCCTGGACAAGAACGAGATCGCCCGGGTGTTCGCCCCGGTGATCAAGCGCGAGCGGCGGCCGGCCTGGACCGGTTCGTCGACCCGGGTGCCGTCCGACCAGCCGCCGGTGATGCCGGTCCCCGGTCGCGCCGAGCAGAACGGCTCGCTGTCCGACGTGCTGCCGGGCGGTTCCGTCGGCCCGGACGAGGCGATCCGCCCGCCGGACTACGGCGGCGGCCCGACCCCGCCGAACAAGCAGTAACGGCTTCGCCTGTGAACGCCGCCACCCGCACCGGCTGGCGGCGTTTTCGGTGTCTTCGGTGGTTTCGGGGTGCCGCCGGGTAGCGTTCGAAGCTGGCGTCGGCGGGAGGAGTGCCGGGATGGTGTCACCGAGGTTCGACCACGAGCGGGCCGAGCGGGCGGTCCGTGAGCTGCTGCTCGCGATCGGCGAGGACCCGGAGCGCGAGGGGCTGCGGGACACGCCGGCCCGGGTGGCCCGCTCGTACGCCGAGATCACCACCGGGCTCGGGCAGCGTGCCGAGGACGTCCTGACCACGACGTTCGCGATCGAGCACGACGAGATGATCCTGGTGAAGGACATCGAGGTGTGGAGCATGTGCGAACACCACCTGGTGCCGTTCACCGGTGTCGCGCACGTCGGCTACATCCCGAGCCGCGACGGCCGGGTCACCGGGCTGTCGAAGCTCGCGCGGCTGGTCGACGTCTACGCCAAGCGGCCGCAGGTGCAGGAGCGGCTGACGACGCAGATCGCCGAGTCGCTGGTCGAGATCCTGCAGCCGCGCGGCGTGATCGTGGTGATCGAGTGCGAGCACTTGTGCATGACCATGCGCGGCGTCCGGAAACCGGGCGCCAAGACGATCACCTCGGCGGTCCGCGGCCAGCTCCGCAACCCGGTCACTCGCGCGGAGGCGATGAGCCTGATCGTCGGCTGACCCGTAGCCCTGGAGGTCCCGCACTCGTTGAGGTTTGAGAGTCCGGGACTATGGACATTCTGTTGCCGAGCGGTTACTTTCCGTTGTGGTGCTTGGCCAACGGGGCCCAGGTGCCGGTGTGAGGAGGACAGGATGTCGGGGCGTTTCCGGGTCGGCGCCGCACTAGCCGGGGTCGTCGTCCTGACGGCCGGCGGGCTGGTCGCGGCGAACTGGGCCACCGCCGAGACGCGGACCAAGACCGGCGCCCAGGCCGCCGCCAAGACGACCGAGGACCCGCTCCTCGCGGAAACCCTGGAAGCGCAGCTCAGGTCCGACGCGGGTGTGGTCGGCAGCTACTACGACGACGCCGGTGAGCTGATCGTCGCGGTCTCGGACCTGTCGACGGCCGCGCTGGTCCGGCAGATCGGCGCGATCCCGCACCTGGTGAAGTACACCGCCGACCAGCTGAACGCCGTACAGGGCGAGCTGAACCGGCTGGCCACCACGTCCAGCGCCGGCAAGGTGCGGTCGTGGTACGTCGACCCGGTGTCGGGGACGGTGGTGGTCTCGGTGCCGGAGAAGGCCCGGGACTCGATCACCCAGCGGTTCCTCTCCCGCGCACAGGCGAAGGGCGACCGGGTGACGATCCGCCGGGTCGCCGGAGCGATCCGGCTGACCGCCGACGACTTCGGCCTGCGCGGCGGCGTCCAGGTCGACAAGAACACCGGGTACGTCTGCTCGCTCGGCTTCAACGCCCGGACCCGCAAGGGCAACCGGATCTTCCTGACCGCGGGGCACTGCACGTCCGGCAAGCCGTCGTTCTCGCGCAACGGGTACGTCCTCGGCAACACCTACACGTCGAGCTTCCCGGGGAACGACTTCGGGTCGGTCGGCGTGATCGAGGGCTGGGACCAGCAGGGGTACGTCGAGGGCTGGGGCAACGGCAACGTCGCGGTCAAGGGGATCGCGGACGCCACCGTCGGCTCGACGCTGTGCAAGTCCGGGAAGAGCACCGGCTGGACCTGCGGGCGGATCGTCGCGCGGAACGTGACGGTCAACTACGGGAACAACCGCGTGGTCCGCGGCCTGTTCCAGCACACCGCCTGCGTCGAGACCGGCGACTCCGGCGGCGCGAACATGACCGGCGGCTACGCCCAGGGCATCACCAGCGGCGCGGCGCTGATCGACGGGCAGTGCCTGGAGAAGCACGGCCGGACCAACGAGTCGTACTCGCAGCCGATCGCCGAGGTCCTGCAGGCCACCAAGTCGCGGCTGATCCTCGCGAACTGACAGGCCCACGCGACGCCTTGGGGGTGCGGGCTACTACGGTGTGTGGGTGAGAACTGAGCCGTGGGGTCACGTGGACGGGTTGCCGGTGCTGGACCGGTGTCTCGTCATGGGCGTCGTGAACGTGACACCGGACTCGTTCTCGGACGGCGGCGAGTGGTTCGAGCCGAGCGCCGCGATCAAGCACGGCCGCGAGCTGCTGGCCGAGGGCGCCGACCTGCTGGACGTCGGCGGTGAGTCGACCCGCCCGCGCGCGGAGCGCCCCTCCGAGGAAGAGGAGATCCGCCGGGTGATCCCGGTCGTCGAGGCGCTCGCCGCGGACGGCGCGATCATCTCCGTCGACACGATGCGGTCCCGGGTCGCGGAGCTCGTGCTGGATGCCGGCGCCACGATGATCAACGACGTGTCCGGCGGGCTGGCCGACCCGGACATGCTGCCGCTGATCGCCGAGCGCGGGACGCCGTACCTGTGCATGCACTGGCGCGGCCACTCGATCGACATGCAGAACAAGGCGGAGTACGGCGACGTGGTCGCGGAGGTGATCGCCGAACTGCGCGAACGCCTCGACGCGCTGAGCGCGGCCGGCGTCGACCTGAACCGGGTCGCGCTCGATCCCGGCCTCGGTTTCGCGAAGAACGCGGACCACAACTGGGAGATTCTTCGCCGGTTGCGGGAATTCGCCGTACTGGAAAGACCGTTGCTGATCGGTGCGTCCCGGAAGACGTTCCTCGGTAGGCTGCTCGCCGACGAGCAGACCGGTGAACCCAGACCGGCCGTACGACGAGACGACGCGAGCGTGGCCGTATCCGCCCTGGCCGCCGCCGCGGGTGCCTGGTGTGTCCGGGCGCACGCGGTGGCACCGAACGCGGACGCGGTCCGGGTGGCGAAGAGATGGGGAACGGTATGACGGACGGACCGCGGCAACCCGCCGGGGGCGACAGCGCGCCCAGGGGCCAGGGTGGCACGGCCGAGGACGTCGTACTGAGTGCCAACACCGCGTTCTACAACGCGTTCGAGGCCGGCGATCTGGACCTGATGGCGGCGGTCTGGCTGCCGGAGCCGGACCCGGTCTGCATCCATCCCGGGAACGCGGCGATCTCCGGGTACTCCGAGATGATGCGCGCCTGGGCGATGATCTTCGCGAACACGCCGTACATCCAGTTCTTCCTCACCGACGTCCAGGTACGGGTGGATGAAGACGTGGCATACGTCACGTGTACGGAGAATGTCCTGTCGTCGGGCGAGGGTGCGCCGGAGGACGGGTTCGCGGGCGGAAAGGCGTTGGCGACCAACGTTTTCCGCAGAACTTCCTCCGGCTGGCGGTTGTGGATCCACCATGCCTCCCCGGTACTGTCGTCTGGGGGCCGACAGGAGGAGGCGGAATGAGCGGTCCCGTGAGGCCTCCTGACGTGATCGAGATCCGGGGCATCCGCGGGTTCGGGCGCCACGGGGTGTTCGAGCACGAGCGCGCCGACGGACAGGAGTTCGTCGTGGACGTCCGGCTGGAGCTGGACACCCGGGCCGCTGCGGCTTCCGACGACCTGGCCGACACCGTGAACTACGGGGTGGTGGCCGAGCAGGTGCACCGGGCGATCGAGACCGACCCGGTGGACCTGATCGAGACCCTCGCCCAGCGCATCGCCGATCTCTGTCTCGCCGACGACCGGGTGACAGCGACGGCAGTGACCATCCACAAACCCTCGGCGCCGATCTCGGTGCCGTTCGACGACGTTGTCCTGACCGTGCAGCGCAGAGCCGGAGAATCCTCGTGACTGAGACCCCTAGTCCCCACGTCATCGACGCGGACACCCTGAGCGGTGGCCTGAAGCCGATCCGCCAGGTGATCCTGTCGCTCGGCAGCAACCTCGGCGACCGTGAGGCGAACCTGCAGGGCGCGGTCGACGCGCTGCGGGACACCCCGGACGTCGTGGTGGTCGAGGTCTCGCCGGTGTACGAGACCGAGCCGGTCGGCGGCCCGGACGAGTCCGGCCCGTACCTGAACGTCGTCCTGCTCGCCGACACCACGCTCGCCGTCGACCTGCTGCTGGAGCGCGCGCACGCGGTCGAGCAGGCGTTCGGCCGGGAGCGCAGCGTGCCGGGCGCGCCGCGGACCCTGGATGTCGACCTGATCACGTACGGCCAGAAGACGATCGAGTCCGAGGAGCTGACCATCCCGCACCCGCGGGCGCACGAGCGGGCGTTCGTGCTGGCGCCGTGGCTGGACATCGAGCCGGACGCCGTACTGCTCGGCCACGGCCCGGTCGCGGAGCTGCTCGCCAAGGTCGGGACCGACGGCGTGACCAAGCTCGACCTCGAGTTGCAGTAGCGGTGTCCGGCAACACCGAGCCCGGCCGACGGCCCGACGACAGGTCCGGAAAGAGCCCTGACAAGGGTGGCAGGCAGGAACCGCGCCCGGGTTCGGTGCGGCCGACCTCGCGGGGGCTGCTGGTCGCGATCGCCGTCCTCGGCGTCGCGGTCGGCGTCACACTGGTGCAGGCGATCGAGGCCGGCGGCGGTGTCGCGCCGACGGTGTCCTGGCTGACGCTGGTCGCCTGGCTGTTCCTGGCCACGCTGCTGTTCGTCGCGGCCCGCAACACCCACCAGCGGATCCAGGTACGCCGGGAGCGGGTCGAACCCACGCGTGCGGTGTTCCTGCTGATGATCGGCAAGGCGAGCGCTTTTGTCGGCGCGTTGTGCACCGGTGTGTACGCAGGGTTCGCGTTAAGCTTCCTGCAGGCGATGGGCTCCTCGGGGCCTCGTAACCGTGTGATCATGGCCGGTGCCGCGGCAGTGATCTCAGTGCTGGTCGTCACGGCCGGATTGTTGCTCGAACGCGCGTGTCGCGTGCCCGAGGACCCGGACGAAACCCCTTAACATGGCGACCCATGGGGTCAAGGGGTAGCCGCCGTCGAACCAGGACCACAGTTCTCACCGTTGCCAACGGTCTGCTGATCGTTGTCTGCCTGGGCGTGAGTGTCGCGCTCTTCTCGCAGAACGCCTGGATCCTCCGGGCCGCCGCCGCGGGGGCTGTACTGGTCGCGATCGCTGCCTCCGTGCTGTTCCGGCACCAGTTGCTGGTGGAGCGGCTGGCCCACTCCGACGAGCGCGCGCAGGTCGCCCAGGAGTACTCGCGGATCACCAGCGCCCGGGTCGTCGAGAACGCGGAGTTCGTCGACCTGATGCAGCGCCGGCTGGACAAGATCGACGAGCGCCTGGACAAGATCGACCAGGAGGTCGCGACCGTCGTGGCCGCCGGCGACAAGCACTCCCAGGCCGACGCGCCGACCGTCGTGGACCTGAAGCTGCGAGGCCTGGCCGCGTCCTGATTCCGGCCCCATACTGCGGTGCATGGGGCTGGACGCGCACTATCCCGCCGTGACGATGAACGACCCGAACGGGCACGTCACGGTCTACAACGAGGACCACCTGCCGATCGGTCAGCTCGGTCCGACGCCGTACGAGTCGCCGTCGGTGAACGTCACGTGCAAGCGCAAGGCGTGGGACGACCTGTACTGGTACCGGCTGCTGAACCCCGAGGGCTTCCCGTTCCCGGCCGACGAGGCCTACGTGTCCGCCGACGAAACCCACGAGCTCAACCCGGGCCAGCCTTACCCCATCCCTGAATGCGCCTCCGGCTGCCCCCTCAAGCTGGGCCAAGCAGCCGCCGTGGGCGCCCTCGCCATCGGCGGCGTCGCCGCAGCCGCCGCCTGGCGCCGCCGACGCCGCGAACTGGGCCTCGCCTGAGACGAGCCAGGCGGGCGAGGTGGGCGTCGCGTAGGTTCTGGGGTGTGGATCTCGAGAAGGTGTTGAAGGTTGCTGAGGCGGCGGTTGCGCGGGGGCGCGTGGTGACGCAGTCGCGGGCGGTGGGGGAGCTGACGTCCAAGGGGGACCGGGACATGGCCTCCGAGGTGGACTTCGCCGTGGAGCGGGAGGTGCGGACGTTCCTCGAGCGAGAGACTCCGGAGATCGGGGTGCTCGGCGAGGAGGAGGGCGGCGCCACCGACGGGACGCGTTGGGTGCTCGACCCGGTCGACGGGACCGTCAACTTCATCCACGGCGTCCCGCTGTGGGCGATCTCGCTCGGCCTGATCCACGAGGGTCGCGCCGTCGCGGGCGTGATCGACCACCCGGCGCTCGGTACGACGTACGCCGCCGCCGAAGGCCTCGGCGCCACCTGCAACGGCAAGCGGATCCGCGGCAGCGAGTGCACCGATCTCGCCGACGCACTCGTCGCCACCGGCGACTACGCCATCGGGTCGAACGCCGACCGTGTGAACCGCGACCGGATCGCCCTCACCCAGCGGCTGTACCCGCGCGTCCAGCGCCTGCGGATGATCGGTACGGCGGCCACCGCGCTCACCTGGACCGCGCACGGGTACTTCGACGCGCTGATCATGTTCTCGAACAAACCCTGGGACACGATGGCCGGCGTGGCGATCTGCCGCGAGGCAGGCGTCACCGTCCTGGACCTCGACGGCACCGACCACGCGCCCGAGTCCCGAGGCGTGTTCGCGGTCGCCGACGGTATCCGCGAGCCCCTCCAGGAGCTACTCGCGGGCTGAGCTACTTGTCGATGTCGCCGACGACGAAGAACATGCTGCCGAGGATCGCGATCATGTCGGGGATCATCGTCCCCGGCAGCAGCGCGGGCAGCGCCGAGATGTTGTTGAAGCTCGCGGACCGCAGCTTCAGCCGCCACGGCGTCTTGTCGCCGCGGGACACGAGGTAGTACCCGTTGATGCCGAGCGGGCTCTCGGTCCACGCGTACGTCTGCCCCTCGGGCACCTTGAGGATCTTCGGCAGCCGAACGTTGACCGGCCCCGCCGGCATCGCGGCCAGCTTCTCCAGGCAGGCGTCGACCAGGTCGAGCGACACCTTCACCTGCTCGAGCAGTACGGCGAACCGCGCGAAGCAGTCGCCCTCCGGGCGCGTGACGACCCGCAGCACGTCCTGCAGCTCGCCGTACGCGAGGTAAGGCTCGTCGCGGCGCAGGTCGGCGTCCACCCCGGACGCGCGCGCGATCGGCCCGGAGACGCCGTACTGCGCGACCAGCTCCGGCGAGAGCTTGCCGACGCCGACGGTGCGGGCGCGGAAGATCTCGTTGCCGAGGACGATCTCCTCGATGTCGGGCAGCCGGTCGCGGACCGCGGCGGAGGCGGCGGCCGCGCGGCCGAGCCAGCCGTACGGCAGGTCCTCCTTGAGCCCGCCGACCCGGTTGAACATGTAGTGCATCCGGCCGCCGGACAGTTCCTCCATCACCGCCTGGATCGTCTCGCGCTCGCGGAACGCGTAGAACACCGGCGTGATCGCGCCGAGCTCGAGCGGGTACGAGCCGAGGAACATCAGGTGGTTCAGGATCCGGTTCAGCTCGGCCAGCAAGGTGCGCAGCCAAGTCGCGCGCTCCGGGACCTCGAGGTTCATCATCCGCTCGACCGCGAGCACCACGCCGAGCTCGTTGGCGAACGCGGACAGCCAGTCGTGCCGGTTCGCCAGCACGATGATCTGCCGGTAGTCGCGGACCTCGAACAGCTTCTCCGCGCCGCGGTGCATGTAGCCGATGATCGGCTCGCAGCCGACGATCCGCTCGCCGTCCAGCGTCAGCCGCAGCCGCAGGACGCCGTGCGTCGCCGGGTGCTGCGGGCCGATGTTGAGCACCATGTCGGTGGTGGCCAGCTCGGAGCCCGTGCCGGTCCCGCCCCGCTCGTACGCAGTGCCGAATCCAGTGTCGAATCCAGCCGCTCCCGCGCCGACTCCCACGACTTTCTCGGTACTCATAACCCCTATCGTGACAGGCTTGGTGTGTGGACGACCTCTTCGCACCCTCCGATGTCAGCTGGACGCCGGTCTCGCCCAGCCTGGCCACCCTGCGCCGGCTGAACGCGGCGATCCTGGCGGGCCTGACCGCGATCGCGGCGCTGCTCGCCCTCGGCCTGTCGCTGGGCTGGCTGTACGGCGGGCTCGCGGTCGTGCTGATCGCGCTCGTCTTCGGCTGGTCCTGGGTGCTGATCGGCCGCAACCAGCGGTCCTGGAAGTACGCCGAACGCGACGACGAGCTGCTGGTCAGCCACGGGGTGATGTTCCGGGAGCTGGTCGTCGTACCGTACGGCCGGATGCAGTTCGTGGACGTCACCGCGGGGCCGCTGGAGCGCGCGTGCGGGCTGGCCACCGTGGAGCTGCACACGGCGACGCCGGCGACCGACGCCAAGATCCCCGGGCTGCACCCGGACGAGGCGAGTCGGCTGCGGGACCGGTTGTCCGCGCTCGGTCAGGCCCAGGCGTGGGGCCTGTGACCGGACAGGTCGTGGAGGCGGTCGGGCAACGTCTCCACCCGCTGACCCCCTTCGTGAAGGGCTGGGGGTACTTCGTCGTCGCGGCCGTCGCCCTGGTCAACAACGAAGGGCTGCGGAGCAACCTGACCGTCGCGGGCATCGGCCTGGCCGGTGTGCTCGTGGGCGGCATCCTGCTCGGTGCGCTGTCGTGGTGGTTCACCAAGTGGCAGCTGACGGACGAGGCGATCCGGGTGGACAGCGGGTTCCTGTTCCGGCGGACGCGGATCATCCGCTTCGACCGCATCCAGGCGATCGACGTCGCGCAGCCGTTCGTGGCGCGGCTGTTCGGCATGGCCGAGCTGCGGATGGACGTGGCCGGCGGCGGCCGGAGCGACGGCAGGCTGAGCTACTTCCGGTACGAGGAGGCGCAGACGCTGCGTACTACGTTGCTCGTGCGGGCCAAGGGGGAGCAGGCCGCGGAGCAGCAGGAGTACGAGCAGCAGGCGGAGGCGGCCGTTCCGCCGTTGCTGACCGTTCCGACGAACCGCCTCCTCGGGGCGACGTTGCTGTCGTCCACTGTGGTGGGTAGCGCTGGTGCGCTGGTCTGGCTGATCGTGGCGACGACGGTGCTGGACTTCCACGTCGGTCTGTTCGCCGGCCTGCCGTTGCTGCTCGGTGTGGTGCAGCCGATCTGGAAGCAGGTCGTCGGGAACCACGGCTTCACGCTGACCGAGTCCAGCCACGGGCTGCGGACCAAGCGTGGACTGTTCGACGTACAGCGGCAGACCGTGCCGCCCGGTCGGGTCCAGGGGCTGCTGATCACCGAGCCGTTGATCTGGCGGTTCCTCGGGTGGTCGCGGGTCGAGCTGGACATCGCCGGAGTGGCCGGCCAGAAGGAGGACGGGGACGACGACACGGAGGGAGCGCAGCTGCTACCCGTCGGCGAGCGGGCCGAGGTGGCGTACGTACTCGGCCGGGTCCTGCCCGGTCTGGACCTCTCCCGCATCCAGATGCACAGGGCACCGGAGCGGGCGAAGTGGCTGCGTCCGGTGGGGTGGCGGTACCTGGCGTACGGCGCTGACGAGCAGGTGATGGTCACCACGCGCGGCTGGGTGAGTCGTCGTACGTCGATCGTGCTGCATCACAAGACGCAGTCGGTCCGGCTGGAACAGGGGCCGCTGCAGCGCCGCCTGGGCCTCGCCAACGTGCATGTGGACACGCCGCTCGGTCCTACCGACGCCATTGCGCTGCATCGCGACCAGTTCGAGGCGGCGGCACTGGTACAGGCTCAGGCCGACAGGGCCCGCGCCGCCCGCCGTGCGGTCTCCGCGTCTGCAGCCGTCCAGACCCAACCGAACCCACCGAGCCCCGAGGGGTCCAGCAGCTCAGCGGCCTCACCCGCCGACGACAGCTCGGACAGATAGCGCAGCGGGTCAGTCTGCGCGAGCTCCAGGCTCGGGCGGGCGCCACTGACCCCCAGCGCCCGCAGGGCGTCGCGCTGACGCACGACCGTCCCACCCAACGAGTCCAGCGCCACATGCGCCGTCACGTCACAACTCCCGTCCACCACCGGCAAACACTCCCGCCCATCACGGAACCCGGTCAGCGTCCCGTACGGCGGCCTGCTCGCCTTCAGGTGCCCGTAGTCGATCGCAATCGCAAGACTCCCGGGCGTCAGCCGACCGACCACACCGGCCCAGGCCCGGTCCCGAGCAGTACCAATCTCAGCCCGCTCCCCGGCCTCGCCCGGCCACCAGCGGTTCAGCCAGGTCAGGTCGTTGCCTTCTACAACCGGTCCTGGGATCAGGTCGGCGAGTAGGTAGCGGGGGATGCCGGCTGCGTCCCACTCGACCACCTCGCACGGGATGTTGTCGAGCCATTCGTTGGCGATGACCAGGCCGGTCAGCTGGTCGGGGAGGTCGTCGTCCAGTTCGATCTCGAGGACCGACAGGCCTTCTCCGCGAAGCACCTTGCCCAGTTCGCCCGAGCCCGCGCCTACGTCCACCACTTGGTCGACGCCGAGCTGACGGGCCAGCCGGGCGATCGCCTGGCCGAACAACGGCGACGCGTGGACCGACGTACGGAAGTGGGCGGCGGGGCGTTCCCGGCGGTAGAAGCCGTCGGGGCCGTACAACGCCTCGTACCAGGCAGCTCGAAACGTCATCGGCCTAGAGGTACCGCGCCGATCTGGCCCCACACCCCGGCAGCGTCCTCGCGCCACACGCCGAGCTCGGTCAGCTGGACGGTCGGCGCCGGTGTGGCGGCCAGTGCGGCGGTGGCCTCGGCGACCACGTTCGCGCCGCCCTGAGCGGCCGACGAGATCGTCAGGTGCGGATGCGGGTCCGGGAACTCACCGCCGTACGGCGGACACTCCGGAAACGCCTCGATCACCGCCTGGAGCACGGCTCGCACCTGATCGAACGGCTCCGGCTTCAACCACGCAGTACCGTTCGGGAACTGACCCGCCGTCGGGAAGCTGAGCTCGAACGGCCGGACCGACGACACCGCCTCCTGCAACCGCGCCACGTCGGTGTCCGTGGGCTCCGCGACCCACGGGACCAGCACGGTCACGTGCGGCGGGATCAGCTCGGTCAGCGGCACCTGTGGCCGCGCGGTGGAACGGGAGACCGACCGCCAGCGGTCCGTGTACGCCGCCAGCTCAGGCACTGTGATCAGGATCGCCGTCAATTCGGTCCCGGATGCCCACGCTCCACTCACCGCTCCATGCTCTCATCACTCAGGGCATGGCTGATGGTTCCGCGCCTACTGCGCGGCACTCGGCACGGCACCTCGCCGCACGTGAGCGGAGGCCACGATGCTCCGCATCGAGACCTCCGCTCCCGCACGCCGATGCACCGCACCGAGCACCTGCTCGCGACGGCGCGGAACCATCAGCCATGCCCTACGCTGACAGATAGATCGTCTGGTACCCGCCCGCGGGACTGGAACGAGAAGAGAGTGAGTGATGGAACGGATCGGCTTGATCGGAGCCGGCCGGGCCGGGTCCGCCCTGGGAGCAGCCTTGGCGGCAGCCGGACATCCCCTGGTCGGAGTGACCGCGCGTTCCGGCGCGTCCCGGGACCACGCTGCCCGGCTTCTTCCCGGCGTGCCCGTACTGACCGCTGACGAGGTCACGCAGCGCGCCGACGTCGTCCTGGTCGCCGTACCGGACGACCTGATCCACGAGGTGGCGCACGCGCTGCCGCTGACCGCCGCGCAGTACGTCGTGCACCTGTCCGGAGCGCACGGGCTGGCGCCGCTGACGGGGCTCCAGGCGACACCGGTCGCGCTGCATCCCTCCATGACCTTCCCGGGCGGCCGGGTGGAGCTGGACGGCGTCATGTTCACGGCGACCGCACCGGAGCGGGCGCGGCCGCTAGTCGAGCGGCTGGTGAAGGCGCTGGGCGCACAGGTGCAATGGATCGATGACGAGCAGCGTGCGCAGTACCACGCCGGTCTGGCGCACGGTGCGAACCACCTCACCACGCTGGTGACCCAGGCGATCGCCGTACTGCGGGAAGCGGGCGTCGCCGATCCGGTGGCGACTCTCCGGCCGCTGGTCACCGCAACTCTCGACAACACGCTGCGATCCGGTCATCATGCGCTCACCGGGCCGATCGCCCGTGGCGACGTCGACACGGTGGCAGCACATCTGGCGGTACTGCGAGGCAGCACGAGTACCAGCTACGCCGAACTCGCCGAGGCGACGGTGCAGCTGGCGGCGGCGGACGGGCGGCTGGACGTGGAGACCGCCGCGCGCTTCACCGCTGTGTTGAACGAAGCACGGAACGGGCACAGGGCAGATCCGGCGGACCGGACAGGGGAGGCACCGCGATGAGACTCACCCAGACGAAGGCCGAGCTGCGAGCAGCGACCGCGATCCGGCCACGGGCGGTCGTGATGACGATGGGCGCCCTGCACGACGGGCACGCCGCGTTGCTGGCCGAGGCCCGGGAGCGGGTCGGGCCGGACGGCAGCGTGGTGCTGACGATCTTCGTCAACCCGTTGCAGTTCGGGCCCACCGAGGACTTCGACCGGTACCCGCGGACGCTGGCCAGCGACCTGGCGATCGCGAAGAACGAGGGCGTCGACCTGGTCTTCAACCCGTCCCGGGACGAGCTGTACCCGAACGAGCCGTCGATCACCGTGCATCCCGGGCCGCTCGCGGACGAGCTCGAGGGCGTGTTCCGGCCCGGGCACTTCTCCGGCGTGCTGACCGTGGTGTCGAAGCTGCTGCACCTGACCGCGCCGGACCTGGCGCTGTTCGGCGAGAAGGACTACCAGCAGCTGACGCTGATCCGCGAGATGGTGTGCGACCTCGACATGGACGTCGACATCGTGCCGGTGCCGACCGTCCGGGAGCCGGACGGGCTCGCGCTGTCCTCACGCAACCGCTACCTGACCGAGACCGAGCGTGACGAGGCCCTGGTGCTGTACCGGGCGCTGAGCGCGGGCGCCAAGGCGGGGATGAACGGCCCGGACGCCGTGATGGCCGCCGCGCAGGCGGAGCTGGAGGCGGTGCCGTCGGTGAAGATCGACTACCTCGCCCTCCGCGCCCCGGACCTCGGCCCGGTGATCGGCCCCGGCGAGGCCCGGATGCTGATCGCCGCCCGCGTCGGCCTCACCCGCCTCATCGACAACATCTCCATCACCCTACGATGAACCCGGTTGATACCGTCCCCGGATGAGGCGGACACGCTGTGCCGCAGGCCACGTTTGTTCCGCGCGATTCCGAGGAGAATGACCGGCATGGATGAGACAGTCGACCGGCAGTGGGTCGGTGACCTCGTGCGGGCGACCATCGAAGAGGACCTGGCCGGTGGGGTCGACGTGACCACCACGGCCACCATCGACCCGGACCAGGTGTCGGTCGCCGAGCTGGTGGCCCGCGCCGACGGGGTGGTGGCCGGCCTGGAGATCGCCGAGCTGGTGCTGCGGCAGGTCGCGGCGCCGGACGAGGTCGAGATCGAGTACTCCGTCCGCGACGGCGCGTCCGTGCGCCAGGGCGACGTACTGCTGACGGCCCGCGGCAAGACCCAGCAGCTGCTGACGGCCGAGCGCACCGCGCTGAACCTGCTCTGCCACCTGAGCGGCGTCGCCACGCTGACGCGGCGCTGGGTGGACGAGGTCGAGGGCACCGGCGCGGTGATCCGGGACACCCGCAAGACCATGCCCTTGCTGCGGTCCCTGGAGAAGTACGCCGTCCGCTGCGGTGGTGGGAAGAACCATCGAATGGCGTTGTCGGACGCGGCCCTGATCAAGGACAACCACGTGATCGCGGCCGGCGGCGTCGCGGAGGCGTTCCGGCTGGTCCGCAAGGCGTACCCGGACCTCGCGATCGAGGTCGAGGTGGACTCGGTCGACGACGCGCTGATCGCGGTCGAGTCCGGCGCCGAGCTGATCCTGTTGGACAACATGGACGTCCCGCTGCTGCGCGAAGCCGTCGAGAAGGTGGCCGGCCGGGCGAAGCTGGAGGCCTCCGGCGGTCTCACCCTGGACAAGGCGCGCGCGGTCGCCCAGACCGGCGTCGACTACCTCGCGATCGGCGCGCTGACGCACTCCGCTCCGGTGCTCGACATCGCCCTGGACCTCAAGGCTGCGTTGAATTCCAAGGACGCATGATGTTGCTGGCTGTCGCCGTCGAGAACACCAGGACGCTGGTCGGCCTGGTGTTCGAGGGCACGGTCAAGCGGCACTGGTGGGTCGGCACCGATCCGCGGCGTACGGCGGACGAGTGGGCGGTGCTGCTCCAGGGCCTGCTCGCGGGCGAGACGCCGGTGGGCGGGATCGCCGTGTGTTCCGCCGTACCGCATGTGCTGCACGAGTTGCGCGATGTCGTCGCGCGGTACTACCAGGACGTGCCGAGCGTGGTCGTCGAGCCGGGCGTGAAGACCGGGCTGCCGGTGCTGGTGGACAACCCGCGGGAGGTCGGCACGGACCGGATCGCGAACGCGCTCGCCGCGGCGCACCGGTACGGCGCGCCCTGTGTGGTGGTCGACGTCGGTACGGCGATCACGATCGACGTCGTGAACCCGGCCGGGGCCTTCATCGGCGGAGTGATTGCCCCAGGCATCGAAACCGCCACCGACGCGCTCGGTCAGGCGGCCGCCCAGCTGCGACGGGTCGAGCTGGTCCGGCCGCGGTCCGTGGTCGCGAAGAACACGGTCGAAGCCCTGCAGTCCGGTGCGATCCACGGCTTCGCGGCGCTCGTGGACGGCCTGGTCGCGCGGATCCGGACCGAGCAGTCTCTGAACGACGACCTGCCGGTGGTGCTGACCGGAGCCCTCGCGCCACTCCTGGCCGGCCAGCTGAGCACGCCGGTCCGCGACGAGCCGTTGCTCACCCTGCACGGGCTGTACCAGGCGTTCGCGCGCAACCACGCCTGACGCAATAACCTCTTGTGCCCTTGAGGTGACCTGGCTCACTATGAGCCCAAGGGGATCCAGGGGGATGGGGGAAACATGAGGTCTGTTTATCGTGCCTTGGCGGGGCTCGTCGCGCTCGGGGTGGTGGTCCAGGCGGCGGCGATCGGGCTGGCCTGGTTCACGGTCATCAAGGACGTCGACGGCGGCCTGGTGTTCGACAAGAACTCCGATTTCAACGTCGGGCACATGACGCACACCATCGTCGGCACCGGGATCATCCCGCTGCTGGCGATCCTGCTGCTGATCATCTCGTTCTTCGCCAAGGTCGACGGCGGCGTCAAGTGGGCGCTGGGCGTGTTCGGCCTGGTCGCCCTGCAGTTCGGGCTGGCGGTCGCGTCGTTCAGCGCTCCGGTGGTCGGCGCGCTGCACGGGCTGAACGCGTTCGCGCTGCTCGCGGTCGCCAGTATGGCGTCCCGCCGGGCGGCCACGCCGGTCACGGCGGCGACCGAGACGCCGGCCGCGACGACCGCGACCAGCTAGATGCGGTGCACCACCGACCTGCGGCGGCCGTGACGATGCGGCCGCCGTCTCGTCGTGCGCTGATCGCGATCGCCGCAACGGTCGCGATCCTCGCGCCGCTCGGGTTCTTCTGGCAGCGCAGCCTGGTGCCGGGCGACCTGTCGCCGATGGCGATGGGGTACGCCGACTTCGGCGGCGGCCCGGCGGCCACGCACGCCCACCACGGCACGAAGGTCGGCGACCTGACCGGTCCGGCGGCCGGGACACCGGACGTCGCGGTGGACCTGGTGGCGCGCACCGAGCGCTTCGAGATTCCCGGCCGCGGCCCGATGGACGGGTTCACCCTGAACCACACGTCGCCGGGGCCCCGGATCGTCGCGGAACAAGGCGATCTGGTGCAGGTCACGCTGCACAACGACAACGTCGCCGACGGCGTCACCCTGCACTGGCACGGGGTCGACGTACCGAACGCCGAGGACGGTGTCGCGGGGGTGACCCAGGACGCGGTCGGGCCCGGCAAGTCGCACGTGTACCGCTTCGTCGCGGAGGACGCCGGCACGTACTGGTACCACTCGCACCAGGTCTCGCACGAGCAGGTGCAGAAGGGGCTGTACGGCGTACTCGTCGTCAAGCCGACCGCCTCCGACGTGATCGCGGCCGTGCACACCTACGACAAGGTGCGGACCGTCAACGGCGAGTACGGCGAACGCCGCGTGAAGGCACCGGGCCCGACGGCCCGGGTACGGCTGATCAACACCGACAACGGCCCGATGGCCGCCTGGGTCGACGGGGCGCCGTACAAGGTCGTCGCGGTCGACGGGACCGACGTGAACGCGCCGACCGAGGTCCGCGGCAAGGCGGTGCTCGTCACCGCCGGCGGCCGGATCGACCTCGAGGTACCGACGACGACCGCGGTGCGGATCGGGCTGGGCGGCGGGCCGACGACGCTGGTGATCGGGGATGGGGACGCGCCGGCCGGGCCGGAGCCGCGGGAGCGCGTCGACCTGCTGACCTACGGTTCGCCGAAGCCGCTCGGTCTGGACCCGGCGAAGGCGGACCGGGTGTTCCGGTACGACATCGGCCGCCGGATCGGGTTCCTCGACGGGAAGCCCGGGATGTGGTGGACGATCAACGGGCGCCAGTACCCGGACGTGCCGATGTTCATGGTGGACGAGGGCGACGTCGTCCGGATGCGGATCCGGAACACCTCGGGCCAGGTGCACCCGATGCACCTGCACGGGCACCACGTGGTCGTGCTCAGCCGCGACGGGAAACCGGCGACCGGGAGCCCGTGGTGGACGGACTCCCTGAACGTCGAGGACAAGGAGACCTACGAGGTCGCGTTCGTGGCCGACAACCCGGGCATCTGGATGGACCACTGCCACAACCTGCCGCACGCCGCGCAGGGCCTGGTCACGCACCTGATGTACAGCGGCGTCACCACCGACCACCACCTCGGCGGGGCGCCCGGTAATCAGCCCGAGTAGATCGGGCGGCCGACCGTCAGCGCCGTACGAAGGGTCTCGGGCAGGTTCTGGTACGCCGCATCGGGCTGGGTGCCGGTGCCGTCGAGGGTCTTGGAGAAGAACGCCCGCGCCGCGGCGGCCAGCGTGACGTCGAGGATGTCGGCGTCGGTCAGGCCGAGTGCCTTCAGCTCGTCGACGTCCGCCTGGGTGACGGTGTCGGCGGCGAGCGCGACCTTGCGGGCGAACGCCATCACGCCGCGGTCGACGGGATCGTTCGCGGGTTCCTCGACGAGCGCCGCGACCTCCTCGGCCGTGTAGAACTTGTCGGCCAGGACCTCGCCGTGCGCGAGGCTGCAGTAGCTGGACCTCATCGCGGTCGCCGCGGCCAACGTGGCGAGCTCGTACCGGCGCAGGTCCATCGACTCCTTGATCGCGGAGTTCAACTGCTTCCACGCCTCGTAGACGGCGGGCCGGGCCGCGAACGTACGAACGTAGTTGGGCACATGCCCGGCCGGCGCCCGATTCGCGTCGAACAACTCCGGGTCGTTGGGCGTGCTGATGAAAGCCATCCTGGTTCCCCCTCTGTGGCTTCCTTCACGGTAAGTGCGCGATACCGATCCGGCAACGGTCGTACGGGAGGGGTACCGGGGACTGGGTAAGGTTCACCCGGTCGGTCGTGAGGAGACAAGGGGTGGTCGGGATGCGGCGCTGGCTCGCCGTGGGGCTGGCGGTGGTGGCGGGGGCGGCCTCGCTGACCGCGTGTGCCTCGGAACCCGCGCCGACCGATGTCGCGGTGGCCTGGGCGCCGAAGGGGCGGGCGGCGGTGGTGGTGACCTGGAAGGACACCGGGCTGCCGAACCGGATCACGATCGAGGGCGTGCTCAGCGAGAGTCCGTCGTACGTGAAGTACATCCCGGCCGGCGACCCGAACCGCTGGGAGATCCCGACCTCGGCGTTCCCGCCGGACGGGAACTACAAGATCGCGGTCGCGACCGGCACCTCGCAGGGCGGTGTGACCAGCAAGCTCACCCGGTCGCCGGTGTTCGACACCGACGGCCCGGTGCGGCCGAGCGCCGCGACCGTGGCGCCGCAGGGCCGCGGCGTGATGATCAGGTGGTCGGTGCCGGTGGCACCGCAGGACTTCACGCCGAACGACCCGCTGGACATCCGCGGCAAGAAGACCCAGAGCTATGTGCCGATGATCGGCCGCCCCGGCGCGATGCTGAAGGCGATCGGCCCCGCGACGACCGCGAACCGGCAGCTGATCAAGAGCATCAAACCGCCGTACGTCTTCCAGCTCCGCACCCAGAACGAGTGGAGCGCGCGGATCGGCGGGCAGGTGCTCGGGCTGACCAGCTCGATCAACGCCGCGGTCCCCGCGCTGGCCCAGTTCAGCGTGCCGATCCGGGTCCGCGGCCGGGTCATCCTGCAACAGGTCGGGTGTGAGCTCGAGACGCCGTGCACCACCAAGCGGGCCACCCCGGCCGGCGTCCCGGTCACGGTACTCACCCAGGTCGCGCCGGGCGCCCGCTGGACCCCGGCGGCCCGCGGTACGACGACCAGCGGTGGGTACTACGACATCGCCGTACCGACCGGTGGGAGCCGGCCGTACAAGATCACCGTGCCGGTGAGCACCAAGGGCAGCACGCTGACCGGTACGTCGACCAGCAAGCCGGCGTACACGAAGAGCGTGGTCCGGGTCGCGTCGGCCGGCTTCGTCGGCGGCGAGACCGCGAAGAAGCGCGGTACGTCGGTCACGGTGTTCACGACGGTCAAACCGGCGATGAACACCACGGTGATGCTGCAGGCGTGGAACCGGCAGACGCGCCGCTGGGTGAACTCGAAGGCGCTGCCGATGCGCAACGGGGCCGCGTCGCTGGCGTTCACGGCGGCACAGCCGGGCGACTTCGTCTACCGGTTCGTGATTCCCGGCGCGATGATGTTCGGCCGGCCGATCGACGGCACCACCACGCCGCAGCTGGAGCTACACGTCCGCTGACTCGAGCTACACGTCAGCTGGCTCGAGCGCCCCGGCCTCCGGGGCGTCGTCGCCGGGCAGGTCCGCGGCCTGTTCGCGGCGGCGCTTGCGGATCCGGTGGACGACGTACAGCGCGGCCAGGACGACCGCGACCGCGATCGCGGCGCCGATCGACAGCCGGCCGAAGAGCTGGTCGGCGTTGTCGCCGATCTGGTACGCGACCACGCCGATCGTGGTCGCCCAGGCGATCCCGCCGGCGGCGTTCGCGACCAGGAACCGCGGGTAGTGCATCCGCAGCATGCCGGCCATCGGGCCCGCGAAGATCCGCAGCAGCGCGACGAACCGGCCGAAGAACACCGTCCAGACGCCGTACTTGTGGAAGTACTTCTCGGCGCGCACGATCCGGTCCGCGGAGAAGTGGTGGAAGCGTCGCCCCAGGCGGTCGAACAACCGGCGGCCGGCCTTGCGGCCCACGTAGTACCCGGCGGAGTCGCCGAGGATCGCGCCGGTGGCCGCGGCCAGGATGACGAGCTCGATCTTCAGCTGGTGCTGCTGCGAGGCGAGCAGCGCGGCCGCGATCAGCGTCGTCTCACCGGGCAGCGGCACCCCCATGCTCTCCACGCCGATCACGAGTCCGACCACCAGGTACGCCAGCACAGCCACCCCGGTCGGGATGGTGATCGCCTGCGCGATCAGCAGAGGTTCCCCCATGCACCCATGGTGACATCGTGAGACAACCGATTTGGTGATGGGGCAACTTAGGTCCTGTCTGGTGATCCATCGCCTACTGCGGGGCACTCGGCACGGCATCTCGCCGCACGGGTGCAAAGGCCACGATGCTCCGCATCGAGACCTTCGCCCCCGCACGCCGAGCTACCGCACCGAGCACCTCCTCGCGACGGCGCTGGATCACCAGACAGGACCTAACTCCGGGAGATTTCAGGGTCGTGCCCGTTGCCCGAGCTGATCTCCGGGCCGATCTTGGCGGTGTCGCCGGTGAACGCCTTGGTGACGTTCTGCAGCGCGGAGGTGACCTCGGACGGGATCACCCAGAACGTGTTGCCGGGACCCTTGGCCAGCTCCGGGAGCATCTGCAGGTACTGGTACGCGAGCAGCTTCGGGTCCGGGTCGTTGCGGTGGATCGCGTCGAAGACCGTGTCGATCGCCTTCGCCTGGCCCTCGGCGCGCAGGATCGCCGCCTGCCGGTCGCCCTCCGCGGTCAGGATCCGCGCCTGCCGGGCGCCCTCGGCGTTCAGGATCGCGGCCCGCTTCTCGCGCTCCGCGCGCATCTGCTTCTCCATCGACTCCTTGATCGACGCCGGCGGTTCGATCGCCTTCAGCTCGACCCGGTTGACCCGGATGCCCCACTTGCCGGAGGCCTCGTCGAGGACGCCGCGCAGGATCGAGTTGATGTGCTCGCGCGAGGTCAGCGTCTTCTCCAGGTCCAGGCTGCCGATCACGTTCCGCAGCGTGGTCACGGTGAGCTGCTCGATCGCCTGGATGTAGTTGGCGATCTCGTACGCCGCCGCGCGCGGATCGGTGACCTGGAAGTACAGGACGGTGTCGATGTGCACGACCAGGTTGTCCTCGGTGATCACCGAGTTCGGCTGGAACGAGACCACCTGTTCGCGCAGGTCGATCAGCTGCCGGGGGCGGTCGACGAACGGGATCACGATGTTCAGCCCGGGTTCGAGCGTCCGCAGGTACCGGCCGAGGCGCTCGACGTTGCTGGCCCGCGCCTGCGGGACGATCCGGACGGTCCGCAGTACCAGGACGACGGCGAGCAGCGCGACGACCAGTCCGATGATCACTTCGGCCATGGTTCCTCCTGGGGGTGCACGAGGGCAGTGGCGCCCTCGATCGCGAAGACGTCGACCCGGGTGCCGGCGGGGATGTGCAGGTCGGGGTCGTAGGAACGGGCGCTCCATTCCTCGCCGCCGATCCGGACCCGCCCGGCGTCGCGGTCGCACGGCGCCAGCACGACCGCCTCGCGGCCGATCAGCGCGGCGACCCCGGTCCGCAGCCGGGGGTGCCCGGTCAGGTGCCGGCGCGCGACCGGCCGGACCAGGGTGACCATCGCCGCGGCGGTGACCACGAACGCGATCACCTGGAACGCGATCCCGAGGCCGAGCCCGGCGACCCCGGCGGCGGCGAACGCCGCGACGGCGAGCAGGAGCAGGTCCAAGGTCGCCGTCATCAACTCGGCCGTGCCGAGGACGGCGGCGACGATCAACCACAGGACCCAGGACTGCATGACGACCACCCGGCGGCGGAAAGTGCCTCTTGTTTCGAAGGTACTCCTCGATACGCCGTCAGGCAGCTAACGGTTCAGTCGCCTTCTGGCGGCGTTCCGGTCGGTACGACGGCGATCAGCGAGCTGACCTGGCGCGCGCCGGCCGGATGGTCGCTCTGCGTGCGCTGTTTCTTGTAGCGGTCGACGAGGTCGTTCAGCTCCTTGCCGAACGCCAGCGCCTCCTCGTGGGTGAGCCACAACCGTGCCCTGCTCATCGAGCTGGCGTCGTCCCACGGGTCGTCCTCGCCGAGCTCCTGGAACTGCTCGAGCACCCGGTCGACGGCGGTCCGCATGATCGCGTGGCCGGCCAGCCGCCCGGCGCCGCCGGACTGCGAGTCGATGCGCAGGCTCGCCGCCCGCGCCCGCCACGGCCGCTCCCGGCCGTCGCCGCTGTCCTCGGCGCGCTCGATGATGCCCCACTTCTCCAGCGCCCGGAGGTGGTAGCTCATCGCCGACGGCGTCAGGCCGGCCAGCTCGGCGCACTCGGTCGCGGTCAGCACCTGGCCGTTGTAGAGCTCGTCGATCACCCGCTGCCGCGCCGGATGCGCCAGGGCGCGGATCGCCCGCGGGTCGGTGATCACCACCACGGGCTTCTTCTTGGCCACGAGGTCAGCGTAGCGAAGCCCTTGACCGCTGAAAACGTGAAGTGTTTACTTCATAACTGTGAAGCAAATACTTCAGACTTCGATCTGGTCGTACCGGGACATCCGGCTGGTGCTGCCCGCCCGCGCGCTGTCGTACGCGGGCGACTCGATCGCCCTGATCGCGCTGATGCTGCGGGTCTCCGAAGGGCACGGCCCGGCCGCTGTCACGGCGCTGCTGCTGGCGTTCGCCGTACCGACGGTGGTGATGATCCCGTTCGCGGGGCGGATCGTGGACGGCTACGACTCCCGGACCGTCCTGGTCTGGTCGGGGCTGCTGCAGGTGGCCGCCGGAGTCGGGCTGGCGTTCGTACACGACCTGGCGAGCACGCTGGCCCTGGTGTGTGTGCTGCAGCTCGGACAGGCGGTGGCCGGTCCCGCCTGGGGTGCGCTGATCCCGCGGATCGTCGGCGAGGAACTGGTCGGCCGCAGTACGGGAGCCAGCCAAGCCCTGATCGGCGTCGCGACACTGGCCGGCTCGGCCGCCGGCGGTCTTCTCGTCGGCATGGCGGGCAGTCGTGGTGCCCTGCTCGTCGACGCCGGGACGTTCCTGGTCCTGGTGGTGGTCGCGGCTCTGGTCCGGACGCGACGGCGGCCCGCGGCCGGGGCGGCGCGCGAGCGCGGTGGCGTCTCGGCAGGGCTGCGGGTGATCTTCGAGGACGGCGTACTGCGGATCCTGGTGCCGGCGTTGTGGCTGTTCGTTCTCGTCGGCGAGGCGGTCAATGTCGTCGAGGTCTTCCTGATCACCGACGAGCTAGGTCTCGGGCCGGAGTTGTACGGCGCCGCGGGCGCGGCGACGGGCGCCGGCGCCATCGTCGGCGCCTGGTACAGCGGCCGGCTGGACGGCGACCGGGCCCGGTCCGGGGGAGTGGTCGCCGGCATGGGCGCGATCGGCGCCGCGAGCGTGCTGATGGGCCTGGCCGGGAACCTGGTCACGCTGCTGATCGGCGCCACCGTGATCGGTGTCGGCAGCGGGATGCTGAACGCGGCCACCAGCGCGCTCGTGGTCACCAGATCCGCCGAGGCGGTCCGCGGCCGGGTGATCGCGGCGCTGAACGGCACGGCCCGCTCGTTCAGCCTGCTCGCGATGCTGCTGGGCGGGCTGGCGGGGGCGCTGCTCGGCCCGCGCGGCACGTTCGTGAGTTGCGGGGTGGCCTGCGCGGTTGCCGCCGCGGTCGTCGGCGTGCTCGTCGTACGGAGCTTCGTACTGGCAGGGGTCGAGACAAAGGATTCGGAGCTGGAGGTGGTCAGTCACTAGCCTTTAGGCATGACTGATGCACACGTGGACCCGGTGAACCCCGACAGCGGGCAGGACGACCTGCCCGAGCAGATGCGGGTCCGCCGGGAGAAGCGTGACCGCCTGCTGGCGGAGGGTGTCCAGCCGTACCCGATCTCGGTGGCCCGGACGCACCTGTTGAAGGACCTCCGGGAGAAGTACGACGCCCAGGAGCTGGAGCCCGACACGCGGACCGGCGAGCAGGTCGCGGTGACCGGCCGGGTGATCTTCCTGCGCAACACCGGCAAGCTGTGCTTCGTCCGCCTCCGGGAGGGGGACGGGACCGAGCTGCAGGTGATGCTGTCGCTGGCCGACCTGGGCGAGGAGGAGCTGGCCCGGTTCAAGCAGCTCGTCGACATCGGCGACCTGCTGTCGGTCCAGGGCGAGGTGATCACCAGCCGGCGCGGTGAGCTGTCCGTGCAGGCGACCGCGTGGCAGATGGCCGCGAAGACGCTCCGCCCGCTGCCGAACGAGCACAAGCCGCTCAGCGAAGAGGCGCGGGTCCGGATGCGGTACGTCGACCTGATCGTCCGCCCCGAGGCGCGCGAGATGGTCCGCGCGAAGGCCGCCGTGCTCAAGGCGCTGCGCGCGACGTACGACGACCACGGCTTCGTCGAGGTGGAGACGCCGGTGCTGCAGCTGACCAACGGCGGCGCCGCGGCGCGGCCGTTCAGCACCCACCTGAACGCGTTCGACCAGGAGATGAAGCTGCGGATCGCGCTCGAGCTCGACCTCAAGCGTGCGATGATCGGCGGCGTCGACCGGGTCTACGAGATCGGCCGGACGTTCCGCAACGAGGGCCTGGACTCCACGCACTCGGCGGAATTCTCGATGATCGAGGCGTATCAGGCGTACGGCGATTACGACACGATGGCCGAGCTGATCCAGGAGCTGATCCGGAACTCCGGCCGGGCGATCGGCCGTACGACGATCACCGCGCGCGACGGTTCGACCATCGACATCGAGCAGCCGTTCCGGCACGCGACGCTTTTCGGGCTGCTCTCGGAAGCGGTCGGTGAGACCGTCGACGCGACCACCGACCATGCCGCGTTGATCAAGTTGGCCGAGCAGCACGGTGTCGAGCTGCAGCCGGGCCGGAATACCGGTGAGATCGCCGTCGACTTGTTCGAGAAGCTCTGCGAGCACACGCTGATCCAGCCCACCTTTGTCCGCGACTATCCGGAGTCGGCGCGGCCGCTGGCGAAGCCGCACCGGGAAATTCCGGGCCTGGTCGAGGCCTGGGACCTGTTCGTCAACGGCGTCGAGCTCGGGGTCGCGTACTCGGAGCTGAACGACCCGGTGATCCAGCGCGATCGCCTGGTGGAGCAGTCGATACAGGCCGCGGCCGGGGACCCGGAGGCGATGGAACTCGACGAGGACTTCCTCCGCGCGATGGAATTCGGGATGCCGCCGGCCGGCGGCATGGGGATGGGCCTGGACCGATTGGTGATGTTGCTCACCGGCACCGGTATCCGGGAGACGATTCTGTTCCCGTTGCTGCGTCCGGAGTGATGTGGCCGGCGTGATTCCGGAATCCGCCGGGCAGGTCGTTGCATAGCACAACGGCCGGGCCCGGCAAATCCCGGGGTGGAATTGATTCCGGTCCAGCCGGTTTCGGAACGGATGAATACGCAAGGTCACCACGGCTGCAGAGCGTCGATGAATGACACGAAGCCGGTTTGTGCGGTACAAATCAGGTGCTAACAATTCGGCAGGGGGATTGTGCCCGATGGCGGGCGCGGAAAGGTTGTCATCGATGGCGCAAAGGGTTCAGGTGGTTCTCGAGGACGATCTCGACGGCGGTAAGGCCGACGAGACCGTCACCTTCGGGCTGGACGGAACGACGTACGAGATCGACCTGTCCAAGAAGAACGCCGCCAAGCTGCGCGACGCCCTGGCCGCGTACGTCGGCTCCGCCCGCCGGGTGGCCGGCCGCCGGGGCGCGGCGGGCCGGTCCCGCGGTCGCGGCCGGTCGGCGTCGGACTCCGCGGACATCCGGGCCTGGGCGAAGGAGAACGGCTACGAGGTCAGCGAGCGCGGCCGGATCTCCGCCGAGGTGCGCGCGGCGTACAACGAGGCCAAGTAATTCCAGCTCCCCGACGGTCCCGGCGCCCATTGGTCGCCGGGACCGTCCGCATTCCGGTTGTTTCACAGAGTGGGACCCGGGCGTGTCGGCCGTGGTGGCTGACCGGACAGGTAGTTCGGGGAATTCGCTGGTGGCGAACACGCTGTCCAGGGGCGGCCAGGCGGGAACAGGCTGGTGAGCTGTGCAGTTGTTCCCTTGTGATGCCGCCCGGGCGGCCGGTGGAAACGTGATCGGGTGTTCGCCGAGAGCGAGCCTGTCGGCGCCGGGGACTAGCATGCATGTACGGGGGTCGGCCTACACGGCACGTCCGACTCCTCTGAGGCAAGGAGCGCTTTGGCGATGTTTGAACGATTTACGGACCGCGCCCGTCGGGTAGTCGTCCTGGCTCAGGAAGAGGCCAGGATGCTCAGCCACAACTACATCGGGACCGAGCACATCCTGCTCGGCCTGATCCACGAGGGTGAGGGTGTCGCCGCCAAGGCTCTCGAGAGCCTGGGTATCTCGCTCGAGGCCGTTCGTTCCCAGGTCGAGGAGATCATCGGCCAGGGGCAGCAGGCTCCGAGCGGGCACATCCCGTTCACCCCCCGCGCCAAGAAGGTGCTGGAGCTCTCCCTGCGCGAGGCCCTGCAGCTGGGCCACAACTACATCGGCACCGAGCACATCCTGCTCGGCCTCATCCGCGAGGGTGAGGGTGTCGCCGCGCAGGTCCTGGTCAAGCTCGGTGCGGATCTGAACAAGGTCCGGCAGCAGGTCATCCAACTGCTGAGCGGGTACCAGGGCAAGGAGACGACCGCCGCCGGCGGCGCCCCCACCGAGGGTGCGCCCAGCAGCTCCCTGGTGCTCGACCAGTTCGGCCGGAACTACACCCAGTCCGCTCGTGAGGCGAAGCTCGACCCGGTGATCGGGCGCGAGACCGAGATCGAGCGGGTCATGCAGGTGCTGTCCCGGCGGACCAAGAACAACCCTGTCCTGATCGGTGAGCCGGGCGTCGGCAAGACCGCCATCGTGGAGGGTCTGGCCCAGCAGATCGTCCGCGGTGACGTCCCGGAGACGCTGAAGGACAAGCAGATCTACTCCCTCGACCTGGGTGCCCTGGTGGCCGGTTCGCGCTACCGCGGTGACTTCGAGGAACGCTTGAAGAAGGTGCTCAAGGAGATCCGCACCCGCGGCGACATCGTGCTGTTCATCGACGAGATCCACACCCTCGTCGGGGCCGGCGCGGCCGAGGGCGCGATCGACGCCGCGAGCATCCTGAAGCCGATGCTGGCCCGCGGCGAGCTGCAGACGATCGGCGCCACCACCCTCGACGAGTACCGCAAGTACGTCGAGAAGGACGCCGCGCTGGAGCGCCGCTTCCAGCCGATCCAGGTGGCCGAGCCCTCGATCGCGCACACGATCGAGATCCTCAAGGGCCTCCGCGACCGGTACGAGGCGCACCACCGGGTGACGATCACCGACGCCGCGCTGGTGAACGCCGCGCAGATGGCCGACCGGTACATCTCGGACCGGTTCCTGCCGGACAAGGCGATCGACCTGATCGACGAGGCCGGCGCCCGGCTCCGGATCCGCCGGATGACCGCGCCGCCGGACCTGCGCGAGTTCGACGAGAAGATCGCGACCGTGCGCCGGGAGAAGGAGTCCGCGATCGACGCGCAGGACTTCGAGCGCGCCGCCCGGCTCCGCGACGACGAGAAGAAGCTGATCAACGCGAAGTCCGAGCGGGAGAAGCAGTGGAAGGCCGGCGACATGGACGTCGTCGCCGAGGTCGACGAGGAGCTGATCGCCGAGGTGCTCAGCACCGCGACCGGCATCCCGGTGTTCAAGCTGACCGAGGAGGAGTCCTCGCGGCTGCTGGACATGGAGAAGGAGCTGCACAAGCGCTACATCGGCCAGGAGGACGCGGTCAAGGCGCTGTCCCGCTCGATCCGGCGGACCCGCGCCGGCCTGAAGGACCCGCGCCGCCCGAGCGGCTCGTTCATCTTCGCCGGCCCGTCCGGTGTGGGTAAGACCGAGCTGTCCAAGGCGCTGACCGAGTTCCTGTTCGGCGACGAGAACGCGCTGATCAGCCTCGACATGTCGGAGTACTCGGAGAAGCACACGGCCTCCCGGCTGTTCGGCTCGCCTCCGGGGTACGTCGGCTACGAAGAGGGCGGCCAGCTGACCGAGAAGGTCCGCCGCAAGCCGTTCAGCGTGGTGCTGTTCGACGAGGTGGAGAAGGCCCACCCGGACATCTTCAACTCGCTGCTGCAGATCCTGGACGAGGGTCGGCTGACCGACGCCCAGGGCCGCGTGGTCGACTTCAAGAACACCGTGATCATCATGACCACGAACCTCGGGACGAAGGACATCGCCAAGTCGGTGTCGCTGGGCTTCTCGCAGGCGAACGACGTCACGGGTTCGTACGAGAAGATGAAGGGCAAGGTCACCGAGGAGCTCAAGCAGCACTTCCGGCCGGAGTTCCTGAACCGGGTCGACGAGATCGTCGTCTTCCACCAGCACACGATGGACGACATCGTCCGGATCGTGGACCTGATGGTGGCCCAGATCGAGCTGCGCCTGAAGGACAAGGACATGGGCATCGAGCTCACGCCGGCGGCGAAGGAACTCGCCGCGAAGCGCGGCTTCGACCCGGTCCTGGGCGCCCGCCCGCTGCGCCGCGCGCTGCAGCGCGACGTGGAGGACGTGCTGGCCGAGAAGATCCTGTTCGGGGAGCTTCGCCCCGGCCAGATCGTCCTGGTCGACGCGGCCCCGGAGGGCACGGTCAACGAGGACGGCCTGACCGAGTACTTCACCTTCACCGGTAACCAGAAGTCCTCGACGTCGGACCTGGAGCTCACCGACCTGACCAGCGGTGGTTCCACCGGCAGCACCGGCATCCAGGACAGCTGAGCCGGCAGGACGCAGCGCAGGGCCCCGCGGACACCACGTCCGCGGGGCCCTTCGCCGTACTGCCCGGCGTACTCCCGGAGCACTCCCCGGCGTACTCCCGGCGTACTGCGGAGCGCGGATGCAACCGGGTGCTCGCCTCACTCGGTACTTAACGGTGAGGAAGCGACCGACCAGACCGGAGGACGCGTGGCGAGCAACCGCGACCAGGACTTCACCGACTACGTCAGTGCCCACCGCGGGCGGATGATGCGGATCGCACGTCTGCTGACCAGCGGGGACCCGCACTGGGCCGAGGACCTGGTGCAGACGGCCCTGACCAAGCTCTACCTGAAGTGGGGTGCGATCAGGCCCGAGAACGGGGCGGCCCGGTACGCCGACAAGATCCTGATCAACGTGTTCCTGGACGAGAAGCGCCGGTTCTGGCGTCATCGGGAGACGTTGACCGGGGAGGTCTCCGAGCCCAGGCCCGCGGCCGGGGCCGGGCCGGAGGACCGGCTGACCGTGCTGGCAGCGCTCGAACGGCTGCCCAAGCGGCAACGGGCCGCGGTCGTCCTGCGGTACTTCTGCGACCTGGACGTGGCCGCTGCCGCCGAGGTGATGGGCAGCAGCCAGGGCACCGTCAAGAGCCAGACCGCTCGTGGGCTGGAGAAGTTGCGCGACCTCATCGTCGAACCCCTGGACACCCTGGAGCATGTGCGATGACTGATCTGAAGAACCTTCTCGAGCAGGCCGCCGGGTCCGACCCGGTCGTGACGGACGCCGAGGTCGCGGCCGACCTCGGTCGTGGCCGCCGGGCAGCCCGCCGGCGCCGGTTCGCCGGAGCCGGGCTCACCGCAGTAGCGGCGGCCGTCACCGTCGGCGCCCTCGCCGTACCGCTGGCGTTCTCGCCCGACGCGGGCGGTTCGGGACCCGAGGTCGCGGGTCCTGCTGCCTCGGCGCCGGCTGCCACCAAGGCGGCGATGTCGGCCGGTGAGCTGCTGCTGGTCGCGGCCGCCCACGAGGAGAAGGCGGAAGCGACGACGGGTAAGTACTTCCGGGTCCGGAAGGTCCAGAGCAGGGAGTGGACCGTCAAGGCCGACGGCACGGTGACCTGCTGCGGCTCGGCTCCGGCCGGGCCCGGTGGTTACAAGCTCCGTGAGCTGATGGTCACCGAGACCTGGACCGGGCAGAAGGGTGGCACCGCCTGGATGGGGACCCGCTCGCTGGGTGCGAGCCCGGCCACCGACGCCGACAAGAAGATCTGGGCCCGGGCCGGAGCGCCCACGAGCTGGAACGCCGGTCCGACCGACACGGCCGACAAGCACGACCAGATCATCTCGTCCAAGCCGGGGAAGGCGACGTTCTTCGAGGTGAAGGACTCTACGGACCGCTACACGGTCCTCGGGCCGAACGGCACCCTGCAGGACGTGCTGGCGCTGCCGACGGACCCTGCGCGGCTGCGCGCCCGGCTGCTGGAGGTGAAGGCGGCGACGGCTCCCGCGGCCGGCGACACGTCGGCTCTCGCGCAGATCTCGGCCGGCCTGCTCAGTGAGACGCCTGCGCTGCCGCAGGTCCGCGCAGCTGCGTTCCGGCTGCTGGCGGGTCTGCCGGGTGCCGTGGTCAGGCCGGACGTCACGGACGAGGGTGGCCGGTCCGGTACCGCGGTCGCCTTCGCTTTTCCGGAGTACCAGCTGAAGCTCGTCCTGATCGTCGACCCGGACAGCGGCAAGTTGCTGAGCACGAACACGGTCGGCGGGAAGTCGGGCAGCAGCACGATCCTGCTCTCGGGCTGGACCGACGACACCCCGGCGGCACCGCCCGCCAAGATCCGGTGACCCCGGACTGACGGTAGACCCCGGACTGACGGTAGGTCCCGGATCGACGGTAGACCGGCCGCGGTGGCAGCAGCACGCCACCGCGGCCGGTCCGTTCGTGCCGGGTGTAGGCCGCGGCTGCTCGGAGGCTGTCAGTGGGCCTGGTGGCAGGTCGGGCAGGGCGGTCGGCGGCGGTAGTAGTACGCGGCGGTGGCCAGTCCGACGGACGCGCCCCAGAGCGGGAACGGGAGGATGAGGAGGTTGCGGACGTTCTCGAGGACCGAGTCGTCGGGAGACCACAGCAAGCCGGTCAGCGAGGCACTGCTGACCAGCAGCAGCGTGGCCGCCGCCGCGCCGGGGATGACGGCCGCCAGGATCGGCACCGGCTGCCCGGCGACGAACGGGATCCACCGCGGCCACACCTCGCCCCACGGCCGGACCAGGCCGAGCGTGACGATCCCCGAGATCAAGGCGATCAGTCCGAGCCCGAGTCCGAACAGCTTGATTCCTGGTTCGGCGTCCAGCTCCGCGGCGTCGAAACCGATCGGGTTCGGCAGCAGCCAGGTCATCCGCAGCAACGCGTAGGGCATCGGGCAGAGCACCGCCACGATCGTCGCCCAGAACCCCCACCGCCGCGCCGACTCCGGTCGCGTCCAGCTCGCGCCCGGCCTGCCACACCGCAGGCACCGTCCCCGCGCGCTCCGCAGGCCCCGGACGCCGAGCCACGCCCAGCCACAGCCCAGCAGGAACGCCCCGGTGACGAACAGCGGCGTGGTACCGACCTTCGCCGGTACGCCGCCGACGCCGGCGGCCAGCTCGCGGAACGCGGCCCAGTCGAACACGCCGGTGGTCAGGGCGACCACGACGACAGCCATCGCAACGGCGAGCAGCAGGATCCGCGTCGCGGGCTGCTTCCAGGCGCCGGCGATCAACCAGATGATCCCCGCCGGCAGACCGAGCAGGACCAGGAGGTACCCGGCCAGGATCGCCACCGTGACACTCGGCGCGAGCAGCCCGAAGACGACCACCTGCAGCGCCGTGAAACCCAGCAGCGGCCGGTACGCCGACGCACTCCACTCGGTCCGGGTGTGCCCGAGCGCAGCAGGTATCCCAAGCATCCCCAGTACGGCGATCAGGCCGGCGCCGACCTGCTCCGGCAGGTGGGCGAGCAACGACAACCGCTCGCCGTCCGGTGGGACCGGACCGAACGGGTAAGCCCCGGCCCCGAGCAACCACGCCACTCCGGCGATCCCGTACACGAGTGACAAGGACGCCACCAGCACCGGCAGCGCCGTTCTGGTCCGATCCCGAACCGCGAGAGCACGCATTGTTCCTCCAGACGTCGGTGCTCTCACTGTCCGGCCGGAGGTCACCGGCAGGCCTCACCCGCGAGAGTGTTCGAACTCCCGCCCGCGGGTGAACGCATCGGAGACGGAGGGTCGGAACCGGAGACACGCCTGATTTTCGCCTCGGCTACTGATTGGTCGTATCGTCCTGCGGAGCGTGATCACTTCGGTACGCGGACCGCTTCCGCCGGGCTCCGGATCGATGGGAAGATCGCGCGACTGCTGATGAAGCAGTTACTTACCGCCTGTCTACCGCGTTGTAACCCAGTGAGAGCACGCTGTTCGGACCCGGACTGTCGGAAAGGGGGCCGGGGATGGAATCATCTCGTCGCATGGACGCGCCGCGTCTGCCGCTGACCCAGGAACCGGTCGCCGACACCGGTTCCTTTGGCGTGCGGCAGGCGGGCGGGGTGCTCGAGCGGGCGCAGCGGATCGCCGACACCCTGCGCGAGCAGGCCGAGCACGAGAACGACCTCGCCCGCGACGAGGCGGTCCGGGTCCGCGCCGAGAGCGAGCGGCTCAAGGCCGAGGCCGAGGCGCACGCGAAGAAGCTCCGCGCGGACGCGATGACGGCCGCCCAGCGGGTGCTGAACGACGCGGAGCGGGCCGCCGAGCAATTGCGCACCGAGTCGGAGGCCGAGGCCGAGCGGGTCCGTGCCGAGGCCGAGGAGGCCGCCGACCGGCTGCGCGCCGAGTCCACCGCCGAGGCCGATCGGGTACGACGCGACGCTGCCGCCGCGGCCGAGAAGCTGACCGCGGAGTCGACCGCGCAGGCCGAGCGGGTCCGGGCGGAGGCGACCGCCTTCGCGGAGCGGCTGAAGGCCGAGTCGGAGTCGGCCGCGGAGCAGCTCCGGGCCGCGGTGGCCGACGAGGTGGCGAAGCGCCGGGCGGAGTCCGAGGCGGCGGCCGAGCGGCTGCGGACCGAGAGCCAGGAGACCGCTGACCGGCTGCGGGCCGAGTCGCAGGCCGCGGCGCAGCGCCGGATCGCGGCGGCGGAGTCCGAAGCGGCGCAGGTGAAGGAAGCCGCCGACGAGCTGCTCGAAGAGGCCCGGATGGCGCGCGAGTCCGCGCAGGCGGCCGTCGAGCGGGCCGGCAAGGAGGCGCAGCAGCTCGTCGCCGACGCCGGTGAGCAGGCCGCGCTGGTGTCGCAGGCCGCCGTACGGAACGAGGCCGACCTGATCGCCCGCGCCGAGGCCGAGGCGAGTGAGCTGCGGGCCGCGGTCGAGCGCGAGGTCGAGGCGGCCCGGGAGAAGTCCCGCGTCGAGATCGCCGCGGCCCATGCCGAGATCGAGCGGCTGCGCGGCGAGAACCGGACCGAGCTGGAGCGCCGGACCGCGGAGCTCGAGGAGACCGAGCGCGCCAAGCTGGCCGCGATCTCGCTGGAGATCGACAAGCTGCGCGCCGAGGCGGTCGCGGAGATCGCCGAGCGCAAGGCCGAGGCGGAGGCGGGCAACGAGCGGCTGATGGCCGACGCCCGGGCGCAGGCCAAGCTGGTCGTGGACTCGATCGAGGCCGACCGCCGGACCGCGGCCGCCGAGGCGCAGCGGATCGTCGAGGACGCGAACAAGGCGGCCGAGGCGGCGCTGGCCGAGGCCGAGAAGCAGACCCTGTGGAGCAAGAAGACCGTCGACGACCTGATCGCCGCGGCCGAGTCCGAGGCGCAGTCGATCCGCGACCAGGCGGCCGCCGACGCGGCCCAGCTGCTCAAGCAGAAGCGTGCGCACCTGCGCCGCGTGGTCGGCCGGTCGACGAGCCGCCTCAAGCAGACCCAGGACGCGATCGCCCGGGAGAACGCCGAGCTCACCCAGCTGGCCGAGACCACGCTGTACTCCGCCGGCGAGCAGGCGGAGGCGACGCTGGCCGCGGCCAAACAGGAGGCCGAGCGGGTCACCGCCCAGGCGCAGGCCCGGGCGGACCGGCTGAAGAACACGGCCGCCGAGGAGGCCCGCGAGATCATCGAGCGGGCGAACCGCCGCGAGGCCGAGGCCCAGGCCAGCACCCAGGTACTGCGGGAGCGCGCGGCCAACGACCTGTCCGAGGCGCAGCGCCAGTCGCACGAACTGATCCGCAAGTCCCGCGCGGAGGCGCAGCAGATCGAGGCGCAGGCCCGCGAGCACGCCGACACCCTGCGCGCGCAGGCCCGAAAACTTCTCGCCGACGCCGAGGCGAGGGTCGCCGCGCTGAACCAGCGCCGCGACGAGATCACCAAGGAGCTCACTCAGCTTTCGGGTGTGATCGAGGCACTCGCTGTACCGGGGTTCCGCCCAGGTGGTGGAATGTCCTCCAGTGAGGGTTCCACGGGGGAATCAGGATGAGGACGTGACAGTCAGATCCTTGTCAGTGACAATGTGTGATCCACCCACCCATCGAAGTGAGCATCGGAAAACATGAGCAGTGAAAGCCCAACCCCGTTCCGCACCGTTCTGCGTGGCTACGAGCCTGCCCAGGTGGACCAGCACATCCGTGAGCTGACCACCTCCCTGACCGCCCTGCAGCAGCAGTCCGAGCAGCTGCAGCGGCACGTCCAGGAGCTGCAGTCCCGCACGGACGCGGCGGAGGCGGCCGTCATCTCCGCCCAGGAGGACTCCAAGGACCGCGCGCCCACCTTCACCGAGTTCGGTGAGCGGGTCGCGAAGATCCTGTCGCTGGCCGACGACGAGGCCCGTGACCTGGTGACCCGCGCCCGCACCGACGCGGAGGCGATCGTCGCCGACGCCGAGGCGCACGCGAAGAAGGTGCGCAAGGAGGCCGAGCAGTACTCGCTGGACTGGAAGAGCGAGGTCGACGCCGAGGCCGCCCGGATCCTCGAGGAGGCCCGGACCCAGGCCGACGACATGCGCGACGAGGCCGAGCGTGACGCCACCGCGCGGCGCAGCGAGGCCCAGGCGCTGTACGAGCAGGAGCGCGCCAAGTCGGCGCAGGCCGCGGCCGCCTTCGAGACCACCCTCGCCGAGCGCCGGGGCAAGGTCGAGCAGGAGTTCGCCGCCCGCACCGCCCTGGCCGAGCAGCAGCTCGCCGCCGTCACCGACCGCGCTGCTCAGGTGCAGCGTGAGGCCGACCGTTCCCGGTCCGAGGCCGAGCGGCTCGCGCAGCAGCAGCTGGCCGACGCCAACCGGCAGGCCCAGGAGATCGTCGCCGCCGCGAAGGACAAGGCCGAGCGGATCCGTGCCGAGTCCGAGCGCGAGCTCGCGGCCGCGACGCAGCGCCGGGACAGCATCAACGCGCAGCTGACCAACGTCCGCCAGATGCTGGCGACGCTGTCCGGCAGCCCGGCGATGCCGCTCGACCTGCTGGCCGACGACGAGGAAGACGCCACCACCGGCAGCAAGAAGAACTGACGCACCACCCCATAGCGGGCCGGCTCGAGCACTTCGGGCCGGCCCCTTGGTTTGTCAGGCGGGCAGCCGATACCGGTTGCGGGCGAGTGGCTCGACCAGGCCGTCGGCGACGAGGCCGTCGAGGGCGCGTTCGCGTTGTACGGCGTCCGGCCAGCAGGCGTCCAGCTCCGACTTCGGGACCGGCGCCGACGCGGAACGCAGTACGGCGAGCAGGCGGCCGCGGGCCTGGCGGTCGGTGCCTTCGTAGGTCTGGCCGCGGCGGGGCGGACCGTCGTACGGCGGGCTGCCGGCGAGGACCCACGCGCACTGCGTGCGGATCGGGCAGTCGGCGCAGCGTGGTGTGCGGGCGGTGCAGACCAGGGCGCCGAGCTCCATCGACGCGACGGCCCAGCGGGCGGCGGTGCGCTCGTCGGCGGGCAGGGCGCTGACCGCGAGGCGCTGGTCGGCGGCCGTGGGGGAGATGCTCGGCTGCGCGACGCCGGTCAGGGCCCGGGCGAGGACGCGGCGTACGTTCGTGTCGACGACCGCGTGCCGCTGGCCGAAGGCGAACGACGCGATCGCGGCGGCCGTGTACGTGCCCACACCGGGCAGTGCGAGCAGGTCGGCGTGGTCGTCCGGCACCTCGCCGCCGTGACGCTCCACAATCGCCTGAGCGGCCGCGTGCAGCCGGAGGGCGCGCCTGGGGTACCCGAGCCGGTCCCAGGCCCGTACAGCCTCACCTGGCGCCTCTGCGGCCAGGTCCACCGGCTTCGGCCACCGCTCCAGCCAGCTCCGGTACGCCGGCAGCACCCGGTTGACCGGTGTCTGCTGCAGCATGAACTCGCTGACCATCACCGCCCAGGCCCCGGCACCCGGCTCCCGCCACGGCAGCGCCCGCGCGTTGGCGTCGTACCACTGCAGCACCGGGTCGTGGAGCGGCGAGCCTGAGCTGTTCAGCACAGGACCGATATTAGAGTGCGCTCCATGAGCAGCCTGCTCCGTCCGGTCGGGCACCTGCCCGCCAGCGTGTACTGGTTCCGGCGCGGACTCGTGCTCGCGGTCGTCGTGGTGCTGGTCATCCTCGTCACCCGGCTCTTCCCGGGCGGTGGCGACGACACCAAGAACACGGCGGCGTCGGACCCGCAGCAGAACCCAACCGGCGCCCCGCCGGCTTCAGCTCCCAGTACGACGCCCAACGCGACGGCCGCCACCACGCCGGTCTCGTCATCGGCCTCGACATCGCAGCCGACGAAGACCACGCCGCCCGCGGACCTGCCCTGCGAGGGCTCCGACGTGCGCGTCGAGGCGCTGCCGGCGAACCGGAAGATCGTCTCCGGCTCCGCGCTGAACTTCGTGATCCAGCTGTCCGCGGTCGGCGACCAGTGCAAGGCCGTCATCGGCGCCGCCAAGCTGACCGTCACGGTGACGTCCGGCAACGACCTGATCTGGAGCACGACGCAGTGCGAGAAGGCGATCGCGCCCGCCACCATCGTCGTTGCCAAGGGCAAGCAGGCCGCCGTCACCGTACCGTGGAACGGACACCGCTCCCGGCCCGGCTGCCTCCCCGGCCAACCGGTCGCCAAACCCGGCACCTACGTCGTCAAGGCCGACTACGACGGCCGACTGTCCGGCGCCCAGGCCTTCCAGGTGGTCTGATCAGCCGGCCGCGGTCCTACACGTAGCGTTCCAGGATGCTGGACTCGGCCAGGCGGGAGAGGCCTTCGCGGACCGTGCGGGCGCGGTTCTCGCCGACGCCCTCGACGGTCTGCAGATCGTCGATGCTTGCCGCGAGCAACTTCTGCAGATGGCCGAAGTGGTCGATCAGCCGGTCGATCACGGCACCTGGCAGCCGCGGCACCTTGGCCAGCAGCCGGTAGCCGCGCGGGGTGACCGCCGCGTCCAGCTGCTCGGCGCCGCCGAGCTGCAGCGCGCGGGCGACCTGACCGATGTCGAGCAGGTCGGTGGCACTCACCGCGTCCAGCTCGAGCAGTACGTCGTCGGCGGTCTTGGCGCGCCGTCCGGTGGCCGGCGGGAGGTAGTCGCGGACGACCAGTTCGCGTTCGCCGGCGACGCCCGCGACGAGTTCGTTGAGCTGCAGCGTGAGCAGCCGGCCGTCGGTGCCGAGCTCGACGACGTACCCGTCGATCTCGGTGGCGATCCGGCGGACCATCTCCAGCCGCTGGGCGACCGCGGCGACGTCCCGGACCGTGACCAGGTCCTCGATCTCCAGCGCCGACAGCGTCCCGGAGACCTCGTCGAGGCGGAGCTTGTAGCGCTCGAGGGTGGCCAGTGCCTGGTTCGCCCGGGACAGGATCGCGCCGGAGTCCTCGAGCACGTACCGCTGGTCGTCGACGTACAGCGCGATGATGTGCATCGACTGCGACACCGAGATCACCGGGAAGCCGGTCTGCCGCGCGACCCGGTCGGCGGTGCGGTGCCGGGTGCCGGTCTCCTCGGTGTGGATCGACGGGTCCGGCATCAGGTGCACGGCCGCGCGGACCAGCCGGGTGGCGTCCCGGTCGAGGACGATCGCGCCGTCCATCTTGCTCAGCTCCCGCAACCCGGTCGCGGTGAACTCGACGTCGATCTCGAAGCCGCCGGTGGAGATCGCGTCCACGGCCTTGTCGTGGCCGAGCACGATCAGGGCGCCGGTCCGGCCCCGCAGGATCCGTTCCAGGCCTTCGCGCAGTTCGGTTCCGGGCGCGACGGCCGCGAGGGTCGCGCGCAGCCGGGCGCCGGTGCTGTTCTTGTCCGTGTTCGCCGCCACGGCACCTGAGTCTATGCGGTTCCGCGCGCCGCGTTGTGCCGATATCCGGCGCCTGGCCGGCTCCGGCGGGCACGCTCCGGCCGCCGGTTGCGGGTGCGCGTGCACCCGCCCGTGCATCCGGACCGTGCATCACCGGTTCCCCGCGTGAACGGGGCCGGTGCCGGGACGACGCCTGTCGCGTCAGGGGCAGCGGATGACCTGGCCGGCGTACGACAGGCCGCCGCCGAATCCGAACAGCAGTACCGGCGCGCCGGACGGGATCTCGCGCTTCTCGACCAGTTTCGACAGCGCGATCGGGATGCTCGCGGCGGACGTGTTGCCGGACTCGACGACGTCCTTCGCCACCACCGCGTTGACCGCGCCGAGGCGCTTCGCGAGCGGCTCGATGATCCGCAGGTTCGCCTGGTGCAGGACGACGCCGCCGAGGTCCTCGGGCTTCAGACCGGCCCTCTCGCAGACCTGCTGGGCGATCTCCGGCAGCTGCGTGGTGGCCCAGCGGAAGACGCTCAGGCCCTCCTGCTGGAACGGACCCTCGCGGCCCTCGATCCGGACCGCGTCCGACATCTCCGGGACGGAGCCCCAGACCACCGGGCCGACGCCGGCCACCTGGTCGGAGTCGCCGGAGCCGTCGGTGTCGTCGGGGACCAGGACCGCGGCGCCCGCGCCGTCGCCGATCAGCACGCAGGTGGTGCGGTCCGTCCAGTCCGTCCAGTCGCTGAGCTTCTCGACGCCGATCACGATCGCCTTCGTGGCGGCGCCGGCGCGGATCGCCTGGTCCGCGGTGGCCAGCGCGTACGCGAATCCGGAGCAGGCGGTGTTCAGGTCGATGGCGGCCGGGTGGCCGAGGCCGAGGCGGGCGGCGACCCGGGCGGCGATGTTCGGCGAGCGGTCGATCGCGGTGCAGGTGGCGACGACCACGTAGTCGATCTCGGTGGCGTCGACGCCGGCGTTCGCCAGGGCCTTGTCGGCGGCGCGCCAGGCCATCTCGTCGACGGACTCGTCGGGCGCCGCGATCCGCCGCTCCCGGATGCCGACCCGGCTCTGGATCCACTCGTCGTTGGTCTCGACCATGGTCGCCAGCTCGTCGTTGGTGAGCACCCGTTCCGGCTGGTAGTGGCCGAGCGCGACAACTCTTGATCCGGTCATCTGGGGTGCTCCTGCAGTCGTCCGGCGGAATCCCGGGCTCGACGCTGAACCCGGCGGGGGCCTCCCCAGAGTACGTTCCCGCCCCCGCCCCTGGTGATCCCCCGTCTCACGTGTGGCAGGGACCACAAGCGGCTTATGCCAAGCCGGCGGCGCTCAGGGCGGAGCGGAGGTCCGGGGCGGCGAAGGTGCGGAGGCCGTACTTCTTCTGGATGTCCATCGGCTTCGCCTCGCGGCTGCGGTTCGGGACGTCGGCGGGGATGATCGCCTTGGTGAACCCGAGCCGGGCCGCCTCCGCGAGCCGCTTCTCCAGGCCGCCGACGCGCCGCACCTCGCCGGCCAGGCCGACCTCCCCGATCGCGATCAGGCCGGGGTGGATCGGCTTGTCCATCACCGAGGACGCGACCGCGATCGCGACCGACAGGTCCGCCACCGGCTCGGTGATCTTCACCCCGCCGACGGTCGCGACGTACACCTCCTGGTCGGTGAGCTTCAGCCCCGCCCGGTTGCCCAGCACGGCGAGCACCATCGCGACCCGCGACGACTCCAGCCCGGACGTGGTCCGGCGCGGCTGCGGCGCCGCGGACGGACCGACCAGGGCCTGTACTTCGGCCAGCAGCGGGCGGCGGCCCTCCATCATCACGGTCACGCAGGTGCCGGCCACCGGCTCGGCGTGCTCGGAGACGAACAGCCCGGTCGGGTCGGTGACCTCGACGATCCCGGTGTCGACCATGTCGAAGCAGCCGACCTCGTCGGACGGGCCGAACCGGTTCTTGGTCGCGCGCACCATCCGGAACCCGGAGTGCCGGTCGCCGTCGAACGCGAGCACCACGTCGACCAGGTGCTCGAGCATCCGCGGCCCGGCGATCGCGCCGTCCTTCGTCACATGGCCCACCAGCACGACCGCGATGTTCCGCTCCTTGGCGAGCCGGACGAGCGCGCCGGTCACCTCGCGGACCTGCGTCACCCCGCCCGGGGCGCCGTCGACCTCCGGGTGCGCCATCGTCTGCACCGAGTCGATCACCAGGAACGACGGCTCGACCGCGTCGACCTGGCCGACGACCGCGCCGAGATCGGTCTCGGCGGCCAGGAACAGGTCGTCGACGAGCGCGTCGGTGCGCCCGGCGCGCAGCCGCACCTGGGCGGCGGACTCCTCACCGGAGACGTACAGCGTCCGCTGGCCGCCGCGCGCCGACTGCGCCGCGACCTCCAGCAGCAGCGTGGACTTCCCGACGCCGGGCTCGCCCGCGAGCAGGATCACCGCGCCCGGCACGACGCCGCCGCCGAGCACCCGGTCGAGCTCGCCGATCCCGGTCGGGCGCGACTCGGCCTCGATCGCGGACACCTTGGCGATCGGCATCGCCGGCGACGACACCGGCCCGGCGGTGATCCGCGCGGCCTTGGGCGCGCCGACCTCGGCGACCGTGCCCCACGCCTGGCACTCGCCGCACCGCCCGATCCACCGCGCCGAGGTCCATCCGCACTCCGAGCACGCGTACGCCGCCTTGCTCTTCGCCTGAGTCGCCGCCTTCGCCATGGGGACCAACCTAGGCGAGCCCACCGACAACCCGCGCCAACCCCGCGCGGATCGGGCGGAGTCAGCGGGAGAAGAGGGCGCGGAGGCGCTTCAGCCAGCCGGCTGCCGTACGCCGGGGTTGGTCGTCGTCGACCACCGGTGGTTCGGAGGTCTTGCGCGCGGCGTCGAGGTACCGCGTGAGGATCTCGCTCTCCGAGGTGCGGAGCCGCGCGCTCTGTTCGAGCAGTTCGAGGGCGGCGTCCAGGTTGCCGGCGGCCACTTGTGCGGAGCCGAGGTGCTGCAGGCAGCGGGCGTGGCCTTCGCGTTCGTCGATCTCGGCGTACAGGTGGGCAGCGTGCTCCCAGCGGCTCACCGCCTCGTGCGGGTTCCGCTGCATCCATGCGGCGACACCGATGAGCTCCAGCGCGTGCGCCTCGCCGCTCACGTCGCCGGCTGCCGTAGCGCGTGCGTGTGCGGGGCGCAGGTGGTCCAGTGCGCCTTGGCTGTCGTGCTGGTAGAGCTGCACGACAGCTAGGTTGATGGAGATCGCGACGTCGGCTGCGAGGTCTGGCCCGGGGCGGGAGAGTCTGGCGTCGTCCAGCCGGTCTCGTGCGTTCAGGACGGCCTCGTCGCGATCGCTGCCGGCCGGTGCGCGTTCGGCGGTGGCTAGGTGGAGCAGGGCGCGTTCTACCTGGCGCCTCATCTTGAGCGCGGCCGCAGTACGACCGTGGGTGGCGATGTTGTCGGAGATGCCCAGCTTGGTGCTGGCGGTGTCCAGGTCGCCCAGCATCCGGTATGCCGTTGCCGCGCGGGCTGCTGCCAGCTCCGCGAGACCGCGACGACCGCAGGCCTCCGCTGCCGCGCTCAGGAGGTCGCTGAGGTGCAGCAGGGCGTCGGGGTCGGGACGCCGTACGTACCAGGCCTCCAGGGCGTCGCAGATGCGGGCGAAGTCGTCGAGCGTCTCGTGGGCCGGCTTCTCGGTCGCGAGCAGTTCGCGGAGCCAGTCCTCGTTCAGCGTGAACCACTCGGCCGCGGCCATCCCGCCGGCGTCGGACCCGAGCGCGATCATCCACTGCTCCGCCGCTTCGGCCGCCGCGTGCAGCTCGCTGCTGGTCTGCAGCTTGCGTCGCCGCGCCCGCCGGTACCGAAAGACCAGCTGCAACGTCAGGATGACGAGCAACAGAAAGGTCACGCCGAAGCCGACCCACTGCACGGCCCCACTCTTTCCGTAGCTCTCGCCGAGCAGCTGCGACGTCAGGTCGGTCAGGAGACCGGTGGCCACGGCGCCGGCGCCCAGGAAGATGTAGCCGGTCAGCGACGCCTGCTCGTCCTCGTCGCGCTTGTCGCTCATGGCCTGCTCCCCGTGGTCAGGCCGCGCACCACGGTGCGCCAGAACGACAGCATGAGCACCACAGGTACTACGGACGCGACGGTGGCCGCAGCCGCGACAGGTCCGCTCGACGTGGAGAACTGCCGCGCCTCACCCCACAGCACCAACGACAGCGGCGTCGTACCCGGTCCGCTGATCAGGAACCCGACGATGAAGTCGTTCCACACCAGAGCGAACTCCAGCACCGCAACAGCAACCAGTGCAGGCCGGTAGGTCCGCTGCACAGTCGCCAGTACGGCGCTCTGCCGCACAGGTCCCTGCAGCGCTTCCGACACCAACGCAGGTGGTGCGGACGCGAAGGCGGATCTCAACAGCAGTACGGCGAACGGCAGACCAGCAGCTGCGTGCACCAAGGCCAGCGCGACCCGCGACCCCGCTAGCCCAGCTGAGTCGATCGCGTCCCGCAGCGGAGCGGCGTACATCTGCACCGGCGTCACAGCCAGTACTACGAAGACGCCCATCACGATGCGCCCGAGCCGCGTGGGCAACCCGCCCCAGGCGACCAGGTACGCCGTCGGAACGGCGATGACAAGCAGTACGGCGGTAGCAGCAGCCGCGATGAACAGCGTGGACAGCAACGCCCGGAACAACCCGACGTTCGCCGCCGCGGCGAAGGACGAGAACCCGAGCCCCGACGGCGACCACCACCCGCGCAACCCGGCTTCCCGTGGCGAGTGCAGCGCCGTCGCCACGAGTACCAACGCCGGGAAGATCCACACCACCGCGACCGCGAACCCGATGAACCAGCCGAGCCGCCGTACCACCCTGCCCGGCTTGGGCCGCCCCAGCGACGGGTCCTGCCGTACGACGGTCACCGGCATCGCCCACCGGCGCCGCCGCAGCCCACGGACACCGATCAGCCCCACCGCCGCGACGATCGCGAACAGCACCACACCGAGCGCCGCCGTACGTCCCGTGTCGCCGCTGGAGGTCGTCGCCCGCCACCAGTTCAGCCCCAGTACGTCGGCGGACTGCTGCATCGACCCTGGTACGACGATCAAAACCAGGTCGAACACCCGCACCGCAGCGATGACCAGCGTCAGCGTGACCACACCGGTGATCGGACGCAGCAGGGGAATCTCCAGCGCACGCAGGCGTTTCCAGCCCTTCACACCCTCGGCGGTGAGTGTCCTGGTCACGTCGTCCGGGATAGCGTCCAGCCCGGCGCGGAACAGCGACATGACGTACCCGAGCCACGTCCAGCCGAACGCGGACATCAGCACCAGCCAGAACAGCCCAGGGCCCAGCCAGACCGGGCTGGAGCCGAACAGCCGCGTCCAGAGCGCGGTGATCGTGCCACGCTCCGGTGTGGCGTCGAACATCATCCGGAACGTCGCACCCGAAGCCAGCACCGACACGGCGAACGGAATCACCAGGGCCGGTTGCAATACGGCGGAGACTGCTGGCAGCCGATTGCTCAACAAGGCAAGGAAGAACCCGACGACGACAGTCCCGAACGCGACCAGTACCCACAGCAGGCTGTTGCCGACGGCATGCAGTGCGGCGGGATCCCCGATCACCGCGAAGTTGCCGAACCCGAACCCGCCGCGCGTCGTGAACGCCCGCGCCACGGTCACGCCGATCGGCACCAGCAGCAGGCAGCTCAGCAGCAACGCCGGCAGACCCAACAGGTACGGTCCGGCGGGACGGCGTGGCTTGCCCTGCACCGGGCGGCCGGTGACTTCGCGGCCGACGACCTCGAGGGACAGGCCGTTGGTCTGCAGGCCCATCAGCCCTCCTCCAGCTTCCGCAGGTCGTCCATCGCCGCGTCCACGGCATCCGGTACGGCGTCGGCGCCGCGGCCGCCGACCGCGATCAGGAAGTCGGCCAGCACGCGCCACAGGCCGTTGATGTCGCCCAGCCGCCCGAGCCGGTCCGACAGGTCGAACTGCAGCTGCTCACCTGGTTCCGTGAGCTGCTCGGCGAGCCGGGTGAGCTCGGGAGAGTACCCGGACGTCCGTCCGTCGACCAGGAACCCGCCGGCCGAGATCCACGGATCTGCCGCGTTCGGCGCCGCGAGCCGACGGACCAGATCGCGAGCGTTGTCCGAGGTGGGCCTGGTCAGCACCATCACGTCGCCGCCGACCACGACGGGAGCTGCAGCACCCGCCGACATCCGCGGGAACGTGAAAAGCCCTATGTCGTGAGGATCCGCGGCGAAAGAGCGCACCACCGGCTCCGCGAAGTCCGAAGCCAGCACCATCGCCGCCTTGCGATGCCCGAACACCTCCACCAGCGCGTCCGGGAACTGCTGCACGAGCGAAGTTTTCACCCCACCCGCCAGCAGACCGGGCGCCGACCACAGCTGTCCCAGCAGCCGGAGAGCGGCGCCGAACTGCGGCTGCTGCGACGGACGCGGGCTGGTCGCAGCCGCAAGCGCTGTGTAGACAGGCGGCGCGATACCGAGCAGCACGTTCTCCAGGAAGTCGGTGAGGACCCAGCCGTCACCCGCGGCCAGCGACAGCGGGGTGAAACCTGCCTGGCTCAGCGTTCGGTTCAACGTCAGCCACTCGGCCCAGTGCGTCGGCGGCTGTACGCCGACCTGCCGGAACACCGAGGGCCGGTACCAGACAGCTGACTTGTGCGCGGTCTTGAACGGCACGCCGTACGTCGTCCCGTCGTGGACGAGCAGGTCCTTCCAGAGTCGCGCCCGGCCCAGCGGTGCGATGTCGTCGGGCATCGGGTCCAGGTCCTGCAGGTGCCGCGGGACGAGTCCTGGCTGCGGCAGCATGAGGATGTCCGGCCGCCGGGCGGAACGGGCGCCGAAGGCCGTGGAGATGTCGTCGCCCAGCGGTACTACCTCGACCGGATAGCTCAACGTACCCAGGCCGGCCAGGACGTCGTGGAACGCGCGCAACTCCTGGCCGCTCCAGCTGACCGCGACCCGGACCGAGCGGCGCAGGCCGAGCACGTCGCTCGAGCAGCCGGCCAGTAGCAGCGTTGCTGCCGTCCCCAGGAAGGCTCGTCGGCTACTGGGCATCGTCGAATCCAGCAGTACGTGTCGTGCTGGTCGTGATGAGCAGCAGTGCTACCGAGGCAAGGTCAGGATTGGGCCGAATCGACAGCAGCGAGCCCCAGGTCGGTAGACCGCTCGCGTCCTCCAGCACGATCGCCCGTGGGTACGCGCCGAGCGCCCGGGCCACTCCGGCCAGCCGGCGACGCCCTGGCGTGATCTCGTGCGGGTAGCGGTCCAGGACGTCTTCGAGCCCGCAGCCGACCGCCTGCACCCGGCTCTGCTCGCGGGCCGCCTGCTTGGTGATCGACTGCGTCGTGAGGTGGCCGTGCATGACGTTGCCGAGCACGGTGAGGTGGGGGAGCAGCCCGCCCTCGGCCGGCACCAGCCGGACCGGTCCGCCGGCCAGCACCATCGCGCCAGGCGGTGGTTCCTCCAGGCCTGTCACGATGTCGGCCAGCCGGCGACGGTCGGCGGCCTGCGGCACCACCACCGCACGCTGCTCGCCCACATCGATCCGCAGCCGTCCCGGCAGTCCCGGCACGTGATCGAGCAGCAGTCCGTCCATCCCTGGCTGGCGCCTCCCGGAAAGCCCCGTCGAGTGGTCCGTCAACCCTATGGGGACCAAAGGCTCGTCCGCAGGCCACCGAGTGTCGTCTAGAAAGTCCTGCTCCAGAGGTTGACCGCGTAGTCGACCTCGACGCCCGTGTGCGAGGCGAGGATCCGCCGCGCGTCCTCCGGGTTGAACTCGATCTTCACCACCGCCTCCAGATCGGCGCGGCTCTCGAACCGCCAGCCCATGTCGAGCGGCGTCCGGTGCCAGCCGCGGTCGGTCCAGAACCGCTCCACCTCGGGCGCCTTGATCATCGGGTACGACGCACTGAACCACTGCCCGAACGTCGACCGGCTCCCGTCGTTGTCGATCACGAACGCGGTCCCGCCGCGCCGCATCACCCGGTCCAGCTCCGCCAGGCCCGGCTCGCACCCCGGCCCGAAGAAGTACGCCCAGCGCGCGTGCGTCACGTCCACCGACGAGTCCGGCACCGGCAGGCGCTGCGCCGTACCCTGCCGTACTTCGACGTTCGGCAAATCCCGGGTACGTCGACGCGCGGCCTCCGCGAGCGCACCGTGCGGCTCCACGCCGATCACGTGCCCGGCAGTGGCCGCGAACATCGGCAGGTGGAACCCGGTACCGCACCCGATGTCGAGCACGGTCGCGCCGGCCCAGTCCCGGATCGCCCGCATCGCCGGCTCGATCACGCCGTCCGGATCCACCGCCCGGTTCTCGATCTCGTACACCTTCGGGTGGTGCCAGATGTTCGGGCTCGGGATCCCGCCTTCCGCGATGCTCACACCGCTAGACCCTAACCGCCGCCTGCTTGGTGACGGCTGCCAGTACAGCCGCAGGAATCAGCAGGACACCGCAGAAGACCGCCAGCCAGTGGAAACCGAGATAGGCGAGGACCGGTCCGGAAGCCGTGCCCGAAAGGGAAGCGAGGATGCCCATGGTGAGGTCGGACAGGCCCTGTGCCGAGGTACGGATGTCGTCGGGGACCGACCGGGACAGCAGTGCGGATCCGGCGACCAGACAGGCCGACCACCCGAGCCCGAGGAGGAAGAGGGCGAGGCCGGTGAGCGTGTGCGCCTCGTCCGGCGCGACAGCGGCCACGGTCATCGCCATCGCGAGGATGCCCAGGCCGATGCCGATGGTCGGGATGCGCCCGAGGCGGTCGGCCAGCCAGCCGGTCAGCGGTGACAGGGCGTACATGCCGGCCACGTGACCGCTGATCACGAAGCCGACGATCGTCAGCGAAGCACCGTGGTGCCGCAGGTGCACCGACGTCATCGACATCACGCCGACCATGACCGCGTGCGCCGCGGCGATCGCGAGCAGACCGAGCCGCGCGTGCGGGATCCGCAGTACCTGACGGAACGTCTCGCCCAGAGGCTGGCGTTCGACCTTGCCAGGCCGCACCTGGCTGCGCATGCCGAGCCACACGGTGACCGCGCTCAGGCCGAACGCGACGACCGAGAACACGTACGGACCGGCCAGCGCCACGAAGCCGAGCGAGGTACCGACCGTGCCGCCGACCCCGGTCAGGTTCGGGCCGACGATCACGCCGATCGTGGTGGCCCAGACGACGATGGCCAGCGAGCGCGCGATCCGGCTCGGGTCCGCGGCGTCCGTGGCGGCGTACCGGGACTGCAGGTTCGAGGCCGAGCCGCTGCCGAACAGACAGCCGGCCAGCAGCAGCAGCGCGAGCGAGTCGGCCTGGGCCGCGACGATGGTCAGCACCGCGCCGACGCAGGCGAGGAGATAACCGGTCGCCAGCGACACCCGGCGGCCGCGGGACCGCGCGAGACCGGCCAGCGGTACGGCGAGCACGGCCGCGCCGAGCGTGGTCGAGGTGGCCACCAGGCCGGCCAGCGACGTCGACCCGGAGACGCTCTCCGCGAGCAGCGCCGCGACCGCGAACCCACTGGCCGTCGCCACGCCGCCGAGCGCGTTGCTCGCCACCAGAACCCGCAGCGTCGTCCGCTGTTGCTCGCTTGTCACGAGCAAACCCTCTCATGAACCTGACGCGACAGGCGCTTATAGGATCGTCCTGACGTAAATCACCCTCTTTGGAGTCCCCGATGCCCGACATCGCGATCGTTCCTGCCCCGCGTGAACTCACCCTGCACGAGGGCCGGTGGACCACCGCCGACCCGGTCGGCGAGGCCGTCCGGGACGTGGTCGAGAACCTCGACGCGACCGAGTACCGCATCGAGATCACCACCGAGGGCGCGCGGCTGACGGCCGGCTCCGAGGACGCGCTCCGGCACGCCGAGACGACGTACGCCCAGCTCGTCGAGGCCGCGGAGCCGGTCGAGGACGGCAAGGTCGCCGTACCGCTGGCGCACGTCGCCGACGCGCCGCGGTTCGGCTGGCGCGGGATGATGCTCGACGTCGCGCGGCACTTCATGCCGAAGGAGTTCGTGCTCAAGATCATCGACGTGCTCGCCCTGCACCGGCTGAACGTGCTGCACTTCCACCTCACCGACGACCAGGGCTGGCGGGTCGAGATCGAGGCGTACCCGCGGCTCACCGAGGTCGGCGCCTGGCGGGACCACACCATGGTCGGCCGGATGTCGCACGGCCAGACCGAGTTCGAGTACGACGGGACGCGGCACGGCGGGTTCTACACCAAGGACGAGCTCCGCGAGATCGTCGCGTACGCCGCGGAGCGCGGGATCACCGTCGTACCGGAGATCGACCTGCCGGGGCACATGCAGGCGGCGATCGCGGCGTACCCGGAGCTCGGGAACCACCCGGACCGGCAGCTGACCGTCCGGCCGTACTGGGGCATCAGCGAGGACGTGCTGAACGTCAACGACGCGACGGTCGAGTTCGTGAAGACCGTGCTGCGCGAGGTGCTGGAGATCTTCCCGTCGCCGTACGTCCACCTCGGCGGCGACGAGTGCCCGTCGGTGCAATGGGCCGAGTCGGACGAGGCGCAGAAGCGGCAGGCCGAACTCGGGCTGGACGAGCCGGGGCAGCTGCAGGGCTGGTTCACGGCGCAGGTGGCGGAGGTGCTGGCCGAGGAAGGGCGCCGCCTGGTCGGTTGGGACGAGATGGTCGAGACCGACTGCCCGAAGGACGCGGTCATCATGGCGTGGCGGAGCGCCCAGCGCGGCGTGGTCGCCGCGAAGGCCGGGCACGAGGTCGTGATGGCGCCGTGCGAGTCGGTGTATTTCGACTACTACCAGGGCGACCCGGAGACCGAGCCGCTGGCGATCGGCGGCAACATCCCGCTGGAGAAGGTGTACGACTTCGAGCCGGTGCCGGCGGAGCTGTCCGAGGAGGAGAAGGCGCTGATCGTCGGTACCCAGTGCCAGATCTGGACGGAGTACATGGAGGGACCGGAGCAGGTCGGGTACATGCTGCTCCCGCGGCTGTCCGCGTTCGCCGAGCGCGCGTGGGGGTCGCCGAAGGTGTCGTACGACGAGTTCCTCGGACGGTTGCGGCCGCACCTGGCGCGGATCGAGAAGCTGGGCGTGAACTACCGGCCGCTGTGAGATGAGTTCTGGACGGGGATCGGCCGCGGCCGCGACGATGACCCAATGACCGCTGTCGGGCCGCTGGACGCGATGTTCCTGGGTGGTGAGAGCCGGGAGCAGCCGATGCACGTCGGCGGGCTGATGCTCTTCGAGCTCCCGGAGGGGGCCGGGCGGGACCACGTGTTCCCCGAGCGGTCCCGGGACTTCGTGTCGCGGCTGTACCAGGACCTGGTGGCGGCGCCGGAGGTGAACCCGCTGTTCGCGCGCCGGGTCCGCAACCGGCTGCCGGACCTCGGCTACTGGTCCTGGGAGCAGGACGACGAGATCGACCTCGAGTACCACGTCCGGCTGTCGGCGCTGCCGCGTCCCGGGCGGTACCGCGAACTGTTCGAGCTGACCAGCCGGCTGCACGGGACGCTGCTCGACCGGCACCGGCCGCTGTGGGAGATGTACCTGATCGAGGGCGTCGAGAGCCGCCGGTTCGCGATCTACAGCAAGATCCACCACTCGATGATCGACGGCGTCACCGCACTCCGCTGGATGCAGGACACCCTCACCACCGACCCCACCCGCACCGACATGCCCGCGACGTACGCCCTGCCACTCGGGGCCGAAGATCGTACGGCGTTGACGGCTGACGTCGGTGGGATACCTACTGCTGCGGAGCTGCTGGCGGCTGCCGGGCGCCTTCCGGGGCGGACGATCGCGTCCGCGGCACATGCGGTTGAAGGTGTGGGGCGGTTGCTGGGGGAGTTGGCCGGGTTGCCGCCGGCTGGGTTGAAGAGCTTGATGCACTCGACGATGCCGTTCCAGGCGCCGCGGACGATCTTCAACCAGCCGGTGACCGGCGCGCGGCGGTTCGCGGCGCAGTCCTGGCCGATCGAAAGGCTGGAGAAGGTCCGGGCGATCACCGGCGCGACGCTGAACGACGTACTGCTGGCAATGTGTTCAGGGGCCCTGCGCAACTATCTGCTCGACCTGAACGCCCTCCCGGACAAGGCGCTGACCGCGATGGTGCCGGTGTCGTTGCGGACCGCGGACGGCGCACCGGGCGGCGGCAACTCGCTCGCCACGTTGATCGCCGACCTCGCCACCGACCAGGCCGACCCGGAGCAGCGCATCCAGCGGATCATGGCGTCCACCGCACAGGCCAAGAGCGTGCTGTCCGGCCTCAGCCCGCTGCAGAACCTGATCGTCGGCGCCCTCGGTTTCGGCGTCGCCGGCCCCGCCGCGGTCCTCCCGGGGGTCGCGGGCCGTACGACGCCGCCGTACAACCTCGTGATCTCGAACGTCCCCGGCCCCACCGAGAGCCCGCTCTACTGGAACGGCTCCCGCCTGCTCGGCATGTACCCGGCGAGCATCGTCCTCAACGGCCAGGCCCTCAACATCAGCGTCACGAGCTACGCCCACCAGTTGCACTTCGGCCTGATCGGCTGCCGCCGGACCGTCCCGCACCTGCAGCGCATGCTCACGCACCTCGAGACCTCACTCACGGAGCTCGAGAACCTGCACTAGATCCGGACGACCCCGTTCGGCGTGCTGAACACCGCGGCCACCAATCCCGGCTGGCCGTTCGGCCCCGCCCAGGTGACGTCGAGGTCGTCGAGCAGGTGGTCGGCGGGGTGACCGATCCAGTCCGTGACCCGGTGCGGGTCGCCGGCGATCTCCAGCCCGGTCAGCTTGAGGTCCTTGCCGCCGACCGACGGGTGCTCGGACAGGTCGTCCCAGTGCACGAAGAACGGCAGCTGCGGGTCGGCGATCAGGCCCTTCACACCGATCTGCCGCCAGGTCAGGTTCACCCCGTCCGGGCGGTGCCGGTTGCCGGGGACGGCCTGCCGCCCGAGGCGCTTCTCCATCGCCTCCATGTCGCGGACCGCCACCACCCAGCCGAGCCAGCCGCCGCCCAGCTCCTTGCGGGCCCGGACCGCCTGCCCGAACGGCGCCTTGTCCGACGCCGGGTGGTCGAGGACGTCGACCACCTCGATGTAGCGGTCGTTCTCCAGCGGGAGGACGTGGTTCACCGTGCCGAACCGCGGGTGCACGCCGCCGTCCACGAACTCCGCCCCGAGCAGCTCCGAGAGCCGCTCGAGCGTGGCCGCGCAGCCGTCCGGTCCGCACGCGTACGACAGATGATCGAGACGCATGCCTGTCATTGTTGCGTCCCCCGCCGACAGCCGACACCCAGGGGGTGTCGCGGGACTACTTCGACGCCGGGTGCGGCAGCAGCGGCCGCGCCGCCTCCAGGTGCTGCCGGCACAGCTCGGCGAGGACGTCGTACGCCTTGACGCCCATCAGCGTCTGCAGCTCGACCTTGCTGGACTCGAACACCGGCTCGACCGCGATGTGCGCCTCGGTGTTGCCGGTGCAGTACCAGTCCAGGTCGTGCCCGCCCGGGCCCCAGCCGCGCCGGTCGTACTCGCCGATCCCGACCTCGGTGTACGTCGTACCGTCCGGGCGCTCGACCTCGCGGAAGGTCCGCCGGATCGGGAGCTGCCAGCAGACGTCCGGCTTGGTCTCGACGAAGTGCACGCCGCGCTTCAGCGCCAGCCCGTGCAGCGCGCAGCCGGCGCCGCCGGGGAAGCCCGGCCGGTTCAGGAAGATGCAGGCGCCGTCCCAGACCCGGGTCTTGCGGTCGCCGTCGTCGTCGGTCTCCACCCAGCCGTTGGTCCGGCCCTCCTTGCGGAACTGCCAGTCCTCCTTGCCGAGCTCCTTGACGTACTTCTTCACCCGCTTCTCGTCGTCGGCGTCGGAGAAGTGCGCGCCGAGGGTGCAGCAGCCGTCGTTCGGACGGCCCTTGTAGATCCCCTGGCAGCCGCCGCCGAAGATGCACGACCAGTTCGACGTCAGCCAGGTCAGGTCGCAGCGGAAGACCTGGTCGGGGTCGTCGGGGTCGACGAACTCGACCCAGGCACGGGGGAAGTCGAGTGAAACCTCAGGCACCTGGAAAGCGTACGCGCCTTCGCCGCGCATCCGTGAATGCCGACTCCGGAACGCCGATCCGGGGTTTGTCCAGTAGCGTGAGGGTATGCGGCTCGGCGTACTCGACGTGGGATCCAACACCGTTCACCTGCTCGTCGTGGACGCGCACCGTGGTGCCGCGCCGCTGCCGGCCTACTCGCACAAGACCGAGCTCCGGCTGGCCGAGCACCTCGACAAGGACGGCAAGATCGCCGACTCCGGCGCCGACGGGCTGATCTCGTTCACCAAGGAAGCCGTCGAGCTGGCCGAGGACAAGGGCTGCGAGTCGGTGCTCTCGTTCGCCACGTCCGCGCTGCGCGAGGCGCCGAACGCGGAGAAGGTGCTGGAGCGGGTCAAGAAGGAGACCGGCGTCAAGCTCGAGGTGTTGAGCGGCGACGACGAGGCCCGGCTGACGTTCCTCGCCGTCCGGCGGTGGTTCGGCTGGTCCTCGGGCCGGCTGGCGGTGTTCGACATCGGCGGCGGCTCGCTGGAGATCGCCGCGGGATCGGACGAGCAGCCCACCGTCGCGGTGTCGGTGCAGCTCGGCGCGGGCCGGCTCACCCGTGAGGCGCTGACCGCCGACCCGCCGGACAAGGACGAGGTCAAGGAGCTGCGTCGCCGGATCCGGCTCGAGATGGCCGCGGTCGCCGGTCCGGTACTGCGGGCCGGCCGGCCGCAGCGTGCCGTCGCGACCAGCAAGACCTTCCGCTCGCTGGCCCGGATCGCCGGTGCGGCCCCGTCCGCCGACGGCCCGTACGTGCCGCGCTCGCTGAGCCGCGACGACCTCACGGAGTGGATCCCGAAGCTGACCAAGATGTCGGCGTCCGAGCGGGCCTCGCTGCCCGGGGTCTCGGCCGGCCGCGCGTCCCAGCTGACCGCCGGCGCGCTGGTCGCCGACGCCGTGATGGACCTGTTCGACCTGCCCGCACTCGAGATCTGCCCTTGGGCCCTGCGGGAGGGTGTCATCCTGTCCCGGCTCGACCAGCTGCAACCCCGGTGAACCGATGACCTCCCGCACGACCGCCAAGATCGGCCTGTCCACCGCCTCCGTCTATCCCGAGTCGACCGCCAGCGGGTTCGAGCTGGCCGCCCGGCTGGGGTACGACGGTGTCGAGGTGATGATCGGCATCGATCCGCTGAGCACCCAGATCGACGCCATCCAGCGGCTGATCGACTACCACCAGTTGCCGGTGCTCGCGATCCACGCGCCGACGCTGCTGATCATGCAGCGGGTCTGGGGGACCGACCCGTGGAGCAAGCTCGAGCGCAGCGCCGAGGCCGCGAAGGAACTGGGGGCCGACGTGGTCGTCGTCCACCCGCCGTTCCGCTGGCAGCGCGACTACGCGCGCGGGTTCGTCGAGGGGATCGCCCGGCTGGAGGAACAGACCGGCGTGGTGCTGGCGGTCGAGAACATGTACCCGTGGCGCGCGCCCGGCCGGGACCTGCAGGCGTACGCGCCGAGCTGGGACCCGACCGAGCAGACCTACGCGCACACCACCCTCGACCTGTCGCACGCCTCGACCGCCGGGCAGGACTGCGTCGAGCTGGCCGCGACGATGGGCGAGAGCCTCACCCACGTGCACCTGACCGACGGCACCGGCTCCGCCAAGGACGAGCACCTGGTCCCGGGCCGCGGCACGCAGCGCGCCGCGGACCTGCTGACCGGCCTGGCGAAGCAGGACTTCCGCGGCCACATCATCATCGAGATCAACACCCGCCGGGCGACCAGCCGCTCCGAGCGTGAGGTCGACCTGGTCGAGTCGCTGGAGTTCACCCGCAAGCACTTCGTGAAGACGGGTTCCCGCCGTACGTCGTTCGCGGTGACGCCGGAGGGCGAGATCTCGGAGCTGACTCCGTGACGGTGACCCGCCGGACGCCGGGACGCCGGCCAGGGGGACCGGACACCCGCGGGGAGATCCTGCGGGCCGCCCGGGAATCCTTTGCGGACAAGGGGTTCGCGGCCACCTCGATCCGCGCCGTCGCGCGCCAGGCCGGGGTCGACGCGGCGCTCGTACACCACTACTTCGGCAGCAAGGACGAGCTGTTCATCGAGGCGATGGCGCTGCCGCTGGACCCGCGGGCGGTGGCCGCGCGGATCCTCGACGGCACCCGCGAGGACCTCGGCCGGCGGATCGTCACGGTCTTCCTCGGCGTCTGGGAGTCCGACGAGGGACAGCAGCGGATGAAGGCGATGCTGCGCAGCGTCGTGACCAGCGACGAGGTCGCCCGGCTGATGCGCGAGGGCATGACGCGGATGATCCTCGAGCCGGTCTCGCAGGTCCTCGACGCCCCGGACGCCAAGCTGCGCGTCGGGCTGATGGCCAGTCACCTGATCGGCGTCGCGCTGGCCCGGTACGTCGTCGAGCTGGAACCCGTCGCGGCCGCCGACGTGGACACGCTCGTCGACCGGATCGCGCCGGCGATCCAGCAGTACGTGACCGGCTGATGGAGATCCCCACCGACACCGAGATCCGCGCGCTGCACCGGGAGTACGCGCCGAGCCGGGAGGCGTTCGGGCTCGTCCACGAACACTGCCGGCTGGTGTGTTCGATCGCCGAGCAGTACTTCGACCGCCTCGACCTCGACGCCGACCTGGTGCGTGCCGGGGCGTTGTTGCACGACATCGGCGTCTACCGGCTGGAGTCGGAGCCGTACGTGCGGCACGGCGTACTCGGGCATTCCTTGCTGACGGAACTCGGTTTCCCCGACGAGATCTGCCGGTTCGCGTCCTGTCACACGGGCGTCGGGATCACCCGGGACGACGTACTCCGGCAGGAGCTGCCGATTCCGGTCGACGACTACCTGCCGCGGACGCCGGAGGAGGAGCTGGTGCTGTACGCGGACAAGTTCCACAGCAAGCGCCGGCCGCCGGTTTTCCTGTCCGGGAACACGTATTCCGGCGAGGTCGCGCGGTTCGGAACGGACAAGGTCCTGCGGTTCGGCGAGCTGCGGGCGCGGTACGGCGATCCGGCGCTGGACGGGCTGAGCGAGCGCACCGGGTACGCCGTCATCTGATCATCTCGAACTGTTGCCAGCGAGTTCGGTCCGCGCTAAATTCATCATATGATGAAAAACGCGGTGAGCTGCCGCGACGTGGTCGTGGTGCGCGGCGACCGGGAAGTCCTGCACGGGGTCGGGTTCGACCTCCGCGGCGGGACGGTCACCGGGCTGCTCGGCCCGTCAGGCTGTGGCAAGACGACGCTGATCCGCGCGATCGTCGGTCTGCAGGCCCGCGTGACCGGCGACGTCTCGGTCCTCGGGCTGCCGGCCGGTGCGCCGAAGCTGCGCGGGCGGATCGGCTACGTGACGCAGGAGCCCAGCGTGTACGGCGATCTGACCGTCACCGAGAACCTGCGTTTCTTCGCGGCCGTCCTCGGGGTGCCGGCGAGCGACGTGGAGCGGGTCGTCGAGGCGGTCGACCTCGCGTCGCACGCCGACGTCCGGGTCGACGAGCTGTCCGGCGGCCAGCAGTCACGTGCTTCGCTGGCGGCCGCGTTGCTCGGCAGTCCGGAGCTCCTGGTGCTCGACGAGCCGACGGTCGGACTTGATCCGGTACTGCGCCGCGACCTGTGGAACCTCTTCCACACCCTCGCGGATGCGGGCGCGACGCTGCTGGTCTCGAGCCACGTGATGGACGAGGCGTCGCGGTGCGACCGGCTGCTGCTGATGCGCGACGGCGAACTACTCGCCGACGACACACCGCAGGACCTGCTCCTGTCGGCCGGGACCGACGACCTCGAAAAGGCGTTCCTCACGCTGATCGAACGGAAGGCTGGTGCGCGATGACCCTTCGCGTGACGTTCGCGGTGGCGGCCCGGGTGCTGGCGCAGCTGCGGCGGGACCACCGGACGGTGGCGATGCTGATCGTGCTGCCGGCGCTGCTGGTCAGCCTGATGTGGTGGATGTTCAACGACTCGCCGATGGTCTTCGACCGGATCGGCGGGCCGCTGCTCGCGGTGTTCCCGTCGATCATCATGTTCGTGGTCACGTCGGTCGCGACGCTCCGCGAACGCTCGACCGGGACGCTCTCCCGGCTGTTCACGATGCCGATGGGCAAGCTGGACTTCCTGCTCGGCTATGCGCTCGCGTTCGCACTGATCGCCGTGGTGCAGGCGGTGGTGGTGGTGTCGATCGCGTTGTACCTCCTGGACCTGGACATCGAGGGCGCCGCCTGGCAGCTGGGTGTGGTCGCCGTACTGGACGGGGTGCTCGGCACGGCGCTCGGCCTGTTCGCGAGCGCCTTCGCCCGCACGGAATTCCAGGCCGTCCAGATGATGCCGGCCGTGATGATCCCCCAGATCCTCCTCTGCGGCCTACTGGTCCCCCGCGAGCAACTACCAACGGTCCTCCAGGCAATCAGCGACGTCCTACCCCTCTCATACGCCGTAGACGCCGTCCTAGAAGTTGCCAGCGGCAACGGCCTGACCACCGGCGCCGGCACCGACACCCTGATAGTCCTAACCTTCATCCTCGCCGCCCTAGCCCTCGGCGCAGCCACCCTCAAACGCCGCACCGCTTAGAAGCACGGAAGGAAAGAAGGAAAGGAAGGAAGGAAGGACAAAGGAAAAGCACAAAAGAAGAGAGATATAGAGTGGTGGCTGGCTCTGGCGCTCGACCGACAGTTATCAAGAGTGGTTGGCTGGGTGAGGGTCCGGCTGTCGCCGCCAGTTCCGCTGAGGCACGCCAGACGATACGAGTCACCAGCCGGCAACTTCATGCGGGTGAGTCGGTGCGGCCTCAGTCGGTGGCATGGGGTGGATCAAGAGCACTGAGCTGGCATGCCGAATCGGCCAGGTCTCGGGGACCTGTGGGCGCTCATCGGTCTCGTCGTGGGCTGGAGACAGTTCGATAGATCACTCGCCGCCGCGACCCCCTCGAAGCTGTGTTCCTGCCAAAGGGTTGGACCGCCGCCGTCCCGCTTTGGTTCGTCGCGACTTCACGATCCCGCGGTGGCCGCCTGGGTGAGGCTGTTCGCGATCTCGCGGCGGGAGGCGATGCCGAGTTTCGAGAAGACCTTGCGGAGGTGCCAGTCGACGGTGTGCGGGCTGATGAACAGCCGGGCGCCGATCTCGGGGTTCGTGAGCCCGGCCCCGGCGAGCCGCGCGATCTGCGCCTCCTGGGCAGTCAGCTCCTGGTGCCGCGCGGCGCGGCGCTCGCGGACCTTCAGCCCGGCCGCCCGTAGTTCGAGCCGGGCGCGTTCCGCGAACGCGTCGGCGCCGAAAGAGCTCAGCATCTCGAAGGCGGTCGTGAGCTGTTCCCGGGCGTCGGTACGGCGGTGCTCCCGTTGCAGCCACTCGCCGTACAGCAGGTGTGCGCGAGCCAGACCCACCCGCACCCGGGTCCGGGCGAGGCGCTCGATCGCCTCCTGGTAGAGCTCGTCAGCCGCGGCGCGAGTGCTCAGCAGAGCCCGTGCGCACGCCTCCGCGCCGAGCGCCCAGTCCGTCCCACTGGCCCGCGCGGCCTCGGAGAGCTGCTCCAGCGCATCCGCCGCGATCTCGGGCGTGCCACCGCGGACCGCCGCCTCGATCAACTCCGCCAGTGCCCAGCGTGGCGCGCCGAACTCCTCCTGGTACTTGGCTGCCGCGCGGGCCGCTGTCACCGCCTCGTCGTACCGACCGAGGCCGTTGCACAGCACCGCGTGATGACAGTTCGCGACGGTGACCCCGAGCCCCTGGCCGTGGAGCGCACCCCCGTTGACGGTGGCGTCGATCAGCGCCCGCGCCTCTGCCTCACGCCCGCGCACGGCCGCCAGCGCGAGCGCTCCGAAGGGCGGCTGGACGGTCCCGATCGCCGTACTCACCGTCCGCACCTCCTCGACCACCGACGCTGCCGCGGTCAGCTCCCCGGCGAAGACGAGGACGACGGCGGACGAGTCCAGCGCCAACGGGAGCCCGCTGAAAGCGCCGGTCCTCCGAGTGAGCGCCACGTGCCGCGTCGTGACCGCCTGCCAGCGTTCGAGATCCCAGAGATCCGCCGCGATGACTCCGGCGAGCAGCAACCAGCGCAGGGACTCCTCGACCGGCAGCCCGTCGGCGGACAGCGACGTGAGGGCGCCCTCGATCATCGGCACCGAGGCCGTGAAGCCGTCGGTGAGCCGGACGGCCAGCGCGTCCAGGAGTTCGTCCGCGGCGCGCGGGACCTGCGGCGGAGGGGCACCGCGGGCCGCCGTGCCCACCTCCTGCCGTCCCGGGCTTCGCGCGAGGTGCCCGGCGAAGATCACCGCCGAGACGGCGTCCAGATAGGTATTCCGGGCGAGCGGTACGTCGAGGTTCTCGAGCCGGCGCGCGGCGGCGAGCAGTTGCGCGGGCGCCTCGAGACCGCGGCCCTGCTCGAACGCCACGGCGGCATGCAGGACCTCGATCCGTGCACGCTCCAGCTCACCCGGCGGATCCACGCTCGCTGTCGCCAGCAGTTCGGTCGCCGCGTCGAACGCCCCGGCCCGGTACTTCGCCTGCGCGGCTTCCAGGGCACGGACCGAGCGGCGGCCCGGATCGTCGGTCAACTCTGCCGCCCGCTCCAGGAACGCGGCGACCGCGGCGAGGCCACCGCGCGCCTGGGCGCGGGCCGCCGAACGCTCGAGGTCCACCGCGACGTCCTCGTCGGGGACGGAGGTGGCTTGTGCGCGGTGCCAGGCCCGGCGATCCGGATCCACGTCCGGGTCGATCGACTCCGCCAGTGCCTGGTGCGCCGTACGGCGATCCGTGACCGACGCGATCCGGCGGCTGAACTCACGCTCGAGCCGGCTCACCAGCTCCTGCGCCCGGAGCGAGGGCGAGCCGCCTCCCGGCTCCGCCGTGGTCCAGCTGCGCGGCAACTCGATCAGGGCGAGTGGGTTGCCGCGCGCCTCCGCGAGGATGCGGTCCCGGACCTGCTGGTCCAGCGGCGCGGTGACGACCGAATCGAGGAGCTGCCGGGAGGCGTGGTCGGGCAGTCCGCGGACCTCCAGTTCGGGCAGGCCGGCCAGGGCTCCGCGCGGCGTCGGCTCGCGGACGGCGAAGACCAGTACGACGGACTCCGCGAGCAGTCGGCGGCCGACGAAACCCAGCGTCAGTGCGGACGCCTGGTCCAGCCACTGCGCGTCGTCGACGAGACAGAGCAGCGGCTGGTCTCCGCCTGCTTGAGCCAGCAGACTCAGTGCGGCCAGGCTGACGAGGAACGGTTCCGGCGGCGTTCCGGCGCGCAGGCCGAAGGCGGCACCGAGTGCGTCCCGTTGTGGTTCCGGAAGCTGGTCCAGGCCGTCCAGCAGCGGAACACACAGCTGGTGCAGACCGGCGTACGAGAGCTCCATCTCCGACTGGATGCCGAAGGCGCGCACGATCCGGAAGCCGGCCGATCGCTCGACGAGGTAGTTCAGCAGTTCGGTCTTGCCGATGCCTGCCTCGCCGCGCAGGACCAGGGCCGTGCTACGACCGGCCCTGGCGCCTGCCACAAGGTCGTCCAGGACCTGACACTCGTCTCGCCGCCCAACCAGCCCGGCGCCCGACCGGGTCGGTGCCACCGACCGAGCGTACTGCGGTCCGGCCGCCGCGTCGCGACATTTCGGCCGGCGGGCGTCAGGGCTGGACGACCTTGACGACCTTTCCGCGCTTGTCGTACGCCGTGATCGTCGGCGGGTTCTTCACCGTGCTGTGGTCCGACTTGCTCACGTAGGAGAGCGCGAACCAGCCGTCGGTGACCGGGACCACGTGGGCCGGGTCGGTGCCCATCTTGATGCTGACGGTCGCGGCGCTGGACGGGACCCGTCCCCAGCCGGTGAAGAAGTAGTTCTTGCTGCACGGGGTGCCCGGGCAGTAGCCGCCGCCTCCGCCACCCCCGGCGAACAGGTTCGCGTGCTTCGAACCCTTCCCCGGTGTGGTGATCGGGTCGTTCGGGTCGAGCGCGTCCACCGTCAGGAACTGGGAGTTGGTGAACTCCTGGCCGGCATTCGCCGGCAGCGCGTCGAGCTGACACGCGACGGCCTTCTGGCCGCTCGGCGAGATCGCGACCAGGACGGCTGTCCGGAGCCGCGGCGACTGGTCGGACGCCACGATGCTCCACCCGGTCAGGTCGACCCAGGTCTGGACCGAACAGTTCCGCAGCTGACCGGCCGCGGTCGTCGGCGCCGGGTCCTTGGCGGCGGCCGCGACCAGCGCCGCCGACGGCTTGTCCCCGCCGGGGACGACGCACACCGCGAAGTCGAGCTTGGACGTCGCCGGACGCTCCGACGAGCCCGGACGTGGTGACGTGGCGGGACCGGATCCGTCCTTGCCGCCGTACGTCGCCGGCCGTCCGGACCAGAAGGGTCCGTTGCCGTTCAGCTCGCGGCCCTTGTGCTCCGGGTACCGCAGGTCGCAGCGCCGGGTGGCCTCTTCCTTCGTCAGCTTCTGCCCGGCGCCTGCCTCACCGCCAGGCACACCCGGAACGGGTTCGAACGACCCGCTCGCCACCGGCAGCGGATCCTCGGTCGCCCCGAGCCCGGGCAGCACGCTCACCGCGAGAGCGATCGCGGCGACGCCCGCGACCGCACCTCCGGCGGTGAACAGCCGGCGGCGCCGCAAACCGCGGCGGCCGCGGGCCACCAGTTGCAGGGCGTCGATCGGTTCGTGGGCTTCGTTCTCGGCCAGCCGGTGCAGTTCCGCGGCGACCGTGCGTTCGTTGTCCATCTCGTTCTCCTTCACAGCGCCCGGCTCACCCGCCGCTGGTCGATGGCCTGCCGGAGAGTTTCGAGGCCGCGGGCCGACTGGCTCTTCACGGTGCCTTCGGAGCATCCGAGGATCTCCGCGGTCTGTTCGACCGAGAGGTCCTCGTAGTACCTGAGCACCACACAGGCACGCTGCCGCGGCCCGAGGGACCGCAGTGCCTCGAGTACGGCGTCCCGCTCGGCGTGCCCGGCCGCGAAGTCGTCGCGTTCGGGGCTGTCCGGGACGTCGGCGATCGAGACCTCGCGCCGCCAGGGCCGCCGCCCGCCGTCGTGCACCGCGTTGACGACCATCCGGCGTGCGTAGGCGAACGGATTCCCCACCCGCTGCACCTTCGGCCAGGCCAGGTACAGCTTGTACAGGGCGTCCTGTACTGCGTCATCCGCCTTGTGCCGGTCTCCGCACACGAGGAACGCAGTACGCCGCAGTGATGGACTCGCCACCTCCACGAACTCCGCAAACGCCCGGTCCCGCTCCGCCATCCGCGCCTCCACTCTCCATCTCCCCCTCAAGACGGAAAGCCTCGACGGCCGGGTTGCACGGTCAGCCCGACAGATGGGCGACGTTGTGCCAGGCCGGGTCCGGGGTGGTGGTGACGGTGACCTTGCCGTGCGGCCAGCCGGTGGTGGCGGCCTGGAGCTGGGCGTCGGCCGGGGTGCTGCCGTCGATGTAGTAGTGCAGGATGCGGGTGCCGCCGGACGTCTCGTGGGCGAGCAGGTTGCCGGAGCCGCCCAGCCGGTCGGTCAGGTGGTCCTCGAACGCGCGCAGCTCGTCCAGCATCCCCGACTCGGGCAGCCCGTCATCCCGGACGACGGGGTACTGGATCGACACCGCGACGTGGGTGTCGAGGTGCGGCCGCCGGATCGAGCGCAGCGGGTACTCCGCGGTCGCGATCACCCGCTGCCCGTCGCGGGTGCCTTCCAGCATCTTCCACGCCGGGCTCCCGTCCGCCAGCGTGTGCTCGGCCGCGAACCCGGCCACCGCCGGCAGCAGTTCCGTCACCGGTACGGCGTCCGCCGGGGCGTCGGGCAGCGTGTCGATCGCGCCGACCCACGTCTCCACCATCTCCTCGCCGAGCACCAGGTCGAGGATCAGGAACGTCATCCGCCGCTGTACGTCCACCGACAGCGACGCGAACGCTGGGTGATGCACGCCGACGTGCACCGACGCCGCGTCCGGTTCGATCGACACCACCGACTCGTCGATCGCGACCGCGGGAAGCCCGTCGAACGCGATCGTCACCGCGGGCCCGGGCCGGCGCAGGTCGGCGTACTCCCAGGTCCGGTCGGACGGCGGCGCGGCGCGCAGCCAGCGCCGGGCGACCGCACGCTGGTCCGGGTTGCCGGCAGCGGTCACGATCAGCACGTGCTCGGCGTGCAGCCCGGGCCCGAGCTCCCACTCCAGGTCGGGGTGGATCCGGGCGACGCGGCGGCTCAACTCCTCGTTCACGTCGGCCGGTTCACGGCGCGCCACGGCGTCCGCGACCAGGCCCGCACCGGAGCTCGACCACCAGGACCAGAACGCACCGATCGGATCGGCCTCCACGACGTTCCGGCGCCGGCGTTTGAAGATGGGCATGGCGGCCATCCTCCAGCATCCAGGGGTGCGCCGATCGCGTAACCTGCAAACACCGCCGGCGTTCCGGCTGGGTCGACGAGGAGGAAACGTAGTGCTTCGGCGAGTCCTGCTGGGCATGTCCCGCAGCCCTCAGATCAAGAAGGCCGTGTCGTCGCTGCCGGTGTCCAGCGGCATCGTCGCGCGGTTCGTCGCCGGTGAGACCGCTCCGGAGGCCGTGCTCGCCACCGAGAAGCTGGTCAGCAACGGGCTGCACGTGACGCTGGACCACCTCGGCGAGGACGTCACCGACCCGGCCGCGGCGGCCGCGACCGTCGACGCGTACCTGGACGTGCTGAAGCGGCTCACCGCCGCCGGCCTGACGAAGCACGCCGAGGTCTCGGTGAAGCTGTCCGCGGTCGGCCAGGCGCTGCCCGGCGACGGCGAGAAGATCGCGCTGGACAACGCGCGGACCATCTGCCACGCCGCCCGCAACGCCGGTACGACGGTGACCCTCGACATGGAGGACCACACCACGACCGACTCCACGCTGGGCATCCTGCGCGAGCTGCGCCAGGACTTCCCGGAGACCGGCGCCGTCCTGCAGGCGTACCTCCGCCGTACCGAGTCCGACTGCCGCGACCTCGCGTACGCCGGGTCCCGGGTCCGGCTGTGCAAGGGCGCGTACAAGGAACCGGAGTCGGTCGCGTACCAGGAGAAGCGCCAGGTGGACAAGGCGTACGTCCGCGCGATGAAGATCCTGCTGAACGGCGACGGCTACCCGATGATCGCGTCGCACGACCCGCGGCTGATCGCGATCGCGGGCGCGCTGTCCGAGCGCGCGCAGCGCAAGCCGGGCAGCTTCGAGTACCAGATGCTGTACGGCATCCGCCCCGAGGAGCAGCTCCGCCTGGCGGGCCTCGGCCACACCGTCCGCGTCTACATCCCGTACGGCGCGGACTGGTACGGCTACCTGGTCCGCCGGCTCGCCGAGCGTCCCGCGAACCTGCAGTTCTTCGCCCGCTCCTTGATCAGCAAGAAGTAGCTCCGGCCCGCAACGCTAACCTGTGGCCATGAACACAAAGGTGGCCGTCCTCGGGGCCGGTGTGATGGGGGAGACGTTGCTGTCCGGGCTGATTCGGGCCGGCCGGCGACCGGAGGACCTCCTGATCACCGAGCGCCGGGAGGAGCGTGCCGCCGAACTGCGGGAGCGGTACGGCGTCGACGTCGTCTCCAACGTCGAGGCGGCGAAGCAGGCCGGGACGCTGGTGCTCGTGGTGAAACCGCAGGACATGCCGGAGCTGCTCGCCGAGATCGCGCCCGCGGTGCAGGCGAACCAGACCGTGATCTCGCTGGCGGCCGGTATCACCACCAGCTTCGTCGAGTCGCGGCTGCCCGAAGGCGTCGCCGTCGTCCGGGTGATGCCGAACACGCCCGCCCTGGTCGACGAAGGCATGGCCGCGATCTCGCGCGGCGCGCACTGCGACGAGAGCCACCTGGCGCTCGCCGAGAGCCTGCTCGCGGCGACCGGTCGCGTGGTCCGGGTGCCGGAGAAGCAGCAGGACGCGGTGACCGCGATCTCCGGCTCGGGTCCGGCGTACCTGTTCTTCGTGGTCGAGGCGATGATCGAGGCCGGCGTCCACATGGGCCTTCCGCGCGGTACGGCGACCGACCTGGTCGTGCAGACCGTCGTCGGGTCCGCGAAGCTGCTGCGCGAGACCGGCGAGCACCCGACCGTACTGCGGGAGCGCGTGACGTCCCCCGGCGGTACGACGGCCGCCGCGATCCGCGAGCTCGAGGACCACAAGGTCCGCGCCGCGTTCCTGTCCGCGATCGAGGCCGCTCGCAACCGGTCACGGGCCCTGGCCGCCGAGTAACACCTCTCGCACGGCTGGCGTTATGGTGGGGCGCCGAGGTTTCCTGCCATGTTCGAGGGATGAGTCCGCCCATGGGTAATGGTTCGGTCGAGCCGGCCACCACACCTGCGCCGCACCAGGATCAGCAGCAGGAGCAGGAAGTACCGCCGCTGCCCTGGCGGGTGCCGCTGGATCCGGCGCCGTGGTGGGCCTGGACGCTGTTCCTGCTGCCGTTCGTCCTCGTCCCGGCGCTGAACTCGTGGCTGTGGATGGGCGCCCGCGACATGCTCGCGGTCGGCCTGCTGACGATCATCGGCGCCTCGGTGGTCCGGGTCGCCGGCGGTGTCGTGCTGTACCGGGTCGAGCTGTTCCCGAGCGGTCTGAAGGCCCGCACCAGCATGCTGATCCGCAGCCTCGCCTGGCAGGACGTCGGCAAGATCGAGGTCGGCGAGGACAGCGTCGTACTCACCCGCGGCCCGGACGAGCACGAGATCAACGGCATCCCGAAGGACCGCACCGCCGAGGTAGCGGCGGTCATGGAGATCCTCCGCGAACGCTCCCTCACCACGAGAGTCCGCCGCCACCGCCCGCGCCCCGGCATCGGCACGTTGCTCGTCCTGCTCTACGTCGTCCTGTCCATCGGCGCCTTCCTGCTCCGCTGGCACATCGTGATCTAGTTCCGGCCCCACGGCCCTTCGCCGGTGACGCGGTCGACGGCCACCCGGACGACGGTCGCGCCGGCGTACCCGGTCTCGTTGCCGAACGGGAATTCGTCCTGCCCGAGGTACTTCCGCGTCAGCCGGTCCATCAACGGCTTGTACTGCGGAGTGCCGGGACCGTCCAGGGTCACGGTTCCGCGCACGACCAGGTACTGGGTGAGTCCCCGCGTGCTCACCCGGTCGTCCTGCAGGATCAGCGTGATCCGCGGGTCGCGGCGCAGGTTCCGGGTCTTGCGGTGCTTCTCCTCGACGCCGATCAGCAGGTCGTCGCCGTCGCGGCCGACCCAGACGAGCGAGGCGTGCGGTGCGCCGTCGGGGTCGATGGTGACCATCGTGACGTCCTTGGGCTCCTCGAAGAGCCGGTGCGTGCTTTCCGGAAGGTTCATGCCGCAGACGCTAGGCAACGCCGTGGGAACCTCTGGGTACCCTGACCGCTGTGCACGGAGCAGAACCTGGCGACGTCTTCCTGGCCGACTGCCCGGCCCGGCTCGCGGTCGAGGTGATCGCGGACAAGTGGGCCGTCGTCGTCCTCTGGGGCCTCAACGACCACGCCCGCAGGCACTCCGAACTGGTCGAGCTGATCGGCGGGATCTCGAAGAAGGTGCTCACCCAGACACTGCGCCGCCTGCAGGCGAACGGCCTGGTCACGCGGGCCGATCACGGCGGCGTCCCGCCGCGGGTCGAGTACGACCTGACCGAGCTCGGCCGCAGCCTGATGGGACCGATCCGGATGCTCACGGAGTGGGCGGCGGACAACGGGGAGGCGGTGCTCGCGGCGCAGGAGAGAGGATGACCGCATGGACTTCTCTTTGTGGCCCGCGGCGTCGCGGAGTTGGCAGGGTGTGCTGGACGGGGCGGAGTACGCCGAGCGCACCGGATGGCACGGTGTCTGGATCGCCGATCACTTCATGCAGAACGGCGACGACCTGAGCGTCCCGGTGAACGAGGCGCTCGCGCTGATCGCCGGGATCGTCGCGCGGACCGAACGCGTCCGGGTCGGCTCGATGGTGCTCGGCAACACCTACCGGCACCCGGCCGTGGTGGCGAACGCGGCCGCGACGATCGACCAGATGGCGAACGGCCGGTTCGTGCTCGGGATCGGCGCGGGCTGGCAGGTGAACGAGCACGAGGCGTACGGCATCGAGCTGCCGCCGGTCCGCGAGCGGCTGGCCCGCTTCGAGGAGGCCTGCCAGGTGATCAAGGGCCTGCTCGCCCAGGAACGCACGTCCTTCGAGGGCACGTACTACCAGCTGGAGAACGCACCCTGCGAACCCAAACCGGCCCGGTTGCCGATCCTGATCGGGGCGGCCGGCGAAAAGGTTGCCCTAGGCATCGTTGCGCGGTACGCCGACGAGTGGAACCACTGGGGGCGGCCGGAGCTGGCGGCCCAGAAGGGTGCGGTTTTCGCCCGGCACTGTGAGCGCGTCGGCCGGGATCCGCAGTCCGTACGGCGTTCCGCGCAGACGTTCCTGGAAGTGGTCGAGGCGGGTGACTCGGAGGCCGCGGAGCGGAAGGCGCGGCTGGAAGGGCGCGGTGCGCACGTGATCATGGGGTCGGCGCAGGAGGTGCTCGACGTCGTCGCGCAGTACCCCGCCGCCGGGATCGACGAACTGCTGGTGCCGGACGCGTTCCTCGGTGACGGCAACCGTCGCTTCGACGCCCTCGAGCGGCTCCGTGAAGAGGTGTTAGCGAAGCTCTAGGGTCGCGACCACCGGCCAGTGGTCGCTGGGGACCCGGCCGTCCGGCCGGTGGTGCGAGACGGCCGCGTCGGTCACCGTCCAGTCCGATGTGACGAGGATGTGGTCGATGCGGTCGTCGTCGACGGCGCCGGTGAAGTCGTGCCAGCTGCCGCCGGCCTCGATCGGGACCGCGAGCGACAGGCCCGCGCCGACCAGCGACTTGAGTGGCGGGGAGTCCGGTGTCGCGTTCAGGTCGCCCATCACGATCCACGGCAGCGATCCGTCGATCCAGCGCGCGATCAGCCGCGAGGACTGCAGCTGCGCGACCTCGCCCGCGTGGTCGTAGTGCGTGTTGACGACCCCGATCGTGGTCCCGTTGCGGTGCCGGAGCCACGCCAGCGTGGCGATCCGGGTCAGGTCGGCGTCCCAGCCGATCGATCCGGGCGTACTCGGGTCGTCGGACAGCCAGCGCGTCTCGTGCCGCTCCAGCCGCCAGTCGCCGGGCCGGACCAGGACGACCGAGTGCTCACCGGCACTCATCCCGTCGTCCCGGTCGGCGCCGACGATCTCGTACTTCGGGAACCGCCACCGCAGGTACTCGAGCTGGTCGGGCAGCACCTCCTGCAGCCCGACGACGTCCGCGTCCAGGTGCTCGATCGCCGCCACGGCCGCCTTCCGCCGGACCGGCCAGGCGTTCTCGCCGTCCGGTGCGGAGGAGTTGCGGATGTTGAACGTGGCGACGCGAATCCCTGGGCGGAGCTTCATGGAGCAGATCCTGCCAAACCCATCGCCCGGGTCGCCGCCCGGAGCCGGGGAGTGCTCGCCTCGAGGGCCCGGTCGCGGCCCTGGGCGAGCAGGTTCTCGACCGCGCCCGGGTCGGTGGCGAGCCGCGCGTACTCCTTCTGCAGCGGCTCGATCACCGCGAGCACGGCGTCCGCGACGTCCTGCTTGAGCGCGCCGTACGACGAGTACGACGCCGCGAGCGCGACCGGGTCGCCGTCGGTGCAGGCGGCCAGGATCTCCAGCAGGTTCGTGATGCCGGGCTTGGTCTGCTCGTCGTGCCGGACAACGTTTTCGGAATCCGTTTTCGCGCGCATGATCTGGCGCCGGATGACGTCCGGCGGGTCCAGCAGCCGGATCGTGCCGATCGCGTCGTCGGCGTCCGACTTGCTCATCTTCGCGGTCGGGTTCGCCAGGTCCTTGATCCGGGTGGCGAGGGCGGCCTTGTTCAGCCGCGGGACGACGAACGTCTCGCCGTACTCGCGGTTGAACCGGATCGCGATGTCCCGGGCCAGCTCGACGTGCTGGTCCTGGTCGCCGCCGACCGGCACCCGTTCCGCGCCGTACAGCAGGATGTCCGCGGCCATCAGGCACGGGTACGTGAACAGCGAGGCCCGCGTCATCGGGCGGCCCTTGCCCTTCTCCTTGTACTGGATCATCCGGGACAGTTCACCGACGTACGACGTGCACTCGAGCAGGTACGCCAGCTGGGCGTGGGTGGGGACGTCGGACTGGACGAACACCGTGCCCTCGGGGACGCCGGCCGCGAGCATCAGCGTCGCGAACTCGCGGGTCAGCGTGGCGAGTCTTCGGGGATCGTGCCGGGTGGTCATCGCGTGCAGGTTCGCGACGAAGTAGAACCCGTCCGGGTCGGTGAACCGGCGCAGCGCGCCGAGGTGGTTGCCGAGCGTCAGCCGGCCGGACGGGGTGATGCCGGAAAGCGAGGTCATGATGAAAACCCTTTCGGTGGTCGTGAGGCCCCACCGAGGGCAAAGAAAAAGGCCGCCTCGGCGAGGCGGCCTCGTTGGATGCGTGCGAACACGCCGGGTGGACCGCCCTAGGCGGCCCACCACAGCTGCAAGTTCGTGTTCACGGATCCAGAATATCTCATCGCTGGACCAGCGACTGGACGATGAGCTCGTTGCGGGCGTCCTGACCGAGCGGGACCGTCGGGTGCACACCGTCGCGCAGGTAGTTGGTCAGCCGGTACGGCTTGACCCAGAGCCACTCGGCCCACCGGATGATCCGCAGGTTCGGGTACTTCTCCTGGGCGTCGTACAACTGCATGTTCAGCCACGAGCTGTTGCGCTGGTCGGCCAGCTGCACGGTCGAGGTGACGCTCTTGCGGACGACCTGGATGTTGACCCAGTAGAGGATCCGGTTCTGGCCGACGATGCTGACCGCGCGCGCCACCTGGGCGGCGAACTTCGGCGGGTCGAAGATGTCGTTGGAGCCGCTCGCCATCAGGATCCGGCGGGGCAGGCCGTACGTCGCCGCCCACTGCTGGAGCGCGTCGACGGCGCCCGAGGTCGGCCGGCTGGACCAGTTGTGCACGGCCAGCTGGCTGCCGTCGCGGTCCCGCAGCCGGATCGCCAGCGCCTTGCCGTCCTGCACCGAGATGCTGTCGCCGAACATGAAGACGCCGTTGGTGTCGCGGGTGTGCTGGATCTGCGTCGGCGTCGAGATCGCGCGGGTCGCACCGGCCCAGGAGCCGAGCACCCCGGAACCGTACGGGCCGGTGGTCGACGTCGTGGTGGCGAACGCGCTCTCGGCGGCCGCGCTCCCGGCCGCTGTGGTCTGGCCGGACGCGGTCCGGGCGGACGCTGCTTGGGTGGAGGCGGCGACGGCGGCTGCCGCCCCGACCGTGAAGATCTGCCGCCGGTTGGGTTTCATTTGCCTCACGGGGAGAACTGTGGTGCCCGGAGCCGCGTACTCGCAAGTCCGAATCTCACTGTCCGCAGTCGGTCAACGCCGGATCCGGCTCAAAATCTCCGGTGGATCGGCTCTCGAAGGCAAAACCTGTAACGCTTTGCAGTCCGTGACCGATGAATCGACTGTTGGACCACGGACGGTCGGCGCGGCCGGGGAGGGGTGTCGCGCCGCCCGTTGGGTCCGCCACCTGCCGCTGCCGGGCCGTCATCGCGGCGGGGTCGTCGTGATGACCGTCTTCCACGCGCGCTGGGGCGCCTACTGGATGAGCGCCCGCTTCGGAAGACCCCTTCCGGAGGCCTGACGGTTAAGGTCGAGGGCATGAGCGGTGAGGCGGTGCTGGTGTTCGAGGACGGGTTGACGGCGTACGACTTCGGTCGTGGGCACCCAATGAGTCCGATCCGGGTCGAGTTGACGATCAAGCTCGCCCGGGAGTTCGGCGTCTTCGACGGCCTCAAGATCGTGCCCGCGCCGGTCGCCGACGACGCGCTGCTCGAGACCGTCCACACGCCGGAGTACGTCGCCGCCGTGAAGCAGGCGGGGGAGCACCCCGACGAGGCGGATCCGGTGCACGGTCTCGGGACGACCGACACGTACTGCTTCCCGCGCATGCACGAGGTCTCCGCGCAGATCGCCGGCGCCTCCGTCGAGGCGGCCCGCGCGGTCTGGGAGGGCGACGTACTGCACGCCGCGAACATCGCCGGCGGCCTGCACCACGCGATGCCCGACCAGGCCAGCGGTTTCTGCGTCTACAACGACCCGGCGATCGCGATCCAATGGCTGCTCGACCACGGCGCGGAGCGGGTCGCGTACGTCGACGTGGACGTGCACCACGGGGACGGCGTACAGACCGTCTTCTACAACGATCCGCGGGTCCTGACCGTCAGCCTGCACGAGTCGCCGACCACGCTGTTCCCCGGTACCGGAAGCGCCGGCGAGACGGGCGGACCGGGAGCGGAGGGTACGGCGGTCAACGTCGCGCTGCCGCCCGGCACCGGGGACGCCGGCTGGCTGCGGGCGTTCCACGCGGTCGTGCCGGACGTGGTGAAGGCGTTCCGTCCGGACGTCCTGGTGACCCAGCACGGCTGCGACTCGCACGTCGAGGACCCGCTGGCGCACCTGACGAAGACGATCGACGGCCAGCGGGCGGCGTACGTCGCACTGCACGACCTCGCGCACGAGCTGACCGGCGGAAAGTGGATCGCCACCGGGGGCGGCGGGTACGCGATCATCGACGTCGTGCCGCGGGCCTGGACGCACCTGCTCGCGATCGTCGCCGGCAACCCGATCGACCCGCTGGCGGCGGTGCCGGAGGCATGGCGCGAGGAGGTGAAGCTGCGGTTCGGGCGGGTCGCGCCGCTGCGGATGACCGACGGCCGCGAGGCGTCGTACACGGACTGGTCGACCGGGTACAACCCCGACACCTGGCTCGACCGCGCGATCAAGGCGACCCGGGACACGAGCTTCCCGTTGCTGGGTCTCGACCCGACCTACTGAGTCACACGAGTCCCCCTCTTTCCCATTCGCACCAACAGCCACTACGCTCGGGACATGCACGGACGGAGGTGCCGGAGGGGAAGCCGGCGCACGATCCGTGCTGGAAGTGCGGTGCGCAATGGCATCAAAGAAGTCCGGTGGTGAGCAGCCGCTCGCCGAGGTGAAGTTCCTGACCGTGGCGGAGGTCGCCACGGCCATGCGCGTGTCCAAGATGACGGTGTACCGGTTGGTGCACTCCGGTGAGCTGCCCGCGGTGCGGGTGGGTCGTTCGTTCCGGGTGTCGGAGGACGCCGTGCACGACTACCTCAAGGGCGCCTTCTTCCAGGCCGGATAAACCACGAGAAGCCGAAGGGGCCGGAACATTTCCGGCCCCTTCGGCATGCCCGGCGGCGGGTCAGCGGTGGAGAAGGTTGCGGACGGCCGCCGTGATCTGCTCCGGGGCCTCCTCGGCCATGAAATGCCCGGCGGTGGTCGTCTCGTGCTGGAGATCCGGCGCCCACGCCTTCCAGCGCGCCGCGGCGTCGAACCCGAGCGCGGCGCCCCAGTCCTGCTGGACCACCGTCACCGGCATCCGCAGTTTGTTGCCCTGCGCAAGATCTTCGGAATCCTGCTCGACGTCCACCGTGGCCGACGCGCGGTAGTCCGCGACGATCGACGGCACCGCGCCCCGGCAGGCCTCCAGGTACGCCGCCCGCACGTCGTCCGGGATCGCCGCCGGATCGTTCGCCCACAGGTCGAGGAAGTACCCGAAGAACTCGTCCGGCGCGCCCGCGATCATCCGCTCGGGCAGCCCGGGCGGCTGCGCCGTCAGGTACAGATGGAAGCCGATCGCGGCATTGACGCCGTGCATCACGTCCCACATGTCCAGCGTCGGCAGTACGTCGAGACACATCAGGTGCGTGACGACGTCCGGATGATCCAGCCCGGCCCGGAACGCGACCAGCGCGCCCCGGTCGTGCCCGACCAGCGCGAACTGCCGATGCCCCAGCGCGGCGGCCACCGCCACCACATCCGCGGCCATGGTGCGTTTCGCGTAGCCCTCCGTCGGCTTGTCGCTCTCGCCGTACCCCCGGAGGTCCGGGCAGATCACCGTGTGATCGGTGGCGAGTTCTCGCGCCACGTGCCGCCACATCAGGTGCGTCTGCGGAAACCCGTGCAGCAATACGACCGGCGTGCCGGAGCCGCCTACCGCGACATTGAGCGAGACCCCGTCCGCGCCCAGGACGCGGTGGTAGTCGAATCCGTTGATCTTCATACCCAGCAGCCTCCCCGACGCCGATGAGCGTTGGATGAGTACGGTGGCCGGGTGGAGTTCGGGGTGCTCGGCGCGGTGACGGCCTGGGACGACGACGGGCGTCCGGTCGACCTGAAGGGCGCACGGCATCGCGCCGTACTGGCCAGGCTGATCATCGCGCGCGGTCGCCTCGTCCCGGCGTCCAGGCTGGTCGACGACCTGTGGGAGGACCCGCCCGACGGTGCGCTGAGCGCCGTACGGACGTTTGTTGCCTCGCTGCGGCGGGCGCTGGAGCCGGACCGGCCGCCGCGTACGCCGGCCCGCCTGCTGGTTACCGAAGGACCCGGCTATGCGTTGCGAACGGACGCGGTCGACGCGTGGCGGTTCGAGAAGGCGATGGCCAGTGGGCGGCTGGATGAGCTGACCGAGGCCCTGGCTCTGTGGCGCGGGCCTGCGTACGCGGACTTCGCGGACGAGGGCTGGGCCCAGGCAGAGCGCGCGCGACTCACTGAGCTGCGGCTGCGCGCGGTGGAACGTCAGGCCGAGGCCCGGCTCGCAGCTGGGCTCGCGGCAGAGGCGGTGCCCGAGCTGGACGCCCACGTGACCGAGCATCCATGGCGTGAAGAGGCATGGCGCTTGCTGGCCCTCGCGCTCTACCGCACCGGCCGCCAGGGCGATGCGCTGGCGGTACTGCGTCGCGCACGCGAGATGCTGGTCGATCAGCTGGGGGTCGACCCGGGTACGGCGCTAGGCCGCTTGGAGACCGACATCCTCAACCAGGCCGAGCACCTCGAACCTGCGTCAGCAGGACGGGTGTGGGAAGAGGCCGCGGCCGCCTACGACCGCACTGTAGGTCCGCGGGCGCGGCTGGAATCCACAGTCGGCCTGCTGCGGAACCTGGCCGTGACAGGCGGCGGTGGACTCGAGGCGGCGCGCCGCCACCGGCTAGCAGCCGTCAGCGCGGCCGAGGAACTCGGTGACGCCGACCTGACGGCGCGAGTCATCGGCGCGTACGACGTACCCGCGATCTGGACCCGATCGGACGACGAGTCGCAGGCCGCAGGGATCGTGGCCGCCGCGGAGCGGGCTCTGCGGACACAGGAACATCCGGCGGCCAGGGCCCGGCTGCTGGCGACGATCGCGCTGGAGTCGCGGGGCTCCACGGCTCCGCGTGCCGCGGCGGCGGCTCAGGAGGCGGAGCAACTCGCGCGCGGGCTCGACGATCCGGCACTACTGGCCTTCGCGCTCAACGGTGTGTTCATGCAGAGCTGCGGACGCGCAGGGCTCGCACCTCGACGTGACGCCGTCGGTGCCGAACTCGTCGAACTCTCGCAACGCCACGGCCTGCTCACCTACGAAGTCCTGGGGCACCTCATTCGCTTGCAGGCCCTTAGCGCCCTGGACGACTTCCCGTCGGCCGACGACCATGCTGCAGCAGCGGACGAGCTGGCCGCACGTCATGAGCTTCCACTGGTCGCTGTCTTCACCACCTGGTACCGCGCGATGCGCCAGGACACGCCGGACGCCTACCGCCACGCAGCCACGCTCCTGGACGGCGCCGGCATGCCAGGCCTGCAGGAAGGGCTGTTGCCGTTGGCGCTGGCCGGTCACAGCATCCGGCACGGACAGCCCGTGCCGGAGGCCGACTACGGTCCCTACCAGCCCTGGCTGCAGCCGCTAGGTCCCGTCCCTGAACCACCGCCGGGTCTACTGCTCGAGGTGCTGTGGTGTGTCACCGCCCACACTGCCCGCGAGCGCGGTGACGACCAGCTGCTGGCCAGGGCCCGTACCGCCCTCGCTCCAGCCGCCGGTCAGCTCGCCGCCGGCTCGGCACTCGTTACCCTCGGCCCCGTCGCCGACTACCTCTAGACGTCAGGCATCCCTGCTGCGGAAGGCCACCAGCGCCAGTGTCGTGAGACCGGCCGACCACACCGCGAGCGTCAACCAGTTCGTGCTGTCCGGGAGGTAGGTCGCGAACGACGTACGGCCTTGCAGCAACGGACCGATGACGAAGTAGTAGGTGAGCAGGCCGACCAACGCCGGCAGCGCCCGCCGGATCAGGCTGCCCGTCGCATGCGCGATGACCGTCGTGACGGTCAGATAGCCGATCGCGCGGGCGTCCGCGGTCCCGTCGATGAGAGCGTTGACGGCAACAGTCGTACCCGCGACGGGGAGTGTGACGACCACCAGTGCGACGAGTTTGGCGCCGTACGCCGTGATCCTCCGAGGTACGGCGATCAGCGTCGTGCGGATCTGGCCGCCCTGGTACTCCGAGGTGATCGGCAGCAGGCCGAGAACAACGAACCCGGCCGGCACCGGACCGGACAGCGCGTCGCCGCCGTCCTGCCCGGCGTTGACGAGCGCGACGGTGAGCAGCGCCGTGACCGCCCAGATGCCCACGAGGGTGTACCCGATCGCCGGCAGCGTGCCGAGCTTCAGCAGCTCGGCCCGGAACGCGTCCGTCAGCACCTTGGCATCGCTGCGCGGCGTCACGCGTCGCGCCGGCTGAACACGGTGACGCCGATCCCGGCCATCACGACGACCCACAGCGCCATCACCAGGCCCCCGGTCACCGGGGCGATCTCGGCGGAACCGCGGAGGTCGCGCAGGAACATCCGCATCCCGGCCAGGTCCGGCAGGTAGTTCGCCCAGCGCGTCACCTTGGTCAGCAGGAAGCTCACCGAGACCACGGACATGTTCACGATGAAGAACGTGAGCGGGACGATCCCGCTGCGCGTGACCAGGGTGATGCCTCCCGCGAGCAGGGCCGTGAGGACCCAGTACGCCGTGACGCCGCCGACGCGCGGCAACTCCGCCGTACTGATCGAGGTGCCGGTGAGGGAGGTCGTGACCAGCGTGACGGCCGAGCTGACCAGTGCGAGCAGCGCGACCGTCGTCCCCACCGCTGCGGCCTTCGCCAGCAAGAACCGGGATCGCGACGCGACGGCGGTCAGGCTGGTCGTGAGCTGCCGGCCGCCGCCGGACTCGGCGCCCTCCGCCAGGTATTCGCTGCTCACCGCGACCACTCCGAGCACGATCGCACCGCTGACACCGGCGGCCAGGTCCTGGAACCCGGCGTCGGCGCCTCGTTCCATCGTGCTGCGCGCGTTGAGGGCGGCCACACCGGCGGGCAGGATCACCGCGAGCGCGGCCGCGATCCAGGCGGCCGGAAGCGTGGCGAGCTTGAGCAGTTCGGCGTGGATCAGCTTCACTGCAGACCTCCTTGCGGCGCGCCGGTGAGGGCGAAGTACGCGTTCTCGATCGTGCCGTGTTCGCCGACGACCTCGGACAAGGTGCCCTGGGCAACTATCCGGCCCTGGTCGATGACCACGACGTCGTCGACAGTCTCGGCGACCTCGCCCAGGAAGTGGCTCGACAGCAGCACCGTCCGGCCGTCGGCGGCGCGGTCGCGGAGGAACGTCCGGATCCAGCGGATGCCCTCGGGATCCAGGCCGTTCACCGGCTCGTCGAGGATCAGGATCTCCGGGTCGCCGAGCAGCGCCGCGGCGAGGCCGAGCCGGCGGCCCATGCCGAGCGAGTAGCTCCGCACCCGGCGGCGGGCGTCGTCGGTGAGGCCGACCAGGTCGAGTACTTCAGCCACCCGGGACGGCGGGAGACCGCCGGCCGCGGCGATCCAGCGCAGGTGCCCGCGCGCTGTCCGGGACCGATGCGCCCCGGAGCCGTCGAGGAGCGCGCCGACCTTCGTGAGTGGGTCCTTCAGCCGCGCGAACGGGACGCCGTCGACGAGCGCCGTACCCGAGGTGGCCGAATCCAGTCCGAGCAGGATGCGCAGCGTCGAGGTCTTCCCGGCGCCGTTCGGTCCGAGGAACGCCGTCACCCGCCCCGGCCGCGCCTCGAAGCTGAGGCCGGACAGAATCTCCCGCGACCCGCGCCGCTTGCTGAGCTCATGAATCGAAAGCATGCCCCCAGCCAACGCGCTCTCGCCCCGAACCACATCGGCCCCAGGTCCGTCAGCCCTGAGTCCGACCAGCCGTGGTCGGAGTCAGCTGGGCCGGTGGGCGCGGAAGGCGAAGGCGTGGGGGATTGCGTGGCCGGCGGGTTCCTCGAAGCGTTCGACAGTCAGGCCGGAGCTGAGGATCGCGTTCAGGTAGTCGGCCAGGGGGAGGTGGTTCATGCCGATCCGGCGGCGGATGCCGTCCTCGGCCCACCACGGCAGGTCGGTGTGCCAGCCCGACTGGCGGTACGTCGGATGCACGATGCGCCGGCCGTCCTCGTGGTAGACGACGTGCGGGCCGTTGAAGCAGGGATGCACGCCGTACGCGACGAGCAGCCCGCCGGGACGCAGTACCCGCGCCGCCTCGAGCAGCACCGCGCCGAAGTCGTCCACGTCGGTCGACGTCCACAGCGTGACCACCGTGCCGAACGACGCGTCGGCGAACGGCAGCCGGGCGGCGTCGCCGTGGATCAGCGGCCCGTCGGTGCGCGCCCGGGCACGGCCGAGCTGGTCGATCGAGAAGTCCAGCCCGACGACCGTCCGCCCGCTGGCGCGGATGGTCTCGAAGTTCCGTCCGGTGCCGCAGCCGAGGTCCAGACAGGGCCCGGAGCCGCGGCCGAGCAGCTCCAACAACCCGGGCTGATGCGGCTCCGACCCGTCCACGAACCGCTCGTCGTACCACTCCGCCAGACCGTCGTACCGAGCCCGCATACCGCCTCCCCAGGTAGGCCTCCAGTCTAGGGAAGGAGCCTGCTTTAGGTCGGGGAAGCGACCTCCGGGTAAGCTTTGCCGACGTTCTCTTTGAGTTTGGATGGTCCGACGTGGGTTCTGTGATCAAGAAGCGCCGTAAGCGGATGGCGAAGAAGAAGCACCGCAAGCTGCTGAAGAAGACGCGGGTGCAGCGCCGCAAGCTCGGCAAGTAAGCAGTTCTGCCGCGCCCGGTCCGGCTGGGGGTTGCTCGTGGCACAGGTGGTGATGGTGACCGGCGTCTCGCGAGACGCCGGCGCTCGCTGTGCCCGCCGACTGGCCGACGACCCGGCGATCGGCACCGTGATCGGTGTCGACGTGGTGCCGCCGCGCGCGGAGCTGGGCCGGGTCCGGTTCGTCCGCGCCGACATCCGGAACCCGGTGATCGCCAAGGTGATCGCCGCCGAGGGCGTGGACACGGTCGTGCACACCGGCGTGGTGGCCACACCGGGCAGTGCCGGCGGCCGGTCGTCGATGAAGGAGATCAACGTCATCGGCACCATGCAGCTGCTCGCCGCGTGCCAGAAGGCGCCCGGCGTGGCGAAGCTGGTGGTCAAGTCGTCCACCACGGTGTACGGCGCGGGTCCGCGGGACCCGGCGATGTTCACCGAGGAGATGGCGCCACGGGCGATCCATCACCACGGCCTGAGCAAGGACGCGGTCGAGGTCGAGGGCTACGTCCGCGGGTTCGCCCGGCGGCGCCCCGACGTCTGCGTCAGCACGCTCCGGATGGCGAACTGGATCGGCCCGAAGACCGACTCGCCGATCACCCGGTACTTCGCCCTGCCCGTCGTCCCGACCGTCTTCGGGTACGACGCCCGCCTGCAGTTCCTGCACGAGGACGACGGCGTCGAGGCGATCCGGCACGCGACGGTCGAGGACCTGCCCGGCACGTTCAACCTGGCCGGTGACGGCATGCTCTCGCTGTCCCAGGCGATCCGCCGGCTCGGCCGCCCGGCGCTGCGGCTGCCCTCGTTCACCGCGTCCAGCACGGCCGCCGCGGTCCGCCGGGCCCGGCTCGCGGACTTCTCGCCGGACCAGATCAGCTTCCTGACCTACGGGCGCGGTGTGGACACCACCCGGATGCGGACCGAGTTCGGGTTCGAGCCGCGGTACACGACCGCGGAGGCCTTCGACGACTTCCGGCAGTCGCTCGGCGCCGGGGCGATGACCCGGGTGTCCGGGCTGCTGACAGCCGGACTGGGGGCGCTGCGTGGCTGACGCCGACGTGATCCCGATCGGCTCCGGCGGCCGGCCGGGCCGGGGGAGCGGACGCCGTACGACGCCGTCCGCCGCCGCGCGCGCACTGGCCGGGCAGGGGACGGCGGGCTCGGCCAACGGCCGCGCGAAGGCGAGCCGCGGGCCGAAGAGCGGCCGGGCGAAGCAGCCCGAGGCGGCCGACCAGACCGTCGACGCGGCCACCGAGCTGCCGACGGCCGGCGTCGGCGCGCCCGACCCGGCAGAGACGCTCGACTTCGCCCGGCTGGGGCAGGTCGTGCGCGAGCTGTTCGGGGAGGACGGCGAGCGCCGGGTGGCGGAGTGGCTGGCGTTCCTGCGCCGCCGGGTGACCGGGGAGTACGAGCTCGACGAGTTCGGCTACGACACGGACCTGACCGACCAGGTGCTGCTGCCGCTGCTGCGCCCGCTCGCCGAGAAGTGGTTCCGGGTCGAGGTGCGGGGGATCGAGAACATCCCCGACACCGGCAGCGCGCTGATCGTCGCGAACCACTCCGGCACGATGCCGCTCGACGGGCTGATCACCCAGCTGATCGTCGCCGACCACACCAGCCGGCCGCTGCGCACGCTCGCCGCGGACCTGGTGTTCAAGACCCCGTTCGTCGGCGAGCTCGCGCGCAAGGGCGGCGCGACCCTGGCGAGCAACGACGACGCCGAGCGGCTGCTCCGGCAGGGCAACCTGGTCGGGGTCTGGCCGGAGGGCTTCAAGGGCCTCGGGAAGCCGTTCAGCGAGCGGTACAAGCTGCAGCGCTTCGGCCGCGGCGGGTTCGTCAGCGCGGCGATGCGGACCGGCGTACCGATCGTGCCGTGCTCGATCGTCGGCGCCGAGGAGATCTATCCGCTGGTCGGGAACCTGGCGTCGCTGGCCCGGCTGGTCGGCGTCCCGTACATCCCGGTCACGCCGTTCTTCCCGCTGCTCGGGCCGCTCGGGATGGTGCCGCTGCCGTCGAAGTGGCTGATCGAGTTCGGCGAACCGATCCGGACCGACGACTTCCCGGACGGCGCCGCGGACGACCCGATGCTGGTCTTCAACGTCACCGACCAGGTCCGCGAGACCATCCAGCAGACCCTGTACACACTGCTGATGCAGCGCCGCAGCGTCTTCTTCTGACCTCGCCGCACAGCAAGAAGCCCGGCGCCTCCTAGGAGGGTGCCGGGCTTCTCGGTTGCCCTTGGTCCTACTTCCAGGGTGGGAAGAGGGTCTGGATGATGCCGGGCAGGTTGATGATCGGCGTGGTCGGGAACGGCCACGGCCAGGACGGCGTGGCACTCGGGGTCAGCGAAGGCAGCACGGTGGGCGTCGCAGTCGGCGAGTTTGACGACGACGGCACGGGTGGTGTCTTCAGGACCGTCGGCGGCGGAGCGGTGGACTCCTCGACGATCGTGGTGTTCGGCAGCTTCGTCGGTGCCGTGGTCGGCTGCTCGGTACTCGAGCCGACCGGCGTCGTCGGGGCCGTCGTCGTCGCCGAGGCCTTCGGGCTGGTCGACGTCGACGCCTTCACCGGGTCGCTCGGCTCGGTGCCGGTGCCGGGCGTGGTGCGCCCCGGCTGGTTGCTGGGATTCGTGCCGGTGGTCGGCGTCCCGGCGTCCGGCTTCGGCGCGGCGCACTTCGGGCAGGCGGCCGCGGTGTGCCGGGCCAGCTGCTCGATGGTGGCCAGGGCCTCGACCCCGGACTTCAGCGACTCCGGCGGGAGTTTCGGCGCGAGCCCCACAAGAGCCTGGCGGGCGCTGGTGATGAAGGCCGTGATCGCGGTGATCGAACTCTCGTCGCCGTTCTGCTGGTACGACGCGACCAGTCGGGACACGCCCTTGCGGGACTGCGCCGAGAAGTCGTCCAGCGTCGCGTTGATCGTGCCCACGGAGCCGCCGTTCTGGGCCAGCTCGCGGACTTCGGACAGTCGGGTCATGGCGTGCTCGAGATCGCGCCGGCCGCGGGAGTCGTCGCCGACACCCACGTTGGTCGCCACGTTCTCGATGCTGCGCTTCATTCCGTACAAGGTGTCGCCGGGCATCGCCTGCTGAGCGGCGGCGGCCGAACCGATGCCACCTCCGAGCAGGACGAGCGCGGCGGTACTGGCCACGAGCCGGATCCTCCTCCGGCCCTGGCGACGGCGGATATCTGTCACGGACGCGCCAACGTCCTCGCTACCCGGCGGGTCGTCCGAGTCGTCTGGTGCGGTGTGCACCGTCAACGGAGTCGCAGCGGTCGCCGCGCGCGCCGCCGCCTGCTCCAGCAGGCGGTGCCGCAGCTCGGCACTGAACTCCGGTCGCGGTGCAACGGCGCCGGCGGTCCTCAGCCGTCCGACGAGTTCCACAGCTTCCAGTAACTCGGGGTCGTCGCCCAGTCGCGTGGAGTGACGAGGCCCGTGATCGACGGCGTGCGCGAATGCCTCCGCGCGCGCTCGAGCCCTGTGTAGGTCACTCATGAGTTCTCGTTCTCCTCAATGGCCAGTCGGGGTCACCGACAGGTCCTCACCAGGCAAACGAGGTAACTCCCTGACGGGTTACGAAAGACGTTCGTTGTCATCCGCCTCATCTCAAGTCCATGGGGATAACCTTCGCCAAGTGCCGTACGGCCCTCAGTTGCAGTTGCTTGACGGCGCCTTCGGACTTCTCCAGCGCCTTGGCCGTCTCGGCGATCGACAACCCCGCGAAGAACCGCATCGTCAGGCAGTCGCGTTGCTCGTCGGGCAGGCCGGCGACCGCGTCCCGGAGGACCTCCGCGGTGGCCGCGGCCAGCACGTCGATCTCCGGGCCCTCGGTCTGCCGGTCGTGGGTCTCGATCTCGTCGGTGACCACCTCGAGCCGGACCCGGCCGGACTTGTAGTGGTCGGTGATCAGGTTCCGGGCGATCGTCACCAGCCAGGCGCCGAAGTCCCGGCCCTGCCAGCGGAACGAGTCCAGCGCGCGGAGCGCCCGCACGAAGGTCTCGCTGGTCAGGTCCTCGGCGAGTGCCGACGACGACACCCGGGCGTAGATGTAGCGATAGACGGTGAGCGAGTACTCGTCGTACAGCTCCCCGAAGGCACCGACGTCCCCGGCCTGGGCGCGATCGACGAGCTCCGCACGTCGCATCCCGTCCGGGCTTGGCTCCGGCGTGGTCAAGTGTTCTCCCCGTTCAACTGACACGTCGTTCGACACATTCGCGAATGGCCACAGGGACTGGACAGCACCGAACGTTACTGCTCGAGCACGTGCTGTCAACAGCCTGGGGCGTGCCGCCTTCCGTCCGGTCCGATGGTCACGAATGCGCCAGCGGACTGCGTCCGGCGTACGGAGCAGCCTGCTGTCGGGGGTGTTGCATCGCGCATGGAATCCCCGCGCGGACGGGTTTCTGCAGTGTGAGGTTCAGCAGAAGCGCGCCCACGAGTTCACCTGTATATCGGCCGTCACGCTCCGCTGCAACCGTTCTGGGCAACCTGGTTGCTCCCGGCCCGGATCCCGGCCGTGACAGACTCGCCTGGTGAACGTCAATTTCGCGGACATTCTTCGTGACACAGCGCAACGTCACGGCGAGCGTCCCGCGCTGGTCGACGGGGATCGGCGGCTGACCTGGAGCGAGCTCGACCAGGCCGTCGACCGGACCGCGCAGGGGTTCGCCGCGGCCGGCCTGGTGCCCGGCTACCGGGTGCTGCTCCTGGTGGCCAACAGCATCGAGTTCGTCACGTCCTACCTGGGCATTCTCCGCGCCGGACTGGTCGCCGTACCGTTGAACACCGGTCTCACGGCGCCCGAGCTGGCGACCGTCGCGGAGCACTCCGGCGCCAAGCTGGCGGTCGTCGGCCCGGGCCTCGGCGAGCACCTCGAGGGCGTCCGGACGGTGGCTCCCGGCGAGCTCCAGGGTGACGCTCCGTTACTTCCGCCGATCGATCCCGAGACGCTCGCGGTGCTGCTGTACACCTCCGGAACCAGTGGAGATCCGCGCGCCGCGATGCTCACCCATCGGGCACTGATCGCCAATGTGCAGAACCTCACCCAGCTCGGGCAGGACCGGATGGGGCCCGACGACGTGGTGCTCGGGGTGCTGCCGATGTTCCATGCGTTCGGCCTGAACGCGGTCCTCGGCTGGGCCGTCGCGACCGGCGCCACGCTCGTCGTCGAGCAGCGCTTCGACCCCGGGCACACGCTGGAGCTGATCAGCAGGTACGGCGTGACGCGGCTGCCGCTCGCGCCGCCCGCGCTGCACGCGCTGCTGACCCGCCCGGACCTGCGGGAGGCGCTGAAGACGGTCAAGGTCGTCCTGACCGGAGCGTCCACCCTCGACCGCGCGCTCGCGGACCGCTTCGAGCAGGCCACCGGCCTGCACGTGAACCAGGGGTACGGCCTGACCGAGGCGTCCCCGGGTGTCACCACGACGCTCGGCGAGGCCGCGCCGAAGCCCGGCTCGGTGGGCCGCCCGCTGCCGAACGTCGAGGTCCGGATCGCCGACGAACAGGGCGAGGACGTCGAGGGCGACGACCCGGGCGAGATCCTGATCCGCGGCGTCAACCTGTTCTCCGGCTATTGGCCGGACGGTGTGGACGGGCCCGACGCCGACGGCTGGTACCGGACCGGGGACGTCGGCTTCCTGGACCCGGACGGCGACCTGTTCCTCGTCGACCGGCTGCGCGAACTCGTCATCGTGTCCGGCTTCAACGTCTTCCCGAGCGAGGTCGAGGACGTGCTGGTCGGCGCTCCGGGCGTCCGCGAGGCCGCGGTCATCGGCGTACCGTCCGAGGAGACCGGTGAAGCGGTGAAGGCGTTCGTCGTACCGGAACCGGACGTGGCGGTCGACCTGGCCGCGGTCCGGGAGTACGCCGAGAGCCGGCTGGCGCGGTTCAAGTGCCCGGTGGAGATCGAGGTGGTGGACCAGTTGCCGCACTCGGTGACCGGCAAGGTGGCCAAGGGCCGGCTGCGCGAAGGGGACCGATGAGCAGGGTCACGATGTACGGCAAGCCGGGTTGTCATCTGTGCGACGACGCCCGCGAGGTGATCCGCGCGGTCTGCGCCGAGCTGGGCGTGGAGTGGACCGAGGTCGACATCACGCAGGATGACCGGCTGTTCACGCAGTACGGCGAACAGATCCCGGTCACGTTCGTCGACGGCGAGCAGCACGACTTCTGGCGGGTGGACCCCGCGCGCCTCCGGAAGGCCCTCACCAGGTAAGGGGTGTCTCCCACATCACCTTCGCCGATTTTGTTCTCACGTTCACAAGCTCCTAGAGTAAGAGTGCCGCCGGCCGTCAGACCGCGGTGAACCAACCGCTCCCAGGAGAATTGTGACGCGTGCCAGCAGCCGTCGCCCCGGCCCGCCGACGAGAACCGAACGCGGCATCCCCGAGGCGACTGTCGCGCGCTTGCCGGTCTACCTGCGGGCCCTGACCGCGCTCTCGGACAGCGGGATCGCCACCGCGTCGAGCGAGGACCTGGCGAGCGCCGCGGGCGTGAACTCGGCCAAGCTCCGCAAGGACCTGTCCTACCTGGGGTCGTACGGCACCCGCGGCGTCGGGTACGACGTCGAGTACCTGCGCTACCAGATCGCCCGCGAGATCGGCGTCACCCAGGACTGGGCCGTGGTCATCGTCGGGATCGGGAACCTCGGCCACGCGCTCGCGAACTACTCCGGCTTCGGCACCCGCGGCTTCCGGATCGTCGCCCTGCTGGACGCCGACCCGAACCTGGTCGGCGAGCGGATCGGCGACATGGAGGTCCGGGACTTCGCCGAGCTCGAGGAGATCGTCGAGTCCGACCGGGTCTCGATCGGCGTCATCACCACCCCGGCCGGCCCGGCGCAGGAGGTGTGCGACCGGCTGGTCGCCGCCGGTGTCACCAGCATCCTGAACTTCGCGCCCGTCGTGCTGTCCGTGCCCGACGGCGTCGACATCCGCAAGGTGGATCTCTCGATCGAGTTGCAGATCCTGGCGTACCACGAACAACGCAAGTCCGGAGAGGCGGCGCTCCCCCAGGTGCCCGAGCTACCAGCGATGAACGGCCTGACCGATCTCCCGAGTGTCGGGGGAGGTGTCGGCGCATGAGCTACCTGGTGGTCGGCATCAGTCACCGTTCCGCTGCCATCGACGTCCTCGAGCGGGTCGCGCTCGACGCGGACGCGGCGACGAAGCTCGCGCTCGCGGTGCACAACTCCCCGGCGGTCGCGGAGTCCGCGGTCGTTGCCACCTGCAACCGGACCGAGGTCTACGCGGCAGTCGACCGGTTCCACGCCGGGATGGACGAGGTCACCGCGATCCTGTCCGACATCACCGGCGTACCGCTGCTGGACCTCGCCGAGCACCTGTACGTGCACTTCGAGGAGGGCGCGGTCGCGCATCTCTTCCAGGTCGCCGTCGGGCTCGACTCGATGGTCGTCGGCGAGAGCCAGATCCTCGGCCAGGTCAAGGAGACGCTGCGGGTCGGCCAGGACAACGAGACCGTCGGCACCGACCTGAACGCCTTGTTCCAGCACGCGTTGCGGGTTGGCAAGCGGGCGCGCACCGAGACCGGCATCGACTCGGCCGGCCGCTCGGTCGTCTCGGCCGGCCTGGAAGCGGTCGGCGGCTTCGAGGGTCGGCGCGCGCTGATCGTCGGCGCCGGCTCGATGGCCTCGCTGGCCGCGCAGACCCTGGCGAACGGCGGCGCGCGCAGCGTGACCATTGCCAACCGCAACTACGAGCGCGCGGTCGCGCTCGCGGACCGCGTCGGCGGTACGGCGATCCAGCTGGCCGCCGTACCCGAGGCCCTGAAGGACGCGGATCTGGTCGTGTCCTGCACCGGCGCGCGCGGCGTCGTGCTGACCGAGGCGATGATCCGCGACGCCGCCGGCGGCCGCCCGTTCGGCGTGCTCGACGTGGCGCTGCCGCGGGACGTCGCCCCGGAGGCCGCCCGGATCCCCGGCGTCACGCTGATCACGCTGGCCGACCTCGTCGGTACGGCGGGCGGCAGCGAGGCCGACATCGACGAGGTACGGCGGATCGTCAGCGAGGAGACCGGATCGTTCGAGGCGACCCGGCGGGCCGCGTCGGTGGCGCCGACGGTGGTCGCGCTGCGGGCGATGGCCAGCGGCCTGGTCGACGCCGAACTGGCCCGCCTCGAGCGCCGGCTGCCCGGCCTCGACGAGCACGAGCGGAGCGAGGTCGAGCGCACCATCCGGCGCGTCGTCGACAAGGTGCTGCACAACCCGACCGTGCGTGTGAAGGAGCTCGGCGGCGACCCGGGTGGACCGACGTACGCCGACGCGCTGCGGCAGCTGTTCGCGCTCGACCAGGCGAGTGTCGACGCGGTGACCGCCGCCAAGGAACCCGATCACCTCCAGCAGAGCGGAGGTGGTCAGCTGTGATCCGCCTCGGCACCCGCCGGTCCAAGCTGGCGACCGCGCAGTCGACGATCGTGGCCGACCGGCTGCGCGAGCTCGGCCACGAGGTCGAGCTGGTGCTGATCACCACCACCGGCGACGTGAACCGCGCCCCGCTCGAGCAGATCGGCGGCACCGGCATCTTCGTCAGCGCGCTGCGCGACGCCTTGCTGGCCGGTGAGATCGACATCGCGGTGCACTCGCTGAAGGACCTGCCGACCGCGCCGGTCGACGGCCTGACCGTCGGGGCGATCCCGCTCCGCGAGGACCCGCGGGACGTGCTCGTCGCGCGCGACGGCCTGACGCTCGGCGAGCTGCAGCGCGGCGCCCTGATCGGCACCGGTTCACCGCGCCGCGTCGCGCAGCTGGACGCGCTCGGCCTGGGCGTCGAGTGCACCGGGATCCGCGGCAACGTGGACACCCGGATCGGCATGGTCACCGAGGGCAAGCTGGACGCGGTCGTGCTCGCCAGGGCAGGCTTGGCCCGGTTGGGACGGCTCGCCGAGGTGACCGAGACGCTGGACCCGATCCAGGTCCTGCCCGCGCCGGGACAAGGTGCCCTGGGCATCGAGTGTCGTGCGGACGACACCGCGGTACTGACCGCGCTCGCGCCGCTGGACGACCCGGCCACCCGGGCGGCGGTGACGGCGGAACGGCAACTGCTGGCCACCCTCGAGGCGGGCTGCACGGCTCCGGTCGGCGCGCTCGCCGAGGTGGTCGAAGGTGAGGACGGTCCCGAGCTGTGGCTGCGGGGCGCGCTCGGCCAGGAGGACGGCGTACGGCGGCTGTCCGCGAACGGGCCGGTCGACGACCCGGTGTCGCTCGGTAAGAGGCTGGCGAACGACCTGCTGGAGCGAACATGACACCGGCACAGGGCACGAGTACGGCCAAGAAGACGGCCCACAGGACGAGCAGGAAAACGACGAGGGCGAAGGCAGACGTGAGCGCGAAGACAGCGGCCACCGCGGCATCCAGGACACCTCAGAAGGCTGCGGCCGGCACCGTCAAGCAGACCAGACCACTCGGCCACGTCACCTTCGTCGGCGTCGGTCCCGGTGACCCGGCGCTGCTGACGCTGGCCGGCCGGGACGTGCTCGCGAACGCCGACGCGGTCGTTGTCGAGGGCCCCGAGCACGACCCGTTCCTGACCTACTGCAAGCCGGGCGTCGAGGTCGTCGACGGCTCCGGCGCCGAGGGCAGCCGGGCGCTGCGGATCGCCGCCCGGGCCCGGCTCGTGGTGAAGACCGCCAAGTCCGCCGCGAACGTCGTACGGCTGCTGAGCGGTGACCCGTTCACCTTCTCCAGCGGCGCCGAGGAGGCGGCCGCCTGCAAGAAGGCCGGCATCGGGTTCAACGTCGTGCCGGGGGTGAGCGAGGTGAGCGCGGTTCCGACCTACGCCGGGATCCCGCTGACCATGAAGGGCGACCGCGAGGTGACCGTCGTCGACCTCGCCGAGAACAAGCTCGACCTGAGCCGGCTGCAGCCGAAGCAGACGCTCGTCCTGCTGAACGCCTCCGAGGTGCTGAAGGAGACCGTCGGCGCGCTGATCGAGGCCGGCTTCGACGCCGCCACCCCGGTCGCGGTGACCGTCGGCGGTACGACGACCTCGCAGACCAGCGTCGTCGGCACCCTGGAGACGATCGTCGCGGACCTGCGCGCGGCCAAGGTGACCGGCGAGGCCGTGGTCGTGGTCGGCGCGGTCGTCGAGCAGCGCGAGGCGCTGTCCTGGTTCGAGACCAAGCCGCTGTTCGGCTGGCGGATCCTGGTGCCGCGCACCAAGGACCAGGCCGGCCCGCTGATGGACCGGCTGCGCCGGTACGGCGCCATGCCGGAAGAGGTCCCGACGATCTCCGTCGAGCCGCCGCGGAACCCGCAGCAGATGGACAAGGCGATCCGCGGCCTGGTCGAGGGCCGCTACGAGTGGGTCGCGTTCACCTCGGTCAACGCGGTGAAGGCGGTCCGCGAGAAGTTCGACGAGTACGGGCTCGACGCGCGGGCGTTCTCCGGGCTGAAGATCGCGGCCGTCGGCGACAAGACCGCCGAGGCGATCGGTGCCTGGGGCATCCGTCCGGACCTGGTCCCGTCCGGTGAGCAGTCCGCCGCCGGACTGGTCGAGGACTGGCCGCCGTTCGACGAGGTGCTGGACCCGATCAACCGGGTCTTCCTGCCGCGCGCCGACATCGCCACCGAGACGCTGGTCGCGGGTCTGACCGATCTCGGCTGGGAGGTCGACGACGTCACGGCGTACCGGACCGTGCGGGCCGCCCCGCCGCCCGCGCCGACCCGCGAGGCGATCAAGTCCGGCAAGTTCGACGCGGTCGTGTTCACCTCGTCCTCGACGGTGCGCAACCTGGTGGGCATCGCCGGCAAGCCGCACGCGTCGACGGTGATCGCGGTGATCGGCCCGGCCACGCTGAAGACCGCCGAGGAGCACGGCCTGCGGGTCGACGCGATGGCCGAGACGCCGTCCGTCGAGGAGCTCGCCGACGCCCTCGCCCGGTTCGGCGCGGACCGGCGTGACACCATGGTGGAGGCCGGGGAACCGGTCACCCGGCCGTCCGAACGGCGCCCGGGTTCTCGTCGGAAGAGCTGAACATGCCTGGATTCCCGGAAGTGCGCCCGCGCCGGCTCCGCTCGTCGGCGGCGATCCGCCGGCTGGTCGCGGAGACCACCATCGAGCCGCGGCAGCTGATCCTGCCGATGTTCGTCCGCGAGGACGCCCGGGAGCCGATCCCGATCCGGTCCATGCCCGGCGTCGTCCAGCACACCCGGGACACGGCGCGCAAGGCGGTCGCGGAGGCGGCGCAGCTCGGGTTGGGCGGCGTGATGCTGTTCGGCGTACCTTCGTCGAAGGACGCCGTCGGCTCCGGTGCGGTGGATCCGGACGGGATCCTGAACGTCGCGATCCGGGACGCGGTGTCCGAGGTCGGCGACTCGCTGCTGGTGATGTCGGACCTGTGTCTCGACGAGTTCACGTCACACGGCCACTGCGGCGTACTGGACTCCGCCGGGCGCGTGGACAACGACGCGACGCTGAAGATCTACGCCGAGATGGGCGTCGCGCAGGCGTCCGCGGGCGCGCACGTCGTCGGTCCGTCCGGGATGATGGACGGGCAGGTCGGGGTCGTCCGCAAGGCGCTCGACGCGGCCGGGTTCGTCGACACCGTGATCCTCGCGTACGCCGTGAAGTACGCGTCGGCGTTCTTCGGGCCGTTCCGCGAAGCCGTCGACTCGTCGCTGACCGGTGACCGGAAGACGTACCAGCAGGACAACGCCAACGCCCGCGACGCGATCCGCGAGGTCGACCTCGACATCGCTGAAGGGGCCGACCTCGTGATGGTGAAGCCCGCGCTGGCTTATCTCGACATCATCCGGCAGGTCCGCGACCACGTGAACGTTCCGGTGGCGGCGTACAACATCTCCGGCGAATACGCGATGGTCGAGGCCGCCGCCGCCAACGGCTGGATCGACCGCGAGGCGGCGATCCTGGAAACCCTCACGTCGATCCGCCGGGCCGGCGCCGACACGATCCTCACGTACTGGGCCGCGGAGGCCGCGCACCTCATCCGCTAGCGGGAAGCCCCCGCGTGCTGCGCGGGCGCTTCCTTCGTCGCTCCGCTCCTCAGCGCACCCGCTACGCGCGCTCCCCACCCACCCCCGGGCTTAGCGCCCGGACTCTTGTTTCCGGCTTACGCCGGGAGTTGTCGGCTGCCGCCGACGTTTTCCGGCTTCCGCCGGGTGCTCCGGCTGGCGCCGGTTGTTCCGGCTGACGCCGGATGTTGCCGGCTGCCGCCGGCGAGTGGCGGGCTGCCGCCCGCGGTGACTGCTCGGCGATCGCGCCGCGGATCGCGGCTGGTGGCGACGAGTACGGTGGTGCCGAGCCAGGGCGCTCGCGCTGGCGCAGGGCACACACAATTCGGGCTGACCTGATCAGATGTCGCGGCAGCATGGTGTGCACGGGCCGGTATGGCTAGTCGGGTCTGGCAAGGACTGGGGTGTAGCGAGGCTGGCCCAGGCACGGGTCAGTGGAGCGAGGTGGCCTGGCGCGGCCGGGTGTCATGAACGCTGGTGTTGGGACGGGCTGGTGTGGCTAGGCCAGGTCTGGCAAGGGCTGGGTGTAGCGCGGCTGGCCCAGGCATGGGCTGGTGGAGCGAGGCCGGCCTAGAGCGGCGGGTGTGACGAACGCTGGTGGGACTGGTTGGTGGGGCTAGGGCTGGTGTGGGACGGGCTGCTGTGGGACGGGCTGCTGGCGAGGGCTGGGCTCGTCGGCTGTGGTCCGCGCGCGGCTGCTGGTCAGGACTGCGGGTGCAGCGTGGGCAGTAGTCGAGTCCAGCAGAGTGGTGTACGGCGAGAGCCCGGTGGGTCGCGGGAACGTGAACGCGGTCATCGGGTGATCCTTCGAGTGATCTCTCACAACCGACTCGAAGAAGGAAACCGCGATGACCGCTGGCTCCAGTATCGACCCTGCCGAGTTCCTGCACGAGCATCTCGAGCAGGCCAGCCCGGACCTGTTGCGTGAGTTGATGGAAGGGTTCATCAACACGTTGCTGTCCGCGGACGCCGACAGCGTGTGTGGTGCCGCGTTCGGCACGCGTGACCCGGGCCGGGTGAACTCCCGCAACGGATACCGCCACCGCGAGCTCGACACCCGCGTCGGCACCCTGGATGTCGCGGTCCCCAAACTTCGCGAAGGAACCTACTTTCCGGACTGGCTGCTGGAACGCCGCCGACGCGCAGAGGCGGCTCTGACGTCGGTGGTGGCGACGTGTTACCTGCTCGGGGTGTCGACACGGCGGATGGACCGGCTCGTGCAGTCGCTGGGCATCACCGGCCTGTCCCGGTCCCAGGTGTCGGTGATGGCACGTGACCTCGACGAGCTCGTGCGCGACTTCCGGGAACGGCCGCTGGACGAGGGACCGTACACGTTCCTGGCCGCGGACGCGTTGACGATGAAGGTCCGCGAGGGCGGCCGGGTGATCAAGATCGCGGTCATGGTCGCGACCGCTGTGAACGCTGATGGGTTCCGCGAGATCCTCGGGGTCGCCACTAGTACGGCCGAGTCGGGTGCGGGCTGGAACAGCTTCTTCAAGGACCTGGTCGCCCGTGGCCTCAACGGCGTCGCCCTGGTCACCTCCGACGCCCACGCCGGCCTGGTCGACGCGATCGGAGCCAATCTGCCCGGCGCGTCCTGGCAGCGTTGCCGCACCCACTACACCGCCAACCTGATGGCGACCTGCCCCAAGCATGCCTGGGGCGGGGTGAAGGCGATGCTGCACTCGGTGTTCGACCAGATCGACGCCGCCGCCGTCCACACCCAATACGACAAGCTTCTCGACCAGACCGAGCACACCCTGCCCGACGTTCACGCACACCTCGACGCCGCCCGCGACGAGGTGCTGGCCTTCACCGCGTTCCCGCGCGATGTCTGGCGACAGATCTGGTCCAACAACCCCAACGAACGCCTCAACCGCGAGATCCGCCGCCGCACCGACGTCGTCGGCATCTTCCCCGACCGCGCCTCGATCATCCGCCTCGTCGGCGCCGTTCTCGCAGAACAACACGACGAATGGGCCGACGGCCGCCGCTACCTCGGCCTCGACGTCCTCCACCGCAGCCGGCTCACCCTCATCACCAGCACCGCTCCCCAGGAGGACACCACCACAGCCACCATCAGCGCCTAACCACACAACAACGAAGGACCAAACGTCGTACACCACTCCACAGGACTTGACCTGGGCAGTGCTCGCGCCTGCGGTGCAGCGGGCGGTGTTCGGCGTGCGGGGGAGGAGCTCACGGGCCTATGGGCCGGGTGGGCTTGCGGAGGGATCAGGCTGGTGGGAGAGCAGTCGGTCTACCAAGCCGGCGACGTAGGCGGGGGTGAGTGGGCCTAGGCCGAACAGGACGCGGATGTACATGGGGGCCATTACGTGGTCCAGGACGGCGAGGGCGTCGGGGGCGGGTTCGCCGCGGTTGGTTGCGCGGTCGAGCATGGACTGGAGTTGGCGGCCGCGTTCGGCTAGGAGGTCGTCGAGGGCTTGCTGGCCTTGTTGGCCGGTGCTCGAGAGGGCGACTGCCAGGCGTAACAGTGCCAGGCCTTCGGGGCCGGTGATCTCGCGGGCCACGGCGGCCGCGTACGTGTGCAGGTCGTCGGTCAGGCTTCCGGTGTCCGGCATCGGGGACCGCGCGTTCAGGCGGGTTAGCGCCACGTCGGTGAGCAGCGTTTCGAGGCTTCCCCACCGGCGGTAGATGCTGCTGTCGGCCACGCCCGCGCGGGCCGCGACATCGCCGACGGTGAACTTGCCGTGGCCGCGCTCGCTGATCAGTTCGGTGACGGCCTGATGGACCGCCGCGCCGACGCGCGCGGCACGCCCGCCAGGCCGGCGGGATCGCTGTCGCTCGTCCATGACCCGAGCTTAACGCAGTCGCGACTTGCGTTTATGGCGCGGGCTCCCTACAGTCGTTAACGCAGTCCCCAACTGCTTTAAGACGCGGTCGAGAGACCGAAGTACCGATCGAGAGGGATTCCGCATGTCTGCAGCGCCCGCCGTCGTAGGTCGTCGATCGAACCGGGCGGTGCTGCTCGCGGTGACCTGCCTGGGCCAGTTCATGGTGCTGCTCGACAACACGATCGTCGGTGCGGCGCTGCCCGACATGCAGGCCCGGCTGCACACCGACCTGACCGGTCTGCAGTGGATCGTCGACGCGTACGTGCTGCTGGTCGCCATGCTGCTGCTGTCCGGCGGCGTCTTCGCCGATCGGCTCGGCCGCAAGCGGGTGTACCTGGCCGGTGCCGTGGTGTTCACCGCAGCGTCGGTGTGGTGCAGCCTCGCGCCCTCGGCCGAATGGCTGATCGCCGGCCGGGTGCTGCAGGGAATCGGAGCCTCGGCGCTGAGCCCTGCCTCGCTGGCCCTGCTCGCCGCGGCCTATCCCGTTCCGCAGGAACGCATCAAGGCGATCGGACTGTGGGCCGGCTTCAGCGGGCTCGGACTGGTCGCCGGACCTGTGGCCGGCGGCGTACTGACCGATGCCTTTGGCTGGCCCGCGATCTTCCTGGTCAATCTGCCCATCGGCGTCGTCCTGCTCCTGGTCGGCCTGCGCCACCTCGTGGAGTCCCGCAACCCGGGCGCTCCCGCGATCGACGTACCGGGGACGGCGCTGTCCGTCCTGTTCGTGGGGACACTGACCTACGGGCTGATCGAGGGTGGCGCTCGCGGTTGGACCTCGCTGCTCATCCTGGGAAGCTTCGCCGCCGCGGTCGTCCTCCTCGCCGCCTTCCTCGTCGTCGAAACGCGCAGCCCTGCACCGATGCTGCCGCTGTGGCTGTTCCGGCAGCGGCTGTTCACGGTGTCCAACACCGCGATGATCGTGGTGGGGTTCGCGCTGATGGGATCGTCGTTCTTCTTCTCCCAGTTCTTCGTTTACGTCCAAGGCAGTTCGATCCTGCGCGCCGGCCTGCAGACCCTGCCCACTTCCCTTGCCATGGTGCTGGTCAGCCCGTTCGCGGGTCGGCTCGCGGCCCGGTACGGCTTCCGCATCGTAGTCACCGTCGGCCTGATCCTGGCCGGAGGCGGGCTGCTGGCGCTGGGCACGGTGCACGCCGACACGAGCTACGCGAACGTGTGGTGGCGGCTCGCAGTCGTCGGCATCGGCTTCGCCCTGACCATGTCGCCACTGACAGGCGCCGCCATCCAGGCGCTGAGCCCCCAAGAAGGAGGCCTCGCCTCCGGTGTCAGCAGCACCACCCGCCAGATCGGTGCGGTGCTCGGCGTGGCAGTACTCGGAGCCATCGTCCGCACCCGCCAATCCGACGGCGCCTCCTTCGAGACCGGCCTCAACGACGCATTTGTTGCTGCCGGCATCATCACCTTGGCCGCCGCAGTCCTCACTGGCCTGTGGCTGGCAAGGTCAAAGCCCCTGGACCGCCCGCCGGTCCCGCACCGTTCCACCGATCCAGCTGAGGCGACGACCACGACCCCCTGACTGCAATAGCCAGCTCGATTGGTTGCTGTTGGCTACGAACGTTGCTTGACAAGGTGTTGGGTGGGTTGGTTTGGTCGGGCGGCATGGATGCTGTGGAGGAATTGCGGGCGGCTGGTGAGCGGGGCGATGCGGAGGCGGTGGCGGGGTTGTTGGCGGATGATGTGGTGTTTCATTCGCCGTTGACCGATCGGGTGACCTTCGAGGGGCGGGACGAAGTTGTCGCGTTGCATCGGGACATCTTTGCGGTGCTCGAGGATGTCCGGACCAGTGCGCCGCTCGAGCACGGCGACAGTTACGCGTTCTCGTTCCGCGCTCGGGTTCGGGGTGCCGAGCTCGAGGCCATGAATCTGGTGCGGCTCGACGAGCAGGGGTTGATCGCGGAGCTGACGGTGTTCGTGCGGCCGCTGCCGAGTCTTGCGACGTTGTTCGCGAACCTGCCGCCGCGGGTGTCCGCCCGGCGGCGCGGGCCGGTTGTCGGTGGGCTCGTCGCGTGTCTGGCGGTGCCGCTCGCCTTTGCTTTTCGTACGGCGGACCGGCTCGCTCCGCGGTTCCTCTAGCGGGCGTGCCGGTCGTTCACCCGCTGGTCGGCTGAAGTACATGTGGCGAGCTCCACGCGGTGGACCCGGCGGCTCATAGCCTGGCGCGAGACCAGTCGCTGGAGAGGACTCGTACCGTGCAGGATCAACCGCAGAACCCGCACGAGTTCGTGCCGGACCCGGACCTGCGCGCCGCGCGGGACGAGATCCGCGCCGTAGCCGCCGGCCTGCGCGCCGCGCTCGCGGCCGACGACCAGGCAGCCACCGGCGAGCAGGCCGTCTCCGACGACCAGGCAGCCACCGGCGAACAGACGGTCTCCGGCGAGCGGGCGGAGCGTGCGCGATGAGCATGGAACTTTCGGCTGCGGAGCTGGCGGACCAGGTTCACAACGCGGTGGCGTCGGTCCGGGTGCGGCTGGGGCGTGCTGTCGAGTGCGCCGAGGAGCTCGACCAGGTGCTGTGGGAGACCGAGAACGCACTGCGCGACCTGCCGGTGCGACCTCAGGGCGAACTGACCGAGGGCGAACGGAGCTCGGCCCTCTCCACGGGGGCGTACCAGGCACGCGAGATCAACACCTTGGTCAGGCGGGCGCAGAACGAGCTGGACGGTGTCCGCGAGCAACTGGATGCTGCCGGATCCGCCCTCACGCAGGCGAAGGGTTACCTCGACGAGTTCGACCAGTTCCCTGGTACGACGAACCCCGAGCGGCAGGTGACGTCGGCGGACCTGCGGAAGCAACTGACCGGGCTGGAGACGGCGATCGCGACCGCCGACGCCGGGGCGGGACGTACGGCGGACCGGCTCGGCGCCGCGCGGACGAACATCGGGAAGATCGTTCCGGTCCACGGTGAGGAGCGCAACCGGAACGTGGCGCTGGTCTACGAGGCCGGCGAAGCCGTGACCAAGGACCTCTCGGGGCTGCAGGCCGGCCTTGGCGCCGCCTCGTCGGCTCACACACGGGCAGTCCAGTCGGCTGCCACCGCCGACGACCTGGCAAACGCGGTGCGCGCCGCAGCCAACCCGACACCGGCGTCCGCCCGCCAGACACCTGCTTCGTCATCCGCGCAGGACCACCGCGACCGCACCGCGAAAGCCCCACGAGACCAGCAGTTGAAGCGCTAGCCGGACAGTCAGCGGTTGACCGTGTAGTCCGACTGGATGAAGCCCGCCTTCAATGTTCGGGTCGCGTTGTGGGTGAGGACGATGTCGGAGGGCACGGGGCCGAACAGCGGGATCCCGTCGCCCAGCAGCACGGGTGCCGTGGTGATGGTGAGTTCGCTGAGCAGGCCGGCGTTCAGGAAGGTCTGGATGGTGGCGGCGCCGTCGGTGTAGATGCGGCGGGCGCCGCGGTCGGTGAGGGTTTCCACCAGGGCCTCGAGGGTGCGGTGGACCAGGATGCGGTCGTCGACGTCGTGGTCGAGGGTCGTGCTCAGCACCTCGACCTGCTTGCCCTCGTACGGCCAACTCTCGAAGCCCGCGGCCAGCTCGTAGGTGTTGCGGCCCAGTACGACGGTGTCCACCGACGCCAGGAACTCGTCGTACCCGGTCTCGCCCGCCTGCTCGGCGCGGCTGGTCAGCCAGTCGATGGAACCGTCGGCCCGGGCGATGTACCCGTCGAGGCTGGTGGCGATGAACGCGGCGGCATGGAAACTCACCCCGTCATTCTCTCAGCCCTTCGGCTCGGTTCGAGCGAGGCCTCCGGGTCAGTAACCGGTGACGTTCGGCCAGCCGAGTTCGATGCCCTGAGCAACCAGGTGGTCCTGGAACTCGCGGAGCAGGGTGGGGGTGCCGCGGACCGCGCGCGGAGCGGCGCCGCGGTCCAGGCAGAACGCGGCCAGCAGGCCCGCGGCCTCGCCGATGTTCCACTCGACCGGGTGCAGCCGGTAGCAGCCGTTGGTGATGTGCGTGGTGCCGAGGTTCTTGCTCGCGGGCAGCAGGTTCTCCACCCGTTGCGGGATCAGCGCCCCGAGTGGGATCCGGAACGGGCTGCTGGCCACGTCGATGTAGTTGTCCCCGCCGGTCGACGGGTGCAGGTCGATCCGGTACATGCCGATGCCGACGCTGTCGTCGTACCAGGCCGCGCCCCGGTCGCCGCGAACCGCGACCGACAGGTCCTGCTCGACGATCGTGTACTCCGCCTTGATCCGGCGCGACTCGCGGATGTACGGCGCCTGCGCCAGGCCGTCCGCGGATCCGACCACGTCGGCGCGCAGCCGCAGGCCGGGGAAGCCGGTCCCGCCGTCGGCCCGCGGCGCCTCGGTCTGCAGCCAGTACAGCACCGACAGGGACAGTTCCTTGGCGGCCGCGAGGTGCTTCGCCGCGTCCGGTACCTCGATGACCGGCCCCTCGAAGTAGTCGATCATCGGCCAGTTCACCAAGCAGATGTCGCTCTCGTACGTGCCCGGGACGAAGTGCCGGCGGGCCGCGATCCGGCGGAACGTCCACAGGTTCATGTCACCGCCGGTGCGCCGCTGGTCCGCGACCACCGCGAGCGGGTCGTCGTCCGGGTTCGGGGTGAACGTCCGCTGCGCGCTCTCCAGGGTCCGCGGGTTCGGCGCGGTCCAGGACAGCAGCCGGTCGCCCCAGAACTCGGGCTGGTAGTTCCGCCAGAAGGCGTAGTTGGCCGGCTTGTCGCCGACCTGGTCGCCGTCCACGTGGTCGACCGCGAAGCAGTACGAGACGGCCTGCATGTTCAGCGGCTGCGCCTCCGCCGGAGCACTCGGCTCACCGGTCTCGGCCTGTGACTCGAAGCCGGTGACGTACTCCGTCCCGGTCAGCGGCAGCAGCTGGCCGGTCTCGGTCGCGTCGAGGATGAACGGCGCCGTCAGCGTCACCTGCTCGTCGGTGTCACGGTGCTGCACGGTCACGGCCGTCACCCGGTCGCCGTCGGTCTCCGCGGCCACGGGCCGGTACGGCTGCAGGACCAGCAACCGGCGACTGGCGCGGTACGGCGCGAGCATCTCCTCCAGTACGGCGACCGCCACGCGCGGCTCGTGACACAGCTTCGACACGTAGCCGGCCCCGGGGTTGAGCTGGGCGGCGGCCCGCGACGCCTCGGTCAGCGGGTAGTTCCGGCGGTAGTAGTCGCGGATCCCTTCCCGCAACGCGCGGTACGACGCCGTGATGCCGAACTGCTCGACCCACGAGTGCTCGTCCGGCGGGACGGCCTGGCTGGTCAGCTGACCGCCGAGCCAGTCGAACTCCTCGGTCAGGATCACGGAGCGGCCGGCGCGGAGCGCGGCGAGCGCCGCGGCGACACCGCCGAGTCCGCCGCCGATCACCAGGACATCGGTATGCATTCAGGCACCTCTGGGGGGAGTGAGGGTGATTCCGTCGGTCAGTTCGCAGGGCAGCAGCACCTGCCGGTCGGTCCGGGTGCCGCTGAGGATCGCCTCGAGCAGCTCGACCGCGCGCAGCCCCATCGCGCGCCGCGGTACGTGGAACCCGGTGAAGTCGAGGTCGCTGGGCGCCGGCCGGGTCGCGTCGCCGAGCGCGATCACGGAGAGTTCCCCGGGTACGTCGATCCCGCGCGCACTCGCGGCCTCGACCACCGCGATCGCGTCCGCCCGCTCCTCGACAAACACCGCGGTGATGTCCCGGTCGAGCAACACGTCGAGGAGCTCGCCCGCGGCCTGGGTCGCCGCGCCGGACGTCGACCTGGCGAGGGCGGGCACCTGCAGCGCGCGACGGCCGGCTGCCTGCTGGAAACCCTGGAACCTGTCGGCGGAGGACTCCGCGCCGGATCCGGGGCCCGCGAAGGCGAGGCGGCGGTGCCCGATCGACTGGGCCCGCTCGACCACGGTGCGGGTCGCGGCGACGTAGTCGGCGCCGACGTACGGGACCGGGCCGCCGGCGTCGTCGCGGCGGCCGACCGAGACGAACGGGTACTCCTCGGTGATCAGCCGGGCCAGCTCCTCGGTGGGGATCTGGCGACCGAGCAACAGGCAGCCGTCCGCGATCCGCAGCCGGTTGTTCTCGTGGAAGATCCGCCGCCGGCCCTCGGTCACCGGCGCGCTGGTGAACAGCAGCAGGTCCCAGCCGAGCCGCTCCGCGCAGTCCTCGATCCCGGCCAGGAACGGGTGGTAGAAGTCCCCGCTCGCACTCGGGAAAACGGATTCGTACGTGAACACGCCGAGGATCTGGTTGCGCTGCTGGGTCATCCGCCGGGCCAGCGGATCGGCCTGGTACCCGGTCTCCCGGATCACCTTCAGGACCCGGTTGCGGGTCTCCGCCGGGATCCGCGCGGTGGCGTCGCTGCGGTTGTTGAGCACCAGCGAGACCGTCGTCTGGCTGACCTTGGCCAGGCGCGCGATGTCGCGCTGGGTGAGTCGGCTGGTCACTTTGTCGGGCATCCTCCATGGGTAATACGGATTACTGAGAACCTAGGCCAGTGCCCGGATCGTGGTCAAGGTCTGATGATGTTGATAATTCGAATTACCAATAGCAGCATCTTGATCGGGTGCCCGGCCGACCCGTGGCCCTGGTCCGCGTCCGAGGCTTCACAATCGGCCCGGGCAACCCGAGAGGGGCTCTAGCTGGTGCGTAGCCTGAGGAGTTGGCGGCCCGGTGTGCGGCCGGTGAGGTATACGCGTCGGCCTTCGGGGGTCAGGTTGCCGCCGAGGTAGGTGTAGCGCTCGCCCGGGTCCATGGTGACCCGGGCGGCGCCGTTGCCGGGGCCGAACTCGATGCGGTCAGAGCCCACTGTGTAGCTTCCGGTCCCGGACACCAGCTGGTAGTTGCCGGCGGCCTCCAGTGCCTCGACACCGGCGAGTTCGCCGCCGGCCCGGAAACACAGTTCGATCGCGTACGCCGTCGCGTCGCCGGCGAACTCGAACGCCAGGTCGTAGCCGTCGCTCAGCTCGGTCACGGTCACCTCGGTCCGCAACGTGCGGTACTGCTTCGGCCGGTGCGGGAAGTCCATCGCCGAGTAGAACCGCCCGTCCGGGGTGAGGGCGTACAGACCGTCCGCGCGGCGGTACCGCTTCGGCAGCGGCAGGTGGTACGGAACCTTCACCTCCTGCTGGAGCTTGAAGGTGCCAGGTGCGGTCCTGCGTAGTCCGTCGCTGCGGAAGTGACCGGTGCTGAAAAACTGGGGTGAGAGCCGGACCGAGTCGAGAATCGCCGCGCCGCTGCGCAGCTTGAAGAACGTGGGATTGGTGGACAAACCTGATGCGATCAGCGGCAGGTCGTGGAAGTCGGTCCCGCCGAAAACGGTTGCCGTCCGCGCGCCCCGGCGTACCCGGACCGACGCCTGCGAGGGGTAGTGCTGGACGAAATCGGTCGGGACCGGCTGCGCGGCCGGGAGCACCGCGGAGAGCTCGGGGCGTTCCAGCACCTCCGCGAGGAAGTCGCCGAGCTCACCCGTCCCGCGCGCTTCGATGCTCTTCGCAATCGTGGTGAACCGGCCGTCGCGATCGTGCAGGGCCAGCTCGCGGAACTGGGTCAGGTACCACCAGACCTCGCGGATCCGGTTCTGGTCCTGCCGTCGCGACGCGGTCGTGTCGACCTCGCCGTTCGGCTCCAGCAGGTACAGCGTCACGTCGAGGTTCCGCCGTACGTAGTCGAGCAGCGCGGGCTTGCCGCGCAGCCAGGCGATCGTCAGTAGGCACGGGTTCGTCACCTCGGCGGCGTACGTCGAGCTGCGTTCGCTGTAGATCCCGTCCGGGGTGGCGTCGATGCCCTCGTCGAGCCAGTCGTCGATCCGCGCCGCGTACCGCCGGTCCGGGAACAGGTGATGCGCCCGCGCCAGCGCCGCCGACACCTCCCAGCGGTGGTTGGGCGTGTGGACGCCGCCGCTCGCCAGCGCCGGCCCCGCCTTCTTCACCACCGCGGCCAGCGTGTCCCGAAGTGCAGCGGTCTCCGGCTGCCCGTCCGCGTCGAGCAGCGCGTACAGCATGCAGACGTCCTGGATCGCGAAAGCGCTGTCCGGCGGCGAATGCAGGTTGCCGACGTCGTACAGCCCGTCCTCGTGCTGGCGTGCAGCCAGCTGACCGACCAGCCACTGCAGCGGTCCCAGCAGTGCCGCGTCGTGGTGGTACGCCGACCGGCCCCAGACGTAGCCGGAGACCAGGCGCCGCGCCTTGCGGGCCACGGTCCGGACGCTGTCGGAAACGTTCTGGAAGTTTCCGAGCACGAGCGGAATCTGTTTCTGGTTCGCGTCCGTGAGCACGCGCAGGAAGTCCTCGTCCACGGCTGCCACTTCAGCACGTGCCGCGGCCGGATGCAGGGCGCCGAGCGCGACCGTGGTCAGCGAACCGGTGAGAAACGTACGTCGCAGCATCGGGTTCTCCTGTCGGGTAAGCGGTTGCCAAATGTAGGGAACTGTCGCTCCCGGACTTTGTCCTGTCAAGACCGCGCAGGCCGTCCGCATCCGGTCATTCGGCACGTCGGCGAACCCTTGCGTAAACCGGTTTCCCGTACTAGTTTGACCGGCCAAGGCAAGCGCTTTCCGCGCCCGCCGCAGGCCGGAGGCCGACGGCGATGGAAGAGAGGTGACCATGAGCGCGCTAGGTGAATTGGGCAGTCTCCGGGGCCGAAAATCCGCCGGTCAAAGGAAGGACAACCTGGCCGGATATCTGTTTCTCGCGCCGTGGCTGCTGGGACTTTTCCTCATCACGATCGGTCCGATGCTGGCCTCGCTGTACCTGTCCTTCACGGACTACAACCTGATCCAGGCACCGCAGTGGATCGGCCTCGAGAACTTCAGCCGGATGCTCTCCGACGAGCGGCTGCACAACTCGCTCAAGGTGACGTTCACCTACGTGTTCGTCTCGGTCCCGCTGCAGCTCGCGATCGCGCTGCTGCTGGCCGTCGTCCTGGACCGCGGCGTCCGCGGCATGGCGTTCTACCGCTCGGTCTTCTACCTGCCGTCGCTGCTCGGCTCGAGCGTCGCGATCGCGATCCTCTGGCGGCAGGTGTTCGGCACGGAGGGCCTGCTCAACCAGGTGCTCGCCCTGATCGGTATCGAGGGCAAGGGCTGGATCTCCGACCCGAGTACGGCACTGGGCACCCTGGTGGTGCTGAACGTCTGGACGTTCGGCTCCCCGATGGTGATCTTCCTGGCCGGCCTGCGGCAGATCCCGACCATGTACTACGAGGCCGCGTCAGTCGACGGCGCCGGCGTACTCGGCAGGTTCTTCCGCATCACGCTGCCGCTGCTGACACCGATCATCTTCTTCAACCTGGTGCTGCAGATCATCCACGCGTTCCAGTCGTTCACCCAGGCGTTCGTCGTCTCCGGGGGCAGCGGCGGGCCGTCGGACTCGACGATGTTCTTCACGCTGTACCTCTACGACCGGGGCTTCGGGAACTTCGACATGGGCTACGCCTCCGCGATGGCGTGGTTCCTGCTCGTGATCATCGGGGTCTTCACCGCGGCGAACTTCTTCGCCTCGAAGTACTGGGTGTTCTATGACGACTGAGACTCTCTCCCGTACCGTCACGGCCCGCCGCGGCTCCGCCGTCACCTGGGCCCGGATCCGGCCGCTGGTGATCCACGTCGTACTGGCCGGCTCCGCGCTGGTGATGCTCTACCCGGTGATCTGGATGGTGGTCAGCTCACTGCGGCCCGGCAACGAGATCTTCCGCGACCCCGGGATCCTGGTGAAGGACCTGCGGATCGAGAACTACCGGGCCGGCTGGAACGCGCTGACCGAGCCGTTCACCCGCTACCTGCTGAACTCGGCGCTGGTCGTGCTCGGCTCGATCCTCGGCAACCTGGTGTCCTGCTCGATGGCGGCGTACGCGTTCGCCCGGCTGGAGTTCGTCGGCAAGAAGCTCTGGTTCGCGATCATGCTGCTGAGCATCATGCTGCCGATCCACGTGGTGATCGTGCCGCAGTACATCCTGTTCTCGCACGCCGGCTGGATCAACACGGTGCTCCCGCTGATCGTGCCGAAGCTGCTCGCCACGGACGCGTTCTTCGTGTTCCTGATGGTGCAGTTCATCCGCGGTATCCCGCGCGAGCTCGACGAGGCCGCCCGGATCGACGGCTGCGGGAAGGCGTCGATCTTCCTGCGGATCATCCTGCCGCTGATGGTGCCGGCGCTCGCCACCACGACGATCTTCACGTTCATCTGGACCTGGAACGACTTCTTCAGCCAGCTGATCTACCTGACCGACCCGCACATGTACACCGTCCCGGTCGCGCTGCGGTCGTTCGTCGACGCCACCTCGGAGTCGTCGTGGGGCTCGATGTTCGCGATGTCGGTCGTCTCCCTGGTCCCGGTTTTCCTCGCCTTCCTGATCGGCCAGCGGTTCCTGATCAAGGGCATCGCCACCACAGGTATCAAGTAACCCCCTGAAAGGTGCACCTCATGAGGCACATCCCACGCACCGCGGCCGTCAATTTCGGCAGAGGCCTGCGGGCTCTCACCGCGGCGGCCATCGCCACCGGCCTGCTGGCCGCGGCCGCCTGCGGCGGCGACTCCGGTGGTCCCTCGTCGTCGTCCGGCGGCGGCGAGGTCACGCTCCGGTTCACCTGGTGGGGCGGCGACACCCGCACCAAGCTGACCCAGCAGGCGATCGACGCGTTCCAGAAGGACCACCCGAACATCAAGATCAAGGGCGAGTTCGGCGAGTGGTCCGGGTACTGGGACAAGCTCGCCACGAAGGTGGCGGCGAACGACGCCCCGGACATCATCCAGATGGACGAGAAGTACCTGCGCGAGTACGCCGACCGCGGCGCGCTGCAGGACCTGAAGAAGTCCGAGGGCCTCGACACCGGCAAGTTCGAGGAGGACACGCTGAAGGCGGGCGAGTTCGACGGCGGCCTGTACGGCCTGAACGCCGGGATCAACTCGTTCGCGATCGTCGCGAACCCGGCGCTGTTCAAGGCTGCCGGCGTCGCGATGCCGGACGACACCACCTGGACCTGGGACGACTACACCCGGATCGCCGCCGAGCTGACCACCAAGCTGAACGGCAAGGCGTCCGGCAGCGGCGCCCCCGGTACCAACGAGGCCGCGCTGAACCTGTGGGCCCGCCAGCACGGCGAGTCGCTGTGGACCGCGGACGGCAAGGTCGGCGTCTCCCAGGAGCAGGTGACCGCGTTCTACCAGCAGGTGCTGAAGCTGCGGGACGCGAAGGCGATCCCGTCCGCGGAGGCGATCTCGCAGGACATGAACGCCGCGCTCGACCAGTCCGCGATGGCCACCGGCAAGCTGGCGATGAGCTGGATGTGGAGCAACCAGCTGAACGCGATGACCAAGGCGGCCGGTACCGAGCTCAAGCTGCTCCGGGTCCCGAGCGTCGAGGGCAAGGCGAGCGCGAACGGCTCGTACTACAAGGGCTCGATGTTCTGGTCGATCTCGTCGCGCAGCAAGCACCAGAAGGAGGCGGCGGAGTTCGTCAACTACCTCGCCAACAGCACCGCGGCCGGGAACATCCTGCTGGCCGAGCGGGGCGTGCCGCCGAACACCGAGATCCGTGCCGCGGTGACCCCGAAGCTGCAGCCGGCCGACGCCGCGTCGGCGAAGTTCATCCAGGACATCGGCAAGGAGCTCGGCGACCCGTCGCCGGCGCCGCCGGTGGGTGGCGGCCAGGTGGAGAAGATCATCCAGCGGTACACGACCGAGGTGCTGTTCGGCCGGCAGGCGCCGGACGCGGCCGCCAAGGCCTTCCTGGACGAAGTCAACGGGGAGCTCAAATAGTGTTGCTGATGGCAACTGATTGCCGATGACCGGAGCCCGCGTGGCCGTGGTGGGAATCCACGGCCACGGAGCTTCCCACGTTCGCAACGTCACCCGGCTGGCCGCGGCCGGCCGGGCCGAACTGGCAGCCGTCGCCGATCCGCAGGGCGGCGCCGGACTGCCCGAGGACGTCGCGGTCTTCAGCGGACTCGACGAGTTGCTGGCGGCCACCGCGGTCGACGTCGTCGTGATCTGTACGCCGATCCAGACGCACGTCCCGCTGGCGGAGCTGGCGATGCGCGCGGGCGCCGACGTGCTGCTCGAGAAGCCGCCGACCGCGTCGCTGGCCGAGTTCGAGCAGCTGACCGCGGTGGTCGAGGAGACCGGCCGCGCGTGTCAGGTCGGGTTCCAGGCGCAGGCGTCGGAGGCCACGCTGAAGCTGGCCGCGATGGTCGCCGAGGGGCAGCTCGGCGAGCTGCGCGGGATCAGCGCGACCGGGAAATGGGTGCGGAAAGCGCAGTACTTCCAGCGCGCCCGCTGGTCCGGCCGCCGCCGGCTCGACGGGGTCGACGTCGTCGACGGCGCGGTGACGAACCCGCTCGCGCACGCGACCGCCGCGGCGCTGTTGCTGGACGGCTCGACCGGCGTGGACGACGTACGGTCGATCGAGACCGAGCTGTACCGCGCGAACCCGATCGAGTCCGACGACACCTCCGCGGTACGGATCACCACCGCCCGCGGTACGACGATCCTGATCGCGGTCACGCTCTGCGCCACCGAACACCGCGAGGCGTCCGTGATCGTGCACGGATCCGAGCGGCGCGCCGTCCTGTCGTATCAGTCGGACCTCATCGACGGAACGAAGTACGGCCGCGCCGACCTTCTGGAAAACCTCCTGGCCCACCGAGCCGATCCCGCCGTACCTCTCTACGTCCCGCTGTCCGCGACCGGCGGCTTCACCCGCGTGGTCGAGGCCGTCCGAACGGCCCCGGACCCTCGCGTGATCCGCCCCGACCACGTGCACTGGGAAGGCGACGGCCCGGACCGCCGCCCGATCATCCCCGACATCGAACACTGGATAGACCGCGCCTCCGACGAGCTCGCGCTGTTCTCGGAGATCGGCGCACCCTGGACCTGATCCCGGAAGGGGCTACCGGCAAACAACTGCGGAATTTCCTGCTTTGTCAACAAACGGGAAATGGGTGGATGGCGGGTTAGAAGGTGGGTTGAGTGGGGAGGTTCGAAGACGTTTCCGGGTTCGCCTCCCCTTTCGGGGCCGGGAACCGGTAGCCTCTTGCAGCGCGCTATGGGGGCCGCCGTACCACCCACCCGACGAACTGCCGGAGAGCCCAAACCGGTCAGGAGTGCACGTCTTGCAGGAGAACACCAGCAGCACCAGTACTGGCGAACTGGTCAACGTACCCCTCACCGGTGCGGACAAAGTCGCCTACGCTTTCTACGCGACCGCGGCCGCCGCGGCGCTGGTCGGCCAGGTCTGGGCCGGCGTGACCCATATTCCGTGGCCGGAAACCGGCTTCTCGACATTCCTGAAAATCCTGCTCGTGACGCCCGCGGTCGCGGTGCTCGAGCTCGGCGGTGTGGCCACCGCGGCGCTCGCCGACCTGCGCCGGCGCAAGGGTGAGCAGGCCTACGCGTACCGCGCGATGTCGTTCTTCGCGGCGCTGGTCGCGGTCGTGTTCAACGTGGTCGGGCACTGGCGCCCGGAGGAGCGGTTCCTCGCCTTCGGGTTCGGCGGCCTGTCCGCGTTCGCGTACGTCCTCTGGCTGATCCACAGCTCGGCCCGCCGTCGTGACGCGCTGCGCCGCGCGGGACAGATGCGCGACACCGGCCCGGTGTACGGCATCGTGCAGTGGATCCGCGAGCCGAAGGTCACCTGGCTCGCGCGGTCGCTCGCGATCGAGCACGGGTACGGTCTGTACGAGAGCCTGCGCGCGGCCCAGCACCAGATCCGCAACCGCAGCCGCCGCGAGGCGATCGCCGGCACCGTAGCGGAGTACATCCGGTCCGAGCACCAGGACGAGCGGCTGGCGAAGATCGCCGAGACGACGTACGACCCGGACCGGCTGGCCGGGATGCTCGAGGAGCGGATCAACTACGAGGTCATCACCAACAAGCTGACCAAGGCGATCTCGCCGCCGCCGGAGACCGAGGACCGTCCCGCCGTACCGGCCGCGGTCTGGGTGCTCGAGGGCGGACAGCCGCGGCGCGCGGACAGCACCGGCGTCGGGCTGCGCGACGACGACGCCTGGACCGGCGAGCTGATGGCGATCGTCGACCAGCCCGACCCGAGCGACAGCGACGTGTCCGAGGCGGTCGTCGTCGAGGACGAGAGCGAGCCGCAGCACGTCGTGAAGAACGGTACGACGAGCAGTACGGCGACCGGTACCGCCGGCGCGCTGAAGCCGTTCGCGCCGCAGCCGAAGGCGGAGCCGCTGGTCGAGAAGCCGAAGCCGCCGTCGCCGTTCGCCGGCCCCGCCGACCCGCAGCCGCCCGCGCTCATCACCACGCCGATCACGACGCCGAAGGTCGAGCCGGTGCTGCCGGACCCGGCCCCGGTCGTGGTGGCGGCCGAGCCGGAGGCCGCGGACGACAAGCCGGAGCCGACCGCGCTGGAGAAGAAGCGGATGCGGGCCTACGCGCTGCTGTCCGACTGGCCGGAGGGTCGCGAGCGCAGCGCGAAGACGCTCGCCGACGCGATCGCCTCCAGCGAGCCGATGGCCGCGCGCTTCATCGAGCAGTACGAGTCCGAGCACGGCGTCGTGTTCGCCTCGCAGAACTGATTCACCCGGCTGCCGGTGGACCTCCCAGGTTCACCGGCAGTTCTGCGAGACCGCTGACCAGCACGCGCCGCCACTCGAGCTCTTCGGCCGGCTTCGCGAGACTCAGCTTCGGGAACCGCCGGACCAGCGCCAGCAGAGACTCCTGCAACTCGATCCGCGCGAGCTGCGCGCCGAGACAGAAGTGCGGCCCGAAGCCGAACGACAGGTGCTTGTTGTCCGCGCGATCCAGCCGCAGCTCGTCCGGTGCGTCGTACGCCCGCGGGTCGCGGTTCGCCGAGTTGAGCGCGGCCATCACCCCTTCACCGGCCTTGATCCGTACGCCGTGCAACTCGACGTCCTCGAGCGCGACGCGCAGCTGGCCGACTTCGCTGAACCGATTGAACCGCAGCAGTTCTTCCACCGCAGAAGGAACCAACGACGGATCCGCGACGAGCCGGGCCCAGTTCTCGGGCCGGCGCAGCAACGTGGCGACGCAGCTGGAGATCTGGTTCGCCGACGTCTCGTGACCGGCGACCAGCAGATTCACGCCGAACGCGATCAGCTCCTCCTGACTCAGCCGGTCGCCCTCCTCGCGAGCACGCACCAGCTCGTCGAGAAGATCCTCGGCGGGACCCGAGGTGTTCGCGAGCTTCTTCGTGACCAGGTCCTCGATGTACGCGGTGAGGTTGGTCATCGCGTCCTCGACGAGGTCCTTCTCGGCCATCTTCATGCTGTACCCGAGCTCGGTCCACTCCCGGAACTGCGCGCGGTCCGCGTACGGTACGCCGAGCAGCTGGCAGATCACCTGGATCGGCAACGGCAACGCGACCAGCTGCCGGATGTCGGCGCCGTCGCCGGCCCGGGCGACGTCCTCGGCCAGCTGCGCGGACAGCTCCGCGACCCACGGCCGGGTGCGCTCGATCTTCCGGTGCGCGAACGTTGGTACGACCAACCGCCGGAGCCGGGTGTGCTCCGGCGGGTCGGTGGTGGTCAGGCTGTTCGGCATCGGCTTGGCCAGCGCCACCCGCGGCGCGCCCTGTTTCACCACCGCGGCCCGGGAGAACCGCGGATCCGCGAGCACCAGCTTCACGTCGTCGTACCGCGTCACCAGCCAGACCTCGGCGCCCGCCAGCGTCCGCACCCGCGCCACCGGCCGGTCCTCCCTCAACTCGGCGAACGTCGGCGACGGATCGAACCGAAACGCGTCCTCGAACGGAATCTGCAAGACCGGCTCAGTCATACCCTCGACCCTAGGCAAGTTAGGTAACCCTTGCTTCGAGGATCGGCGCGTCGGAGCTACAGCTGGGCGGCCGGGGTGCCGATCCCGCGCAGCAGGGTGTCGACGACCTGGGTGGCCAGGGTGTCGAGGTCGGTGCGGTCCGCGTCCTCGCTCTGGGCGACCTCGTGCAGGAGGGCGTAGTACACCCGGCGGGCCCAGACCAGGTCGACGTCGGGGCGCAGCGCCCCGGCCTGCTGGAGCCGGCCGAAGAGGCGGTCGCAGGACGCGACCACGCCGGCCATGATCTCGTCGCTCTCGCTGCTCGCCGCCGCCGCGGTGTTCATCGCGAAGCCCCCGGACACCTTGACGCGGAGCGCGTTCGCGGTCGCCTGGTACAGCGCGACCAGCGGCGGCGCGGTGTCGAACCTGGCCTCGTCGACCGCGCTCGCGAGCTGCTCCGACGCCCAGGTCTTCATCGACATGACGAGCGCCTCGCGGGTCGCGAACCGGCGGTGCACAGTCGTCCGGGCGACGCCGGCCGCCGAGGCGATCTCCTCCATCGAGGCGGACGGGTTGCGGCTCAGCACGCGCTCGGCCGCTTCCAGGATCGTCCGCACGGTGCGCTCGGCGTCGGCACGCAGCGGTCGGACGGTCATGCCGAAAAGACTACCCGAGAGTCACGTCTGGCGCGCTACTTGCAACACTGATGTAGCAAATAGTACGTTTTCAGGGTCAGCAACGATGCGATTAGGGATGATGAGATGGATCTTCAGTTGAAGGACAAGACCGCGCTCCTCACCGGGGCCAGCCGGGGGATCGGCCTGGCGGTGGTCGAGCAGCTCGCCGCCGAGGGTGTGCGCGTCGTCGCGGTCGCCCGGACCAGTACGCCGGAGCTCGAGGCCACCGGTGCGTACGTCGTACCGGCCGACCTCGCGTCGGCGGACGGGCCGGAGCGGGCGGTGGCGGCCGCGCTGGCCGAGGTGGGCGAACTCGACCTGCTGGTCAACAACGTCGGTGGCGGCGACGGCGAACTCGCGTCCGGGTTCCTGAACCTCGACGACGAGGCGTGGCGGCAGCTGTTCGAGGTGAACTACTTCGCGACCGTCCGGACCACGCGGGCCGCGTTGCCGAGCCTGCTCCGGCGCAGCGGCGCGATCGTCAACGTGTCGTCGAACGGCGCGCGGATGCCGTCGAGCGGCCCCGCGCCGTACACGACCGCGAAGGCGGCGCTGACCGCGCTGGGCAAGGCGCTCGCCGAAGAGTTCGGCCCGCAGGGCGTGCGCGTCAACACGGTGTCGCCCGGCCCGGTGCGGACAGCGTTGTGGACGGATCCCGACAAGTACGGCGGCCAGCTCGCGCGCACGCTCGGCGTACCGCACGAGGACCTGCTGGCCGCGTTGCCGCAGCAGACCGGCATGCTGACCGGTCGGCTGATCGAGCCGTCCGAGGTGGCCGCGCTGGTCGTCCAGCTGTGCTCGCCGGTCACCGCGAGCATCGTCGGCGCCGACTACCTGATCGACGGCGGCATCGTGAAGACGGCCTGACCTGCCCGCCAGGCCGTCCGCGCTACCTGGTGCCGAACGAGTAGACGGTCGTCGACTCGTAGGTCTCGCCCGGGCGCAGCACCGTGGACGGGAAGTTGGCGTGGTTCGGCGAGTCCGGGAAGTGCTGGGTCTCGAAGGCGAACGCGTCGCCCTGGCGGTACGCCTTGTTCCCGATGCCGAGGAAGGTGCCGTCGAGGAAGTTGCCGCTGTAGAACTGCACGCCGGGCTGGTCGGTGCGGACCTCGACCGTGCGGCCGTGCTCCGGCTCCCAGAACCGGCCCGCGAACCGCAGCCCGTCGCTGCCCGGCTGCCCGCCGATGACGAAGTTGTGGTCGTAGCCGCGGCCGAAGATCAGCTGCTGGTGGTCGCCGCGCAGCCGCTTGCCGATCGCGGTCGGCTTGCTGAAGTCGAACGGCGTACCGGCGACCGGCGCGATCTCGCCGGTCGGGATCAGCGTCGCGTCGACCGGCGTGTACTTCGGCGCGTTGAGCTCGAGCACGTGGTCGTAGATCGTGCCGTTGCCCTCGCCGAGCAGGTTGAAGTACACGTGGTTGGTCAGGTTCACGATCGTCGGCTTGCCGGCGACGGTCGCGTGGTAGTCGATCCGCAGGTTGTCGCGCCGGTCGAGCGTGTACGTGACGGTGCTGGTGAGCTCACCGGGAAAGCCCATCTCGCCGTCCGGGCTGACGTAGGTGAACGCGACGCCGACGGCCTGATCGTTCTTCACGACCTCGGCCGCCCAGACCTTCTTGTCGAAGCCCACGGTGCCGCCGTGCAGCGCGTTCTCGCCGTTGTTGACCGGGATCTGGTACGTCGTCCCGTCGAGGGTGAACCGGCCCTTCGCGATCCGGTTGCCGTAGCGGCCGATCGTGGAGCCGAAGTACGGGCTGAGCTTCGCGTAGTCCGGGAGGTTGTCGAAGCCGAGGCTGATGTTCGCGGTCCGGCCGCGGCGGTCGGGCGTCTCGACGCGCTGGATGGTCGCGCCCCAGGTCAGCATCGAGATCGTCACCCGGCCGTTGGTGAACGTGTACACGTCCACCTGCTGTCCCTCGGGCGTGGTGCCGAAGGGGGCCTTCGTGATCTCGAGCTTGCCGTGGTGTCCGCGCATGCCGGTCAATCTATCGGCCCGGGCGGCGGGCCGGCTGGTGGCCTCGGCTGCGTCGGCGGTGCTGGTGAGAGCGCCCGCGGCGGCGGCACCGAGGCCCAGGGCGCCGGCGGTCCGCAGGACCTGGCGGCGGGGCAGGTGATCGGGCATCGCAATCCCCTCAATCGTTGGAGAGACCAGACCCCGGCACGATAAGCACGCCCGAGCAGTGTTTGGAACAGTTCGTTACGGTGTGAATTCGTCCGATCTCTCCGGAGTGTTCCTCCGCGTGACCAGATCGGTCCGCTGCCCGCCTCGATCGGACCTTCAGGCGTACGTCGGCCGCAGCCAGGATGAGGTCATGAGCCGAACCGCACTGATCGTGATCGACGTCCAGGAATCGTTCCGGGTCCGCCCGAACTGGCAGCTGGTGAACCACCCCGACATCGCCGAGCGCGTCGGCCGGCTGGTCCACGCGGCGCGGGACAAGGGCGAGCTGGTCGTCTGGGTCCTGCACACCGAGCCGGGGACCGGCGGCGCGTTCGATCCGGCCGAGGGACACGTCCGGCTGATCGACGGACTCGAGCCGGTACCGGGCGAGCCTGTGCTGACCAAGACGTCGCACAACGCCTTCACCACAACGAATCTGCAGCAGCTCCTCACCCAGCGCGGCGTCCGGGAGATCGTTGTCTGCGGCATCCGCACCGAGCAGTGCTGCGAGACCACCGCGCGGGTCGGCTCCGACCTCGGGTACGACGTCGTGTTCGTCACCGAGGCGACCGCGACGATGGCGCTGGCGCACTGGTCGATCCGTGACGAGGCGAGCGTCGAGGAGATCCTCGCCGATCCGCGGACGCTGACCCCGGACCAGGTCGCCGCGCGAACGGAGTACGTGCTGGCCGGCCGGTTCGCGACGATCCGGACGCTCGACGAGCTGACCGGCGTACCTGTGGCATCCTGACCGGATGCGCCCTACCCGAGTGGTGTTCGTGCTGGTGCCGAAGCTGCATCTGCTGGACCTGGCAGGCCCGGCGCAGGTGTTCACGACGGCCGCCGACTTCGGGTACGGATACGAGGTGTCGTACGTGGCCGAATCCGACGAGGTGCCGACCGCTCAAGGCGTCCCGTTGCGGGCCCGGACGGAGTGGCCGGAGCTCGGGGCCGGCGACCTGATCGTCGTACCGGGCTGGCGGTCGCCGCGGCTTTCGCCGGAGCCGCCGATCGGGCCGGACTTCCGGCGCCGGCTGCGCGCGCATCATGCGGCCGGTGGGTCGGTCGCGAGTGTCTGCTCGGGTGCGGACGCGCTCGGGTGGGCGGGGTTGCTCGACGGGCACCGCTTCACGACCCACCACGACCTGACCGAGGAGCTGGCCGCCCGGTATCCGCGGGGGACGATCGTCCGGGACGTGCTGTACGTCGAGGACGACCGGGTGATCACGTCCGCCGGCATCGCGAGCGGGATCGACCTGGCGCTCCATCTGGTCGCGGTCGGGCGCGGTGCGGAGGCGGCGGCGCGGGTCGCGCGGGAGATGGTGGTCTTCGCGCGCCGCAACGGCGACGAGCTGCAGGAGTCGGCGATGCTCCGGCACCGCGATCACCTCAGCGACCTCGCGCACCGGGTGCAGGACGTGATCGACGCGCGGTACGCCGACAGGCTCCCGCTCGCGGACCTCGCCGGACAGGTCGGCGTCAGCGAACGCACCCTCACCCGCATCTTCACCGGCGCCACCGGCCTGACGCCCCTGCGCTACCAGCAACTCCTCCGCCTGGAACGCGCGGAACACCTCATCGGCCACGGCGCCACCGTCGAATCCGCCGCCCACAGCGTCGGCTTCGAGAACCCCCGCATGCTCCGCCGCCTCCGCAGCCGCAGCTCTGTCTAGACCGGAACAACTTTTTCCGGGAGTCGTGCGTCTACCCCTGCACAACCGATCGACCAGGGGGACGGAACATGAGGTTTGTTGCTGGGGGCATGCGCCGGGGTGTGGTGGCGACCGGGGCCGCGTCGGCCGTGATGGCGGTGGGGCTCAGCGTGCTGGCGACGCAAGGCGCGGACGCGGGGACGGTGTCGGCCTCGTCTGCTACAGCCTTGAGTCGGTCGCAGCTCGTGACTGTGAGCGAGGTGAAGAAGGCGGACCCGCGGCGGAACTGGTTCCGGCAGGTCGACCGGGGGATCCTGCCGAAGACGTACTGCGGTCCGGCGTCGACCGAGGGCAAGCGGGTCTCCGCGCGGATGGCGCGCGGGTTCACCGACGAGATGGACGCGTACGGCGCGCAATACATCAGCCGCTACCCGAACGCCGCCACCGCGCGGGCGGCGTACAACTCGATCATCGCGACGCTGAAGAGCTGCACGTACAGCAAGCCGGCGCCGACGCACGCGCGCAAGATCACCGAGAACCGCGTGGTGAAGGGCGCCTCGGGTGATCTCACGCAGGTGATCCGCTGGTACGACTACCCGAAGCCGAACGACCCGGGGAGCGAGGCCGGTGGTTTCCCGTACGCCGTCACGCTGAAGGGCCGCAACGTCTCGGTGCTGGCGTTCAGCGAGATGGGCCCGGGGATGCCGGCGCCGAACTTCGACAAGCTCGCCCGGCAGGCGGCAGCGAAGCTCAGCCGCTGACGTTCTGCTGGGGTAAGACGCGGGGGTGCGAGGCCTGTGGGGGAGTTGGGGCGGTAGGTCTCGTGCGTGGGGTGTGATGGTCGGGGCGGATGAGGGGTCACCGCCCCGACCATCACTGGTGCTACCTCGTCGCCGCGGTCAGCTTGGCGACCGCGGTGCTGAGCTGACCGCTGAGGAGCGCGTGGTCGGCGTCGGCGACGAGCTTCGACGACGGCTGGTCGAGGTTCTGGCCGATGTGCTGCTGGGCGATCCAGCGCGCGACACCGACGACCGCGTCGTCCTCGGCGAACGTGTCCGCCTTCGTACGCTCGAGGAACCTGGCGGACTGCGTGGCCGCAGCCAACGCAATGGTTGCCTGTGGCCCCGACCAGTCCGGCACCCGCAGCGCAACACTCGCCGCGACACCGGCCGCGGCCGCGTACGGATCCTGCTTGCGCAGCAGGCTGTCACGCGCCTCGGCCAACGCCTGCCGCGCGGCAGCCTGCGTGGTCAGACCCCAACCGAACGGGTACTGCGGATCATAGGAAGCGTCGCCGACATTCAGCGGCTGCTGGTCCTGCGTGCGCGGCCAACTGACCGGCAGCCGCCCGCTGAACGGCACCTTGCCGAACAGCACATCGGCAACCCCGGCGCCCTCGGTCCCCGGCAACCACGACGCCACCAGCGCGTCGATTCGGCCGAGCTGATCCGCGATCACCTGCGGCCGGCCGGACACGATCAGTACGACGCACTTCATCGCGCCGCACACCTTGTCCACGGCCGCCTTGTCCGCGTCCGAGAGCACCAGGTCGTGACCGTTGCCGACATCCCCGATCCCCTCGGCGTACGGGCGTTCGCCGACCACGACGACGCCGACGTCGTGGCCTTCCAGCGGCACCGACGCATCGGCGCTGAACGTCGCGCCCGGCGCCACCTGCTTGATCCCGTCCAGGATCGTCGTCCCGGTGGTCGTCGTACCGGATCCGCCTTGCCAGCTGATGCTCCAGCCGCCCAGCTGGTTGCCGAGGTCGTTCGCGTTGCTGCCGGCGACGTACACCTTGGAGGTTGATGCCAGCGGCAACAGGTTGCCCTCGTTCTTCAACAGGACCTGCGACTTCGCGGCCGCGGCGCGTCCGACGGCTCGGTGCTCCGGGGATCCGATCGACGCGGCGTTGGACGTGTCGGCGTACGGGTGCTCGAACAGCCCGAGCTTGAACTTCTCGGTCAGGATCCGGCGGACCGCGTCGTCGATCCGGGCCATCGGGACCCGGCCGGTGGCGATCTCGTCGGTCAGGCCGCGGGTGAAGTCCTGGTAGTTCGTCGGCACCATGATCATGTCCAGGCCCGCGTTGACCGACGTCCGGATGTCGCTCGCGTAGTCGCCGGGCAGCTGGTCGATCGCCTGCCAGTCGCTGATCACGAACCCGTCGAAGCCCATCCGCTGCTTCAGCACCCCGTTGATCAGCTCGCCGTTGCCGTGCATCTTGACCGGCGCCGCGCCGTCGACTGCCAGGCTCGAGTACGACGGCATCACGGTGCCGACGCCGAGGTCCACCGCCGTCTCGAACGGCGCCAGGTGGATGCTCTCGAGCTGCTGCCTGGTGACCTCGGTGACGCCCTGGTCGATCGTGTACGACCCGGTCGTCGAGCTGCCGAACGTCGTACCGCCGTCGCCGACGAAGTGCTTCGCGGTCGCCAGCACGCGGTCGTTGCGCGCGAGCTGGGTGCCGTTCGGCTTGCCCTGCAGGCCGGTGATCACGGTCGCCATCGACCGCACGAGCGCCGGGTCCTCGCCGTACGCCTCGTAGGTCCGTCCCCAGCGGTCGTCGCGGACCACGCAGACGCACGGTGCGAAGTCCCAGGGGATGCCGGTCGCGCGGACCTCCTTCGCGGTCACCTCACCGGTCCGGCGGGCCAGCTCCGGGTCGCGGGTGGCGCCGATCGCGATGTTGTGCGGCAGGATCGTCGCGCCGACCACGTTGTTGTGACCGTGTACCGCGTCGACGCCGTAGATCAGCGGGATCTGCAGGCGGGTGGCCTGAGCGTTCAGCTGGAGGGTGTCGATCATCGCGGCCCAGGCGGCCGGGGTGTTCGGCGTCGGGACCGAACCGCCGCCGGACAGCAGCGAGCCGAGGGCGTAGGACGCGATGTCCGCGCGGGACCGGAGCGCGTTCCGCTCCGCCTGGGTCATCTGTCCGACCTTTTCCGAAACCGTCATCCGGGAGAGCAGGTCCGCGACCCGGTGCTTGATCGGGAGTTTCGGGTTCAGGTACGGCAGGTCGTGTGCGTCGATCACCACGACCGGCTGGGCCGCGGGCGGCTTCGCGCCGGTGACGGTGAGTTCCAGGGGAACGGTCTCCGCAACTTCGGCGGAACGGTCTTTCCGGGTCGTGACGGAAACGGTCTGTTTCGTTCCGGAAACCGTTCCTGCCGGGAACGTGAGTGTTCCGGAAACCGCGGTGTAGTCGTCGGAACCGGCCGTTCCGCTTCCGGTCCGGTACTCGACCGTCACCGGTTCCTCGAGCGGCGTACCGCCGACGGTCCCGACCGAGACCTGCACTTGCGCGGTGCTGCCCTCCTTGACCGGGTAGACCTCGGCGTCGGTGACGACGCTGTTCTTCAGCGCCGGGTCCGCCTTGCCGTAGACCTCGACCTGGTCGATCGCGAACTCACCCGGCGCACCGACCGGCATCGTGAACGCGTAGCCCCACATGTGCGTCAGGTTCAGGATCTGGTCGATCCCGCCGACGGGCTGGTAGTCGCCGCGGTACACGAGTTGGCTGAACGGGATCTCGACCAGGTGCCAGCCCTGCCAGTCGTCGGTGAAGCTGGTGTTCCACAGCTCCGAGGCCTCGGCGTGCGCGCCGCCGTCCTTGATCTCGAAGAAGATCCGCTTCCCGGAGCCCGGCGGCAGCGGGGCCGTGTTCTGCCCGTACCACCAGAACCGGATCCCCTTGTACGCCGACCAGTCACTGGGGTTCGCGTCGTACGTCACGTTGTGGGTGAACCCGCCCCAGCCGCTGACGTCGTACGTCCCGCGCAGCACCTTCTCGCCGGCGGGTGCGTCGGCCCTCGCCCGCAGTTCGAGCGTCGGCGGATCGTCGGCGTCGCTACCCCAGGTGAAGATCCCCGGAGCAGGCGGCGACGCGAACGGCTCGGCACCCTCGAAGCCCGCCAGCGTGATCGGCACCGGATCCTCCACCGCCGCCGACGAGACCGGCGCACTCGCCAGCACCCCCGCGACCAGAGCCGCCACGACCACCACAGCCGTCCGGCCCTTCCCGCGCCTCCGAGACCCAGCCCACCTGACCATCCGCGACTCCTCCCGGCCCCTGAACCACACCGTCCGGCCCGACTCTCAGCCCTCCCCGAACCCCGGTCAAGACCTCACCGGTTCCGGAACTAGAGCGCTCTCACGCCGGGATCGGAACCGGGCGCATATGTGGGCGGGGGCCGGGGTGGTGGTCGGAGCGGACCAGGTCGGGGGCGGTGATGGTTGTGGTGCCGATGGGAGTGGAGCGGCGGGCGGTTACCCAGTCGACCAGTAGCGCCGGCCGGTCGATCGCGGTGGTGAAGTGCAGGAGGTTGAGGTACCAGATGTCGCGGGGTTCCGGTTCGAACCAGGTGTCGGGGCCGAGTTCGGTGGCGAGGTGGTCGCTGAAGGCGTCTGCGGAGGCATCCAGGGGCTCGGCGCACGCCATCACCGTGCCGGGCGTGAGCGTGAGGCCGGTGATCCGGAAGCTGAGTGGCCAGGTACTGCGGGCCGTCGCGCGGCGCAGCGCCGACTGGTAGCGGGCGACGGCCGGGTCCGCGGGTGGGATGTGTTCGCGGCGCGGCTCCAGGGCGCGGACCGTCAGATGGGCGGCGCCGAGGTGGCCGGTCTGCCAGTGGTCCGGGCCCGCCAGGTCCGCGGCCTCCTGCGTCAGCGCGTCCAGCGTGGGCGCCAGCGTGCTGTCCGGTGCGGGACGCAGTACGACGGAGATCGGCCAGCGGCCGCCCTCGCGGGGGAGTTCGTCGCGCTGGTGGGTGCCGTTCGCGATCCGCGGTACCGCCGCGGCGAACAGGTCGTCGAACTTCGTGGTCACGGACCGGTACGACGCGACGCGACCGCCGATGGTTGGTGACGCAGGGCATTAAGAAGCCGCAGTGGTCCGATTGAGAACGAATTCAGTACTCGTATTCATGGACCGGAGCGCCGTCCGGCGGAAAGGATGGCAGCATGACTACACGTTTCGGGGTCTTCGTACCGCAGGGCTGGAAAATGGATCTCGCGCAGATCGCCGATCCGATCGAGCAGTGGGAGGCGATGACGGCGGTCGCCCAGCGGGCCGACGAGCAGTCGTGGGACTCGATCTGGCTGTTCGACCACTTCCACACGGTGCCGGAGCCGAGTGACAACACCACCTTCGAGTGCTGGAGCGCGACCGCGGCGCTGGCCCGGGACACCAAGCGGGTGAACATCGGCCAGATGGTCGGCTGCAACGGCTACCGCAACCCGTCGCTGTACGCCAAGATCGCGTCCACCGTCGACGTCGCCAGCCACGGCCGCCTGTACGCCGGGATCGGCGCGGGCTGGTACGAGCACGAGTGGAAGGCGTACGGCTACGAGTGGACCGAGGTGCCGGAGCGGATGGCCGCGTTCCGCGAGGCGACCGAGATCATCTACAAGATGTGGACCGAGGACAAGCCGGTCTACAACGGCAAGTACTACTCGATCGATGCCCCGATCAACGAGCCGAAGGGCGTCCGCAAGCCGCACCCGAGCTTCTGGATCGGCGGCGGCGGCCCGAAGGTGACGCTGAAGCTGGTGGCGCAGTACGCCGACGCCGCGAACATCGGCGGCGGCAAGCCGGAGCTGTTCAAGGAGAAGGCCGACATCCTCCGCGGGCACTGCCAGAAGCTCGGCCGGGACTACGACGAGATCATCAAGTCGACGAACTTCAACGTGTTCCCGATCGACAAGGGCGACGACCCGCAGAAGGCGACCGAGCGCGCCAAGGGCCCGATCAAGCGCGACCACTTCGACCGCGACAACATCATCGGCACCGAGGACGAGATCGCCGACCGGGTCGAGGCGGTCCTCGAGGCCGGCGCCGACTACGTGATCTTCTACGTCCCCGGCGTCGCCTACGACCTCGACCTGCTGGACCGGGTGGAGCAGATCGCGAAGCGTTTCGCCTGACGTTGCCCACCGAGCTGGAGGGTTGCCCCCTGAAATTCTGAGGGGGCAACCCTCCAGTTGCGGGGATGCCCCTCGAGGTGGAGGGTTGTCCCAGGGGTGACCAGAACCGGTCATGGCGGATGTACGTCAGGCGGACCGGTGGACCGGGGCCGAGGGCAACTGCCAGGGTCGCAACGACGGCCTCGCGTGGGTCGGGGCGTCGGGAGGTTCCCCCTGTGATGTCTCGATTGTCCCGGTCCGCGGCCGGCCTGCTCGCCGCGGTGGTCGCCGGTTCCCTGCTGACGGCCACCGCGGCGAATGCCGGACCGCCGGACCAGCCCGGTCCGGCGGGCCCCGCCGCGGCGGATCCGACCCCCGGTGCCGGCAGCAAGCGGATCACGCTCGTCACCGGCGACGTCGCCGAGCTCACCACGAGCTCGAACGGCCAGGTCTCGGCCCGGCTGCTCGGCGACGAGCCGTACTACTTCGGCACGTTCGACGGCGACCTCACCCTGGTCCCGGCCGACGCGTACCCGCTGCTGTCCGCGGGCCGCCTCGACAAGCGCCTCTTCAACCTGACCGACCTGGCGGAGCAGGGGTACGACGACGCGAGCTCCGACCGCCTGCCCCTTCTCCTCACGGCGCCGGCGACCCTCCGCAGCGCGCCGAGTACGCCGGCCGCCGCGACGTACCGCCGTACGCTCGCCAGCGTCGGGAGCACCGCGGTCAGCGTGCAGAAGTCCGACGCGAAGACGTTCTGGGAAGGCATCAGCGGCCCGACGACCTTCAAGACCGGCCAGGTCACGAAGATCTGGCTGGACGGCCGCACCCGCGCCACCCTCGACCGGTCCACGCAGCAGATCGGCGCCCCGACCGCCTGGCGGCAGGGGTACGACGGCCGCGGGGTCAAGGTCGCCGTCCTCGACACCGGGTACGACGCCGCGCACCCGGACCTCGCGAAGCAGGTCGTCGCGTCCGAGAGCTTCATCCCCGGCGAGGCCGTCCAGGACCTGCACGGCCACGGCACGCACACCGCGTCCACGGTCGCCGGCCTCGGTACGGCGTCCGACGGCCGGCGCAAGGGGGTGGCGCCGGGTGCCGAGCTGCTGATCGGCAAGGTGCTCGACAACTCCGGCGGCGGACTCGACTCCGAGGCGATCGCCGGGATGGAGTGGGCCGTCCAGCAGGGCGCGAAGGTGGTCAGCATGAGCCTCGGCGGCTGGCCGTCCGATGGCACCGACCCGATGAGCCAGGCGGTCGACAGGCTGTCGAAGTCCAGTGGCGCGCTGTTCGTGATCGCGGCCGGCAATTCCGGCGCCGAGGAAACCGTTGGATCTCCGGGGACCGCGGCCGAGGCGCTGACCGTCGGCGCGATCGACCGGGACGGCAGCCTGGCGGGTTTCTCCAGCCGCGGCCCGCGGCTCGGTGACGGCGCGCTGAAGCCCGAGGTGACCGCTCCGGGGGTGGACATCGCCGCCGCCCGCGCCGCCAGCACCGAGCAGGGCCGCGTCCTCGACGAGCACTACATCGCAATGAGCGGTACGTCGATGGCCACGCCGCACGTTGCCGGTGCCGCCGCGATCCTCGCGCAACGGCACCCGGACTGGACCGGCCCGCAGCTGAAGGCCGCGCTGGCGTCGACGGCCGTCCCGTCCGCGGACGCCCGCACCGACCAGCAGGGCCTCGGCCGGATCGACATCCCGAAGGCCCTCGACCCGCAGGTCGTCCCGGACACGGCAAACGTGTTCTTCGGTGACCTGTCCTGGACCGGGCCCGCCGCGCCGGCTCCGGTCAGCAAGGTGGTTGCCTACCGCAACACCTCGAACCGTCCGGTGACCCTGACGCTGTCGGTCGGCGCGCAGTCGCCCGCGAAGGTGCAGGCCGCGCTCACGGTGAGCCCGGCGCGGCTGACGATCCCGGCCGGCGGTACGGCGTCCGCGACCGTGACGCTCGACCGGGCGAAGACCCGTCCGGCCAACTACAGCGGCGTACTGACGGCCCGCGCCGGCAGCGTCTCGTACCGGACCGGGCTCGGGTTCACGGCTGCCGGCCGGCTGAACCAGGTCACCGTGAAGGCGATCGGCCGCGACGGGCAGCCCGCCACCACCAAGGCCGGCGCCAGCGGCGTGCAGCTGTGGAACCAGGACACCGGCGACGTCCGGGCGATCGCGTTCGACGACACCGGCAGCCGGACGCTCGACGTACCGGACGGCCGCTACAGCGTGATGGCGTACGCCGTCGGCGGCGACGAGGCGGACTGGGCGAACTCGGTCACCCTGCTCGGCGACCCGGACGAATGGATCGGCACCGACCGCACGTTCACGTTCGACGCCCGCACCGCGCACAAGGTGACGATCACGACGCCGCGACCGGCCGACGCGCAGAGCATCGGGATCGCCTGGCACCGCAAGGTCGGCGACCGGAACGCGGTGTCCGGCTGGGCCTACAACGGCACCGTCGCGAACGGCGTCTACGTGCAGGACTTCGAAAAGGTTGCCAACGGCACCTTCCAGGTCGTGCAGCGCTGGGACCTCGCGCAGCCGAAGCTGACCGTGGACGCGAACGGCGTCCGGCTGCCCACGCCGCGCGAGGGTTCACAACGGACCGTGTACGTCGGGAACGAGAAGCTCCCGCTGTACAACGGCGGCGACGGCACCGCGGCCGAGCTGACCGGCGCCAAGGGCACCGCCACGCTGATCCGCTGGGGCGGCTTCAGCGAGACCACCGCACAGGTCAAGGCGGCGAAGGACGCCGGCGCGAAAATCGTGTTCCTCTACAATCAGGAACCCGGTTTCTGGTCGACCGGAACCGAGCAGGGCGTCCCGCTGTACCTGCTGCAGTACGCGCAAGGAAGACAGTTGCTCGACGCCCTGGCCAAGGGCCCGGTGTCGCTGCAGCTGAACGGTCTGCTCGACAGCACCTACCGGTACGACGTCGCGCTCGGACCCTCGGTGGTGAAGGGCGGACTGACGTACGACATCGCGAAGATGCGCCCGGCCGTGGTGACCACCGACTTCCAGCGCAACGACGCGTTCTGGCTGCACCGGGACCAGCGGGTCGCGTACCTGCCGGGGATCGGCACCGGGCTCTCGGCGTCGCGGCTCGTGGCCGGTGCGGTCAAGCGGACCGACTACCTGGTCAGTGACGTCAAGGGCGTCGCCTGGGACGAGAAGACGGCCGCGGGGGAGTGGAACGAGACCGGCTTCGAGTCCACGATCAGCAGGACGTACCGCCCGGGGGAGCAGGTCGCCCGCGAGTGGTGGCAGCCGCTGATGCGTCCCGCCGTACCCGGGTTGTCGGAATCGCCGGGTGACGTGGCGCAGGGCTGGCCGCCGGCGCGGTTCGAGAACGCGCTGCGGATCGCGATTCCGCAGTACGTGAGCGGCGACCGGACCGTGTTCGGCTGGGCCGACCGCGGCGACGTGACCAGCATGAAGCTGAGCAGCAACGGCGTCGAACTGGGCAGCAAGACCTGGTCGGTCGCGCAGTTCGCGGTGCCGGCGCGGGCCGCCTGGTACGACTTGACGCTGGACCAGCGGCGCGGTCCGAAGAGCTGGGCGAAGACGTCCACGTCGACGCACACCGTGTGGCACTTCCGGTCGGCGCCGTCGAAGAACCGCGCCGTCCTGCCGCTCGTCCAGGTCGACTACAAGCGCACCGCCGGTTGGCTCGAGCTCACCCCGGGCTACCAGCCGGGCGTGCGCGGCCACGGGTTCTTCCGCACGACGGCCGAGATCTCGTACGACGGGAAGACCTGGACGAAGTTGTCCTTGCGAGGGATCGGCGGCACCGTCCGCGCGCAGCTGCCGGCCGCTCCGGCTGGATCGTTCGCGAGTGTGCGGGTGACCGCGACCGATCTGTTCGGCAACAGCATCGATCAGACGATCGACCGCGCCTGGAACAACTGATCGTTAAAAGGGCGACGCCACGAAGCCGGGGGGAGGTGCTCCGTGGCGTCGCCAGGGGCGCGCCAAGGGAGGGGTGGGGGCAGGCGCGCCGGTCTTGGGGTCAGCTCCCGAGGACGCCTCCACCGAGAACGCCCAGCAGTCCCAGGGCGGACAGGATCCCGCGGATGACCTGGTCGACAGCCTTCGTGCCGCCGGTCTGGTAGGCCGTCACGCACTTCTGCAGCTGGGTCTGGGTCGGCTTGGTGATCGTCACCTTCGCCAGCTCGGACTGACAGTACGTCGTGGCGGTCTGCAGCTCCTGCACGGTGCTGCCGACCGTGCCGACGATCACCCCGACCGCCGTCGTCAGGCTGGCGAGCCCGGGCTTGGTCGGCGTCGTCGTGGTCGGAACCGTCGGCTTCGGCGTGGTCGGCTTCGAGGTCGTCGGCTTCTGCGTCGGCGTCGCGGTCGGCCTGCTGCTCGGGGTCGCCGTCGGGGTCGCGGTCGGCTTGGCCGTCGGGCGCGTGGTGTCGCGCTCGTCGGTCAGCGTCGGGGTCGGCTTGGTCGGCGGCGGCGTGGTGGCGTCGACGGCCTGCGGCAGGTTCTCGTCCGCCGGCGCGTCGATCTCCGGGTCGTCGAGCTGGTCGCCGGCCACGTCGACGTCATCGCCCGCGGTGCCGTTGCCGACCGCGATCCAGCTGCCGCCGGCGTACGCCTTGGCGATGCTGACCACGAGGTCGACGTACTGCTGGGAGTGGTTGTAGCGCAGGACCGCGGCGTTCAGGTCGCCGGCGTCGGTCAGGTCGGTCTTGCCCGAACACAGGTACACGCCGGTCGACATGGCCGCGTCGTCGATGTCCTGCGGGTTCCGGACGCCGTCGCCGTCGCCGTCCACACCCATGACCCGCCAGGTGCCCGGGATGAACTGCATCGGGCCGACCGCGCGGTCGAACGCGCCGTCGCCGTCGAACGAGCCCGCGTCGCTGTCGCTGATCCGCGCGGTCCCGGAGGAGCCGTCCAGCCGCGGGCCGTAGATGCCCGGGGTCGCGACGCCCAGCGAGTTCAGCACGTTGCCGCCGAACCGGCCGTGGTTGGACTCCACCCGGCCGATCGCGGCCACCAGCGTCCACGGCAGGTGACAGCCCGGATCCGCCTGGGCCAGCACCTGCTGGGCCCGCGAATACGCCTTCAGCGCGGCGTTCGGAATGCCGTTCCGGGACAGGCCCGAGACCACCTGGGTCGGCTGCTCGCCGGGATCGACGCCGTGGCCGACGACGCCGGGCACCGGCACGTTGGCCGGCTGCCGGATCGGCTGCTTGGGTACGACGACCGGGTTGTTGCCGGACAGGCCGTTCTCCAGCGACGCGGTCGCGATCGCCGGGTCGTCCGTGGCGCTGACGGTGAACGCGCTCGCGAACAGCGCCAGCGGAACCAGCGGCGCCACCTGACGCCATCCGCTACCCGTGGCGCGGCGCTTGCCCTTCGCCATCGATGATTCCCCTCCGTGACTCATCGACCAGCCCGGCCCCACGCTGCGGACAGTCTTTGTGTCTTGTCGGTCGCCGTCGTCATTGGTCTAACGTCCGCCCCGTTGCGTGGGTTACGCGTCGGACGCAGACCGTGTACGAGCGGTCACCGGGTACCCATACTGGCCCGTAACAAAGCGCCTGTGAACCCCTGGGGAACGATCGGGACCGGAATTTCGCCCGGATCCGATCGGTGCCCCTGCCGGTCGGGGTAGCTGACCGGTCGGGGAGAATGGCCCGGTGACCGACCTTGGGCCCGCACACACAGAACAGTCCGCCCAGCTCTTCGACAGGGCCGCCGCCGTGACCCCGGGCGGGGTCAACTCTCCGGTCCGCGCGTTCCGCGCCGTCGGCGGCGTGCCGCGCTTCATGGCCTCCGGTGACGGATGTCACATGACCGACGTCGACGGCAACCGCTACCTCGACCTGGTCTCCTCGTGGGGCCCGCTGCTGCTCGGGCACGCGCACCCGGAGGTGATCGCCGCCGTCCAGGCCGCCGTCTCCCGCGGTACGTCGTACGGCACGCCGACCGAGACCGAGGTGCTGCTCGGCGAGGAGATCGTCGCGCGGACCCCGGTGGACAAGGTCCGGCTGGTGTCGTCGGGGACCGAGGCGACGATGTCCGCGCTCCGGCTGGCCCGCGGGTTCACCGGGCGCGCCAAGATCGTGAAGTTCGCCGGTTGTTACCACGGTCATGTGGACGCACTGCTGGCCCAGGCCGGTTCCGGCGTCCTGACGCTGGGCATCCCGGGGACGCCGGGTGTCACCGAGGCGACCACGGCGGACACCATCGTGCTGCCGTACAACGACCAGGCCGCGGTGACTGCGGCGTTTTCCGAGTACGGCGACCAGATCGCGGCCGTGATCACTGAGGCGTCGCCGGGCAACATGGGCGTCGTTCCGCCGCGCGACGACTTCAACGCGTTCCTCGCCCGGACCTGCACGGACAACGGTGCACTCTTCATTTCCGACGAGGTGATGACGGGTTTCCGGATCACGCGTTCCGGCTGGTACGGCGTCGACGGCGTACGGCCTGACCTGATGACGTTCGGAAAGGTGATGGGCGGCGGTTTCCCGGCCGCGGCGTTCGGCGGGCGCGCCGACGTGATGGCGCATCTGGCGCCCGAGGGTTCCGTCTACCAGGCGGGCACGCTGTCCGGGAACCCGATCGCCACCACCGCCGGCCTGACCACGCTGCGGCTGGCCACCGACGAGGTGTACGCCAAGCTCGACGAGACCTCGCTCACCATCCAGCGGCTGGTGTCGACCGCGCTGGACAAGGAAGGTGTGCCGCACGTCATCAACGCGGCCGGGAACCTCTTCAGCGTCTTCTTCGTGGAGTCCTCGGAGGGACCTGCCGAGATCCGGGACTTCACCGGGGCCAACGCCCAGGTGCTGCCCCGGTTCACGGCGTTCTTCCATGCCATGCTGGACGCCGGCGTCTACCTGCCGCCGAGCGCGTTCGAGGCCTGGTTCGTCAGCGCGGCGATCGACGACGACGCGCTGGCCGAGCTCGAGTCCGCCCTGGCACCGGCAGCCCGCGCGGCGGCCGCCGTACGAGAGTGAAGGGACAGCGGTGACCGAAACGACGGTCGTGCACCTGATGCGTCACGGCGAGGTGCACAACCCGACCGGAGTGCTCTACGGCCGGATCCCCGACTTCCACCTGTCCGAGCTCGGCCGGCAGATGGCCGAGCGGGTCGCCGAGCACGTCAAGGGCCGCGACATCGTGCACCTGGTCAGCTCGCCGCTGGAGCGGGCCCAGGAGACGATGGAGCCGATCGCCAAGGTCTTCGGCCTGACGCCGGACATCGACGAGCGGGTGATCGAGGCGGCGAACCTGTTCGAGGGCAAGAAGTTCGGCGTCGGCGACGGCGCGCTGCGCAACCCGAGCGCCTGGTGGCTGCTGCGGAACCCGATCAAGCCGTCCTGGGGTGAGCCGTACCAGCAGCTCGTCCGGCGGATGCGGGACGCGATCGAGACCGCCCGGCAGAAGGCCGCCGGGCACGAGGCGCTGATCGTCTCGCACCAGCTGCCGATCTGGATCGTCCGGTGCGCGATCGAGGGCCGCCGGCTGCCGCACGACCCGCGCAAGCGCCAGTGCAGCCTCGCCAGCCTTACCTCGTTCACCTTCCACGGCGACCAGATCGTCTCCGTCGGGTACTCGGAGCCGGCGAAAGACCTGCTGCCGGTGAAGAACCCGAAGAAGTTCGTCGGAGGGGCCTGATGCGTCGCGCCGTTGCCGTGGTGGCCGGGCTGCTGCTGGCGGTCACCGCCTGCTCGTCCGGTCAGGACGCAGCGCAGAACCGGCAGGGCCAGGCCGGGTTCGTCAGCGGCAACGGCAACGTGTCGGTCTTCGCCGCCGCGGACCGCGAGCAGGCGCCGGCGCTCACCGGCGAGACCCTGGACGGCAAGACCTGGACCCTGTCGGACCAGGTCGGCAAGGTCGTCGTACTGAACGTGTGGGGATCCTGGTGCCCGCCGTGCCGCAAGGAGGCGCCCGACCTGGTCGCGGCGTCGAAGGAGCTCGGCCCGTCGGTGCAGTTCATCGGACTGAACACCCGCGACCTGGACAAGGCCCCGGCACGGAAGTTCGTCAAGGAGTTCGGCGTCCCGTTCCCCAGCATCTACGACCCGAACGGCAAGGCGCTGCTGCGGTTCCGCGGCCAGATCTCACCGGCCGCGATCCCGACCACCTTGGTGATCGACAAGAACGGCAAGGTGGCCGGCCGTGTCGTTGGTGAGGTCACCAAGCAGACGCTCCTAGGCATGGTGGCTGAGGCAAAATGAGGTTAGGCGCAAGCTGATGGGACAGTGGTTCGCCGACTCGATGACGGGTTCGATGCTGGTCGCGCTGCCGATCGCGGTGCTGGCCGGAGCGATCTCGTTCTTCTCGCCGTGCGTCGTCCCGCTGCTGCCGGGCTACCTGTCATACGTCACCGGCCTGTCCGCCGCCGAGCTCGGCTCGAGCAAGCGCGGCCGGATGCTGGCCGGTACGGCGTTGTTCGTCGCGGGGTTCTCGGCGGTGTTCATCCTCACCGGCGTGCTGTTCGGCACGGCCGGTGACCTGCTGATCGAGCACCAGACCACGATCACCCGGGTGCTCGGCGCGCTGACCGTCGTACTGGGGGTCGTCTTCCTCGGCGGATTCGGGTTTCTGCAGAAGGACATGCGAGTGCATCGGGTGCCGGCGGTCGGGATCGCGGCGGCGCCGCTGCTCGGCGTACTGTTCGGGTTCGGGTGGACGCCGTGTATCGGGCCGACGCTCGGGACCGTGATGACGCTGGCCACGACCGAGGGCAGCACCGGGCGCGGCGCGACGCTGGCCTTGGTGTTCAGCCTGGGGCTGGGGATCCCGTTCATCGTGGCGGCGCTGGCGTTCCGGCGGATGCTGGCCGCGGTGGCGTGGGTGCGCAAGCACCAGGTGCTGGTGATCCGGATCGGCGGCGTACTGATGATCGCGGTGGGACTGCTGCTGCTGACGGGAGTGTGGGATGCGATGACCGCGGACCTGCGGCAGTGGGTCGCCAACTTCGGATCGGCGGTCTGAGATGACGGAAGTCAAGGACCGGATCGCCGCCGCCTCCGGGCCCGAGGAGCCGGGGACGCCGCCGGCGCTGGGGTTCGTCGGCTGGATGCGCTGGATGTGGCGGCAGCTCACGTCGATGAAGACCGCGCTCGTGCTGCTGTTCCTGCTCGCGCTCGGCGCGGTCCCCGGGTCGCTGATCCCGCAGACCGGGATCGACCCGATCAAGGTGTCGGACTTCCTCACCGAGCACCCGAAGCTCGGCCCGCTGTACGACAAGCTCGGGCTGTTCGACGTCTACAAGTCGGCGTGGTTCTCGGCGATCTACCTGCTGCTGTTCATCTCGCTGATCGGCTGCGTCGTACCGCGGCTGTCGGTGTACCTGAAGGCGCTGCGGGCGCGCCCGCCGAAACCCCCGCGGAACCTGAACCGCCTGCCGGGGTACGAGCGCTTCGAGGTCGACGAGCCAGGTGATGTCCTCGAGGTCGCGACCCGCGAGCTGCGCAAGCGCCGCTTCCGGGTGCAGGCGTACGACGGCGCGGTCGCGGCCGAGCGCGGTTACCTGCGCGAGGCCGGCAACCTGCTGTTCCACTTCTCGCTGATCCTGGCGCTGGTCGGGGTCGCGTGGGGCTCGCTGTTCGGGTACCGCGGCACCGTGCTCGTTGTCGTGGGCAACGGTTTCGCGAACTCCGTCGCGCAGTACGACGACTTCACGCCGGGCCGCGCGTTCAGCGGTGACGACGACCTGCCGCCGTTCTCGCTGACCGTGAAGGACTTCGAGGCGAAGTTCCAGGAGGACGGCCCGCAGCGGGGCGCGGCGCGCGAGTTCAAGGCGCAGCTGACCTACCAGGAGACGCCGGACGCGCCGGAGAAGTCGTACCAGCTCGAGGTCAACCACCCGCTGAAGCTCGACGGCAGTTCGGTCTACCTGCTGGGGCACGGCTACGCGCCGCGCGTGACGGTGAAGGACGGGCAGGGGAGCGTCGCGTTCTCCGGGCCGGCGCCGTTCCTGCCGCAGGACGGCAACTTCTCGTCGTTCGGCGTGGTCAAGGCGCCGGACGCGCGACCGACGACACTAGGGTTCGAGGGCTTCTTCCTGCCGACCGCGGTGATCGCCGACAACGGCCCGGTGTCGGTGTTCCCCGACGACCTGAATCCGGCGCTGGTGATGACCGGGTACTACGGCCGGCCGCAGCCGGAGACCGGGAAGCCGGAGTCGGTGTACCAGCTGGACAAGTCGAAGCTGACGCAGTTCACCAAGGACGGCGACAAGTGGCGGTTCCAGCTCGCGCCCGGGCAGAGCGTGCAGCTGCCGGACAAGGCCGGGTCGCTGACGTTCGACGGGTACAGCCGCTGGGTGAAGCTGCAGATCAGCCACACGCCGGGCACCGACCTCGCGCTCGCGGGCGTCCTGCTGGCGATCCTCGGGCTGATGGGCTCGCTGTTCGTGCACCCGCGCCGTACCTGGGTGCGGGTCCGCGAGCAGGACGGGCGTACCGTTGTCGAGGTCGCCGGTCTGGACCGCGGCCCCGAGCGCGGCCTCGGCGACGAGATCCAGGCCGTCACCGCACGTTTGAAACCAGCCAGCTCGAGCACCGAGGAGCAGCCATGAGCGAACGGAGTGAGCTCATCATCAAGCACAGCGCCCGATGTGCCTCATCCGCGCCCGGAGCGAAGCGAGGACGCGGATGAGCGTGGAGACCTACGCGCAAGTCTCCAACCTGCTGATCCCGACCGCCACGGTCGTCTACGCCCTGGCGATGGTCTCGCACGCGATCGAGTGGGCCCTCGGACGCGCCGCCGTCGCGAAGACCGTGAAGCAAGAGGTGCTGGTTGCCTCGAGCGGTGAGGCTGTCTCCGGTGGTACGTCGGACGCGCCTGCCGACGTACCTGCCGCTGAGGAGCCCGCTTCGACCGAGCGGATGGATGCGGCGAGCCGGATCGGGCTGCTGCTGACCTGGCTGGGATTCGTGTTGCACCTCGGCGGTGTCGTGACGCGCGGGCTGGCCGCGGAGCGGGTGCCGTGGGGGAACATGTACGAGTTCTCCATCACCGCGTCGCTGGCGGTGTCGATCGTGTACCTCGTCTTCGTGCAGCGGTACAAGCTCCAGTGGCTCGGCCTCGGCGTGACGCTCATCGTGGCCGGGGTCCTCGGCCTCGCCTCGCTGGCGCTCTACACGCCGGCCGGTCCGCTCGTACCGGCGCTGCACTCCTACTGGCTCGTGATCCACGTGGCGGCGGCCGCGATCTCCGGTGGCGCGTTCACCGTCGGCGGCCTGATCTCGGTGCTGTACCTGGTGAAGGCCCGCGCCGAGCGCCGGGTGCTGGCCGGCGGCACGATGTCGGCCGCCGTACGCCGGCTGCCGAGCGCCGAGGCGATGGACGGTACGGCGTACAAGGTGCTGGCGTTCGCGTTCCCGCTGTGGACGTTCGGCGTCCTCGTCGCGGGCCCGATCTGGGCGGAGTACGCCTGGGGCCGGTACTGGGGCTGGGACCCGAAGGAGGTCTGGTCGCTGGTCACCTGGGTGGTGTACGCCGCCTACCTGCACGCCCGCGCGACCGCGGGCTGGCGGGGCCGCCGGGCCGCGACGATCGCGATCGTCGGCTGGCTGGTGTTCATCTTCAACTTCGTCGGGGTGAACCTGATCGTCTCCGGCCTGCATTCGTACGCCGGGGTGTGACATGAAGGAGTTCGGCATCTACACGGGGCTGCGCGCGGCCCTGTTCGCGGTCTGCCTGGGCGTGCTGTGGCTGGCGCTGCGCACCTGGCTGACGATCTGGCCGATCGCGCTGCTCGCGCTGCTGGTGTCCTCGATCCTGTCGATCTTCGTCCTGCGCGCCGCCCGGGAGCGGCTCGCCGGCAAGATCGAGACCCGCGCCGAAAGGATCTCCACCCGCCTCGAACAGGCCCGCTCGGCCGAGGACGACGACTAGCCCTCGCCTAGGACAACCACTGGGGACCTCGGACAGCTGACCAGCTGTCCGAGGTCCCCAGTCGCTTGTCCGCGGTCCCGCTGCCGCGGTGCGGCGTACCAGTGGCCAAGTGGTACGGAGAGTGATGTAGGCCACTGCCGACTTTCTCGGAAAACCATTTGTGCATTCCTTCACATGAGTCGTAACGTGGTGGATGAAACGAAACCGTTTCGTTCTATCCGTGTTCTCGTAGCTACTCAGGGTGATGAAGGTGGATGTGGCAGGCGTGCGGCAGCGGCCGCGGGTCGAAGGCGGGCGTGAGGAGGAGATCCTCGACGCGACCGTCGCGGTGGTGGCCGAGCTCGGCTACGACCGGCTGACCATGGACGCGGTGGCGACCGCGGCGAAGGCCAGCAAGGCCACGCTCTACCGGCGCTGGTCCACCAAGGCCGAGCTGGTCGTGGACGCGATCAGCCGGGCGAAGGGCTGCCCGATCCCGGAGGACGTCGACACCGGCAGCCTGCGCGGCGACCTGATCTCGATGTCGTGCGGCGACGGCGGCTTCACCGACGAGATGCCGATGTCGGTGATGGCGGGCCTGTTCACCGCGCTGCAGCGGGACGCCGAGCTGAAGCAGGCGGTCCAGGACCGGTTCCTGGCGCCGCGGCTCGCGCTCGTGACCGAGATCTACGAGCGCGCCGTACGGCGTGGCGAGCTCGCGCCCGACGTCGACATCCAGCTGATCACGGCGACGCTGCCCGCGGTGATCATCTACCACGCCTTCGTCCTCGGCATCGAGCCGACCGACGACCTGATCCTGCGAGTGATCGACAACGTGATCCTGCCTGCGGCGCGGGGGTCGCAGGCGAGCTGACCGGTGAGGGGCCGGTCCGCGACCAGCAACAGTCTGCCAAGAGGGGAAACTTCCACATGTCCGAAGAAGTCATCAACGCCGATCCGCCGGGCGGCCGGCCGGTCGACGCCGGGACCGCCAAGGAGCCGAACGCCCACGGCCACCGCAACCTCGGCATCGCGCTCGCGCTGATCTGTATGGCGCAGCTGATGGTGGTGCTGGACGGCACCATCGTGAACATCGCGTTGCCGCACATCAAGAACGAGCTGGGCTTCAGCGACGCGACGCTGCCGTGGGTGGTCAACGCCTACGCGCTGGCGTTCGGCGGTCTGCTGCTGCTCGGCGGCCGGATCGGCGACATCATCGGCCGCCGCAAGGTGTTCGTGTTCGGCGTCGTGCTGTTCGGCCTGGCGTCGTTCGTCGGCGGTATCGCGCAGAGCGAGAGCGTGCTGCTCGCCAGCCGGATCCTGCAGGGTGTCGCGGCCGCGGCCGCCTCGCCGAACGCACTGGCGCTGATCACCACGACGTTCCCGGCCGGCAAGGAGCGCAACCGCGCGATGGCCGTGTACGCCGCGATGTCCGGCGCCGGCGCCGCGATCGGCCTGATCCTCGGCGGCGCGCTGACCGAGGCCGACTGGCGCTGGACGTTCTTCATCAACACGCCGATCGGCCTGCTGGTGGCGGTCGCCGCCTTCCGCTACCTGGGTGAGTCGGAGCGCCAGACCGGCAAGTTCGACCTGCCGGGTGCGGTCACCGGGACCGCCGGTCTCACCTCGCTCGTCTACGGCCTCACCAACGCGGCCACCGACGGCTGGGGCGACCGCTGGACGCTGACCTTCATCCTCGGCGGCCTGGCGCTGCTGGCGATCTTCCTGGTCATCGAGGCCCGCTCGCGGCACGCGCTGATGCCGTTCCGGATCCTCGCGAACCGGACCCGCGGCGTGAGCTTCTTCGTGATGCTGATCGTCGGCGCGGCGATGTTCTCGATGTTCTACTTCCTGGGCATCTTCGTGCAGTCGATCATGGGCTACAGCGCGATCAAGACCGGTCTGGCGTTCCTGCCGTTCAGCGTCGGCATCGTGCTGGCGGCGCAGGTCGCGTCCACCCTGGTGGCGCGGATGGACCCGCGCTGGATCTCCGGCGCCGGCGGCGTGCTGGTCGCGGGCGGCATGTTCGGGTTCAGCCGGCTCGCGGTCGACTCGTCGTACCTGACCGACCTGCTCCCGTACATCCTGGTGCTGTCGTTCGGTATGGGCCTGATCTTCGTCCCGCTGACGCTGACCGCGGTCAGCGGCGTGGCGGCGGAGGACTCGGGTGTCGGTTCCGCCGTCCTGAACACCGTGCAGCAGATCGGCGGTGCGGTCGGCCTGGCGCTGCTGGGCACGATCTCCACGAGCGCGATCAAGGACAAGTTCACCGAGCTGGCCCCGGGTCTGCAGAAGGCGGCCGAGTCGGGGCAGTCGCCGGAGCAGCTCAAGCAGCTGGAGGGCCAGTTCACGGCGCTCGCCACGACGCACGGGTTCACCCGGGCGTTCATCTGGTCGGCCTTCCTGGCGCTCGGGGCCGCGGTGGTCACGCTGGTCGGCCTGTCGATCAAGCACAAGGACCTGGCCACCGACGGCCAGAACGCCGTCCACATGGGCTGATCCGCCCCGCAGTACGCGAAGGGCCCGCTTCCCGGGAGGGGGGAAGCGGGCCCTTCGTCCTGTCTCAGAGCTGCTTGCGCATCATCGTGAGGCGTTCGAGGACGCCGTCGGTGGCCGGCTCCTCGACCTCGCGGTCGTCGGTGAAACCGCTGCGCAGGTAGAGCGCGTGGGCCGCGTCGTTGCCGACCGCAACCGAGAGCTCGAGGGTGTGGGCGCCGGCGCCGCGGGCCCAGTCCTCGACGGCCGTCATCAGCCGGTCGCCGACGCCGCGCCCGCGGCCGGCCGGGGCCACCCACATCGACACGAGGTGGGCGAGGCCGGGCTCGTCCGCGAGGAAACCGCCGGCCATGCCGACCGGTGTCCCGTCGAGCGCGGCCACGACTTGGTAGGCGCCCGGGGCGCTCAGGCGTTCCCGCCAGCGGTCCTCCGAGGCGTCCACCCAGTCGGCGAGCCGGGAGCCGAACGCGTACGGCGCCTCTTCCAGAGCCGCGAGCCGCAGCTCACGCCAGGTCTTCCAGTCGTCCGGGCCGATGTCCTGTACGTCGATCACGCGGACAGGATCCCCGGTCGGGGCGCCGTACCGCGAATCAGTTTCGCGGCGGGAACTTCGACGACACCCAGTCGCGGACGCCGCCGAGGCCGTCGCCGAGATCGCGGAGGAACTTGGCCAGCGGGTCCTGCGAACGGTTGAACGCCTCGGTGTAGGACTTGGCCGCGTTCTTCGCCTCCTGCGAGATCGACGCGTCGGCGTCGTCCTGGCGTCGCGGGTAGTCGCCGGAGACGATCGTCGTGTACTCGCCCTCGTCGACCCAGCGGCGCAGCTCGTGCGCCCGGATCACGGCCAGCGGGTGCGACTGCGCCTCGAGCAGCAGCAGCTTCAGCACGCTGTCGCGCAGGTCGCCGGCGCTCTCGTACTCCGTCCCCTGCGCCAGGAACGCGGTGGTGTCGAGCTCGCTGAGCTGACCGCCGCTCGCGAGCTTCATTTGGACGCGCAGCGCGACGGCCGGGTCCTGGACTGCGAGCAGACCGGCCCGGTCGCCGGACAGCTCGGCCTTGCGGGACCACTCGTGCAGGGCGGCGATGATCGCGCGCAGGCCCAGCGCGCCGATCGGCATCCAGTTGAACGCGCCGGTGAGCCGCATCAGCCAGAGCAGCAGCGACTGGTACAGGGCGTGGCCGCTCTGCGCGTGGCCGAGCTCGTGCCCGAGGACGAACCGCAGCTCCTCCTCGTCCAGACCCTGCAGCATCGCGCTGTTGACCACGATGAACGGCTTGTCCATGCCGATCGTGACCGCGTTCCAGATCGGGCTGTTGGTGACGTACAGCTCGGGGAGCTGCCGGACGTCCAGGGTGGAGCCGGCCTCGGTGTAGAGCCGGTGCACGGTCGGGAACTGCCGCTCGTCGACCCGGATCGCGGAGCCCAGGAACTGCAGCCGGAACGCCCGCTCGTTGATCAGCCCCGACATCTTCCGCAGGACGTAGTCGAAGCCCTTCAACTGCCGCAGCGCCACCAGCGCGCCGCGGTCCGCGGGGTGCTCCCACGCCCGCGAGCTGATGTCGGTCAGCGTCACCCGCTGCCGCGTCGGCCGATCACTGTTCTCGGTCATCGTTCCCCCTGCCCGGTCGTCATGGGTTCCGACAGTAGCTCGCATCCGGGGTCCTGCGGGGATTCAGCAGCACCGCGAGCAACCCGGTCGGGAGCCAGCCGAGCGGCACGGACCACCACCCGAGGCCCTGGCTCGTCGCGAGCGCCGTCACCGCCAGCGAGAGCGCCGTACCGCAGAACCAGTACCAGAGCGCGTTCCAGCCCCGGTACTGGGTGGCGCGGCGGTGGCCGACCCAGGCGAGGGCGAGGGTCGCGGGCAGGGCCAGGACGATCGCGCCGACGGTGACGATCGCGAAAATCACCGCGACCTCGGCAGGCGAGAACTCGATGGGTCCGAGCGGCAGCCTGGTCATCGGTATCCCCATTCGACGGGCGGCTGGGGGCGGGTCCGGGCGACGTACAAGGCGAAGCAGACGGCTGGCGTCGACAGCAGCGGGGCCGCCCACCAGCCGATCTGGAAGAAGACGCCGACGGCTGCCGGCGGCATGGACAGGACCGCGCCGATCAGCCCGTACCCCAGGGCGTGACCGGCCCGGTGGCGGGTTGCGGTGCGGTAGCCGGCGACGGCCAGTGCGACGGCTCCCGGGAGGGCGGCGTACGCGCAGATTCCGACGACGACGGCGAGGATCTCCGCGATCTCGGCGGGCGTGAAGTCGATCAGCAACGGCAGGCTCACAGCTGTCATCATTCCGGCGGCGTACGGCGCTCACCGAGCGTAGGAATACTCAAATCGGCCCGTACGTCTTAGCCTGGCCCGCATGAGTGAGGTTGACGGGGTGTGCCGCGAGATCGACCGGCGGGACGAGAAGGCGCGCGCGTGGGTGTCCGAGGCGATCCGGATCGTGGACGCCGACGCCAACCGGAGCGCGGACACGCATCTGCACGTGTTCCCGATGCCGGAGGGTATGGGGGTCGACCTGTACCTCAAGGACGAGTCCGTGCACCCCACCGGCTCGCTCAAGCACCGGCTCGCCCGGTCACTGTTCCTGTACGCCCTGTGCAACGGCTGGATCCACGAGGGCACCGCGGTGATCGAGGCCTCCAGCGGCTCCACCGCGGTCAGCGAGGCGTACTTCGCCCGCCTGCTCGGGCTGCCGTTCATCGCGGTGATGCCGGCCTCCACCAGCCCCGAGAAGGTCGAGCTGATCGAGTTCTACGGCGGCCGCTGCCACTTCGTCGAGCGCTCCGGCCAGATCTACGGTGAGGCCAAGCGCCTCGCCGAGGAGACCGGCGGACACTACATGGACCAGTTCACGTACGCCGAACGCGCGACGGACTGGCGCGGCAACAACAACATCGCCGAGTCGATCTTCGGCCAGCTGTCCCTGGAGCAGCACCCGATCCCGACCTGGATCGTGGTCGGCGCCGGCACCGGCGGTACGTCGGCCACGATCGGGCGGTACGTGCGCTACCAGCGGTACGACACGTCCGTCGCGGTCGTGGACCCGGAGAACTCGGCGTTCTTCCCCGCCTTCGAGGCCGGCGACCAGGAGTTCTCCACCGGCCGCCCGTCCCGCATCGAAGGCATCGGCCGCCCGCGCGTCGAACCGTCCTTCGTCCTCGGCGTCGTCGACCGGATGATCGCCGTCCCCGACGCCGCGTCGATCGCCGCGATGCGGTTCTGCTCCCGCGTCACCGGCCGGCTGGTCGGCGGCTCCACCGGCACCAACCTCTGGGGCGCACTCCGCCTGGCCGCCGAGATGCGCCGTACCGGAGCCCGCGGCAGCATCGTCACCCTGCTGTGCGACAGCGGCGAACGCTACGGCAACACGTACTACGACGACGCCTGGCTACGCACCAGCGGCATCGACATCACGCCGTACACCACCACCCTGGAAACCTTCGCCACGACCGGCGCGTGGACCGAACCGGAGTAGACGTGGTGTGAGGTGGTTCGCCCCACAGCGTGCTACGCGGGCGGCAGGTGGTGACGGGTGGAGGTGGTTTGCCCCCGCAGCGTGCTGTGCGGGCGCTTCCTTCGTCGCTGCGCTCCTCAGCGCGCCCGCTTCGTGCGCTCCCACCCACCCCGTTGTGACGGCTTGGCCGACGTGCTGGTCGGACGGACGGTCGTTGGTGGTGCCAGTGATGACTACCCGGGTGAGGTCAACGAGCCGGACGACGGCAACTCGCCTAGGCTGTTGATAGCGTCCCGGGCATGGCCCGGATCTTGGTGACTGGGATGTCAGGTGTCGGCAAGAGCACCGTCCTCGACGAACTCCGGCGCCGTGGCCACTTCACCGTCGACACCGACTACGACGGCTGGGTCCTGCCCGACGCCACCTGGGACGAGCCACGCATGGCCCAGCTCCTGGCCGACCACCCCGACGTGATCATCTCCGGCACCCGTCGAGAACCAGGGCCATTTCTACGACCGCTTCGACCACATCGTCCTGCTCAGCGCGCCACTGCAGGTCCTCATCGACCGCGTGAGCCGCCGTACGAACAACCCCTACGGCAAAACCCCAGAACGACAAGCCGAGATCGCCAACTACGTCCAAACCGTCGAACCCCTACTCCGCCGCGGCGCAACGGTGGAGCTCGACGGCCGGCGACCACCCACCGAACTCGCCGACACCATCGAGAGCCTGCTCACCAACAGGGTGGCGGACTAACGCGTTCTCGTACGGATGAGCGGTAGGGGTGGTGCTGCGGTTGGCTGCGCGATCGAACCGGGCCGGCGCTGCGATCCGTGCCCCGTTAATCGGCTCTCACGCGTCTGGTGTCGTAGGCCCACAGTGCGATTTCGACTCGGTTGCGGGCTCCGAGTTTGGTCATCAGGGAGGCTACGTGGGTCTTGACGGTGCTCAGGCCGACGAAGAGTTCGGTGGCTATCTCGGCGTTGGTGCGGCCTCGTGCCACCAGTGCGAGGACCTCCTCCTCGCGGTCGGTGAGCGGGTCGATGGGCTGGACCGGTACGGCCGGCGCCTGGCCGGCGAAGGTCGCCAGTAGCCGGCGGGTGACGTTGGGGGCGATCAGGGCGTCCCCGTTGGCCGCCGCGTGGATGGCCTGTACGAGGAGCTCCGGCCCGGCGTCCTTGAGCAGGAAGCCCCGGGCGCCGGCGCGGAGGGCGCCGAGGACGTACTCGTCGAGGTCGAAGGTTGTGATCACGACGACCGCCATCGGGTCGGCGACGCCCTCCCCGGCCAGCCGCCGGGTCACTTCGATGCCGTCGAGCCCAGGCATCCGGATGTCGGCGAGGAGGACATCGGGACGCAGGCGGGTCGCCAGGTCGAGCGCCGCGCGCCCGTCTGCTGCCTCCCCTACGACCTCGATGCCGGGTTGCGCGCCGAGGATCATGACGAGTCCGGTCCGGACCAGGTCCTGGTCGTCGGCCACGACGACGCGGATGCTCATGCCCGCGCCTCCACCGGCAGCACGGCCTCGACCACCCAGCCGCCCTCGGGCCCCGGCCCCGCGGAGAGCGATCCGCCGAGGAGCTGGGCGCGTTCGGCCATACCCTGCAGGCCGAACCCAGGCTCGGGCGCCGGCCCCGGCTCGGTCCGTCCGTCGTCGCTGACACGCAGCCTGACGGCGTCGCCCTCCCGGCGTACGTCGATCCCGACGCGGGTCGCGCTCCGGGCGTGCCGTACGGCGTTGGTCAGCGACTCCTGCGCGAGCCGGTAGAGCGCGGCGTCCACGGGGCGTGCCAGCCGGGTCAACGAACCGTCCAGCGAGACCTCGACGGTGGGCGTCGCGTTGGCGCGCGCCAGAGCTGGCAGGTCCGCGACACCCAGCTGCGGTGAGTAGGCGACGGCTTCCTCGTCACGCAGTACTCGCACCACAGATCTCATCTCCGCCAGGGTTCGGGACGCTTCGGACTCGATCGCGGCCAGGACCTCGGCAGCCTTCTCAGGCTGGATGCCGGCCACCACGCGACCGGCCTGCGCCTGCACCGCGATGGCCGAGACGTGGTGGGCCACGGTGTCGTGCAGGTCGCGAGCGAGCGCCACCCGCTCCTGATTGCGGATCTCGCGCTGTTGGCGATGCCAAAGGTCCGCGCGGTAGCGGAACACCGCCGCGAGGGCGACGAACAACAGCAAGAGGACGCTCCCGCCGAAAGCGTCGGCCCAGCCCGGGGAGGAGGCATACATCCCCAGCGCGACGACAACCGTCACGAACGCGATCCCCAGGACGATCTCCCGTCCCGAGCCCCACCGCACCAGGGAGTAGAGCAGGATCAGGACGGCCAGCATGGAGTAGAGGCCGAGGTCCGCGGCCTGCGCAGTCAACTGGAAGACCGAGAGCAGCCCGGCGACGCCCCATCCGACCAGGGCGGCCACCAGGGGGCGGCTCCGCCGCCAGAGCAGGGCAGGTATCAGCGCCAATGCGAGCACCATCACAAGGGGCCGCCAGGCCAAGCCCGGCCGGGCGATGCCCTCGGCCAAGGCGGCGGCCGCGAACACGCCCACCAGCAGCCAGTCGAAACGACCGATGGGCGGGGCGTCAGCAGGCCGCGGCTCGTGCCAGATGGAGCGCCGGACAGTGTCCACGGCTCCAGCCTAGGGTTCGGCGCCCCTCGGCGTACCAACCGAAAGAACGAGTCAGGGATCATGCCATCGGCCAGGCGACCTCCGGCCTCCGGGCCGATGTGCCCGCCGCAGGGCTTCGCGATCGTGGACGCACCGATCCTCACCACACACGGAGCCAAGGATGAGTACACGTCAAGCCACACCACTGGAAGACCAGCCGGTCCCGGTGCGAGCCAAGCTCGCCGCAGCGTGGACGAGCTTCATGTTCCTGTACGCGTACGTCGACATTCTCAACTTCTTCACGCCTGGCGTCGTCGAAGAGATCCTCGACGGCAGGGTCTTCGAGTTCGACCTCTCCCAGACCTTTTCGACCACGGCGCTGGCCCTCGTGGGCATCCCGATCCTCATGGTCGTGCTGTCGATGACGCTGCCCGCCCGGGCGAATCGCATCGCGAACCTCGTCGTCGCCGCGCTCTACGTCCCCGTCACGGCGTTCAACCTGGTGAGCGAGTCCTGGCTGTACTTCTACGGCCTGGGCGTCGCACTGGAACTGATCCTTCTCGCCCTCATCCTGCGCTACGCCTGGACCTGGCCCCTGGCCCGGCAGGTCAGGTCATCGGATGCGCCCACGAGCGGGCGATGGCCAGGCGGGCTGTGATCAGTAGGCAGATTGTGGCCTGGGCGCCGCCGGCCAGGAGCAAGTACGGGCGGGGGCCTAGGTGTTCGATGAGGGTGCCTGCGATGGGGGCGCCTGCGGTGGTGGCGGTGTAGTAGGTCAGGACGTAGAGGGCCATGACCCGGCCGCGCATGGTGGGCGGGGAGGCCAGTTGGACTGTGGAGTTGGCGGAGGCGTTGACGAGCATGGTTGCGGCGCCGACGCTGAGCAGGATTCCGCAGAACACCAGTTGGGTCGTGGCGGCCGCGGCCGCGATGTAGAGGAGCGAGAGGGCGGCTGCGAACGCCATCAGGGTGCGTAGGCGTGTGCGACCGAGTCTGGCGGAGACTAGTGCTCCTAGCAGGGCGCCGGCGGCTACTACGGTGTTGAAGAGGCCGTAGCCGCTGGCGCCGCTGTGGAAGACGTCTTTGGCGTACGGCGCCAGTACGACGGGCAGGTTCGCGGTGAAGAGCCCGAACAGGCTGACCAGGAGTGTCGGCCAGAGGATGTCGGGGCGTTGGGCGGCGTACCTGAGGCCGGTGCGCAAGCGGGCGCGTTGCGGCGGCCGGGTTCGTACTTGCTCGCTGCGCATCCTGGTCAGCGCCAGGATCGGGACGACGTACGACGCTGCGGTGATCGCGAACGACCAGCCGACGCCGGCCACGCCCATCAGCACGCCACTCAGTGCGGGCCCGATGAGGCCGGCTAGTTGCAGGGCTGCGCTGTTGAGGCTGACTGCGTTGCGTAGCTGGGTCGAGCCGACCAGTTCGTGGACGAACACTTGCCGTGCCGGGGTACTGAGGGCGGCGGTGATTCCGGTGCCTAGGGCAATCAGTTGTAGGTGCCATGCCTGCACGACTTGGGTGAGGGTCAGGGCGGCCAAGAGCGCCGCCAGCACAGCGAAGCCCGCGTAGGAGAGCTGCACGATCCTGCGCATCGGGTAGCGGTCGGCGAGTGCTCCGCCCGGCACGGTGAGCAGGAGAGTGGGCAGGCTCTGCAAGGCGATGGTCAGTCCGACCGCCGCGGGGCTGCCGGTCAGGCTCAGTACGAGCCAGTCCTGGGCGATGCGGAGGACCCAGGAGCCTGTGGACGAGCTGACGCTGCCGGCCATGTACAGCCGGAAGTCGCGGTTCCGCAGCGAGCTGAACGTGGTGGTGCGCGACGGGTTGGCTCTGTCGGCCCCCTTGGTGCTGCTCATGGGGCTGGCCGGCGTGGGTTCAGCTGCCGAGGGCCAGGCCTAGGCCGAGGCCGACGGCGTAGAGGAGCTCGGTCAGGCCGGTGAATTTGAGGACCGGGATCAGGGCGGGGCCTACTGCGTCGCTCAGGACGATTCGAGTGGACTTCACTGCCAGGGGGAGAGCTATGAAGGCGAGGAGCGCCCAGGGGGTGGCGATGGCGGAGACTGCGGCCAGGACGAAGGCCAGGGTGGTCAGGGCGGCGTAGAAGCGGCGGGACAGGGCGGCGCCCAGCACCACTGCCAGCGTGCGCTTGCCGGTTTCCGAGTCGGTGGGGATGTCCCGGAGGTTGTTGGCCACCAGGAGGGCGCAGGCGATGGCGCCTACTGAGACGGCGCCGGCGATGGCTGTCCAGTGGAGGGTTTCGGCTTGGACGTACGTCGTACCCAGGACGGCTACGAGCCCGAAGAAGAGGAAGACGCTGACCTCGCCGAGGGCTCGGTAGCCATAGGGGCGTTTGCCGCCGGTGTAGAACCACGCGCCGAGCAGGGAGGCGGCGCCGGCCACCAGGAGCCACCAGGTGGTGGTGGCGCAGAGGACGATGCCCAGGGCGGCGCCGATCGCGAAGCAGGCGAAGGCGGCGGTCTTCACTGCGCGCGGAGTGGCCACCTTGGAGCCGACGAGGCGGAGCGGGCCGACGCGGTTCTCGTCTGTGCCGCGGATACCGTCGCTGTAGTCGTTGGCGTAGTTGACGCCGATCTGCAGGGCCAGGGCGACACCTAGGGCGAGGAGTGCCTTCCACCAGACGAAGGCGTCCAGGTACGCCGCGGCGCCGGTTCCGACGAGTACGGGGGCGATCGCGGCAGGCAGGGTGCGGGGGCGGGCGCCTTCGACCCACTGGGCAGGGGTGGCCATGACCGTCGATTCTGTCAGCCACACGGCCGACCACGCGGACCGGGCTCGCACCGACCACGCGGACCGGGCTCGCACCGACCACGCGGACCGGGCTCGGACCGCCACGGTCCCGCCACGGTCCCGCCCCTGTCCACGCCCCGCGAGTCGTGGATTCTGGCGGTGTTTCGAGAGCCGTGTTCCACGACTCGGCGATCGGGTTCGGAACCTTTCTCCACGGCTCGATGCGTCGGCTTGGTCGTTGGGCGGGCGCGAGGGGCGGAGGCGGTGGGCCGTACGCTCGGAGTGTCATGAGTACTTTGCGACTGGTTCCGGGGGCGCCGGACGGGGTGTTGGCGGCGCTCGCTGGGGTGTTGGACGGGAGCGGAGGGCCGTTTGCGCCGGTGCCGGGGGATGCGGTGGGGGCTGCTCGGGTTCGGGAGGCGGTGGTGCCCGAGGAGCCGGTGGACGAGGGGACTGCTGTGGTGTTGACGACCTCTGGGTCGTCGGGGGAGCCGAAGGGCGTGGTGCTTTCGCGGGACGCGCTGGTGGCGTCGGCGGCAGCTACGCATGAGCGGCTTGGCGGGCCGGGGCAATGGCTGTTGCCGATGAAGCCCTACTTTGTGGGTGGGTTGCAGATACTCACGCGGTCGTTGGTGGCGCGTACGTCGCCGGTGGTGTTGGGCGACAGTTTCACGGAGAGCGCCAAGCAGTTGACAGGCACCAGGCGGTACACGGCGATGGTGCCGACCCAGCTCGCGCGCTACCTGGAGACGGACCTCGAAGGGCTCCGGGTGTTCGACGCGATCGTCATCGGCGGTGCGGCGACCCCGGCAGCGCTCAAGGCCAGGGCTGCGGCAGCCGGCGTGAACGCGATTCCGGCGTACGGGATGACCGAGACCGGTAGTGGGTGTGTGTACGACGGAGTGCCGTTGGACGGTACGTCGATACGGCTCGACGGCGGGCGGATTCTGATCAAGGGGAACACGTTGTTCTCCGGGTATCGGTTGAAGCCGGAGCTCACCGCGGAGGTACTGCGGGACGGGTGGTTCCGGACGCAGGACCGTGGGGAGATCGTCGACGGGCGGCTGCGGGTCGTCGGCCGGGTGGACGACGTGGTCATCTCTGGTGGCGTCAACGTCACGCTGACCACGGTGCAGGCGCGGCTGCTGGAGCATCCGAAGGTGCGGGACGCCGTGGTGCTGGGTGTGCCCGACGCCGAGTGGGGGACGAGAGTGGTCGCCTTCGTGGTCCCGGAAGCCGAGGATCCGGCCCGGGACGAGCTCCGCGACTGGGTCAGCGAGACGTTGCCGCGGACCTGGGCGCCGCAGGACGTCGTTCAGCTCCCGGAGCTGCCGATGCTTGCTTCGGGCAAGGTTGACCGGCAGCGGTTGCTGGAGGGCGTGCGGTGATCACCTACTCGATCCACCTCAAGAACAAGTTCCGCGGCATCACCGTGCGCGAAGGGATGCTGTACGAAGGCCCCGCGGGCTGGGCCGAGTGGAGCCCGTTCCTGGACTACGACGACGCCACCTGTGTCTCCTGGCTGCGGGCAGCGCGCGAGGCCGCCGAGGAAGGCTGGCCGAAACCCCTCCGGGACAAGGTGCCCGTCAACTGCACCGTGCCGGCCGTAGACGCCGAGAAGGCCGCAGCCATTGTCAGAGCCTCCGGGTGCAGTACAGCGAAGGTCAAGGTCGCAGAGCCGGGCCAAACGCTCGCCGACGACCTGGCACGCGTGGAAGCAGTACGCGACGCCATCGGAAACGGAAACGTCCGCATCGACGCCAACGGCCTCTGGTCGGTAGACGAAGCCGTGAAGAACCTGAAGGAGCTGCAGCGGTTCGACCTCGAGTACGTCGAGCAGCCGTCGGCAACCGTGGAGGAGTTGGCGGAGGTACGGCGGCGGACCGCCGTACCCGTAGCTGCCGACGAGTCGATCCGGCGCGCCGAGGATCCGTTGCGCGTCAAAGCGCTCGACGCGGCGGACATCGCCGTACTGAAGGTCCAGCCCATCGGCGGTGTCCGTGCCTGCCTGCAGATCGCGGAGCAGATCGGACTGCCCGTAGTGGTGTCGTCAGCCCTCGAGACCTCGGTCGGCATCGCAGCAGGCGTCGCGCTCGCCGCGGCGCTCCCAGAGCTCCCGTACGCGTGCGGTCTGGCGACAGTCTCGATGTTCACGCGAGACGTCACCGCCGAGCCACTGCTCCCGGAAGACGGCTTTCTCCCGGTCAGGCGCGTCGTGCCGGACCCGGACCTACCAACGGCGGATGCGGCCCGTACGGCGGCGTGGAACGAGCGCTTGGCTCGCGTGCAGAAGAGGAGTGCCGGATGAACCCGTCCACGGCTTTCGCGACCGTAGTGGTCGACGAGCTGATCCGCTGCGGCGTACGCGAGGCAGTGGTGTCCCCTGGCTCCCGCAGCGCGCCCCTGGCCCTGGCGCTCGCAGCCGCCGACCGTGACGGCCGCCTACGCCTGCACGTCCGCATCGACGAGCGTACGGCGGGCTTCCTGGCCGTCGGGCTGATGCGCGGCACCGGACTGCCGGTGCCCGTGGTGACAACCTCAGGTACTGCGGTAGCGAACCTGCACCCCGCTGTACTGGAGGCGTCGCACAGCGGCCTCCCGCTGATCGTGCTGAGCGCGGACCGCCCACCTGCCCTGCGAGGCAGCGGTGCGAACCAGACGACCGACCAGATCAAGGTGTTCGGCTCTGCGGTCCGTCTGTTCCACGAGATGGGTACGCCGGTCCGCGAGGTCGGCCAGGTGGCGTACTGGCGGTCACAGGTCGCGAGAGCCGTGGCCAACGCGACAGGTGCCCGTTCTGCGGACCCCGGACCGGTACAGCTCAACTGCCCGCTCAGCGAGCCACTGGTCCCTACCGACGGACCTGAATGGCCGGAACCGCTCAACGGCCGCAGCACCGGACCGTGGACCGCGGTGCACCCGGCAAGCACCCAGGCGACTGCAGTCTCCCCAGGCCCCAAGACGGTGGTCGTTGCTGGTGACGGGGCCTCCCAAGCGGCCCGGCTGGCGGCCGAAGCCGGTCGATGGCCGCTTTTCGCAGAGCCGTCCAGTCGGGCCCGCACCGGCCCATCGGTCGTCGCTGCCTACAGGTTGTTGCTGCAGGCAAGCGCGCTCGCGGACGAGATCGAGCGCGTCCTGGTCTACGGCCACCCGACCCTGTCGCGGCCGATCTCGAAGCTGCTCGCCCGGCCCGACGTCGAGCTGGTCGTGGTGGCACCGACCGGACTGTGGCCGGATCCGGCGCGCCGCGCCAAGGCGGTGGTGACAGCCCTCGAGGTGACTGACCCCGACACGACCGACTGGCTCAGCCGATGGCAGCACGCCGACGAAGCAGCTCGTCCGGAGATCGACAAGCTCCTCGCGGACGGCCTCAGCGGACCGCGCGTCGCGGCGATCGTCGGCGAAGCGGCCGGCGCCGACGGCATGCTCGTCGTCGCCTCCTCGAACCCGGTCCGCGACCTCGACCTGGCCCCGGTCGTCCCGATCCGTACGATCGCTAACCGCGGCCTGGCCGGCATCGACGGCACGATCTCCACCGCTGTCGGCGCGGCCCTGGCGAACGCCGGCCCGACGTACGCGCTGATCGGTGATCTCGCCTTCCTGCACGACAGCAACGGCCTGGTGATCGGCCCCGACGAGGCCCGCCCCGACCTGCGGATCGTCGTCGTGAACGACAACGGCGGCGGCATCTTCTCCACCCTCGAACAGGGCGACCCCACGCACGCCACGCACTTCGAGCGCGTCTTCGGCACGCCGCACGACGTCGACCTGTCCGCACTGTGCGCCGCCACCGGTACGCCGTACACGCTGGTGGAGACCGCCGACGCGCTGCGGGCCGCACTCGCCCCCACTGTGGCAGGGCTGGACGTGATCGAGGTACGGATCGCCCGCGACAACCACCGCCCGCTCAACCAGGCCTTGGTCGCGGCGCTCAAGCAGCTGTAACAGGCACCTTCCGCGCCGGCTGCAACGTCCGCAGGTGGTTCAGCAGCGGCAGCGCGATCGCGATCACCAGCGCGGTCGTGGTGAGGATCGGGATCGTCGCGCCGCGCAGTGAGGAGTTCAGCGGCGCGGCGATCGTGAAGATCAGGCTGACGGCGGTGATGATCGTCGTCAGCCGGCGACCGGGACGCGCCACGGCCAGGAACGGCAGGCACCACAGGAAGTACCAGTCGTGCGCGCTCGGCCCCAGTACGACGACCGCGAGCAGCGCGACACCCACAGCCCGCGCCGCGTAGTGGATCGACGACCGCAGACTCAGGTAGGCGATGAGGCCGAGCGCTGCCACGATACCGACCAGCCGGACGATCTGCAGAGCCTGCTCCGCCGCGGTGTCCTCACCCAGCCAGCTGAGGACGCCGGACGCGGCCATGCCGATCAGGTTGGCGATGGAGAACGGTGAACGGACCAGACCAGGTACGTCGAGCGCACCGAGCCACCCGGAGCCGACACCGGTCAGCGCACCGATCGTCACCAGCGTCAGCACGGACACAGCTCCCGCGATAGCGAGGCTGGCGAACCGCAGTACCCGTCCGGCCAACGGGCTCATCACAGCAGCGATAGCGATCACCACCAAGCCACCGGGCAGCTTCACTGCGGCCGCAACACCGGCCACGACAGCCGCCGTACCCCAACGACCGGTCAGTGCGAGAGCGAAGGCGCTGCAGGCGAGCCCCAGCATCAGTACGTCGTTGTGGGCCGCGCCGATGCCGTGGGTGATCAGCATGGGGTTCAGCACCACGAGCCAGGTCGCGACAACCGGGTCGACACGACAGGCGGTGGCCAGCCGCGGTACTGCCCAAGCGATGAGGACCAGGCCGAGTACGGCGAGCAGGCGGTGCGCCAGCATCAGCACGTACGGGTCCATGGTGAGGTGGGCGACCAGACCGCCGTACGCGAGTGGCAGCGGCCCGTACGGCGCAGGTGTCTGCATCCACATCGGGTCGACCGCCTCGATGATGTGCCCGGACAGTACTCCGGGGCCCACGTCGTACGGGTTGTAGCCCTCGGCCACGAGCGCGCCCTGCGCCGCGTAACTCCAGGCGTCGCGGCTGAACAGCGGCGGCGCCAGCAACAGCGGTGCGCTCCAGTACGCCGTCATCCGCAGCAGCGGCAGCCGTTCGCCCGCCATGACGCGCCTGCCCGCGGTCAGCCAGGCCCAGGCCATCAGCCCGAGCCCGGCCACCATGAACGTCAGCCCAACCATCCGGCCGGGCAGCGAGTGCCGTAGCGGGATGGGGTCGACCCAGGACGACTCCGGTACCACCGAGGTCACCAGACTCGCCAGCGCGACTACAACAGCGCCGACGACCCCACGGACCATCGGCGAACGCATGGCCGGACCGTAGCCCGGCCATGCGACGACACGATGAACATCAAGCGGATTCCTTGCGGAAGGTTCTTGCCCCGACAGCCAATCCGATGACGGTCAGCAGCACCACCCAGAACAGGCCCCACAGCGACGACGAGCTGCTGATGTCGCCGCGGAACAGGGCGCGGACGCCGTTCACCACGTGCTTCAACGGGCTGATGTCGGACAGCCGCTGCAGCCACGTCGGGCCGATCTGCATCGGCAGCAGGATGCCGGACAGCAGCAGGAGCGGCATGGCGATGCCGTTCAGCAGCGGCGCCAGCGCGTCCTCGCTCTTCGTGATGAGCGCGACGGAGTACGACAGCGAGGCGAACGTGGCGCCCAGCAGCGCGACGATCACCAGCGACAGCAGTACGCCGCCCCACGGCGCGCGCAGGCCCAGTGGCAGCGCGGCGAGCAGCAGGAGCATCGACTGCACCACGAGCACCACGACGTCCCGCAGTACCCGCCCCGCCATCAGCGCGATCCGGGAGGCCGGGGTGACCCGGTCGGCCTCGATCACGCCGGCCCGGTACTCCGCGATCAGCCCGAAGCCGACGAACATCGCACCGAACATGCCGAGCTGGACGATCAGGCCGGGGATGAACACCTGGTAGGCGTTCGTGGTGGCGCCCTGACTGATCTGGGCGGTGATCGGCTTCAGCAGCGGGCCGAACAGGAACAGGTACATCAGCGGCTGGCTGAGCATCAGGATCGACCACATCGGGTTCCGCAGCGACAGCCGCATCGCCCGGTGGAACACGATCCACGTCTCACGGAGGACAGTCATGCCACAGTCTCCTTCTCCTCAGATACCACGGCGTCCTCGTCGCGCAGCGAGCGGCCGGTCATGGTCAGGAACACGTCGTCGAGCGTCGGCCGGTGCACCTCGACGCCGTCGAGCTCGATGCCCTGGGCGTCGATCGACCGGAGCAGCCCCGGCAGCACCGACCCGCCGCGCGGGATCCGGAACCCGACCACGTCGCCGTCGGTCTCGACCTGGGTCGCGCCGGGCAGCTCCTGGACGATCTTCGTCACGGCCGGCGCCTGCGCCGGGTCGGCGAGGCTCAGCCGGACCGCGTCGCCGGAGACCTGCTGCTTGAGGTTGTCCGGCGTACCGGAGGCGACGATCCTGCCGTGGTCGATGACCAGGATCCGGTCGCAGAGCGCGTCCGCCTCGTCCAGGTAGTGCGTGGTGAGGAAGATCGTCGCGCCGCGGTCGCGGAGACCGCGGATGTGCTCCCAGAGGTTCGCCCGGGCCTGCGGGTCGAGGCCAGTGGTCGGCTCGTCCAGGAAGATCAGCTTCGGGTCGTGGATCAGGCCCATCACGATGTCCAGGCGGCGGCGCTGCCCGCCGGACAGCGTCTTGCATTGGCGCCGCCAGAGGCCGGGCAGGTCGAGCTCCTCGAAGAGCCGCTGCCCGTGCTCAGCCGCCTGCGCTTTCGGTACCCCGTACAGCCGGGCGTGGTCGACCACCTCGTCGCCGGCCACCGCCTCGGGCAGCGTGGAGCCGCTCTGTGGGACGTACCCGATCCGGCGGCGGACCCCGACCGGGTCCTTGGCGAGGTCGCAGCCGGCCACGGTCGCGGTCCCCGACGTCGGCTTGATCAGCGTCGCCAGCATCCGCATCGTGGTGGTCTTGCCGGCCCCGTTCGGGCCGAGGAAGCCGACGATCTCGCCGTCGGCCACGTCCAGATCAACCCCCTGCACGGCCTGGACCGGGCCCCGCTTCGTCTTGAAGGTGCGGACAAGCCCGCGTGCTTCGATCATCATGCGAGCCAGTCTGAGTGATCAACTTTGACTAGTCAAACTTGATTAACGCGCGTCCGGCGGGTCCGGGATCTCCCCCCAGTGGGTCACCATGCCCGGATGCGGCTTCCAGTCGGCGGGCTCGCCGGCGAACGCGTAGGCGCCGTCCCGGATCCGGTCCAGGAACTCCCGGGTCCAGCGCAGCTCGCCGTCGTCGCGGGCCGTCGTGATCCGGAACATCTCGACCACGTGGTTCGGCGTTCCGGGGTCCTCGAGCACCTGCCGCTCGGCGAACGGCGCCGACTTCGCGAGCGACTCCAGCTGGCTGACCCGGGCCTCCATCGCCGCGATCACCTCGTCGCGCCGCAGCGACCACAGGAAGCTCAGCGTGGCCTGCATCCGGTCGGGGTGGAAGCTGTCGACCGTCCACAACATCTCCCGCAGCAGCGAGAAGTACTCCGTCTCGCCGTCGGCGGTCAGCTTGTACGACGTCCGCCCGGGCCGGTGCGAGCCGTCGTCCTCGAGCTCCTGCAGGTAGCCGTGCTTGGCCAGCGTCCGGAGCCCGGTGTAGATCGAGCCGGGGTTGATGTTCGCCCAGCTCTCGACCTTCCAGGTCATCAGCTCACGCCGCAGCTGGTACCCGTACGCCGGCTGGAAGATCCGGACGATCCCGAGCAGCAACAACCGCGTGGTCGACATGCCCGCAGTGTAAATCCGGGGCCGCGCGACCGGTCGCAGGCGTACGCTCCGGGTTATGGATGTGCGCGTGACGAGCGATCCACGGGCGTTCGAGCAGGCCGTGTTCCCTTTCCTGCAACAGGATCCGGTGCTGCACACGATCATCATGAGCAACGTCCACGAGCGTGCGAACGGCACCGCCCGCGCCGAGGACGAACCGTCGTACTTCGTCTCGGTCCACGACCCGGACGTGGTCGGTGTCGCGATGCGGACCCCGGGCCGCGGCGTGTACCTCGGCGCCCTGTCCGAGGAGCTCGCCGTACCGATCGCCGACGCGTACACCGACGTCCTGCCGGACCTGGTCGGTGTCGCCGGTGACCATCTCGCCGCGCGGGCCTTCGCACGCCGCTGGTGTGAACGCCGCGGCGGCAGCGCGACCGAGGGTCGGGGGACGCGGCTGCACCAGCTGGTCGAGTTCAACCAGGTCGCTGCCGAAGCGGGCGGCCCGCGTCCGATGCGCCCGGACGAGGTCGAACTGGTGGCCGGCTGGGGTCAGGACGGCTTCGCCGAGGAACTGACCTCCGGCCACCGCGAATGGGCCGAGCAGCACCTGGAACACGGCACGCTGTGGATCTGGGAGATCGACGGCGAGCCGGTCAGCATGGCCGGCCATCACCTCGCGCTCTTCGGCGTCTGCCGCGTCGGTCCGGTCTACACACCGCCCGAGCGGCGCCGGCACGGGTACGCCGGCGCGTTGACCGCTCACGTCACCGCGCGGATCCTTGCTGACGGCAACCAGGCGTGTCTCTACACCGACCTCGGCAACCCGACCTCCAACAAGATCTACGCGGCCATCGGCTACCGGCCGGTCCGGGACTTCGTCGACTATGACTTCACTTGATCCGGTCCGGCACGTCGTCCTGCTCGAGGAGCTGGACGCCGGCGGCGTGCGCGTGGTGACGTCCGGCGGCGCGTCCGCGGTGGCCCGGGAGCCGCGCGGGATCCGGCTCGCCGACGTCCCCGCGGACCAGGTCGACGAGCTCGTGACGCGGCTGCTCGACGCGGCGCCGGAGTCGTCCGCGATCGAGGGCGAGGGCGAGGTCGCCGAACGGTTCGCCAACGCCTGGGCCGTTGCCGTCGGCAAGCAGGTCGAGGAGCGCGGCGGCGTCCGCCTGTACCGGCTCGGGCGGCTGCGGATCCCCGACGTACAAGGGGAAGCGCGACCGGCCGGCAAGGGCGACGCCGACCTGTGTGCGGGCTGGCTGACCGAGATGGAGCAGGACGAGGACGCGCGCCGGGGCTGGACGGTGGCACGTTCCGCGGACGAGGACGAGCGCGTCCGGGTGATGATCGCGCAGGGCCGGTTGTGGATGCTCGAGGCCGGCGGCCGGCCCGTTGCGATGGCGGCGCACCGGCCGCCGCAGCGTGGCGTCGTACGACTTGGGCCGATCTACACGCCGCCGGAGTTCAGGCGACGTGGGTACGGCGCCGCGCTGACGGCGCTGGTCGCGCGGAACCTGCAGCCCGCCGAGGTCTGTCTACGCACGGACCTCGGCAATCCGCACTCGCACGGCGTCTACCAGCAGCTCGGCTTCGAGACCGTGGCGGATCTGCGACGGTTTCAGCTGAGCTCGATCGACTGACCAGGGGTCAGCCCGTGGTAGGCGCGCCCGCCGGCCTCGCCGATCCAGCGCTTCATCATGCCGAGACCGATGTCGCTGAGCAGCGCGTTGTGGATGCCGACGGTCTGCTCCGCCTTGACCGACCGGGCATACTCCACGGCCGCGGGCAGCGCGAACCACGGGCCCGAGATCGGCACCAGGTTCGTGTGCACCTCACGGTCCGGCCGCGTGAACGAGTCGCCGGGGTGGTAGACCGCGTCGTCGACCAGGTAGCCGATGTTCTCGCACGGCACGCCCAGCTCCGGCAGGATCACCGCGTGGTCCTTGCCGTACGCGCGGATCGCGAAACCGCCGGCGTCGAACGACTCGCCGTCGGCCACCACCGTCACCCGCTCGTCGTCCAGCTGCGCCGCGACGCCGGCCGTGGTGAAGATCGGCGCCTGCAGGCCGCGCAGCCGCTCGACGTCGACGTGGTCCGGGTGCTCGTGCGTGACCAGGACCGCGTCGGCCCGCTCGAAGGCGGCGTCCTCGCTGAACGTCCCCGGATCGATGAGCAGCACCTTGCCGTCCTTCTCGAGCCGGACGCAGGCGTGTGCGAACTTGGTCAGCTTCACGGATCAGTCTCCCAACGCGTCTCTCATCGGCACCAGCTTCGCGTTCGTCTCGGCCAGTTCGGCGTCCGGGTCGGAACCCGCGACGATCCCGGCGCCCGCGAACAACCGCATCCGGCGCGGCTCGTCCGGGTCGGCCTGGCCGCAGCGCAGCGCGATGCACCACTCGCCGTCGCCCGCGGCGTCCATCCACCCGACCGGTCCGCTGAACCGGCCGCGCCGCATGCCCTCGATCTCGCCGATCAGGTCCCGGGCGACCGGCGTCGGCGTACCGCAGACCGCCGCCGACGGATGCAGGGCCGCGGCCAGGCCGAGCGCGGACGCGCCGTTGTTCGCGACGCCGGCGACGTCGGTGGCCAGGTGCATCACGTTCGGCAGGTGCAGCACGAACGGGGTCTCCGGGACGTTCATCGACGAGCAGTGCGGCTCGAGCGCGTCCGCGACCGAGCGGACCGCGAACTCGTGTTCCTCGAGGTCCTTCGACGACCGGGCCAGCGACGCGGCCAGCGCCAGGTCGTGCGCGTCGTCGCCGGTACGGCGGATCGTGCCGGCCAGCACCCGGGACGTGATCAGGCCCTTCTCCCGGCGGACCAGCAGCTCCGGGGTGGCGCCGATCAGGCCGTCGACCGCGAACGTCCAGCAGTTCGGGTACGCCGCCGCGAGCCGGCGCAGCGGCCAGCGCAGGTCGATCGGCTGCGCGGCGATCGCGATCAGGTCGCGGGCCAGCACCACCTTGTCGAGCTCGCCGGCGGTGATCCGGCGGACCGCGTCGGCGACGATGCTCGACCAGTCCGTCCCGGTACGGGCGCCGTCCGCGAACGTCACGTCGTACACCGGGGAGGGCTCGTGGACCTCGAGCTCCGGCGGGGCCGCCAGCGAGCTCGCCGGGGAGATCGTGGTCACCCAGGTGCTGTCGCCGCGGCGGCCGACGATCACCTCGGGAACGACCAGCTCACCCGGGTCGGAGTCGGTGAAGCCGAACGACCCGAAGCAGACCAGCCCGGAGCCCGGCACGCCGGCCTCGTCGCGGATCACCGCGGCGGCGGTCAGCTCCCGCCACCAGGTCGCGGCCTCCTCGAAGCGGTTGCTCCCGGCAACGTCGAGCCGGGCGGCGACGCCCCAGCCGACGTGCCCGTCGCCCCGCCGTACCCACGCGAGTCCGCCCTCGTCCGGCAGATGGTCCAGCAGGTGCGCCGACACCCCGTCCACCAGCTGACTGCGAACCACCAACTGCGGTGCGGGGCCTCGGGTCGCGAGGGCCGCACGGCTACCTGGAGATGCACTCACGACATCACAGCGTATGCCTGCCGTCCGGCCGCCGATGACCCGCGTGATGAACTAGACAGGTGACACGCGCAGATCTCAGCAAGCAGCCGCACGACGTGGCGGCCATGTTCGACAACGTGGCCGAGGGGTACGACCGGACCAACGCGGTCGCCACGATGGGGCTGGAGAAGCTGTACTGGCGGCCCGCGACGCTGGCCGAGATCGCGCCGCGGAAGGGGCTGCGGATCCTCGACCTGGCGGCCGGCACCGGCGCGTCCAGCATCAAGCTGCGCGAGGCGGGCGCCGAGGTGGTGTCCTGCGACTTCTCGGTCGGCATGCTGCGGGTCGGCAAGCGCAGGCACCCCGAGCTGGACCTGATCGCCGGCGACGCGCTCCGGCTGCCGTTCGCCGACGACACGTTCGACGTGGTGACGATCTCCTGGGCGCTGCGGAACGTGAACGACGTCACGGTGGCGCTCGCGGAGATGCTGCGCGTGACCCGGCCGGGCGGGCGGCTCGTCGTACTCGAGCAGTCGCATCCGACCTGGAAGCCGTTCCGGGTCGTGTACCTGGAGTACATGATGCGCGCGGTGCCCGCGGTGGCGAAGGTGGTGTCGACCAACCCCGACGCGTACGAGTACCTGGCGGAGTCGACCCGGGCGTGGCTGCCGCAGGAGCCGCTGGCCCGGGCGATCGAGGGTGCCGGCTGGACCCGCGTCCAGTGGCGCAACCTGAGCGGCGGCCTGGTCGCCATCCACCGGGGGATGAAGCCCAGTTAATTACGCAACGGAAATTATGCGTAAATCGCTTGCCTGCAAGGCCGTTGGGGCGAGTTTCGTGTCCGAGTCAGGCAGTCCTAGACTGTCGAGTGAAGAGGGCTCGTGAATCACTTCACGAGCGCACAGCCCCCCAACCATCCAGGCCGGGAAGAGATGAGCCAGAGCGTGCCGAGCGGGCAGCAGGCGGAGACCGCCGATGTGATCGTCGTCGGTGCCGGACCCGCCGGATCGGCGGCCGCGTACCACCTGGCGAACGCCGGACTGGACGTCCTGCTGCTGGAGAAGACCGCGTTCCCGCGGGAGAAGGTGTGCGGCGACGGGCTGACCCCGCGCGGCACCAAGCAGCTGATCAACATGGGCATCGACATCTCCGAAGAGGCGGGCTGGATCCGCAACTACGGCCTCCGCATCCAGGGCGCCGGGCACGTGCTGCAGCTCGACTGGCCGGACCTGGCCAGCCACCCGAACTACGGCCTGACCCGGAACCGGATGGACTTCGACGACATGCTCGCCCGGCAGGCCGTGAAGGCCGGGGCGCGGCTGCGCGAGCGGACCAACGTCAGCGGCCCGATCCTGGACGACCGCGGCCACATCGTCGGCGTCACCGCCAAGCCGGTCGACGACAACGGCCGCCGGGCCGGCGACGACCTCGAGTTCCGGGCGCCACTGGTGATGGCGGCCGACGGCAACTCGTCCCGGCTGAGCATCGCGATGGGCCTGCACAAGCGCGACGACCGCCCGATGGGCGTCGCCGTCCGGACCTACTTCACCAGCCCGCGGACCAACGACGACTACCTGGAGTCCTGGCTCGAGCTGTGGGCCGACGACCCCAAGCAGCCGGGCCAGAAGGTGCTGCTGCCGGGGTACGGCTGGATCTTCGGGATGGGCGACGGCACGGTCAACGTCGGGCTCGGCATCCTGAACACCTCCGACGCGTTCGGCAAGGTCGACTACGCCGACCTGCTGAAGGCGTGGCTGAAGAACACGCCGCCGGAGTGGCAGTTCACCGACGAGTTCCAGACCATCCCGATCCGCGGGGCCGCGCTGCCGATGGGCTTCAACCGGCAGCCGCACTACACCCGCGGGCTGATGCTGCTCGGCGACGCCGGCGGCATGGTCAACCCGTTCAACGGCGAGGGCATCCCGTACGCGATGGAGTCCGGGGCGTTCGCCGCCGAGGTCGCCGCCCAGGCGCTGCGCCGGCAGCCGCACCAGCGCGAGCGCGCGCTGTCGGCGTACCCGAAGGCGCTCAAGCAGGAGTACGGCGGCTACTACACGCTCGGCCGGATCTTCGTGAAGCTGATCGGAAATCCGGAGGTGATGCGGCTGTGCACCAAGTACGGTCTGCCGCGCACCACCCTGATGAAGTTCACCCTGAAGTTGCTGGCCAACCTCACGGACCCGCGCGACGGGGACGTGATGGACAAAATCATCAACGGCCTCACGAAGCTCGCTCCCGCGGCCTGAGCGGCGGGGCGAGTGAGCTGAGCCACAGCGGTACTGATAACACAGTCCTCTGAGGGCTGATCCGGAACAACAGACTCAACCGGCTGAAGGAGGGAGCACGCAGCGATGCAACCCTACACACCGATTCTCGCTCTAGGTGTGCTCGCGGCGCTCTTCGTCGCGGGCAGTATCGCCGTCAGTGCGCTGGTCGGCCCGAAGCGGTACAACCGGGCCCGGCTGGACTCGTACGAGTGCGGCATCGAGCCGACGCCGCAGCCGGTCGGCGGTGGCCGCTTCCCGGTGAAGTACTACATCACCGCGATGCTGTTCATCGTGTTCGACATCGAGATCATCTTCCTCTACCCGTGGGCGGTCGCCTTCGACCAGATGGCGCTGTTCGGGCTGATCGAGATGGTCATCTTCATCGTCACCGTCTTCGTCGCGTACGCCTACGTGTGGCGCCGCGGCGGACTGGAGTGGGACTGACATGGGTCTTGAGGAACAGCTTCCGGCCGGCGTCCTGCTGAGCACCGTCGAAGGACTGCTCGGCTACATGCGCAAGGCCTCGTTGTGGCCGGCAACCTTCGGGCTGGCCTGCTGCGCCATCGAGATGATGACCACCGGGGCGCCGCGGTACGACGCCGCGCGGTTCGGCATGGAGGTCTTCCGGGCCTCGCCGCGGCAGGCCGACCTGATGATCGTGGCCGGCCGGGTGAGCCAGAAGATGGCCCCGGTGCTGCGCCAGATCTACGACCAGATGCCCGGCCCGAAGTGGGTGCTGGCGATGGGCGTCTGCGCGTCGTCCGGCGGCATGTTCAACAACTACGCGATCGTGCAGGGCGTGGACCACGTGGTCCCGGTCGACATGTACCTGCCCGGCTGCCCGCCGCGGCCGGAGATGCTGCTGGACGCGTTCCTGAAGATCCACGACCAGATCCAGCACATGAAGCTCGGCGCGCACAAGAAGGCGCTGCAGACCGAGCAGGAGGCCGCGGCGCTGACCGCCGCCCCGACGATCGAGATGAAGGGTCTGCTGCGGTGAGCGATTCCCAGCCCGAGAACCTTCCGGCGACCTCCGCGGCCAGTGACGCGCAGACGCCCGAGGCGGAGGTGATCGACCAGCGCGAGGGCATGTTCGGCGTCCGCGGCACCGGCGACACCTCCGGGTTCGGCGGCCTGCGCCGCCAGGTCGCGCTGCCCGGCGCGACCCCGCGGCCGTACGGCTCCTGGTTCGACGCGGCGGTGGACCGGCTCGAGGGCCTGACCGCCGACGGCTCGATCGAGAAGGTCGTCGTCGACCGCGGCGAGCTGACCCTGCACGTCAAGCGCGAGAACATCGTCGAGGTGTGCAAGCACCTGCGCGACGACGAGGCGCTGCGGTTCGAGTTCTGCTCCGGGGTCAGCGGCGTGCACTACCCGCACGAGACCGGCCGCGAGCTGCACGCCGTGTACCACTTCATGTCGATCACCCACAACCGGCGGATCCGGCTGGAGGTGGCGGCGCCCGACGCCGACCCGCACATCCCGTCGATCGTCTCGGTCTACCCGGCCAACGACTGGCACGAGCGCGAGACCTGGGACTTCTTCGGGATCGTCTTCGACGGTCACCCGGCGCTCACCCGGATCCAGATGCCCGACGACTGGCCGGGCCACCCGCAGCGCAAGGACTACCCGCTCGGCGGTATCGACGTCGAGTACAAGGGCGCTGTCATCCCACCGCCCGACACGCGGAGGTCGTACAACTGATGACCACTACAGACCCTTACGCGACCACTCGGGACACCACCGAGGGCAAGGTCTTCACCGTCACCGGTCAGGACTGGGACTCGGTCGTCTCCGGTCTCGGCGAGGAGCCCGAAGAGCGCGTCGTCGTCAACATGGGCCCGCAGCACCCGTCCACGCACGGCGTGCTCCGGCTGATCCTCGAGCTCGACGGTGAGAACGTGACCGAGGCCCGCTGCGGCATCGGCTACCTGCACACCGGCATCGAGAAGAACATGGAGTTCCGCTCCTGGACGCAGGGCGTCACGTTCTGCACCCGGATGGACTACCTGTCGCCGTTCTACAACGAGGCGGCGTACTGCCTGTCGGTCGAGCGGCTGCTCGGGATCGAGGACCAGATCCCGGAGAAGGCCAACGTGATGCGGGTGCTCCTGATGGAGCTCAACCGGATCAGCAGCCACCTGGTCTGCATCGCCACCGGCGGTATGGAGATCGGCGCGCTGACCGTGATGACGATCGGCTTCCGCGAGCGCGAGAAGACCCTCGACCTGTTCGAGCTGATCACCGGCCTGCGGATGAACCACGCGTTCATCCGGCCGGGCGGTGTCGCGCAGGACCTGCCGCCGGGTGCGCTGGACAAGATCCGCGAGTACATCACGTGGATGAACAAGCACCTCAAGGAGTACGCCGAGCTCTGCAACGCGAACCCGATCTTCAAGGCGCGGCTGCAGGACGTCGGCTACCTGGACCTGGCCGGCTGCATGGCGCTCGGCATCTCCGGCCCGACGGTGCGCTCCACCGGGTACGCGCTGGACCTGCGCAAGTCCCAGCCGTACTGCGGGTACGAGACGTACGACTTCGACGTACCGACCTGGGACTCCTCCGACGCGTACGGGCGGTTCCGCGTCCGGCTGCAGGAGATGCACGAGTCGCTGAAGATCGTCGAGCAGTGCGCGGACCGGCTGGAGAAGATGGACGGCCAGCCGGTGATGGTGGCCGACAAGAAGATCGCCTGGCCGAGCCAGCTGGCCGTCGGCGCCGACGGGATGGGCAACTCGCTCGACCACATCAAGCACATCATGGGCGAGTCGATGGAAGCGCTGATCCATCACTTCAAGCTGGTCACCGAGGGCTTCCGGGTCCCGGCCGGCCAGGCCTACGTGGCGATCGAGTCGCCGCGCGGCGAGATGGGTGCGCACGTCGTCTCCGACGGCGGCACCAAGCCGTTCCGGGTGCACTTCCGTGACCCGTCCTTCGCAAACCTGCAGGCGATGCCGATCATGTGCGAGGGCGGCCAGGTCGCCGACGTGATCGTCGCCGTCGCCAGCCTTGACCCGGTGATGGGTGGAGTGGACCGCTAAATGGCCGAGAACCACACGACTGCGACCGACAAGACGGTGCCCTACAGCACCGGCGACTCGAAGATCACCGAGACCACGCTCGCCGAGATGCGCGAGATCGCGGCCCGGTACCCGGTCGCCCGGTCCGCGCTGCTGCCGATGCTGCACCTGGTGCAGTCGGTCGAGGGCCGGGTCACCCCGGAGGGCATCGATGCGTGCGCCGAGGTGCTCGGGCTGACCGGCGCCGAGGTGTCGGCGGTGGCCACCTTCTACACGATGTACAAGCGCCGCCCGGTCGGCGACTACCACGTCGGCGTCTGCACCAACACGCTCTGCGCGGTGATGGGCGGCGACCTGATCTTCGACCGGCTCAAGCAGCACCTCGACGTCGGCAACGACGAGACCACCGAGGACGGCAAGATCACCCTCGAGCACCTTGAGTGCAACGCCGCCTGCGACTACGCGCCGGTGATGATGGTCAACTGGGAGTTCTTCGACGACATGACGCCGGAGTCCGCCACCCAGCTGGTCGACGACCTGCGCGCGGGCAACGAGGTGAAGTCGCCGCGCGGCGCCACGATCTGCACCTGGCGGGAGGCCGAGCGGGTGCTGGCCGGCTTCCCCGACGGCCGCGCCGACGAGGGCCCGACCGGCGGCAAGGCCTCACTGGCCGGCCTCCGGCTGGCCCGCGAGCGGAACTGGACCGCGCCGAGCGGCAACGGCGGCGCCCCGGCCCCGCTGGACGCCGTCCCCGGGCCGCGTCCGGAGGACCAGCCCGGCCGCGAGTCGCAGGCCGTGCACACCGACGACACCCGGAAGGAGGACTGACCATGACCACGCTGACCCCGGTACTGTCCGACAACTGGGACCAGATCAACGCCTGGCAGCTGGCCTCGTACCAGCGCACCGGCGGGTACGACGCGCTGCGCAAGGCGCTCACGATGCAGCCGGCCGACGTGGTTGCCGCGGTCAAGGACTCCGGCCTGCGCGGCCGTGGTGGCGCGGGCTTCCCGACCGGGATGAAGTGGTCCTTCATCCCACAGGACAACCCGAAGCCGAAGTACCTCGTGGTGAACGCCGACGAGTCCGAGCCGGGCACCTGCAAGGACATCCCGCTGATGATGGCCTCGCCGCACACGCTGGTCGAGGGCGTCATCATCGCGTCCTACGCGATCCGCGCGTCGGCCGCGTTCATCTACGTGCGCGGTGAGGTCCTGCACGTGATCCGCCGGCTGCAGCAGGCGGTCCAGGAGGCCAAGGACGCCGGCCTCATCGGGCAGAACATCCTCGGCAGCGGCTACGACCTGGACGTGGTCGTGCACGCCGGCGCCGGGGCCTACATCTGCGGCGAGGAGACGGCCCTGCTGGACTCGCTGGAAGGACGTCGCGGTCAACCCCGGCTGCGTCCTCCGTTCCCCGCGGTCGCGGGCTTGTACGGCTGCCCCACTGTCATCAACAACGTCGAGTCGATCGCGTCTGTTCCCGTCATCCTGAAGAACGGGCCGGACTGGTTCTCCTCGATGGGCACCGAGAAGTCCAAGGGCATGACGCTGTACTCGCTGTCCGGGCACGTCACCCGGCCGGGGCAGTACGAGGCGCCGCTCGGCATCACGCTGCGCGAGCTGCTCGACCTGGCCGGCGGGGTCCGCGAGGGCCACACGCTGAAGTTCTGGACGCCGGGTGGTTCCTCGACGCCGCTGCTGACCGCGGAGCACCTCGACGTACCGCTGGACTACGAGGGCGTCGGGTCGGTCGGCTCGATGCTCGGCACCAAGGCCCTGCAGATCTTCGACGACTCCGTCTGCGTGGTGCGCGCCGTACTGCGCTGGACCGAGTTCTACAAGCACGAGTCCTGCGGCAAGTGCACCCCGTGCCGGGAGGGCACCTGGTGGCTGGTGCAGATCCTCGAGCGGCTGGAGAAGGGCCAGGGCTCCGAGGAGGACCTGGAGGTCCTGCTCGACCTGTCCGAGAACATCCTCGGCCGGTCGTTCTGCGCCCTCGGTGACGGTGCCACCGCGCCGATCACCAGCTCGATCGCGCACTTCAAGGACGAGTACCTGGCGCACTTCGAGCACGGCGGCTGCCCGTTCGACCCGATGGCAAGCACTGTCTTCGCGACTGCTGGAGCTAGCGCATGACGATCCAAGCGAACCCGCCGGCCGGCGAGGTCGAGAAGGTCGACCTGGTCACGGTCACCATCGACGACATCGAGGTCAAGGTTCCGAAGAACAGCCTGGCGATCCGGGCCGCCGAGCAGATCGGGATCCAGATCCCGCGGTTCTGCGACCACCCGCTGCTCGACCCGGTCGGCGCCTGCCGCCAGTGCCTGGTCGAGGTCGTCGACGCCGGCAACGGCCGCGGGATGCCGAAGCCGCAGGCCTCCTGCACGCTGACGGTCGCCGACGGCATGGTGATCCGCACCCAGGTGAGCTCGCCGGTCGCCGACAAGGCGCAGCACGGCAACATGGAGTTCCTGCTCATCAACCACCCGCTGGACTGCCCGGTCTGCGACAAGGGCGGCGAGTGCCCGCTGCAGAACCAGGCGATGAGCAACGGCGCCGGCGAGTCCCGATTCACCGAGGTCAAGCGCACGTACCCGAAGCCGATCAACATCTCGGCCGAGGTGCTGCTGGACCGCGAGCGCTGCATCCTCTGCGCGCGCTGCACGCGGTTCTCCGAGCAGATCGCCGGTGACCCGTTCATCGCGCTGATCGAGCGCGGCGCGCTGCAGCAGGTCGGCATCTACGAGAAGGAGCCCTTCGAGAGCTACTTCTCCGGCAACACCATCCAGATCTGCCCGGTCGGCGCGCTGACGAGTGCGGCGTACCGCTTCCGGTCGCGGCCGTTCGACCTGGTCTCGGTGCCGTCGGTGGCCGAGCACGACTCCTCCGGTGCGGCGATCCGCGTCGACTACCGGCGCGGCAAGGTGATGCGCCGGCTGGCCGGCGACGACCCGCAGGTCAACGAGGAGTGGATCTCCGACAAGGACCGGTTCGCGTTCCAGTACGCGTCCACCGGTGACCGGCTGACGCACCCGCTGATCCGCGAGGACGGCGAGCTGCGGCCGGCGTCCTGGCCGGAGGCGCTGAGCTTCGCCGCCGAGAAGCTGACGGCGGCGCACGGCAACGCGGCGGTGCTGACCGGCGGCCGTCTGACCCTCGAGGACGCCTACGCGTACTCGAAGTTCGCCCGGGTCGCGCTCGGCACGAACGACATCGACTTCCGGGCCCGCCCGCACTCGGCGGAGGAGGCGGACTTCCTCGCCGCCGCGGTGGCCGGCACCGGTCTCGGGACGACGTTCGCGGACCTCGAGAAGGCCGGCTCGGTGCTGTTCGCCGGGTTCGAGCCCGAGGAGGAGGCGCCGTCGGTGTTCCTCCGGATCCGCAAGGGCGTGAAGACGCACGGCACCAAGGTGTTCACGGTCGCGGCGTACGCGTCGCGCGGTGTGGAGAAGCTGGACGGCGTCGTCGTGCACGGCTCGCCCGGCACCGAGGCCGCCGTGCTCGCGGACCTCGGCAACGCCGGTGAGGCCGGAGCGGCCGCGCTGGCCGCGCTCGGCCCGGACTCGATCATCATCGTCGGCGAGCGGCTGGCGAGCGCGCCGGGCGGCTACTCGGCGGCGCTGCGGCTGGCGCTCGACACCGGTGCCCAGCTGGCGTGGATCCCGCGGCGTGCGGGTGACCGGGCCGCGCTCGAGGCCGGCTGCCTGCCGGGCCTGCTGCCCGGTGGCCGCCTGGTCACCGACCCGCAGGCGCGCGTCGACATGCAGGCCGCCTGGGGCGTCGAGAACCTGCCGTCCGAGGTCGGCAAGGACCTCGGCGAGATCGTCGCCAATCTTCAACAGCACAGCGCCGGATCGCTCGGCGCGCTGGTGGTGGCGGGCGTGGAGATCGACGACCTGCCGGACCCGGCCGCGGCGCTGGCCGCACTGGACGCGGCGCCGTTCGTGGTGAGCTTCGAGGTCCGCAAGTCGCAGGTCACCGAGTACGCCGACGTGGTGTTCCCCGTCGTACCCCCTGTGGAGAAGTCCGGCACCTTCGTGAACTGGGAGGGCCGCGAGCGGCCGTTCCCGGTGGTGCTCAAGGTGCCGGCCGCGATGCCGGACGTGCGGGCGCTGGCCGCGCTGGCGCAGGAGATGGACCGGTCGCTCGGGTTCAGCACGCCCGAGGGCGCGAAGCGGGAGTACGACGAGCTCGGCCGCTGGGACGGCGACCGGGCGCAGGAGCCGACGTACCAGGCCGGTCCTGCGCTGGGCGCGTTCGACTCCACCCGGCTCGCGACCTGGCGGATGCTGATCGACGACAGCCGCGCCTGCGACGGTGAGCCGCACCTGACCGCGACCGCGCGCAAGCCGGTCGCCCGGATCTCGCTGACCACCGCGCACCGGATCGGCGTCGCCGACGCCGACGAGCTGGTGGTGAGCACGGACGCCGGGAGCATCCGGCTGCCGGTCGTGATCACCCCGATGACCGACAACGTGGTCTGGCTGCCGACCAACTCGGCCGACTCCCACGTCCGCCGGTCGCTGCACGCCGACCATGGCTCGATCGTGACGATCGCCGGAGGGAACGCATGAGTCACATCCCGCTCGCGGTGCCGGACGCGGGGGTGGGGAACGACCCCTGGTGGGTCATCCTCATCAAGGTCCTCTTCATCTTCGTCTTCCTGGTCGTGCTGACGCTGTTCAACATCTGGTGGGAACGCCGGGTGGTGGCGCGGATGCAGCACCGGATCGGCCCGAACGTGCACGGACCCGCGGGTCTGCTGCAGTCGCTGGCCGACGGCGTGAAGCTGATGCTCAAGGAAGACCTGATGCCCAAGGGCGTCGACCGGATCGTCTTCGTACTGGCGCCGGCGATCGTCGCGGTGCCGGCCTTCCTGACCTTCGCGGTGATCCCGTTCGGGCCGACGGTGAAGATCCCGTTCACCGACACCTACACCCGGCTGCAGCTCACCGACCTGCCGGTCTCGGTGCTGTACGTGATGGCGGTCGCCTCGATCGGCATCTACGGCATCGTGCTCGGCGGCTGGTCGTCGAACTCGACGTACTCGCTGCTCGGCGGCCTGCGCTCCAGCGCCCAGATGATCTCGTACGAGGTCGGCATGGGCCTGGCGCTGGTGACCGTGTTCCTGTTCGCCGGTTCGATGTCCACCTCGGAGATCGTGGCGGCGCAGTCGCACCAGACCGTGACACTGTTCGGCGCCGACATCCCGCTCCCCGGGTGGTACGCGTTCCTGTTGTTCCCGTCGTTCGTGATCTACGTGATCTCGATGGTCGGCGAGACGAACCGGGCGCCGTTCGACCTGCCGGAGGCCGAGGGTGAGCTGGTCGCGGGCTTCCTGACCGAGTACTCCTCGATCAAGTACGCGATGTTCTTCCTGGCCGAGTACATCAACATGGCGACCGTGTCCGCGCTGGCCACCACGCTGTTCCTCGGCGGCTGGCGGGCCCCGTGGCCGATCTCGATCTGGGACGGCGCGAACTCCGGCTACTGGCCGGTGCTGTGGTTCATGGGCAAGCTGATGGGCTTCATCTTCTTCTACATCTGGCTGCGCGGAACGCTGCCGCGACTGCGCTACGACCAGTTCATGAAGCTCGGCTGGAAGATCCTGATCCCGATCTCGCTGGCCTGGATCCTGCTGGTCGCCACCGTCCGCGCGGTCGGCCGCGAGACGACGTTCAGCCGCAGCACGCTGCTGATCGCCGCCGCGGTGGTGCTGGTGATCGCGGTCGCCAGCATGTTCGTGCCGCAGAAGCCGAAGCCCGAGAAGCCGACCGAGGAATCTCGCGCCGAGAACTTCGATGCCTTCGCCGGCGGCTTCCCGGTGCCTCCACCGATGGCCGTCAACACTCCGAGCCGAAGCGAGGAAGCCCGCAATGGCTAGTGTCAAAGAGTCCCTCTGGGACCCGGTAGCCGGGTTCGGGGTCACCTTCCGGACGATGTTCCGGAAGGTGTTCACCGAGCAGTACCCGTTCGAGAAGAAGCCGACCGCCCCGCGGTTCCACGGCCGGCACCAGCTGAACCGCTGGCCGGACGGCCTGGAGAAGTGCGTCGGCTGCGAGCTGTGCGCGTGGGCCTGCCCCGCGGACGCGATCTACGTCGAGGGCGCCGACAACACCGAGGGCGACCGGTTCTCGCCGGGCGAGCGGTACGGCCGGGTGTACCAGATCAACTACCTGCGCTGCATCCTCTGCGGTCTGTGCATCGAGGCCTGCCCGACCCGGGCGCTCACCATGACCAACGAGTACGAGCTGGCCGACACCAGCCGCGCGTCCCTCATCTACGAGAAGAAGGACCTGCTGGCGCCGCTGCTCCCGGGCATGCAGGAGCCGCCGCACGAGATGCAACTGGGCACGACCGAGAAGGACTACTACCTCGGCCTGACCGGTGCGGCCGCGAAGACCGAGGGGAGTGAGACCAAGTGATCGGTCTCGTCACCGGCTCGCAGGTCGCGTTCTGGATGCTGGCCCCGATCATGGTGCTGGCCGCGATCGGCATGGTGCTGGTCCGCAAGGCGGTGCACTCGGCGCTGCTGCTGGCGACCGTGATGATCTGCCTCGCGGTGCAGTACGCCGCGCAGGACGCGCCGTTCCTGTTCGCGGTCCAGATCATCGTCTACACCGGCGCGATCCTGATGCTGTTCCTGTTCGTGCTGATGCTGGTCGGCGTCGACGCCTCGGACTCGCTGGTCGAGACGATCCGCGGCCAGCGGCTGCTCGCCGGGCTCGCGTTCCTGGGCTTCGGCATCCTGCTGGTCGCCGCGGTCGGCAACGCGATCTACGGGAACCCGACCGGCCTCGCCGAGGCGCAGCCGGACGGCAACCCGAAGGGCATCGCGCAGCTGCTGTTCGGCAAGTACGTGTTCGCCTTCGAGGTCACGTCGGCGCTGCTGATCACCGCGGCGATGGGCGCGATGATGCTGGCGCACCGCGAGCGGCTGACCAAGAAGCGCACCCAGCGCGACCACGCCGAGGAGCGGATCCGCAAGTACGCCGAGCAGGGCATCCACCCGGGCCCGCTGCCGACCCCCGGTGTGCTGGCCCGGCACAACGCCGTCGACACCCCGGCGCTGCTGCCCGACGGGTCGATCGCACCGACCTCGGTTTCGCGGGTGCTGCAGGCGCGTGGCACCGTGTTCCCCGAGGACGAGGAGCGCGCGGACGTCGAAGAGGTGCGCGAGCTCGACCTCGGCGACCAGTACCCCGCTGAGGCAGAGAGCACCGACACGACCGGATTCGTTGGCGAGGAGGACAAGCCGTGAGCGAGCGCAGCGAGCGAACCATCAAACACAGCACCCTTCGGTCATGCGCGCCCGGAGCGAAGCGAGGACGCGCATGACCACCGAGCCGTACATCGTGCTCGCGGCGATCCTGTTCAGTATCGGCGCGCTCGGCGTGCTGGTACGCCGTAACGCCATCGTCGTCTTCATGTGCGTCGAGCTGATGCTGAACGCGACCAACCTCGCGTTCGTCAGCTTCGCCCGCCAGCACGGCAACCTCGACGGCCAGATCGCCGCCTTCTTCGTGATGGTGGTGGCCGCGGCCGAGGTCGTGATCGGCCTGGCGATCATCATGGCCATCTTCCGCACCCGTCGCTCGGCCTCGGTCGACGACGCCAACCTGCTCAAGTACTGAGGTAATCACCGATGAGTCATGAGCTGACGTGGCTGCTGGTCGCGGTGCCGGCCCTGTCCGCGGCGATCCTGCTGCTCGGTGGCAAGGCCACCAACGCATGGGGTCACCTGCTGGGCACGCTGGCGCCGGTGATCTCCTTCGTCTGCGGCGTCCTGCTGTTCTTCCAGATGCAGGGCAAGGACGGCGAGGAGCGGTCCGAGACGGTCCGGCTGTTCGAGTGGTTCTCGGTCGGCCACATCAAGGTCGACTTCACGCTGCTGATCGACCCGCTGTCGATCCTGTTCGTGCTGCTGATCACCGGTGTGGGTTCGCTGATCCACATCTACTCGATCGGCTACATGGAGCACGACCCGCGCCGCCGCCGCTTCTTCGGGTACCTGAACCTGTTCGTCGCGGCGATGCTGCTGCTGGTGCTGGCCGCCGACTACTTGCTGGTCTTCGTCGGCTGGGAGGGCGTGGGTCTGGCGTCGTACCTGCTGATCGGCTTCTGGCAGCACAAGGACTCGGCCGCGGTCGCCGCGAAGAAGGCGTTCGTGGTGAACCGGGTCGGTGACATCGGCCTGTCGCTCGCGGTGATGAGCATGTGGGCGCTGTTCGGCTCTTCCGCGTTCGCCACCGTCGACGCCGGCGCCGAGGGTCTCTCGAGCAGCTGGGCCACGCTGCTCGGCCTGATGCTGCTGCTGGCCGCCTGCGGTAAGTCCGCGCAGGTGCCGCTGCAGTCCTGGCTGCTGGACGCGATGGAGGGCCCGACCCCGGTGTCGGCGCTGATCCACGCGGCGACCATGGTCACCGCGGGCGTCTACCTGGTGACCCGCTCGCACGCGATCTACGAGCACACCGAGGCGGCCTCCACGGCGGTCGTGATCGTCGGTACGGTCACCGCGCTCGCCGGTGCGATCATCGGTTGCGCCAAGGACGACATCAAGAAGGCGCTGGCCGGTTCGACGATGAGCCAGATCGGCTACATGATGCTGGCCGCCGGCCTCGGCCCGGCCGGGTACGTGTTCGCGATCTTCCACCTGCTCACGCACGGTTTCTTCAAGGCCAACATGTTCCTCGGCGCCGGCTCGGTGATGCACGGCATGAACGACGACGTGAACATGCGGCACTACGGAGCCCTGCGGACGCCGATGAAGATCACCTTCGTGACCTTCGCCTTCGGTTACCTGGCGATCCTCGGCATCCCGCCGTTCGCCGGCTTCTTCAGCAAGGACAAGATCATCGAGGCCGCGTTCGCGGACAACACGATCGTCGGGTTGTGCGCGCTGCTCGGCGCCGGGATCACCGCGTTCTACATGACGCGGGTGATGCTGATGACGTTCTTCGGCAAGAAGCGCTGGGCCGACGAGGTGCACCCGCACGAGTCGCCCGCGGTGATGACCTGGCCGCTGATCATCCTGGCGGCGCTGTCGCTCGGCGGCGGCGCGCTGTACTTCGCCGGCCACTGGATCGTCGACTGGCTGGAGCCGGTCGTCGGCCACGAGGAGCACCACCCGCCGGTGAGCGCGCTGGTGATGACGCTGATCACCCTCGCGGTGGTTGCCGTCGGCATCGTGATCTCGGTGCTGATGTACCGCCGGGACATCCCGCGGGAGGCGCCGGTCGGTTCGCCGGTCACCCGGTTCGCGCGGCGTGACCTGTACGGCGACGCGCTGAACGAGGCGGTCCTGATGCGCCCCGGTCAGTACCTGACCCGGACGCTGGTCTGGCTCGACAACCGGGGCGTCGACGGCCTGGTCAACGGGCTGGCCGCACTCTTCGGCGGGCTGTCCGGCCGGCTCCGCCGGTTCCAGACGGGCTTCGTCCGTTCGTACGCACTCAGCATGGTCTTCGGCGCCGCATTCGTGGTCGTCGCCCTCCTCGCGGTGAGGTTGTCGTGAACATCGGTTGGCTGACCCTGTTACTGCTCCTGCCGTTCGTCGGGGCCATCGCGACGATGCTGGTGCCGAAGGCGAAGGCGCTGACGGCCAAGCAGGTCGCGCTCGGGTTCTCGCTCGTGACGCTGGTGCTGACCGCGATCGTCGCGATCGGCTACCACCGCAACGGCGCCGAGGACTACGCCGAGACGCACACCTGGATCAAGGCCTTCGGCGCGCACTACGCGCTCGGCCTCGACGGCGTCGGCATCGTCCTGGTGGTGCTGACCGCGCTGCTCACGCCGGTCGTGATCATCGCGAGCTGGAACGACGCGCAGCACGGCCGCTGGTCGGAGAAGTCGTTCTTCGCCTGGATTCTCGGCCTCGAGGCGCTGTCGATCGGCGTGTTCGCCGCCACCGACGTGTTCCTGTTCTACGTGCTGTTCGAGGCCACGCTGATCCCGATGTACTTCCTGATCGGCGGCTTCGGCGGTGCGCAGCGTTCGTACGCCGCGGTGAAGTTCCTGCTGTACTCGCTGCTCGGCGGTCTGCTGATGCTGGCGTCGGTCGTCGGCCTGTACGTCGTCTCCGCGAAGGCGGGCGACCCGTCGTACCTGCTGGCCGACATGGTCAAGCTGGACCTGAGCCAGAACACCGAGCGCTGGCTGTTCCTCGGCTTCTTCTTCGCCTTCGCGGTGAAGGCGCCGATGGTGCCGTTCCACACCTGGCTGCCGGACGCGGCCGGTGAGGCGACGCCGGGGACGTCGGTGCTGCTGGTCGGCATCCTGGACAAGATCGGCACCTTCGGGATGATCCGGTTCTGCCTGGGCCTGTTCCCGAACGCGTCCGAGTGGGCCACCCCGGTCGTCCTGGTGCTGGCGCTGATCTCGGTGCTGTACGGCGCCCTGCTGGCGATCGGCCAGACCGACATCAAGCGGCTGATCGCGTACACCTCGATCTCGCACTTCGGCTTCATCGTGATGGGCATCTTCGCGCTGACGTCGCAGGGCCTGACCGGGTCGACGCTGTACATGTTCAACCACGGGCTCTCCACGGCGGCGCTGTTCCTGGTCGCCGGGTACCTGATCTCCCGGCGCGGGTCCGCCCGGATCGCCGACTACGGCGGCGTCGAGAAGGTCGCGCCGGTGCTGGCCGGGACGTTCCTGTTCGCCGGCCTGTCCAGCCTCGCGCTGCCCGGCCTGTCGCCGTTCATCTCCGAGTTCATGGTGCTGGCCGGAACCTTCAGCCGGCACAAGGTGATCGCGGTGGTCGCCGTCCTCGGTATCGTGCTGGCGGCGCTGTACATCCTGCTGATGTACCAGCGCACGATGACCGGCCCGGTCCGTGACGGCGTCGAGAAGCTCAAGGACCTGAACCCGCGGGAGATCCTCGCGATCGCGCCGCTCGTGGTCCTGATCATCGGCCTCGGCATCTTCCCGAAGCCGGTGGTCGACATCATCAAGCCCGCGGTCGACGAGACCATGCAGCGGGTCGGCGTGACCGACAAGGCACCGCAGATCCCCGTGACGGAGGGACAGAAGTGAGCGCGATGTTGCTGCCGCTGGCGGACTTCACGGCGCCGAAGATCGAGTACAACGAGCTGGCTCCGCTGCTCGTCGTGTTCGGCGCGGCGTGCGTCGGGGTCCTGGTCGAGGCGTTCCTGCCGCGGCCGTTGCGGCACCTGGTGCAGCTGTCGATCACGGTGGTCGCCGTGGTCGTCTCCGGTGTGCTGGCCGGCATCCTGATGAACGACAAGAAGGAGCTGCTGGCCGCCCAGGGCGCGATCTCGGTCGACGGCCCGGCGCTGTTCACCTGGGTCATCCTGCTGGCGCTGACGCTGATCAGCGTGCTGCTGTTCGCGGAGCGCTCGATCGACGGCGGGCTGTCCGCGTTCGCCGGCCAGGCGGCCGCCGTACCGGGGTCCGAGGCGGAGCGCGAGGGGACGGCGGCTCGGGTCGAGCACACCGAGATCTTCCCGCTGACGCTGTTCGCGGTCGGCGGCATGATGCTGTTCGCGGCGTCGAACGACCTGCTGATCCTGTTCGTCGCGCTCGAGGTGTTCTCGCTGCCGCTGTACCTGCTCTGTGGGCTGGCGCGGCGCCGCCGGCTGATCTCGCAGGAAGCCGCGATGAAGTACTTCCTGCTCGGGGCGTTCTCCTCGGCGTTCCTGCTGTTCGGCATCGCGCTGCTGTACGGGTACGCCGGCACGATGTCGCTCGGCGGGATCTCGGACGCGCTGGCCTCGCAGACCGGCGGAGACACCATCCTGCTGGCCGGGACCGGTCTGCTGGGTGTCGGCCTGCTGTTCAAGGTCGGCGCCGTACCTTTCCACTCCTGGACGCCGGACGTGTATCAGGGCGCCCCGACCCCGGTCACCGGGTTCATGGCGGCCTGCACGAAGATCGCGGCGTTCGTCGGCCTGATGCGGGTCTTCTACGTCGCGCTCGGCGGCACGCGCTGGGACTGGGCGCCGATGATGTGGATCGTCGCGATCCTCACCATGGTGGTCGGTTCGATCGTCGCGATCACCCAGACCGACGTGAAGCGGATGCTGGCCTACTCGTCGATCGCGCACGCGGGCTTCCTGCTGACCGCGTTCGTCGGCCTCGCGCAGGCCGGGAGCGGTGTCCACAACGGCATCACCTCGACCCAGGCGGTGCTGTTCTACCTGGTGTCGTACGGCTTCCCGACGATCGGCGCGTTCGCGGTCGTGACGCTGGTCCGCGACGCGGGCGGCGAGGCGACGCACCTGTCCCGCTGGGCGGGCCTGGGCAAGAAGTCGCCGCTGCTGGCCGGCATCTTCGCGTTCTTCCTGCTGTCCTTCGCCGGTATCCCGCTGACTGCGGGCTTCACCGGCAAGTGGGCGGTCTTCAGCGCGGCCTGGACCGGCGGCGCGTGGCCGCTGGTCGTGGTCGCAGTACTGTCCAGCCTGGTCGCCGCGTTCTTCTACGTCCGGGTGATCGTGCTGATGTTCTTCTCCGACCTGCCGGCCGACGCGCCGGACGTGGCGCTGCCGGGCTGGCAGACCACGTCGGCGGTCGCCCTGGGTCTCGCCGCCACGGTGGTGCTCGGCCTGGTCCCCGGACCGGTGCTGGAGCTGGCGGCCCGAGCTGGTGAGTTCATCCGTTGAGTCCGACCCCGCTGCCGGCCGAGAGCCTGGGATTCGAGTTCGCCGACGCGGCGCTCGAGTCCCGGGTTCGTGCCGGTCTGGAGCGTGTCGAGCAGGCCCTGCTCGACGCGACACAGTCCGAGGCGCCGTTCGTCACCGCGGCCGCGCAGCACGTCATGGTTGCCGGTGGCAAGCGGTTCCGGCCGCTGCTGGTGCTGCTGGCGGCCGAGTTCGGGGCCGACACGGCGTCCGACGACGTCGTGAAGTCGGCGGTGGTCGTCGAGCTTACTCATGTCGCGACGCTGCACCACGACGACGTGATGGACGAGGCGGCGCTGCGCCGCGGTTCGTCCACCGCGAACGCGCGCTGGGACAACTCGGTCGCGATCCTGTCCGGTGACTGGCTGTTCGCCCGCGCGTCGGACCTGGTCGCGGATCTCGGGCCGGAAGCGGTCCGGATCCAGGCGCGCACGTTCGGCCGGCTGGTCGAGGGCCAGATCCGCGAGACCCTCGGGGTCGGCGAGGGCCAGGACCCGCTCAAGCACTACCTGTCGGTGGTTGCCGACAAGACCGGTTCGCTGATCGCGACGTCCGCGCTGTTCGGCGCCCGGTACGCCGGTGCCCCGGACGAGGTGCAGGAGTCGCTGCGGGCGTTCGGGGAGGAGATCGGCGTGGCGTTCCAGCTCGCCGACGACCTGCTCGACATCGCGTCCGAGTCCGGCCAGTCCGGCAAGACCCCCGGTACCGACCTCCGCGAGGGCGTCCCGACCCTCCCGGTGCTGATCTTCCGCGCCCAGGCGAACCCGGCGGACCCCACGGACGCCCGCCTCCTGGAGCTCCTGGATTCCGACCTCTCCGACGACGCCCGCCTCGCGGAGACCCTCGAGCTGCTCCGCTCCCACGCCGCCTTCCGCCAGGCCGAGGACGACGTACGCCGCCGCGCCGCCGACGCCCGCAAACTCCTCACCACCCTGCCCGCCGGCCCCGGCCGAGACGCCCTCGACGCCCTCTGCGACCTGGTAGCCACCCGCTCGGTCTAGAACAAGAACAAGAAAGATCAGCGAAGGATAGAGGGTTGGGCACCGGGCTGGCCTCGGTGCGCCGGTGACAGGTCGGCAAAGCAAGAGGACAAAGAAAGAAGCAAAGGAAAACAGAAAATAGAGTGGGAGTTGGGTGGGAGCCCGAGTTCGGCGGGCCTGTGGCGGTCGGCATCGACCTCGCCTCCCGAGGAACGATCGGTCAACGGCCTGCGACGGCCTGGGTGCGCTGCGCCTGGTCAGGGCGGCGTACCAACGTCCAACAGCCCGCCGCTCGCTCGAACCCGTCTCGACAGCGCTCGTCCTGCGCCGAGTCGTGGCAAATGGCTGCGACCCCCGTCGCCGAGTCGTGGATTTCGGCGCCAAATCACAGCCGCTTTCCACGACTCGGCGGCCTGGTTGCCTTCGGCTCGACCTGCTTGACGGTGCCGGAGTACGCCTGCTCGGAGCAACAAGAACTGAGACTGTCTCATCTCTTCGGTGCGTGACTGAGCGGGGGGTCGGCGCGTTGTGCACGTGAGGCTTGCGTTCGCAGCTTCGCTCAAGCACGGAGGACCCACATGGTCGAGCGCATGGCCGGACACCGACGTTCGTCGCAGTCATCGAGCGGGGAGGTTGCGGACGGGCGTGGCCTGCTGGGCCGGCGGCGCGTTCTCGGGTATTTGATTGCCGCGCCAACGCTGGCGGTCGGTGTGAGCTGGGCGGCGGGGTCGGCGGATCCGCGCACCGCCGATGCGGCGATCCCCTCGTTGCCGCAGCCGGAGAACATCTTCGATCTCGGTGATCTGCAGAACCTCGCGGCCGCGCCGACGTCCGGGCTGATCACCGTGGAGATCAAGGGCGACGGGACCGCACATTTCGCCGTACCGCGGTGCGAGGTCGGGCAGGGGATCACCACCGCGTTCGCGATGATGGTGGCGGAAGAGCTGGATCTTCCGATGAGCAAGGTCGAGATCACCCTCGCCGACGCGCGGCCGGAGCTGTTGATGAACCAGCTCACCGGCGGGTCGAACTCGATGCGCAGCATGTACCTCCCCGTGCGTACGGCGGCCGCGATCGCCCGGCAGCGCCTGGTCGAGACGGCCGCGGAGCGCTGGGGCGCCGAGCCCGCCGAGCTGACCACCCGCAAGGGCGTGGTGAGCAGCCCGGGCGGCCGGACGGCGTCGTACGGCTCGCTGGCCGAGGCCGCGGCGAGCGCCACGACGATCGCGGTGTCCGCTCACCTCAAGGACCCCTCGGAGTTCAAGATCCTCGGCCGGCCGCGGACCCGGGTCGACGCGCTGGACAGCATCACCGGGCGCAAGCAGTTCGCGATGGACCTCCAGGTGCCGGGCGCGAAGCCCACCATGGTGGCCAGGCCGCCGACGATCAACGGCACGCTGCGCTCGATCAACGACCTGGCCGCGCTGAAGGCGATGCCGGGGATCACCGACGTCGTGGGCATCACCCACGGTGTCGCGATCCGCGGCGAGACCTTCGGGCAGTGCATCGACGCGATCCAGCAGGTCGACGCGACCTGGGGCCCGGGCACGGTGGACGACGAGTCCGACGCGACCGTGCTGGCGAAGCTGCGCGCGGCCCAGCTGCCGATGACAGTCCCGCCGCTGCTGGCGAAGACGATCGACGCCGAGTTCGTGTTCGCGTTCGCCAGCAACAGCCCGCTCGAGCCGGACTGCGCGATCGCGGACGTCCGCCCGGACAGCGCCGAGATCTGGTCCTGCCTCAAGGTACCGATCGTCGCCCAGACCGACATCGCCAAGCAGCTCGGCCTGCCGCTGGACGCCGTCAAGGTGCACGTCACCCAGGGCGGCGGCTCGTTCGGCCGGCACCTGTTCCACGACGTCGCTGCCGAGGCGGCGGAGATCTCGCAGAAGATGGGCAAGCCGGTCAAGCTGTCCTGGTCCCGGACCGACAACTTCCGGCAGGGCCGCACGCACCCGATGTGTACGTCGCGCGTCCGGGTGAACTACCTGGGCGGCAACGTGCTCAGCTACGAGCAGCGGCACACCAGCGTGGAGACCGACTTCGGGCACGGCCTCGGCGAGATGATCACCGCGTACGCGGCGGACCTGCCGGTCGCCGGCAACCTGTCGTTCGCGCAGACGATCTTCGCGCTCACCCAGACGTCGCCGTACAACTTCGGTGTCACGACCCAGCTGCTCAACGAGATCCCGCTGAAGTTCAACACCGGCAGTATGCGCAACATCTACTCGCCGAACGTGGTCTGCGCCGAGGAACTCATGGTCGACCAGCTCGCCGCGAGGATGGGCCAGGACCCGGTCCGGTTCCGGCGGAACTTCCTCAAGGACCAGCGGCTGCTCGCGGTGCTGAACAAGGCGGCCGAGGTCGGCGACTGGGGCAAGGCGATGCCGAAGGGCACGGCGCAGGGCGTCGGTGTGCACTCGGAGTACCGTGCCGCGGTCGCGACGCTGGTCGAGATCGACTGCCGGCCGGAGACGGTGAACCGGCCGGTCGAGGGCGAGGGTGTGACCGGTCCGCGGGTGACCAAGGCGGTGATCGTCGTCGATCCCGGGTTCTGCATCAACCCGCGGGGTCTCGAGGCGCAGATGATCGGCGGCCTGCAGGACGCGATCGCGCTGGCGCTGACGTCCAGCCTGCACATCAAGGACGGCATCCCGCTCGAGGGCAGCTGGGACAACTACTTCTACACCCGGGAGTGGAACTCGCCGCTGGATGTCGAGGTGGTGATCATGCCGAACACCAGCGAGAGCCCGAGCGGCGCCGGCGAGCTCGCGGTGGCGCCTGCGTTCGCCGCGGTCGCGTGCGCGTATGCCCGCGCGACCGGCACGCTGCCGACGTTCTTCCCGATCAACCACGGCAAGCTCGGGTTCGAGCCGCTGCCGTTGCAGCCGTCCACCCCGCAGTCGCCGACCGACGGCCTCGACCACACGTTCTGAGGAAACCCATGCCAACGCACACCTTCAAGCTCAACGGCAAGCAGATCAGCGTCGAGGCCGCGGACAACGTCCGGTTGCTGTGGGTCCTGCGCGACCTGCTCGGCGTCACCGGACCGAAGTACGGCTGCGCGATCGAGGTCTGCAAGTCCTGTACGTCGCACATCAACGGCAAGGCGTTCAATCCGTGTTCGGTGCAGGTCAAGGACATCGACGCCGCGGACGAGGTGACCACGATCGAGGGGCTGCCGGCGACGGTCGGCAAGGACCTGCACCCGATGCAGGAGGCGTGGCTGAAGTACGACGTGTCCCAGTGCGGGTACTGCCAGCCCGGCCAGATCATGGCCGCGGTCGCGAAGGTCCGGCAGGCAAAGGCGGAGGGCCGCGAGCTCACCGACGCGGACCTCGACGAGCTGCGCAACATCTGCCGGTGCGGGACGTACTCCCGGATCCGCGACGCGCTGAAGGCGGCCGCGGAGGACATGGGTGCGTGACGTCCTCGCGCACGTCGGCCGGTGGTCTGGTGAAAGGTTCGCGCTGGCGACCGTGATCAGTACGTTCCGCTCGGCGCCGCGGCCGCCGGGCGCGACGATGGCGGTGTTTGCCGACGGTGTCGTGGTGGGCAGCGTGTCGGGCGGTTGCGTCGAGTCGGATGTGTACGAGGTGGCGCTCGAGGTCATCCGGACCGGGGTGCCGGCGGTACGGCGGTACGGCGTCTCCGACGAGGACGTGTTCGCGATCGGGCTGACCTGCGGCGGCGTGATCGAGGTCCTGGTGGAGCCGGTCGACCCGGTGACGTACGCGGAGTTCGCATCGGTTGCCGCCGGCATCGAAGCGGGGCGACCGGTGGCGGTGGCAACCGTCGTCACGGCGGGGGAGACGTTGGGGCGGCGCCTCGTCGTCGAGCCCGATCGGGTGCTCGGCAGTCTGGGCGATGCGGGGCTCGACGCGGCGGTGGTCGAGGACGCGGTGGCGATGCTCGACAGCGGGACGACCGCGATCCGGCGGTACGGCGAGCGCGGCGAGTGCCGCCGTACGGACGTCGCGGTGTTCGTGCAGGCGCTCACGCCGCCGCCGCGGATGTACGTGTTCGGCGCGATCGACTTCGCGGCGGCGGTGGCGCGGGTCGGGAAGTTCCTCGGGTACCACGTGACCGTGTGCGACGCGCGTGCTGTCTTCGCCACCCGCGCCCGGTTCCCCGAGGCGGACGAGATCGTGGTCGACTGGCCGCACCGGTTCCTGGCCGGCGTCGAGGTCGACCGCCGTACGGCGTTGTGCGTGCTGACCCACGATCCGAAGTTCGACGTACCGCTGCTGCGACTGGCCTTGCGTACGGATGCCGGCTACGTCGGCGCGATGGGGTCACGGCGTACGCACGACGACCGGGTCGCGCGGCTCCGGGAGGCCGGCGTGACCGAGGACGAGCTCGCGCGGCTGTCGTCGCCGACCGGGCTGGATCTCGGCGCGAGCACCCCCGAGGAGACGGCGATCTCGATCGCGGCCGAGATCATCGCGACCCGGAACGCCGCGAGCGCGCGCCCGTTGTCCACGACCGCGGGCCGGATCCACGGCGGCGCGGCGGCCGCCGTGGATCCGGGACTCACCGTGCGGTGAGCTGGCGTGTCGACGGGCGGTGATCCTCGACGTACCCGCCGCTCGGCAGCCGCACGATCCGGCCGGTCTCGATACCGTGTTCGGCGACGTCCTTGTCCTGTTGCCGGAGGCCGAGGCAGATGCGGCGGGTGATCCAGAGTGCGGCGGGCGGACCAACGATCAGCAGGACCTGGAACACCCGCAGCAAGGTGTTGACCGAGAGATGGAACTGCAGCGCCATGGTGTCGGCGCCCGCGGCCGCCCACAGGACGCCGTAGAAGGTGATCCCGGCGACGCCGATCCCGGTGCGGGTCGGGTTGTCGCGCGGCCGCTCGGACTGGTCCTTCGGTACGCCGATCAGCCGCTCCTCGAGGAACGGGTAGACGGCGACGATCACGAGGAACAGCGTGCAGGCCGCGACCGGCAGCAGCACCGCCAGGCTGATCGTCTTGCCCCACCACACGACCTCCCAGCCCGGTGCCAGCCGGAGCGAGCCGTCCAGGAAGGCGAGGTACCACGCCGGGCCGACGCCGGCGGAGGTGTCGGCGGGATCGGCCGGGCCGTAGAGCCAGACCGGGTTGATGGTCGCGGTCGCGGCCATCAGCACCGAGACCCCGGCCACGAAGCAGAACAGGCCGGCGCTCTTCACCGCGGCGACCGGGGACTTCCGCTTCGCTCGCTTCGGGCTGTGCTTGAGCGCGAGCACCGCGACGGCGACGAACAGCGCGACGATGAGCAGCGGCAGTACGACGATGTGCAGCGGGTAGAACCAGGTGAGCACGTTGCCGGGGAACTCGCCGCCGAACAGCAGGTACGACAGCGCCGAGCCGATGACCGGGGTCGCCTGCAGCACACCGTCCAGGACGGCGAGGCTGGTCCCGGACGCCATGTCGTCCGGCAGCGACGTACCGGTGAGGGCGGCGCCCAGCGTGACGATCAGCAGGCTGAAGACGACCAGCCAGTTGAGCCGCCGCGGCCGCCGGTACGAGCCGCTGAAGAACAGCCGCAACAGGTGCAGCGTGATCGCCGCCACCATGATCAACGTGGCCCAGTGATGGATCTGCCGCACCAGCAACCCACCACGCGTCTCGAACGTGATCGCGAGCGTCGAGTCCAGCGCCCGCGACATCTCGGTCCCGCGCAGCGGCCCGTACGGCCCGTCGTACACCACCGGCGCTGTCGACGGCTCGTACTGCAGCGTCAGCACCACCCCGCTGAGCACGAGCACCACAAAGCTGTAGAACGCGATCTGGCCGAACAACAACGACCAGTGATCCGGAAACACCTTCGCCCGCAGACTGCCCCATCGACTCTGCATGCCCGACCTCCCTCGGTCATACATACGACCCCGCAGCACCCCGGACTGTGACATCCCGTGTCGCACCTCACGCCCAGCCGCCTGACCAGTTGCTGCCGGTCGCCGAACGGTCGCTGCAGGTCAACGCCCTTGCCAGGCGGGGCTTTCGACGTAGTGGTTGTCGTAGAGGGTGCTGGTCTTGGCTACCTCGGGCCAGGTGGTTTCGCCGCGGTAGGCGGACTCCAGGAGGCGGTAGTAGCCGAAGCGGGGTTTGGCGTGGGTGAGGACGAAGAGGACCTCGGCCGCCTCGTCACCCGCAGCCTCGAAGGCGTGTGGGGTGTTGGGCGGGACGTGCAGGAAGTCGCCCTGCCCGAGCTCGAGGATCTCGGCGCCGACCAGTACCCGCAGCGTGCCTTTCAGCACGAAGAACAGCTCAGCAGCCTCACGATGCAGATGTGGCGGAGCACCTTCCTTGCCGGGCTGGAAGACCGACCGGTGGCTGGTCAGGTGCCCGCCGGTGTCCGGTACGTCGGCCAGCAGGCTGACGCCACTTGCTGCCAACTGCTCAGCCTCACCGGCACGAATCAGAACGGTCATAGCAAATCTCCTTCGAAGATGAATTTCGGGCGGAGCCACCTAGCTCCTCGTGATGCCGGCGCTCCGCTTCGTCGAGTCGTGGGTTCTGGCAGCGCGCGGGCAGCCACTTTCCACGACTGGGCGAACGGGCCCGGAACCTTTGTCCACGACTCGGCGACGACGCCCCGTGGGTGGGGTTGGGTTGGGGAGGATTTCCCTCCCGGAGAGGGAAGAAATGCTCCCCAGATTGGTGGACTCTTCAGGGCGTGGGGACGAGCGCGGGGGTGCGGCGGCCGGTTAGGGCTGTCAGGGCAGTCAGGGCTACGCCGGCGGCGGTGATGAGGATGGCGGTGCGGAGGCCGGTGAAGGCGTCGGACTGGTTGGCGATCGCGACCAGGAGGGCGAGGCCGATCGCGTTGCCGACCTGTTGGCCTGTGGAGGCGGCGCCGGAGCCTATGCCCTGGTGTTCGGGAGCTACGCCGGTCGACGCGGCGGCGTACATGGTGGTGAATGCGCTGCCTTGGCCGAGGCCCAGGATCAGCAGCGCCGGGACGATGGCGGCGTACGACGCGCTCGTCGAGATCGCCAGGCCCAGCCACGCGACCCCGACCGCGGCGACGGCCAGGCTCGTCGCGAGCGTCACGTGCAGGCCGAAGCGCGTCGCGACCCGGCCGCCGAGGTTGGCGCCGACGAAGATCGCGACCGTCGGCACCAGGTACGCGAGCCCGGTCTGCAAGGCGTTGTACCCGTGCACGTCCTGGAAGTAGAGCGTCTCGAAGTACAGCAACGACCCCAGCGTCGCAGCGAACAGCGCGATCACGGTAACCCCGTTCCGCAAGCTCCGGATCCGCAGCAATCCCAACGGCAGCAAGGGATCCGCCGACCGCGACTCGATCATCACGAACGCCACCAGCAGTACGACGCCAACCCCGCCGGCGAGCAGACTCGCAGCGTTCCACCCGGTCGCCGGCCCCTGTACGAGCGCGAACACCACCGCCGTGATCCCCGCGGTCGCGGCCACAGCACCAGGTACGTCGAACCGCCGCCCGCTCCGGGTCCCGCCGTCACGCGGAATCAGCACCACCGCGGCAACGACCCCGGCAGCCGCCAGCGGAACGTTCACGAAGAAGATCGCCGGCCAGCCGAACGCCTGTGTCAGTACGCCGCCCAGCAACGACCCGAGCGCCATACCGCTGCCACCGGCCGCGCCCCAGACCGAGAACGCGCGGTTGCGTTCCCGCCCTTCGGCGAACAGCGTGCCGATCAACGACAGCGTCGCCGGGGCGAGGACGGCACCGCCGAAGCCCTGCACCGCCCGGGCGCCGACCAGCAGCCCGGGTTCGGTCGCGAGCCCGCCGGCCAGCGACGAGACGCCGTACAGGCTGAGGCCGAGGACGAACATCCGGCGCCGGCCGAGCAGGTCGGACATCCGCCCGCCGAGCAGCAGGAAGCCGCCGAACACGACGGCGTACCCGCTCACCACCCATTGCAGGTTGTGGGCCGCGAACCCGAGCTCGCGGCCGATGTCGGGCACGGCGACGAACACGATCGTGTAGTCGATCGCGATGATCAGCTGCGCGAACGCGAGCAATGCGAGGATCATCGACTTATTCAGGATATTAGACATCCAGAATCAACTCCTGGCGAAAGAGCGCGAAAGGGGAAGGAAGATCAGGACTTCAGGTTGGCGAACCGGTGGCGCGCGTTGTCCGGCGCGTTCGGGTGCAGGCGGACCACTTCGGCGGCGATGTCCGCGATCGACCGGCCCGCCAGCTCGCGGCGGTAGGTCAGCTCGGCGCCGCGCATCGCCTGCGAGATGATGCAGATCCTGGTGTAGTCGACCCGGGCGTCACCGCCCGGACCGTCCTTGAGGATCTCCGTGCACCGGAACGCGTCGTCCGGCCCGTCGATCGCGACGACGATGTCGAGCAGCGAGATGTCGCGCGGGTCGCGGGCGAGCTGGAAGCCGCCCTTCGGTCCGGAGACCGAGGTGAGGATGCCGGCCCGGGTGAGCGCCTGGAGCTGCTTGTTCAGGTACGCCGTGGGCAGGTCGTAGAAGGCCGCGAGCCGCTTGGCGGTGACCGCCTCGCCGGGCACGAAGCTGAGATTCACACAGCTGTGCATCGCCCACTCGACGCCCTCGTTCATCTTCACAACCTGGATACTAAATGTCCTAGATACCGCCGGTCAAGAGGCCCGGCACCACAGGCGCCGGGCCTCTCGGGGATCAGCTGCCGACGCGGCCGCCGTCGCGGCGCCAGACGCAGGCGATCGCGGGGCGCGGGAACGGGTCGGTGTGCGGCCAGGTCGAGGTGGGCTTCTCGAAGGTCGCGTCGTCGGTCTCGCCCGGGTGCTGGACGGCGACGAACGCGGTCTTGTCGTCGTCGGACACCAGCGGGCCGCAGGCCTCGGCGGCGAACGGGACGGACAGGAACTGCTTCACCTGGCCGCGGTTCGGGCCGGCCACCGGGACGGTGAAGATGCCGTCGTTCGCGCCGAGCACGTTGCCGTCGGTGGAGATCCACAGGTTGCCGGAACCGTCGAAGGCGACGTTGTCCGGGCAGGAGATCGGGCTGACCTTCGACTTGTCGAAGCCGCCGAAGTACGTCTCCTGCGCGGCCGGGTCGCCGCAGACCAGGAACAGGGTCCAGCCGAAGCCGGTCTTGCCCGCGTCGTCACCCTCCTCGCTGAGCTCCAGGATGTACCCGTTGCGGTTGCCGGACTTCTCCACCAGCGGCCCGTCGAGCGTGTCGCGGACGTGCGACTTGGCCAGCGGGTTCGCCTCGTCGACCGGGAAGGTGCCGCCGCGGTTGGAGTTGTTGGTCAGGGCCGCGTACACCCGGCCGGTCAGCGGGTTGCGCTCGATGTCCTCCGGACGGTCCATCCGGGTCGGGCCGACCTTGTCGGCCGCCAGCCGGGTGTTGATCAGGACCTCGGCGACACTCATCCCGGGGACGAACGACTCCGTGTCCGAGGTGAGCGGGATCCACTGGCCGGTGCCGTCGTACAGGCCGTCGCCGGCGCCGTCACCGGTGAACTTCGCCACGTACAGGGTGCCCTCGTCGAGCAGGCCGAAGTTCGCCTTGCGGTTCTTCGGGTCGTACTTGCCCTTGGAGACGAACTTGTAGATGTACTCGCCGCGCTCGTCGTCACCGGTGTACGCCGCGATCCGGCCGTCGGCGGTGAAGGTGATGGTGGCGCCCTCGTGCTTGAGCCGGCCGAGCATGCTGCGCTTCTTCGGCGTCGAGGCCGGGTCGTACGGGTCGACCTCGACGATCCAGCCGAACCGGTACGCCTCGGTCGGGGTCTTGGTCAGGTCGAACCGCGCGTCGACCGTGCTCCAGCCCTTCTGCGTCGTCTTGGTGGTCGGTACGCCGTACCGCTTGAAGCTGGTGACGTGCTCGGCGGCGACGGTGCCGGAGACGTCGAAGTACCCCTGGAAGTTCTCCTCGCCGGACAGGATCGTGCCCCACGGCGTCACGCCGCCGGCGCAGTTGCCGATCGTGCCGAACGCCTTCTTGCCGACCCGGGCGTCGGCCGCGGCCGGACCGGTCACCTCGAACTCGGTGCTCACGGTGATCCGGCGGTTGTACTTCGGCAGCGACTTGTCGCGCTTCCACTGACCGCTGCGGCCGACCCGCTCGATGCCGACGACGGCCATGCCGTGCGCGGCCATCGCGATCTTCTTGGTCGTGATGTCGTCGTACTTGCCGGTCGGGAACATCAGGGACTCGTCGGTGTACTCGTGGTTGCAGACCAGCAGCGCCTTCCGGTCGTCCCGGAGCGGCACGACCATCGTGTAGTCGTTGTTGTACCCGAACTGCTTGGCCTGCGCCTCGGGCGTCTGCTTGTTCACGTCGAACTTCGGCGCGCCTGGCAGCACCGGGTCGCCCCAGCCGATGATCACGGCCTGCTCGTAGCCGCGCGGTACGACGATGTCGTCCTGGCGGTTCGGCGGTACGACGCCGTGCGTCAGCTCACCGCGCTGCGGGAAGCCCGGGAAGGAGCCGCTGCCCGAGCCGGCGCCGCGGCCGGTCTGGTCGGCGATCGCGGGCGCGTTGACGGCCAGCGTGGCGACGCCCGCGGCGCCGACGCTGGCAGCGCCGATGGCCAGCACCTTCCGGCGGCTGAACGCGGACCGCATGACACTCTGGATGTGCTCGTTCCCGGAGGTGTTCGGCTCCGGGTGGTCGCACTGGTTGGCGCACTTGTGCTCGCAGGTGCGGAAGGACCGGGAGCCGTGGCGGGTGCCGAGCTGGCTGATCAAAGGCAGAAACTTGGTCACGCGGGTGACCCTAGGGAAGCCGGGAACTCTCCCAGTGAAGCTCAGGTGAACGTCTGACGGCTTAGGTTGCCCTTACTGAGCGAAGAGCAGTCGAACAATCACACTGCGGAAGCGGTGACCGCGGCCCGCTCGAGCGCCAGCGTCCGGCGCCGGGTGTGCATGCTGTCGAACGTGAACAGCGCCAGCGCGACCCAGACCAGCCCGAACCCGGCCCAGCGCATCGGCGACATGTGCTCGTGGAAGACCAGCAGGCCGCAGATGAACTGCATGATCGGCGCGATGTAGTTCAGCAGCCCGAGCGTCGTCATCGAGACCCTGGTGGCGGCCGCCCCGAACAGCAGCAGCGGTACGGCGGTGATCGGTCCGGCGAGCAGCACCAGCACGAGGTACGCCGTACCGTGGTCGGCGACGGTCGCGTCGCCCCGCAGGCCGAGGACGACGATCGCCGCGACCGCGAGCGGGACGACGGTGCCGGACTCGACGGCCATCCCCTCGATCGCGCCGGCGCCCGCCTGCTTCTTCGCCAGCCCGTAGAAGCCGAACGAGAACGTCAGGATGATCGCGACCCACGGCGGCCGGCCGTTCTCGATGGTCAGCCCCACGACCGCGACGAACGCGATCCCGAGCGCCGCCCACTGGACCGGGCGGAGCCGTTCCTTCAGCACGAAGACGCCGAGCAGCACCGTGAACAGCGGCGTGATGAAGTACCCGAGCGAGGTCTCCACGACGTGACCGTTGCCGACGCCCCAGATGTAGGTGCCCCAGTTCGCCGAGATCAGGAACGCCGCCGCGATCAACGGCCACCGGCGGCGCGGCTCGGCGAGCAGGGCCTTCACGCGACCGAACTTCCGCAGTACGGCGACCAGGAGGACGACGGTGACCAGCGACCAGAGCACCCGGTGGGCGAGCAGCTCGACGGCGCCGGAGTGGTCGAGGAGCTTCCAGTACAGCGGGAACAGGCCCCAGATCAGGTAGGCGCTGAACCCGTAGATGAATCCTCGTCGCAGTTCCGGCACGGCGTTCAGCGTAGGCCCGCGCGACAGCCGCATCCAACTGGTTTGCTCATGACGTGAGACACGCTGGTGCGATGCGGTTGGATAGAGGGGTACAGACGAGGAGGCACGCGTGGGTGTGAGGACCGGTCTGGTCTCGGTGACGTTCCGCCAGTTGGCCGTCGACCAGGTGGTGGAGACGGCGGCGAAGGCCGGGCTCGCGGCGATCGAGTGGGGCGGTGACATCCACGTCCCGCTCGGCAACCTGGTCAACGCCAAGCGGGTCCGCAACCTGACCGAGGTGCACGGGCTGCAGGTCGCGGCGTACGGCTCGTACCTGCGGGCCGGCAGCGTCGACCGCGAGGAGATGCGCTCAGCGGTCGCCACCGCCGAGGCGCTCGGCGCGCCGCGGATCCGGGTCTGGGCCGGCAACGTCGGTACGGCGGACGCGGGCGTCGGCGACCGGATGGCGGTGACGCGCGGGCTGGCCGAGCTCGCGGACATGGCCGCCGGTGCGGGGATCGAGATCGCGATGGAGTTCCACCGCAACACGCTCACCGACGAGGTCGACTCCACGATCACGCTGCTGCTCGACGTCGGCGCGCCGAACCTGACGACGTACTGGCAGCCGCCGGTCGACCTGGACGACGAGAAGTGCCTGCAGCAACTGGAGGCGCTGATGCCGTGGCTGAGCACGGTGCACGTGTTCTCCTGGTGGCCGTCCAACACCCGGCTGCCGCTAGCGGCCCGCGAGTCGCTGTGGCGCCCGGTTCTCGACCGCCTCGCCGCCGAGCCGCGCGAGATCAACGCGCTGCTGGAGTTCGTGGCGGACGACTCTACGGAGCAGTTCTCTCAGGACGCGGCTGACCTGCACAGCTGGGTCTAGTCGGCTAGATAGATCGCCAGGATCAGCGTGCCCTGCGTGGGTTTGCCCTCGGTGACGGTCAGCGTGGCGCGGTCGGCGGGGCCGGGGCCGTGCGGGTCCCAGCCGACGCCGAGGCCGCCGATGCCGGGCGCGATGCCGACGCCCGTCTCGGTCTTGCCGATCGTGAGGTCGGCGCGGAACTCGCCGGCGCCCAGGACCGAGCCGCCGTACGCGACGACGTACGGCTGGTCGGCCGGGGTGTCGACGGACAGGCGCCGGTCGGTGCCGGGCGCGGACTTCACCTCGGCGAGGCGGTACCGGTACCCGGCCACCTCGGTCCGCTCCGGGAACGGCACCCCGTCGACGACGCGCTGCGGCCCCTGGAAGTAGACGCCCAGCCCCAGCCGGACGTCCGGCGGTACGGCGGGTCCGTTCGCGCGGGTCGGTACGACCTGTGCGAACACGTCGACGTTCTGCCCGGCCGGGGCCGGTGACGCGATCGTCAGGCTGCTGCCGCTCGCGGCGTCCGTGGAGTCCGCGTGGCAGGTGGAGACGTACGGCTTGCCGGAGCCGATCCGCATCGACACCGAGTACGGCGGGTCGAGGCCGGCCGAGCGTGCGTTCGCCGTACAGAAGTCGTGCAGCACCAGCTTGGCGCCCGTCGAGGTGAAGCTGAACCGCAGTTCCTTGACGCCGGGGTCGGCGACCTGCGCGGCGGCCAGGGTGTCGCCGCCGATGGTCTTGCGGTAGACCACACCGTCCTTGCGATAGGCGTCCGCCTCCGCCGGGGCGATCCGGGCCGGTGCGCCGTTGCTGGTCGGCGGTTCCGGCGAGGTGGAGTAGATGCCGAACCAGATCCGGCCGCCTTCCTCGACGGGACGACGGGTGTTCAGGTCGACCATCTCCGCGGTGACCTGCGCCGGTTTCCCGACCGGGGACGCCAGCCAGAGGGCCGCGTCGGGCGCGATCCTGACCTGGCTGCCCATCGCCCAGGAGTCCGGGCCGGTGGCGCAAACTGCGTCGCCGACGTACCAGCCGTCGATCGTGAAGGTGACCATCGCGCTGCCGCCGGGCGACGAGCAGTCGGCGTGGATCGCGAGGGAGTCCGTGGTCGGGGTCCAGGAGAACGACAGCTTGGTCTGGTCGTGGTCGCCGACCCACGGTTTGAGCAACTTGTCCTTGCCGACCACGCCCGGCACGGTCTGGCCGTCGCGGGTGTAGTCGGCCGGCGGGGTGTCGGCCGGGGGTGTTGTCGAGGTCAGGCCGGGGAGGAGGCCGGCCGCGACGGCAGCCAGGACGGCGGTCACGCCGAGCGCGGTGAACGCCCGGCGGCGCTTGGTGCGGCGGACCTTCTGTCGTACGCCTGGGAGCAGGTCGGTTGCGTGCTCGTCGGCGGAGGTGGCGCGGGTCGCGAGCTCGTCGCGCAGGTCCTGGAGGTTCATCGCGGGGTCTCCAGTTCTGCCGGGGTAGTGACGGAGGGGTCTAGGCGGAGCTTGGCGAGGGCCTTGGCGGTCTGGCTCTTCACGGTGCCGACGGTGCTGCCCATCAATCGGGCGGTCTCGGCCTCGCTGAGGTCCTCGTAGAAACGCAGTACGACGACCGCGCGTTGGCGGCGGGGGAGCCGGCCGATCGCGTCCCAGAGGTCGAGGCCGTCCTCGCCGTCCGGGGTGGGAGTTTCCGGCATGTCCGCGGTCGGGATCTCACCGTTCCAGCGGCGGCGCCACCAGGAGGAATACGTTGTCACGAGGATCCGCCGGACGTACGGTTCCGGGTTGTCCGCGTGGATCCGCGACCAGTGGAACCAGGCCTTGGCCAGCGCGGTCTGCACGAGGTCCTCGGCCAGCGCGTGGTCGCGGGTCAGCAGGAAAGCGGTGCGCAGCAACACCCGCGAGCGTGCCGCGACGAATGCGTCGAACGTCCCGGTGTCGCTCTCGTCGCTCTCGTACACCACTCTCACCCCCGTCACCCGCACCCCGTCCACCCGCGAACTATTCACCCACGCCGCCACCGCGGCCGCCGCCACCGGGGCCGCCACCGGGGCCGCCACCGGCGGCGCCGCCACGTGCGCCGTCGTCACGCCGTCGTCGATGCTCACACCCTGCTCGACCACCTGGCCCGCCCGGACGGTTGCCTGCTCCCGGAACATTCGCGACAAGCGGCGGGGTCCCGGAACAAGGTATTACGTGTTCCGCGGTACCGGCGGGTGTCGCGGACGTCAGGTACTGCGCTCGGAGCCCCCGCGCCGGGAGCCGGCGGCGCTGACGGCCGGAGTGGCGGCGGGAGTGGTGGTGGGGGTGCTGGCGGGTGTCGTGGGCGTCAGGTGCTGCGGTCGGACCCGCCGCGCCGGGAGCCGGCGGCGCTGACGGCCGGAGTGACGGGAGCGGTGGCGGGAGTGGTGGCGGGTGTCGCGGACGTCAGGTGCTGCGCTCGGAGCCGCCGCGCCGGGAGCCGGCAGCGGTGACGGCCGGAGTGGCGGCCGGAGTGGTGGCGGGCGTGGTGGCCTGGGTGGTGGCCTGGGTGGTGGCCGGGGTGGTGGCCTGGGTGGTGGCGGGGGTGGTGGTGAGGCGGTTGGGGGGTGGGAGGTGGACTACGCGGTTCAGTTGGCCCATGTCGCGGAGGATGGTGTGGGAGGCGGCGGCCGCTGCCGTGCCGGGCTGGTAGCCGGCGGCGAAGCCGACCGCCTCGAACATGTCCACGTCGTTGCTGCCGTCCCCGATCGCGATGGTGCGTTCCCGGGGGATCCCGAGCTCTTCGTTCCAGCGGCGGATGGCGGTCGCCTTCCCGGGACCGTCGATCAGATCGCTGACCTCTCCGGTGAGCACGCCGTTCTCGATCTCGAGCTTCCCGGCCGCGTACCGCTCGACGCCGAGCCGCTCCGCGAGCGGCCCGACGACGGCGTCGAACCCGCCGCTCGCGATCGCGACCTCGTGGCCCGCGGCCCGGAGCTCGCGGATCAGCTGCTCGGCGCCTTCGCTCAGCTCGACGCCCTCTGCCACCTGGCGGACCAGTGACGCGTCGACACCCCGCAGTACGGCGATCTTGGCGCGGATGGACGTCTCGTAGTCCCCGGCCTGTGCCGCCTGGACCTCGGGCAGCCGCCCGGCGAGCTCGGCCAGCGTGTCCAACGTGTCGTGCTTGCTCAGCGTCTTGTCGACGTCGAACACGAACAGGTGCCGCTGCATCGGAACCGCCGGCTGCAGCGGAACGGTCGCTTCCCGCGGGTCCGCCGTCCTGTTCTCCGGAGCGAGTGCGCGGTCCATCGTGGCGGCGACCTCGCTCCGCAGCGACGGTCGCCACTGCCCGTGCGCAGGGTCCCAGACGCCGTTCGACCCGTCGGCGGCGCCGTCGAGGAACGCGCCGATGGTTTCCGTCATTTCCTTGAACTCCGGGTACTCCTGGAGCTGCGGGATCCGTGCCCGCAGCTGCCGGAAACCCTGGTCCCACAGGATTTCCGTCTCGTCGTCGCGGGCCGGTGCCTGCCCGTAGAAGCGGTACGGGTGCGGCGGACCGGTCCGGCCGGCCTCGCGCCAGTGCCAGTTCTCCGCCAGCGCTTTCCGAAGCTTCGCGCCGTCCACCGGACAGGTCCGCGCGATGTAGTACAGATCGGCGATGTCCTTGAACCGGGGCGCGGCGATTCCGTCGCCGACCCCCGGCTGCAGGGCGAGGGCCGCCATCTTGTCCGCCGCCAGGTCCGCCACCGGCCGCAGCAGCGGCCTGATCGGTTTCAGGCCGGGGAGCTGAACGCCGACGATCGACCGCCGGGCCCGCTCGGGCTCGCTGGACTGCTGGATCATGGTCGGCATCTTCACGTCGACCTCGATCGTGAAGGCGTCCCCGTCGCGCCGCAGGCCGAGGGGCCCGCGGCTGTCGTCGACCGGCTGTACGTCGATCGTGAAGACGGCGTGCCCGCGTCCGGCGACCTCGACGTTCCGGGTCGTGTACCGGACCAGGCCGCCGAGGCCCTCGCCGCCGTCGAGCGGGTTGTGCCGCAGCGGCGCCACCGCGATGACGGACTCACGCACCCGGGCCAGGTACTCGTCGTCCGGCAGGTGCCCGATCGCGTCGTTGTAGACGTCGAGGTCGTTGGCGGTGCGCGCCATCGCGTAGACCTGGTCGACCCCGGCTCCGGCGTCGGTGGTCCCGGACCACGCCTCGGCGTAGGCCGGAAGCGGGTTGGAGCCGGTGTTCTTCCAGGCGTCACCATCCCGGTTCAGCTGGGACAGGAAGTCTCCGACGGCCAGCTGCCGCTTGGCGCGGTCGACCGGGAAGTGCGGGGTGCTGACCTCCTGCAGACGACCGATCAGCCGGGCCCAGCGCGGGAACGCGCCGCGGAACTGCTTGCGGTCGAGGTGACCGTCGTACCCGGGCATGCCGTCAGCCCTTCGCGGCCGCGTCGAGCGCGGACTCGAGCCAGCTGGGACCGTCGTACGCCGGTTCGCGGCCGGCGAACTGCCGCGTCAGGCCCGCGCCGAGCTCGTCGGCTGTCGTCCAGCCCTGACTGATGAAGGACCTGGCCAGCCGGCCGAGGTCGGACAGGTCGAGGCCCTGGCCGTCGGCGAGATCGGCCAGCGTCCGGGCCGGCGCGGTGACCGGAAGGCCCTCGATCACGCGGCACTGGTCCTCGGCGACCGATCGCGGGTACACCGTCACGTTGCCGGGCAGTGCGTTGCGCGCCCGGCCGGAGAACTCGAGCTCGTCGCCGCCGACGCTGCCGGCGCCGTACAGCCGGGCGGCGGACCGGTGCGAGACGACCAGGGTGGTCAGCGACCGTTCCCACGCGGGGGAGGCCTCGGCTAGCAGCCAGGTCGCGTAGAGAGTCGGATGCGGATGACTCGCGCCGGCGCGGACCCGCAGTACGCCCTCGACGATCGGCTCGACGATCTCGGCGTCCCGCAGTTGCGCGAGCACCTGCTCGGTCACCTCGCCGCGCAGCTGCGCGATCGCCACCAGGCCATGCTGGCCCTCGGCCAGACTGCAGATCCGCGCGAACGCCTCGAGTGTGCGCGGGCGTGCGAAGCCCTTCATGTGCCAACTCCACAGCCGTCGGGGACAGTGCCGCGTTCATCATTCAGGGCCCGAGGTTCAGGAAAGTGAACGGGTGGTGACGGAAAGTTTCATCAAGTACTGGCCAAGCGGCGGAAATTGCCGGACCGTGGTGTCAGGACACATTCCCCTTCACCGCCCCGGAGGTTGTTCCGATGTCCTTCACTCGACCCTTGCCGCGACTGCTCGCGATCCTGCTGTTGTTCGTCGCGACGCTGACGGCGTCGCAGGTGGTGTCCACGACCGTCGCGCACGCGGACGGTTGTTACACGTGGAGCCGTACCCTCAGCCAGGGTGCCAGTGGCGAGGACGTACGGCAGTTGCAGATCCGCGTCTCCGGCTATCCCGGGTACGGCGGCCATCTCGCGATCGACGGCGCCTTCGGGCCGGCCACCAAGGCGGCGGTCCAGCGGTTCCAGTCGGCGTACGGGCTGACCGCCGACGGGGTCGCCGGGCAGAACACGTTCAACAAGATCTACGCGCTGCAGGACGACGACTGCACGCCGATCCACTTCACCTACGCCGAACTCGACGACGGCTGCGGCGGGTCCGGGTTCGACGGCGGCCCGCTGTCCGCGGCGGCGACCAAGGCCAACGCGCTCGAGACGATGTGGCACCTGGAGGCCCTGCGGCACGCGCTGGGTGACCAGCCGCTGGTCGTGACCAGCGGTTTCCGCAGCTACTCGTGTAACAGCCAGGTCGGCGGCGCCAGCAACAGCCAGCACCTGTACGGCCGCTCCGCCGACCTGGTCGGCAACCCGTCGCTCTGCACCCTCGCCAAGCAGGCCCGCTACCACGGCTTCGGCGGCATCCTCGGCCCCGGCTACCCCGGCCACAACGACCACACCCACCTCGACATCCGCACCAGCAACTTCTGGGACGCCCCCACCTGCGGCATCTAGTCCAGCGGACGTTCCCCGAGATCGGTCAGCGGCGGTAGCCCCAGTGCTACCGCCGCTGCCAGCCTGTCCCAACCAGCCCGCCCGAACGGCTCCACCCCGGCCGCGAAATCCCGCTCCAAGCCCCGCGCGGCGTCCTCGGCCTCCGCACGTTCGGCATCACTGACCAGCCCGGCCGCGTGCGCCGCCGCCAGCTCGTCCCAGTCCTCGGTGCCGATCGTTCCGTCGGGCTGCCGGAACGGATCCAGCTCCAGGTCCTCGAACGTCCATTCCTCGCCGACCAGCACAGGCGTCGTACCGACATCGACGTGCAGGAACCCGCTCTGCCGGAAGTACGCGAACCACCACCCGTCGTGGGGAGCCAGCTGGACGCAGTGCTCACCCGGTCCGGCCGGCCCGAGCTGGGCCATCTCGCAGTACTCGCCGTTGTCGCCGCGGAAGAGCGAGCGGGCCGGCGTGTAGAACCAGGTGCCGAAGGCATCCGTGTCCAGCATGTAAGCGGCCCACAGCCCCGAGCCGCGCGGGCGCTTGCGTTTGCGGAGGTAGGTGACGTTCACAGGAGTTCGCTGAGGGCGTGGATGGTGAGGCCGACGAGGGCGCCGACGACGGTGCCGTTGATGCGGATGAACTGGAGGTCGCGGCCGACGTGGAGTTCGATGCGGGCGGCGGCCTCGCGGCCGTCCCAGCGTTCGATGGTGTCGGAGATGACCGAGACGATCTCGGCACCGTACGTGCGTACGACGTACCCGACCGCCTCGGCCGCGCGGGCGTCGACCTTCGCGCGGAGCGGCTCGTCCTCCTGCAGGCGGCCGCCGAGGTCCTGCAGCGCCTTCACGCCCCGCGCCCGCAGCGTGCTGCCCGGGTCGTTGATCGCGTCGATCAGCGCCGTCCGCATCGCGTCCCACACGGCCGTCAGGCTCGACCCCATGTCCGGATGCGTCAGCATCCGCGCCTTCCACGCCTCGAAGCGTTCCATCGTGTCCGGGTCGTGCTGCAGGTCGTCCGCCAGCTGCCCGAGCAGCCGGTCGATCGCCCGCCGCGCCGGGTGCGTCTGGTTGTCCCGTACGTCGGCCAGCCAGGCGAGCGCCTCGCGGTGGATGCGGTCGATCACCAGCCGGTCCACCCACTGCGGCGACCAGCGCGGCGCCCGCGGACCGACCACGTCCGCGAGCAGCTCGCGATTCGCGGCCAGCCAGTCGTACGCCTCCACCATCAGCAGGTCGAACAGCGCGTGATGCGCGCCGTCCTCGACCACCGAGCCGACGAAGTGCCCTGCGATCGGGCTCAACGGCTCCTTCACGAACCGCGGCAGCAACGACCCGCGGACGAACGCGGCCACGTCGTCGTCCCCGAGCTTCGGCAGCGCCGCGCCGACCGTCCGCGCGCCCTCCGCCACGATCCGCTCGGCATGGTTGCCGTCGGCAAGCCACTCGCCGACCCGGCGGCTGACCTGCGCGGTCCGCATCTTCTCCGCGACGACCTCCTCGGACAGGAAGTTCTCCGTCACGAACTGCTCGAGGCTCTCCGCGAGGCTGTCCTTGCGGGTCGGCACGATCGCGGTGTGCGGGATCGGCAGCCCGAGCGGCCGCCGGAACAGCGCGGTCACCGCGAACCAGTCCGCCAGCGCGCCCACCATCGCCGCCTCGGCCGCCGCGTTCAGGTACCCCCAGCCGCCGCCGCGGTGCAGCGTCGCCACGTAGATCACGGCGGCGAGCACCAGCAGCGACAACGCCACCGTCCGCATCTGCCGCAGCCCACGCCGCCGTACCAGATCGGCCGCGCCCAACGTCAAGGTCGCCATACCCCGATCTAACCAAGTCGGCGGTGACGAAGCCCTCAGGCAAGTACCTGATTCGCCCCTCGGCGTTCCATCAGCCCCGAGATCGCCGCCAGCACCAGGCCGGCCAGCGCCAGCGCCGCGCCGAGGCGGCTCGGCCACTCGTAGCCGTAGCCGGCGGCGAGGACGACGCCGCCGAGCCAGGCGCCGAGCGCGTTCGCGATGTTCAGCGTGGAGTGGTTCAGCGACGCGGCCAGCGACTGGCCCTCGTGCGCGACGTCCATCAGACGGGTCTGCAGCGCGGGCACCAGGATGCTCGCCGAGCAGCCCAGCGCGAACACCGCGACCAGCGCCCCGGGACGGGTCTGCGCGAGCCAGCCGAAGGTCCCGAGCACCACGGCGACCGCGACCAGTCCGCCGTACACGCTGCCCATCAGCCAGCGGTCGGCGAGCCGGCCGCCGAGGACGGTGCCGGCCGTCATGCCCACGCCGTACACGCCGAGCACGATCGTCACGGCCGACTCGGAGAAACCGGCCAGTTCCGTCATCGTCGGCGTGATGTAGGAGTACGTCGCGAACATGCCGCCGAAGCCGACCATCCCGACGAGCAGCGCCATCCACACCTGCGGCCGGGCCAGCGCGCTGAGCTCGCTGCGGACGTTCACGTCGCCGCCGACCGGCTGCGGCGGCACCCAGAACCAGACGGCGACCAGCGTGAGCAGCCCCAGTACGCCGACCGCGAGGAACGGCACCTGCCAACCCAGCTGCTGACCGAGGTACGTCGTCACCGGGACGCCGAGGATGTTCGCGACCGGGAGCCCGACCATCGTCATCGACACCGCGCGGGCGCGCCGGCCGGGCGGCACCATCGACGCGCCGACCACCGCGCCGATGCCGAAGAACGCGCCGTGCGGGACGCCGGACAGGAACCGCGCGGCCAGCAGGAACTCGTAGCTCGCCGCGACCGCCGACAGCACGTTGCCGAGCACGAACACCGCCATCAGCCCGAGCAGCAGGCGTTTCCGCCCGGTCCGCGCGCCGAGCGCCGCGATCACCGGAGCGCCGACCACGACCCCGAGCGCGTACGCCGAGACGACGTGACCGGCAGTCGGGATCGAGATGCCGACACCGTCCGCGATCTGCGGCAGCAGCCCCATCGTGACGAACTCGGTGGTCCCGATCGCGAACCCGCCGGTGGCCAGCGCGAACAACGCCAGACTCACGTGCCGCGCGGTCGTGTCAGGAGTCACCGAACTTGTCACACCTGATTGTCGCAGATGCCATGGTGGCGACCGGCGCGGCCGTGAAAGCATCCGGCATGGCCAACTTCGGGGACTACCAGCTGCAGATCTACCTGCAGGGGATGCTGCAGGACACGCGGCCGGAGATCACGACCGACCTGGCGCGGCTGGAGTCGCAGGCGGCCGGGAGGCTGCCGGCCGAGGCGATGGGGTACATCGTCCCCAGCGCCGGCGAGGGCTCGACCGCCTGGGCGAACCGGGCCGCCTTCGACCGCTGGCGTCTGGCGCCCCGGATGCTCCGCGGCAGCACCGAGCGCGACCTGTCCTGCACCGTCCTCGGTACGGCGATGCCCGCACCGGTGCTGGTCGCGCCGATCGGCGTCCAGACCCTCGCGCACGAGGAAGGCGAACTGGCGACCTCGCGGGCCGCCGACACCCTCGGACTGACCTACACGCACTCCACGCAGGCCAGCCACGCGATCGAGCAGATCGAGGCGGCGAACAAGTGGTTCCAGCTCTACTACCCGACCGACCGCGACGTCTGCCTGAGCTTCCTGCGGCGCGCGGAGGCCGCGGGGTACGGCGTACTCGTCGTGACGCTCGACACCGGGACGATCGGGTGGCGGCCGGCCGACCTGGACCGCGGGTACCTGCCGTTCCTGAAGGGGGACGGGCTGGCGAACTACTTCAGCGATCCGGCGTTCCGCGCGAAGCTGGCGAAACCGATCGCCGACGACCCCGGCGCGGCGGTGATGCACTGGGCGCAGATGTTCCCGAACGTCGGGCTGGCCTGGGACGACCTGTCGTTCCTGCGCGACAACTGGGGCGGGCCGATCGTCCTGAAGGGCATCACCCACGTCGAGGACGCGAAGCTGGCCGCCGAGTACGGCGTCGACGGCATCGTGGTCTCGAACCACGGCGGCCGCCAGGTCGACGGCGCGGTCGCCGCGCTGGACGCCCTGCCCGCGATCGCGGACGCGGTCGGCGAGCAGCTGACGATCCTGTTCGACTCCGGTGTTCGCACCGGCGCCGACGCCGCGAAGGCCCTCGCGCTCGGCGCCAAGGCGGTGCTGCTCGGCCGCCCGCTCCTCTACGGGCTGGCGCTGGGCGGCCAAGCAGGCGTCGAGCACGTCCTGCGCTGCTTCCTCGCGGAGCTCGATCTCACGCTGGCGCTCTCCGGCTACGCCAACCACCGCGAGCTCACCCGCGACTCGGTGGTCCGCGCGTGAAGGCGGTGGTGTTCGATCTCGACAACACGCTGTTCGACCACACGGGCTCGGCGACGCTCGGACTCCGCGGTTGGGTGACGGAGCTGGGCGTCACGCCGACCGACGAGCTGGTCGCGGAGTGGTTCGTGATCGAGGACCGCGTCTACCCGCGGTGGCTGTCCGGCGAGCTCACGCACCAGGGGCAGCGGCGTGCGAGGCTGCACGAGTTCCTGCCGTTGATCGGTCGGCCGGTGCCGCCGACGGAGGCCGCGCAGGACGAGTTCTTCGAGGGCTACCTGCGGCACTACCGCGACCGCTGGATCGCGTACCCGGACGCGCGCCCCGCGCTGGAGGTTGCCCGAGGCAACGGGTGGCGGATCGGCGTACTCACCAACGGCAGCACCGTGCAGCAGAACGCGAAGCTGGAGGCGATCGGGCTGGCGGAGCTGGTGGATGTGGTGTGCACGTCCGAATCACTCGGCGTCAGCAAGCCCGATCCGCTGGCCTATCAGCGCGTTTGTGAAGCGCTGGGCTGCGAACCGGCCGACGTCCTGATGATCGGCGACAACCTTGAGCTGGACGTACTGGCCGCACAAGCCGCGGGGTTGGCCGCGCGGCACCTGGACCGCGCGGCCGGAACCGTGCTCACCGAGCTGCTCTGATCTGAGTTCCGGGAAAGCCCCGCGAGGTCAGCGCGCGAGGTTGTTGTAGCCGCCCCGCCCGGTGCCGTCGCGCCACGGGCTCGCCGCCGCCGCGTCCACGCCCTGGGGCGCAGCACCATCCGCACGGCGGGACACCGCGCCGGCCGCCGGGGCGTACGGGTCGCGTCCGCGACCGAGGTCCTCCTGGCGCCCGGACGTGACCTGCTGTTCGAGCTGGTCGGCGAACTCGAGGACGGCGTCGATCTCGGCGCCGTCGGCCGCCCGGGACCCGAAGCGCTGGCCGCCGCCGAGATCGTGACTGACGACCACGGCGGATTCGTACTGCTCGTCCGGCTTGAGGTACGCATCGTTCTTGGTCGGCGTGACGAGGACGTTCTCGTACTCGTACCCCGACGACCGTCCCACGGCGTAGAGGTGACCGTCGTCGTACCGATGCTCCTGCACGAACGACCTCTCGTCACCGCACGCGCGCCGCACCGCCTCGATCAACTCGCTGCCCTTGATCGGCCGACCGAACTTCACCGTCTTCTTGGCGATCGAATCGCTGATGTCAATCACGGCATCAAGCATTTCGTGCGCAGGGGTCAGCTGATCGTCCAGGTGTCGGAACCGGTGACGAGGGACTGGAGGTCGCCGGGGCCCTGGGTTTCCTGGGCGGTGGTGATCTGCTGGCGGACCAGGTCGTCGTACGCCGGACGCTCGACCGAGCGGAAGACGCCGACCGGGGCGCGGTGCAGGACGCCGCCGTCGGTGAGCCGGGACAGGGCGAACGCGTACGCCGGGTCCTCGGTGTGCGCGTCGTGGACGACCAGGTCGGCCTCGCCGTTCGGCAGCTCCGCGACCTCGCGGACCGCGAGCGAGGCGAACCCGTCGCGGACCACGCCGAGCCGGCCGTCCGTGCCGAACCGGATCGGCTCGCCGTGCACGAGCGGGATGATCGCGTCGTCCCGGGTCTCCGGGTCCTTGAACGCCTCGAACGCGTTGTCGTTGAAGATCGGGCAGTTCTGGTAGATCTCCACGAACGCCGTACCGCGGTGCTCGGCCGCCGCCCGCAGCACCGAGGTGAGGTGCTTGCGGTCGGAGTCGATCGTGCGCGCCACGAACGTCGCCTCCGCGCCGAGCGCCAGCGAGACCGGGTTGAACGGGTTGTCCACCGAGCCCATCGGCGTCGACTTCGTCACCTTGCCCGGCTCCGAGGTCGGCGAGTACTGGCCCTTGGTGAGGCCGTAGATCCGGTTGTTGAACAGCAGGATCTTGAGGTTCACGTTCCGCCGCAGCGTGTGGATCAGGTGGTTGCCGCCGATCGACAGCGCGTCGCCGTCACCGGTCACCACCCAGACGCTCAGGTCCGGCCGGGCGGTCGCCAGCCCGGTCGCGATCGCCGGCGCGCGGCCGTGGATCGAGTGCATGCCGTACGTCGACAGGTAGTACGGGAACCGCGACGAGCAGCCGATCCCGGAGACGATCGCGACGTTCTCGCGCTTGATCCCCAGCTCTGGCAGGAACCCCTGGAAGGCCGCGAGGACGGCGTAGTCACCGCAGCCGGGGCACCAGCGGACCTCCTGGTCCGACACGTACTCCTTGCGGTTCTGCGGCTCGGTCGCGAGCGGGACGCCGCTCAGACCGTTGGGCAGGCTCGGCATGCCGAGCTCCACGGTGCTCATCGTGCTCCCCTTGTCTGCATTCCAGGCTTCACGTGGCCGTTGCTGTCGGCCAGTGCCTCGCCGTGCTTGACGGCGGCCGCGGCCGCCCCCAGGTGCCGGGCGTCGTCGTCGATGCCCTCGGTCTCCTCGACCAGGTTGCCGATCACCTCGGCCAGCTCCGCCGCGCCGAGCGGCATGCCGCGGACCTGCGCGTAGGAGACCACGTCGACCAGGTACTTCGAGCGCAGCAGCATCGCCAGCTGGCCCAGGTTCATCTCCGGGACGAGCACCTTGTCGTAGCTGCGCAGTACGTCGCCGAGGTTCTCCGGGAACGGGTTCAGGTGCCGCAGGTGCGCCTGCGCGACCTTGCCGCCGACCTTGCGGACCCGGCGCACACCCGCGCCGATCGGGCCGTACGTCGAACCCCACCCGAGCACCAGGACCTTCGCCGTACCGTCGGGGTCGTCGACCTGGACCGGCGGGATCGACCGCGCCACGGCGTCGACCTTGGCCTGCCGGGTACGGATCATCAGGTCGTGGTTGGCCGGGTCGTAGGAGATGTTGCCGGTCTTGTCCTCCTTCTCCAGACCGCCGATCCGGTGGTCCAGCCCGGCGGTGCCCGGGACCGCCCAGGCGCGGGCCAGGGTCTCCGGGTCGCGCTCGTACGGGAGGTACAGCGGCTTGCCGTCCGGGCCGGTCGCGTTCGGCGCGGTGGTGAAGTCCGGGTCGATGGCCGGCAGCTCGTCGACGGCCGGGATCTTCCACGGCTCGGACCCGTTCGCCAGGTAGCCGTCGGACAGCACGATCACCGGCGTCCGGTAGGTGATCGCGATCCGGGCCGCCTCGATCGCGATCGCGAAGCAGTCCGCGGGGGACTGCGCCGCGAGCACCGGCAGCGGGGCCTCGCCGTTGCGGCCGAACATCACCTGCAGCAGGTCGGCCTGCTCGGTCTTGGTCGGCATCCCGGTCGACGGGCCGGCGCGCTGGATGTCGCAGATCACCAGCGGCAGCTCGAGCATCACGCCGAGGCCGATCGTCTCGGACTTCAGGCTGATGCCCGGACCGGACGACGTGGTGACCCCGAGGGCGCCGCCGAACGACGCGCCGAGCGCGGCGCCGACACCGGCGATCTCGTCCTCGGCCTGGATCGTCGTGACGTTGAACCGCTTGAGCTTGGACAGCTCGTGCAGCACGTCGGACGCCGGGGTGATCGGGTACGCACCGAGCACCAGCGGCAGCCCGGCCCGCTGCGCGCCCGCCACCAGGCCGTAGGCCAGCGCCAGGTTGCCGGAGATGTTCCGGTAGGTGCCGGCGGCCATGCTGGCCGGCTTCACCTCGTACCGGACCGAGAACTCCTCGGCGGTCTCGCCGAAGTTGTAGCCGGCCCGGAAGGCCGCGATGTTCGCGTCCCGGATCTCCGGCTTCGAGGCGAACTTGGTCTCCAGGAACGAGATCGTCGACTCGACCGGGCGCTGGAACAGCCAGGACACCAGGCCGAGCGCGTACATGTTCTTCGCCCGGGACGCGTCCTTGCGGGACAGCCCGAACTCCTTGACCGACTCCACCGTCATGCCGGTCAGGTTCAGCGGGACCACGTGGTACCCGTCGAGCTCGCCGGTCTCCAGCGGGTTCTCGTCGTACCCGATCCGCTTCAGGTTCCGGGCGGTGAAGTCGGCGGTGTCGACGATCAGGGTCCGGCCCCGCGGCACGTCCTTGAGGTTCGCCTTCAGGGCCGCCGGGTTCATCGCGATCAGCACGTCGGGCGCGTCACCCGGCGTGAGGATGTCGTGATCGGCGAAGTGGAGCTGGAAGGAGCTGACTCCCGGCAGGGTCCCGGCTGGTGCCCGGATCTCGGCCGGAAAGTTGGGCAACGTCGACAGGTCGTTGCCGAACGATGCCGTTTCCGCTGTGAACCTGTCCCCCGTGAGTTGCATCCCGTCGCCGGAGTCGCCGGCGAAGCGGATCACCACGCGGTCGAGCTGCTTGACCTCGATGGTCACTGTTCTGTTCATCTCCAAGTCGAAGCTTGGGTCGGTCCGGCACCTCGTGGATACCAGGTCGATCCCCCCGTCAGGGCGATAACCCCAATATTAGTTCGCCCTTAGAACGGAATCATGCGGAAGCCCCGGTGGTCCACAGCCTGGGACGCGGTGTTACAAGCCGGCCCGATCAGGTAGGGCGGTGGGTCCCTCCGGTGTCACCCTCCGCGAGTGCTCGCTTGCGATCCGCAGCGAGAACCGGCAGGGTGGCGGTCGTCTTGTTGTGAGCTCAGGGAGTCGTCTCATGCGCCATGGGCGGTTGCTCGCCGGATTGCTGACGTTGCTGGTCCCGGGCTGCGCAGCCCCGATCGCCCCGGCGGACAGCGCCCTGAGTCTGGGCAGTACGGCGTCCGCGGCGGTGACGGCTGCCACGCGGACGGCGAAGATCCACAGCATCCGGACGACCGACGCGACCAAGGGCGTCATCATGGTGGTCGGGATCCTGTCGCCGGCGCCCAAGGCCGGGACGCGGGTGCCGCTGCACCAGTGGATCCCGTCGCTGAAGCGCTGGCAGGAGGTCGCGCACGGGTACTCGTCCGGTGGCAGCGTCAGGATCACCACGGTGCAGCCCGGGTCGGTCCGGACGTACCGGATCGCCGTCGGCCCGCAGGCGCCGTACGCCGCGGCGATCTCGCCGATGATCAGCTTCAAGCACTACGTGTGGCGGGGGATGTTCAAGAAGGGCCTGCTGGCCGCGGGCGGTGCCGGGCAGCCGCAGTTCACCGTCGTACCGCCGAAGGAAGGGCCGCGGCGGTCCGAGGCCGACCTGCTCGCGAACCAGGGCGGGTACGTTTGGGGTGACGTGGACGCGACCGGGTGCCGCTACTCGCGGAACTGGCTGGGCAACCTGACCGACGGACTGGTGCGGGTGTCGCTGCACAGCGGGACCACGGCGCTGACGTCGGTCCGGATGCAGCAGGAGACCGAGGGGTGGCTGAACCACGACATCACCGGCGTGACCCGCCTCCGCTTCCAGGTCGCCGACATCCGCTCCGGCTACGGCCCGTACGTCTCGATCGATGCCTTACTGCTCTGCACGAACTAGACTGCGACCTGTGTCGGACAGCTATGGCGTCGTCGCCGCGGTGGTCGCGCTCGGCCTGGTCGGGCTGATCGGCGCGTTCGCGCTGAACAAGGCGCTGACGGTCACGTATCCGACCGAGGGCAAGCTCAAGACGTACGAGTCCGGCGTCGACCCGGTCGGCGAGGGCTGGGCGCAGATGCACATCAGGTACTACCTGTTCGCGTACCTGTACGTGATCTTCGCCGTCGACGCGATCTACCTCTTCCCCTGGGCCACCATCTTCGCGGCCCTCGGCTTCGCCACCCTCGTCGAGATGTTCGTCTTCCTCGCCTTCGTAGCGGTAGGCCTCCTCTACGCCTACCGCAAGGGCGTCCTCCGCTGGACCTGAGCCACGCGTCGGGAACCGTGCGGGCCGGGGCCGCGTCGAGTCCACGAATGTCACCGACGAAGGGAACTCGATCATGGCTTTCGGCAGGCGCAACACGAACAGCGACCGGATCAGCGCCAAGAACACGGACGCGGCGATCAAGCTGAGCAGGGACCCCGCGTGGCGGACCGCGGATGCCAAGACGGCCAAGAACATGCGGGCCGCTCAGAAGAAGGCGGCGAACGCGGTTCGCAAGGCCAACGGCGGTCAGTCGAAGTAGCCGGTCGGCTCGGGGTACCGTGACGGGGCTGTGAGTACCGGTGGGTGCGCACAGCCCCGCCTTCCCGAGGAGCGACGACGTGCAGAGCTGGCTGGACGGCAATCTCGCGGAGCTGATCACGAAGCACGGCGTGCCGGCGGCGTCCGTCGCCGTGCTGGCCGGTGGGGAGGTGAGTGCGGCGGCCGCGGGGGTGCTGAATCTGAACACCGGGGTCGAGGCGACCGTCGACTCGGTGTTCCAGATCGGGTCGATCACGAAGCTGTGGACGACCACGCTGATCGCGCAGCTCGTTGCCGAGGGCAAGGTCGAGCTCGACCGGCCGGTGCGCGCCTACCTTCCGGAGTTCAAGCTCGCCGACGAGGACGCTGCCGCGGCGATCACGATCCGGCAGTTGCTCACCCACACCAGCGGGTTCTCGGGCGACGCGTTCACCTCGACCTCGCGCGGTGACGACGCGGTCGAGTTGTTCGTCCGCGACGTCCTGCCCGGCCTCGCGCAGGACGTGCAGCCGGGCGCGGGCTTCTCCTACAACAACGCCGGGTACGTCGTCCTCGGCCGGATCGCCGAGGTCCTGCTCGGGAAGCCGTACCACCAGCTGATCCGTGAGCGGATCGCCGTACCGCTCGAGCTGGAGCACGTCGCGACCATCCCGGACGAGGCGCTGCTGTACCGCGCCGCGCTCGGGCACGTCGCGCCGAAGCCCGGCGATCCGCTGCGGGCGGCGCCGGTGTGGAGCCTGGTGCACGCGATGGCGCCGGCCGGGTCGCTGCTGGCGATGACTGCGCGGGACCTGCTCACGTTCGGCCGGGCGTACCTGGACGCGACACTGCTCGACCGGGCCACGATCGACGGCCTCTGGGAGCCGCAGATCGACGTACCGGCGATCGGTGGCTTCGCGCAGCACTGGGGGCTCGGCTGGATGATCTTCGACGTCGAGGGCGGCCGGCTCTACGGCCATGACGGCGGCACGGTCGGCCAGTCGGCGTTCTTCCGGCTGGTGCCGGACAAGGGTGTCGCGGTCGCGCTGCTCACCAACGGCGGCAGCCCGGGAGCGCTGTACGACGACCTGGTCGGCCACATCCTCCGCGAGACCGCGGGGGTCGAGCTCCCGGCGCGTCCGGTACCGCCCACGGAGCCGGTCGAGATCTCGCCGGAACTGGTCACCGGCCGCTACGCCGGCGTACTGACGCAGAGCACGTTCACCGTCGAGGACGGGGAGTTCTGGGTGCTCGACGAGGCGGTCGGCGAGGAGGCGCGGGTGCTGATCCCGGAGCCGCGCCGGACCCGGTTGGTGGCGCTCGACGACACCCGGCTGATCGCCGCCGAGCCGGAGCGCGGGACGCACGAGGTGATCGCGTTCCGGGATCCGGTCGACGGGCGGGCGACGTACACGTTCCGCGGTGGCCGGCTCACCCGGCGGAGTAACTGAAAGTAGTTCATCTCTAGACTGCCGGAACTCGTTGCCCGGTCACCGCTTGTGATTGCGTGGGGCAACAATCGTGAGGTTCAAGCGTTGGGCTTAACGGAATGCGTACAGCCGGTCGCCAAGCGCTCGGTTCGGGGCTATGGTGATTACTCGGGGAAACGGGGCGAGTACCTGGTGGTGAGGCTATGCCGTGGCAACTGTGGGTAGTGATTGCCCTCGCTGTGGCCGCGCTGGTGCTGCTGGCCGCAGCGCGGATGCGGCACGCCCGCAAGGTCTTCGACGACATCACCACCCTCGACCGCCCGGCCGATCCCGCGGAGTCCGGCGTCGACGAGCTCGCCCGCGCCCGGGCGCGCCACGTCCACCCGGAGCCGCACCGCAAACACGGCTGAGCCCGCGGCCTGCCCTGAGCGCGCGGCCTGCCGTCGCCGACCGCCGCGCCGCGCTTCACCCGGCCGCGGCGCGCTAGAGCAGGCCGTCGCGGCGGGCGACCGCGGCCGCCTCGGTGCGGGAGCGGACGCCGAGCTTGGCGAGGATGTTCGAGACGTGCACGCTGACCGTCTTCTCGCTGATGTACAGCTCCCGCGCCAGCTGCCGGTTGGTCCGTCCCTCGGCGAGCAACCGCAGTACTTCGGTCTCGCGCGACGTCAGCGCACTGCCGCCGCCGTGCTCCCCACCGCCGGCCTCCTCCAGCAACGGGCGCGCGCCCAGCTCCCGGCCGGCCTCGGCCGCCAGCGCGGTCTGCTCGTTCGCCTCGGCGACCCGGCCGGCGGCGCGGAGCGCGTCCGACAGCCGGATCCGCGACCACGCCTGCTCGAACACGTACCCGTACCCGAACGCGTCCGTCGTCCGCTGCCACGCGGCGACATGCTCCTCCGGCGAGGGCGCGTCGATCCCGGTCAGCCAGCGCAGCCGCTCCCACTCGGACTCCAGCCGCGCGAGCCAGGCGAGCCCCTCGACCCCCATCAACCGCCCCGGCGGTAGCCCCTTCTCCGCGGTCGCCTGCCCGGCCGAGAGCAACTCCGCGCCACGCGCGACCAGCTCCGCCGCGGCCGACGGCTCCCCGGCGGCGCGGTGGCACAGCAACTGCAGGCCGAGCGTCGAGAACCGGATCCGCGCGAGGAACCACTCGGTCTGGAACACGTCCGTGCACAGCGCGGACACGTCGGCGATCAGCTGCTCCGCCTCGGCCGGCTTGTCGAGCATCCGGTACGCGTCCACGGCCGGTTGCAGTCCGATGATCGGCAGCATGATGTCGAGGTCCCACCACTTGCGCGACACCTCGAACTCCTCCGCGACCGCGGTGTCACCCCGGGCACTGCGCACCGAGAACTCCACCGATCGCAGCGCCGCCGCGGCCGCCGCCGGCGTCATCGCGTCCGTCCGGGCCGTCGCGGAAGCCTCGTCCCACTCGCCGAGCGTGAACTGTGTCAGCGACAGCAGCCGGCGGGCGTCGAAGCCGTACGCCGCCCACTGCCGCCCGAGCTCACCGGCGCGCTTGGTCGCGAACGACAACGCGGCCTTTGCGTTCAGCAAATCGCCCTGCTCGTACCGCGTGGAGCCGAGCAGGAACCGGCTCCGCACCTCGGCGGCGGGATCCCCGTCGAGCTGCGCCCGGACCGCGGCCTCCTCGAGCTGCTTCACGGCGGTCTCCGGATCGCCGGCGCGGCGCCGGAGCTGGGCCAGGGTGATCCCGGCGTCGCTGGCCGCGGACTCCTGCCCCGCCTCCCGGGCGATCTCCAGGGCCTTGTGGGCCCAGTTCTCGGCTTCCATCGGCCGGCCGAGCGCGTCGGAGACCCGCGCGTAGAGCGACGCCACGTGGGCCTTGAACACGCTGGCAGGCTCGTCGTTGACCAGCTTGAGCGCCTGCGAGATCGCCTCGTGGGACTCCTGGTCCTGGTCGATGACGAGCGCGATGTCGGCCAGCGGCAGCAGCAGCTGCGCGCGCTCCAGCTTCGGCGCGTCCGGCGGCAGGTCGGCCAGCGCCTTGCGGAGGATCTTCACCGCGCGCAGGTGCTGCGAGGACAGCGTCGCGGCGGTCGCGGTCTGGACGATCAGCCAGGTCTTCTCGACCGCGTCGTCCGGCGCGCGGTTCGGGAAGAGCTCCAGCGCGAGCTCGTAGTGCTTCAGCGCGTCCTGCGGCGCACCGACCGAGATTGCTTCCTCGCCGGCGCGGACCCGCGCCTCGAACGCGACCGGCAGGTTGTGCGACCGCGTGGCGTGCCCCGCGAGCTCGGCCGCCGTACCTGCCACGGTCAGGTCCTCGAGCGCCTGGACGTACGACGCGTGCAGGCGGACGCGCTCGCCCGGCAGCAGGTCGTCGTACACGGCCTCGGCGAGCAGCGCGTGGCGGAAGTAGTACCGATCGCTGGTCGGTACGTCGATGATGTGCGCGTCGATGAGCTCGCGCAGGGCCTCGTCGAGCTCGCGGTCGGGCAGCCCCGCGACCCCGGTCAGCAGCGTGTGCGGGACCCGGCGCCCGGCGACCGCGATCACCCGGGCGACCTGGCGGGCGGCGTCGGACAGCGGGTCGAGGCGGACCAGCAGCAGGTCGGCCAGGTCGGGCGGCACGCCGTCGCGGTCGCCCATCGAGGCCGCGGCGGCCAGCTCCTCGGTGAAGAACGCGTTCCCGCCGGCCCGCTCGAGGATGCGGCGCTCCTCGATCGCGGGCAGCGGCGTGGTCAGCAGCGAGTGCAGCAGGGCGCGCGACTCGTCGGCGTCGAGCGGCAGCAAGTTGACCCGGCGGACCCGCGGATTGCGCGACCATTCGGCGATCGGGCGGCGGAGCGGGTGCCGGCGATGCAGGTCGTCGCTGCGGTAGGAGACGACGAGCGCCAGGCGCTGCGAGGTCAGCCGGGTGATCAGGAAACCGATCAGGTCCCGGGTCGAGTCGTCGGCCCAGTGCGCGTCCTCGATGACCACCAGGATCGGTTCGCTGGTGGACAGCGCGGTGAACGCGCCGAGGACCGCGTCGAACAGCGCGGCCCGGTCGAGCTGGGCCTCCTGTGGTGCGGGCTGGGCGCCGAGCAGCCGGTGCGCGGGCAGCAGCCGGCCGATCGCCGGAAAGTTGGTCAGCACGCCCTCGACGAGGTCGGGCCGGTCGCCCGCGAGGCGGCCGAAGATCTCCGAGAACGGCTGGTAGGGCAGGCCGGCGTCACCGAAGTCGGTGCAGTGCCCGACCAGGACGCCGAAACCGCGCTCGTGGGCGCCGGTCGCCACCTCGTCCAGCAGCCGGGTCTTGCCGACGCCGGCGTCGCCGGACAGCAGCACGGCGCCGGCCCGCCGGGTCTTGGCGTCGTCCACGGCGCTGAGCAGGGCGGCCATCTCGGACGAGCGGCCGACGAGAGGTGTCGAGTTCCAGGGCACGTCGTCCATCTTCGCCCCTGACGCCGACACAAATCGACGGCATCCCGTCCGTTCCTGCTCCCCGGGTCCAGAACCGGGTCCAGAACCGGGTCCAGAACCGGGTACAGAAACGCCGTCCCTGATCGCGAGTTCGGGATCAGGGACGGCGGTCCGGGCGGTCACGCCGCCGGGCGGGGTCGGAGGGTGTGCCGCGGCTCCGGGTGTGAACCCTTCGCCGTGCGCTGCCGCCGGTTGGCGGCCCGGTAGTCACGCTTGGCGCGCTCCAGCCGGTAGGCGGCCTCCGCCTTCATCGACTCCTGGGTCGGTGGAATGGTGAACATGGTGTCCCTCCCTTCAGGCTTTCCGGTTGAACAGGTGGCTGAGGCTGCGGCGGCCCCGGGTGCTCCGGGTCTGCCGGAAGTCGCGGGTGAGGCGCTCCCTGCGGTAGTCGACCTCTGCCTTGACCGATGCGTTGCTGAACATGGATTCCTCCGTCTGGTGCTGCCGGCTCCCTGCCGACACCGGTAAATCTGCTCGTCTGAGGTAGGGCCGCACATCGGAACTCCTCCCTATCCGCGGCGGCCGGGACGCGGCGGGGGACCTTAGGGGGTCCTAGGAGGGGCCTAAGGCCCGGGTTACGACACCGAACGACGGCGGCGCGACCGGCTCCGGGGAGCCGATCGCGCCGGGGTGGACGGGGGACCGGGGCGGTGATCGTGCGGTCACATCGCGGGACGGGCCCGGAGCTCCGGCGCGCAGGGCTGCGGCGGTTGCGGTGCGGGCTTGCGCTGGAACCAGAAGGGCCGCTGGAAGTCGCGGCGGATCCGTTCCTGCCGGTACCGGATCTCTGCCTGGAGCGAGTCGGTGGAGTGGAAGTACATGGTCGCCTCCGCGGTCTGCTGTCGTTGGGAAGACAGTGCGCGGCTGAGGAGGACCGGCACATCGGCACAACTCCCTATGCCGTGGGCAACCAACTCCCTAGACCTCGAACAGACACCGGTTCCGGAAGCCGTACGTCCGGAACCGGACCTAGCATCGGTGCCATGGAGTTCCTCGGCGAGGTGATCGAGTGGCGCGGTCCGGCGCCGTACTACTTCGTCCCGGTGCCGGAGGAGGAGGGCGCCGCGCTGCGTGACGTGGCGCTGGCCACGAGCTACGGCTGGGGCATGCTGCCGATCCACGCCCGGATCGGTACGACGGAATGGAAGACGTCGCTGTACCCGAAGGGCGGCGGGTACCTGCTGCCGCTGAAGGACGCCGTACGGAAGCCGGCCGGGCTGGAGGCCGGGGACGAGGTGGAGGTCCGGCTGACGTTCGACGCACCGCCGCGGCAGCCGAAGCGGCCTGCGGCGAAGCGAGCGCCGGTGCCGCGCCGGACGGGCGGGCCGGTGACGGCCGACCAGCTCACGATCGTTCCGGCGAACCAGGCCACCTGGGAGGACTTGCAGGCGGTCTTCGGCGCGAGCGGCGACACCGGACGGTGCTGGTGCCAGCGGTTCCGGATGCTGCCCAAGGAGTCGTGGGCGTCGGAAGGCCCCGAGGAGCTGGCCGCGCGGCTCCGCGACCAGACCGCCTGCGGAGACCCGAAGGCGCGGGAGACGTCAGGTCTCGTCGCGTACCTCGACGGCGAGCCCGTCGGCTGGTGCGCGGTCGCGCCGCGGGCCGACCACGCCAGGCTGCTGCGCGACTACCGGATCCCGTGGCTGGGCCGTGACGAGGACAAGACCGACGCGACCGTCTGGGCGGTGACCTGCTTCGTCACGCGGGCCGGCTACCGGCGCCGCGGGATCAGCCGCGCGCTCGCGCACGCCGCCGCCGACCATGCCCGCGATCGCGGCGCTCGAGCGGTCGAGGGCTACCCGGACTTCGTCGATGGGGGATCGGTGGGGACACCCGCGACGTTCGCCGCGGCGGGCTTCACCGAGGTCAGCCGGCCCGGTCGGCGCCGCGCCGTGATGCGCATCGACTTCTGACGGTTCAGCGGTTGTACGACAGGCTCAGTTCGTAGTGGTCGGGGTCGAGGAGTTCGTCGGCGTACTCGGCGAAGTCGTCGGTCGCGGTCCAGCTGGTGCGGGTCGTGTGCAGGAACCAGGTGCCGTCCGGGCGGTCGAGGAGCCCGGCCTCGACGGGCGTGAGCCGGCGGCCGCGGAGGCGTTGCTCGCAGTGGTCGAGGTACAGGCCGGCGCGGTTCAGCGTGACGCTGATCGAGCCGTTGTCGAGGCCGCGTTCCGGGAGGTCGCGCAGTGCCTCGGTCGCCGGTACCCGGCTGCGCTCGAGCGAGATCGCCGTACCGTCGGTCAGCTGCCGGACGCGTTCGATCGCGACCAGCTCCGGCGAGTCCAGGCCGAGCTCGGCGGCCAGGGCGGGATCGTCCGTGCGCTCGATCCGGACAGTCCGCAGCCGGGTCTCCACGCCCTGCTCGGCCAGCGCGTGGGTCCAGCCGAGCCGCCCGTCCAGCGGCTGCCCGTCGAACAGCACGTACGATCCCTTGCCGGTCCGGGTGGTGATCAGCTCGTCCTCGGCGAGTACGGCGAGCGCGGCGCGGACCGTGTTCCGGCTGACCGAGAAGCGCTTGGCCAGCTCGACCTCACCGGGCAGCTGGGTGCCGGGCCGGACGACGCCCGACTTGATCTCCCGGGCGAGGACCCGCGCCACCCGTTCGTGCTTCAGTGCGATGTTCCGCATCGGCCGCTCACTGGTTCAGCGCACGCAACTGCTCGACAGTGACGATCTCGAGCATCGGCGAGTAGAGCCGCATGATGTCGATCGCCTTCTGGTGACTCGCGTCGTCGGAGCCGGCGCAGGCGTCCTCGACCACCTGGACGTACACGCCCGCGTCCACCGCGGCCAGCGCCGTCGTGATCACGCAGCAGTCCGTCGTCACGCCGCTCAGTACGAGATGCCCGCCGGTCCCGACCCGCCGCGCGAGATCGGGGCCCCAGGCGCCGAACGTGGTCTTGTCCAGCGTCTCGGCGCCCTTGAACTCGTCGACCAGCTGATACGCCTCCGACTCCGGCGGCTGCAGCGCGAACGGGTAGTGCTCGTAGTACGTGACCCACGACCCCTGCGGCCGCGCCGGCGCCAGGAACCGGGTGAAGACCGCGTCCGGCGCGAAGATCTCCAGCAGCTGCTTGGTCGGGTCGATCACCCGCTCGAAGTCGGGCGTCGCCCAGCCGGACTCCGGGTCGGCGAAGATGTTCTGCAGGTCGATGATCGCGAGCACCGTCACGCCTCCTGACGCCGTACGGCGGACCGGCCGCCGAGGGCTTGTACGACGAACCCGAGCACCAGCGCGACCAGCACGCCGAGGTTCGCGAACTGCCAGGCGCCCTCCCTGCCGCCGAGCCCGAACGTCCCGAGCAGGTACCCCTGCCAGGTCAGCCAGGACGCGAACGTGTTCGTGACCAGGCCCCAGCCGATGCCGGTCGCGACGAGCATCGTCACCACGGGCAGCGGCCGTATGTCGCCGTACCGTCCGCTCGGCCGGTACAGGTCGTCCTCCGCGTAGTCGCGCCGCCGGGTCGCGATGTCGGCGAGCATGATCCCGCACCAGGCCGCGATCGGGACGCCGAGCGTGATCAGGAAGCCCTGGAACTGCGGGAGGAACTCGCCGCCGTAGAACACCACGTAGACGGTGCCGATGATCATCACCACGCCGTCGATCAGCGCGGCGACGTACCGCTTGACCGGGAGCCCGAGCGACAGCAGCGCGAGCCCGGACGAGTAGATGTCCAGGACGGCGCCACCCACCAGCCCGAGCACCGCGACGACCACGAACGGCACCAGGAACCAGGTCGGCAACGCCTCCGCCAGCGCACCGATCGGGTCCGCGCCGATCGCGGTACTCAGGTCCTGCGACGAGCCGGCTAGGAGCAGACCGAAGACCAGCAGTACGACGGGGGCCAGCGAGCCGCCGAACGTCGTCCAGCCGACCACGCCGCGACTCGACGATCGGCGCGGGAGGTACCGCGAGTAGTCCGCGGCCGCGTTCACCCAGCCGAGGCCGAAGCCGGTCATCAGGAAGACCAGCGCGCCGATCACGGCCTGCGCGGAGCCGTTCGGCAGCGCGGAGACCGTGCTCCAGTGGATCTGGTCGGCGACCAGGATGATGTAGACGACCGTGAGGACGCCGGTGACCACGGTGATCACGGTCTGCGCCCGCATGATGAGGTCGAACCCGAGCACCCCGCAGGCCACCGTCAGCAGACCGACCACGATCAGCGCGATCACCTTCGTCAGGTTGCCGCCGCCCCAGCCCAACCGCTCGAACACCGTCGCCGTGGCCAGCGTGGCGAGGATCGTCAGTACGGTCTCCCAGCCGACCGTCAGCATCCACGACACCAGCGACGGCAGCTTGTTGCCCCGGACACCGAACGCGGCCCGGCTGAGCACCATCGTCGGCGCCGACCCGCGCTTGCCGGCCAGCGCGACCAGGCCGCAGAGCAGGAACGAGAACACCACCCCGATCAGCCCGGCGACCACCGCCTGCCAGAAGGAGATCCCGAACCCGAGCGCGAACGCGCCGTAGCTCAGCCCGAGCACGGACACGTTGGCGCCGAACCACGGCCAGAACAACTGGGCCGGGCGGCCCTTCCGGTCCGCGTCCGCGATCACGTTCAGCCCGTTGGCCTCCACGGAGAGCGCCCGGGACTGCTGCACCTCGACCTGATCGGTCATCTCGGCTCCTTCGAAGGACCTGTTCAGTCCTGTTCAAAACGACGGTAGGTCGCAGTGCCCGGGCGGTCAACGGAATAGGCTGAGTCCCATGGCGGAGACCGATCTGGGGATGCCGGCGGTACGACCGGCCGTGGGCGCGCTCGCGAAGCTCGCGCCGGAGCCGGTCCGGTACCTGCTGAACTGGGGGCGCAAGTACTCGCTCTGGGTGTTCAACTTCGGCCTGGCCTGCTGCGCGATCGAGTTCATCGCGGCGTCGATGGGCCGGCACGACTTCATCCGGCTCGGCGTGATCCCGTTCGCGCCCGGCCCGCGGCAGGCCGACCTGATGGTGGTCTCCGGCACCGTGACCGACAAGATGGCGCCGGCGATCAAGCGCCTCTACGACCAGATGCCGGAGCCGAAGTACGTGATCTCGTTCGGCTCCTGCTCGAACTCCGGCGGCCCGTACTGGGACTCGTACTGCGTGACCAAGGGCGTCGACCAGATCATCCCGGTCGACGTCTACGTGCCCGGCTGCCCGCCGCGGCCCGAGGCGCTGCTGCAGGGCATCCTCAAGCTGCAGGAGAAGATCGCCGGCGAGAACGTGACCTCGCGGTACGACGAGCCGTCGGCGTCCGCGCTCACCCGGGGGCTGGTGCGGCCTTGAGCGCGGATGCCCTGGAGGCGCTGACCGGCGCGGGGATCGCGGCCACCCTGACCGACAGCTTCGGCCCGGCCGCGATCGACGTACCGCCGGAGTCGTGGGTCGCGGCCCACGAGGTACTGCGGGACGCCGTCGGCCTCACGTTCTTCGACTTCCTGAGCGCGTCCGACGAGCTCACCGACGGGTTCCGGGTGGTGACGCACCTCGCGGACTTCTGGGGCGGGTCGCACGTCGAGCACGTCCTGGTGCGCACGCTGGTGCCGCGCGACAACGCCGTACTGCCGTCGCTGACCGAGCTGTACGCCGGCGCGAACTGGCACGAACGGGAGACCCACGAGATGTTCGGGATCGGCTTCGACGGGCATCCGAACCTGACCACGCTGCTGCTGCCGGACGAGTTCGAGGGGCATCCGCTGCGCAAGGAGTTCGTGCTCGCGTCGCGGGTCGCGAAGCCGTGGCCGGGGGCGAAGGAGCCGGGCGAGTCCGACCACGCCCCGGCCGGTGCGCCGAGCCGCCGCCGGACGCTGCCGCCCGGCGTACCCGATGCCGAGAGCTGGGGGCCGCGGCCCGCGGGCTCGCCGGATCCCGATCCGCTCGCGCCGGCGCAGGCCGCGTCGACCCCGGCACGGCCGCGGCGGGCCGGCGGCGAACGTCGTACCCGGAGGCAGACCGAGTGATCCCGCGGCCCGAGGAGCTGGCCCGGTACACCCTGGAACGTCAGCATCCGCTCACCCGCGCCTGGGTGGACGACGCCCAGCGGCTCGCGATCCTGACCGAGGAGCACGCGGCGCTCGACATCCTGCTGGCCGAGGACCTCGAGATCGCGGCGCAGCGCGCGCAGCGGCTGACGCCCGGTCGGCCCGCGGAGTCGATGCTGAACCGGTGGGTTGCTGTGGGCAACGACCTGCGGGTGATGTTCGGCATGCGCTTCGAGAACCTGGATCCGGCCCGGCCGTTCGTCGACGCGACACCGATGACGCGCTCACCGGAGCCGCGCGACCTGCCGGGGCTGGCCGCGGCGGCGCAGGAGTACTACGGGATCCACCGGCCGCGGTACGTCCGGCTGTGGAGCGCGGAGGCCGGCGTCGAGGGGACGCTGCCGGACCGGCGGTTCCTTGCGGCGCCGATCAGCGAGCTCCGGCCGTACGACGTACCACCCGGGCTCGAGCTCCGGCCGGCGAAGACCGTCGACCACTACGAGGAGGCACTGCGCGCGTACGCCGACGTGGACGCGGACCACCCGCATCACCGCGAGGAGGCGACGCTGCAGGACCTGGACGACCTGCAGGAATCGGCGGACGACGGCCTGCTGTTCGAGGTCACGGTGAACGGCGAGTGGGCCGGGTACGCCGCCGCGATCATCAAACCCGACGACGCCCTCGGCCTCCCGGCCTACGTGGTCCGCGAACTGGTCCTGTCCAAACCCCACCGCGGCCACGGCTACGGCCGCCACCTGAGCCCCCTCCTGGCCCAGGCCCTCCCCGACCCCACTCGAATCCTCATCGGCACCATCCACGCCGCCAACCAAGGCGCCCGAACCGCAGCCCTAGCCTCCGGCCGCCACGACGTAGGCGGCTGGCTCCAACTACCGCTTCGTCAAGCCTGAGCGAGGCGCTCCGTCGGCTGACCGGTGAGGTCGGCGATGAGCTCGAGGTCCTTGTCCAGGTGGAGAAGCGTCAGGTCGGACAGCTCGGCCGTCGCCGCGATGAGGAGCTGTTCCGGTGACGGTGCTCGGTGTTGGCCGGATTCGGCAAGAAGGGCCTGCACCGCGACAGCCCGACGTTCGATCGCGATGGTGATGTTCTCGACCGCCATCGCGGCCACTGATGGAAGGCGCAGGCTCAAGCGGTGCTCCTCCGCCGACCGTGCAGTGATGCCAATCTCCAGCAGTGTGAGCGTGGTGATGCGTACCTGGCCCAGGTTGATCCGGCTTGCCCACTGTTCAATGTTCGGCGCGGCGTCTAGCCGCACCAAGGCGGACTTGTCGATCAGCCAGCGCCTTCCTGGTTCAGGAGAGGTCATGACCAGGCTCGGTCCATGACATCAGGGTTGGCCAAGTCACGCGCCAGTTCCGACAACCGCTGCAGATCGGCAGCGGTCACCGTAACCTCGGAGCGCGCTGCGTCCTGCGTGAGCTGCCTCCGGAGATACTCGTTCCTGGACAGGCCCAGGCCGGCCGCTCTCCTGTCGAGCACCTCGAGCACGTCGTCGGGTACGTCGCGAATCAGCACGTCGCTCATCAGTGGATCTCCCTTCGTCGATATCTGATGATATCAGGCGCGGAACTCGGGGGCGTGTTCTTCGGCCCAGGTGGTGAAGGGCAGGGCTGGGTGGCCGGTTAGTTGGGGGACTGTGGTGGTGACTGGTTCGGGGGTGGCTACAAGGGAGGACCAGTAGGTGACTGCGCTGTCGGCGAGGGCTGGGTCGGCGCCTTGGTCGAGCATGGCCTGGCGGGCGGCGTCGGCGGTGAGGGGTTCGATGTGCATGGGTTTGCCGACGACGCGGGCGATGGTTGCTACCTGCTCGCCCAGCGTGATGACCTCGGGGCCGGTGATGTCGTGGGTCTGGCCGATGTGGTGGTCGTCGAGCAGGGTGAGGACCGCGACGGCCGCGATGTCGCGTTCGTGGATCATCGAGCGGCCGGCGTCGGGGTACGGGAGGCGGATCGTGTCTCCGGTGCGGAAGTCCTCCGCCCAGGCCTGGGCGTTGACCGCGAAGCCGCTCGGCCGGACGAACGTCCACGCGCTGCCCGCCTCGCGGAGCAGGCTCTCGATGTCGCCCCACACGCTGCCCGGTGCTGCGTTGAGCGAGGACAGGTACACCACCCGCCGCGGCAGTTCCGGCACGATCTTCTCCGCCCCTTCGACGCTGTACGACGGCCACAGCAGGAACGCCGCGTCGACGTCCGCAGCGGCACGTCGTACGGCGTCGGCGTCGTAGATGTCGCCCCGCACCACCTCGACGTCGGGCGGGAGGCCGGCGGATCCCGGCGTACGGACGAGGGCCCGGACGGTGACGCCCGCGGCGCGCAGTCCGGCGACGACGTGGCGGCCGACGCGGCCGGTGGCTCCGGTGACAAGAATGGTTCGCATACGACCCACCCTCGGACCTGAACGTTGGTTGAGGTCAAGCCCGACGCCCACAGCGCCCACGGCACACTAGGCTGACGCACATGCTGGAGTTCGTGGTGCGGGTGGTGGGCGTCCTGGTCGCCTTCCTGGTGGCGCCGTTGCTGGTCGGGCAGGCCGAGCACAAGGTGATGGCCCACATGCAGTCACGGCTCGGGCCGATGTACGCCGGCGGTTTCCACGGCTGGGCGCAGCTGGTCGCGGACGGGGTGAAGTTCGTCCAGAAGGAGAGCGTGGTCCCGGCCGCCGCGGACAAGCGGGTGTTCGAGTGGGCGCCGATCGTCGCGATCCTGCCGTACCTCGCCGCGCTCGCCGCGATCCCGCTGGCGCCCGGCATCGTCGGCGCGGAGCTCGACTCCGGGTTGTTCTTCGTGCTCGCGGTGATGAGCATCGGCGTCCTCGGCTCGCTGATGGCGGGCTGGGGCAGTGGCAACAAGTACAGCCTGCTCGGCGGCCTCCGGGTCGCGGCGCAGCTGATGAGCTACGAACTGCCGTTCGTCCTGTCCGCGGCCAGTGTCGCGGTCGCCGCCGGGTCGCTCAGCCTGACCGCGATCGGCCACGCCTGGAACCCGTGGTGGTTGCTGTGGCAGCTGCCCGGACTGGTGGTGTTCTTCATCGCGGGGCTGGCGGAGCTGCAGCGGCCGCCGTTCGACATGCCGGTCGCGGACTCCGAGGTGATCTTCGGGCCGTACACCGAATACACCGGCCTGCGGTTCGCGATGTTCCTGCTCGCCGAGTACGCCGGGATCGTCGTACTGGCGGCGCTGACGACGGTGCTGTTCCTCGGCGGCTGGAATGGTCCGGGGCCGGAGTCGATCGGGTGGATCTGGGCGATCCTGAAGATCGCGCTGGTGTCGGTCGTGGTGATCTGGGTGCGGGTGTCGTTCCCGCGGATGCGCGCCGACCAGCTGCAGAAGCTGGCGTGGCAGGGCCTGGTGCCGGTGGCGCTGCTGCAGCTGGCGCTCACCGGCGTCGGCGTCGTGCTGTTCTAGGTCGTCTACGGAGTTGCCAGGGCCTCCGTGGGGGAGAGGCGGGATGCGCGGATGGCCGGGTACAGGCCGGCCAGCCCGCCGATCACCAGGGTGGCGGTGACTCCGCCGGCGAGCGCCCACACCGGGATCACGGTCAGCCAGTTCTGGTACGACGCGTACGCCGCGGTGACCGCCGATCCGATGAGCGCGCCGCCGATGCCGCCGAGCGTGGAGAGCAGCAGTGATTCGGTGAGGAACTGGGTGCGGATCTGGCCCCGGGTCGCTCCGAGCGAACGGCGCAGCCCGATCTCGGCGCGGCGTTCGAGCACCGAGATCACCATGATGTTCGCGACCCCGACCCCGCCGACCAGGAGCGCGACCGCGCCCAGGCCGAGCAGCAGGCCGGTGAACGCCTGGCCTGCGGCCTGCTTGGCGGCGAGGGCGTCGGACGGCCGTGACACCTCCACCTCGTTCGGGGCCTCCGGGTTGGCCGTTGCCCCGAGCACCGATCGGACCGCGCCGACCTGGGCGTCGTCCGAGCGGGTGTAGATCGTGGTCGGGTGGCCGTCGAAGGCGAGTTTCCCGCTGGCAGCGGGCCAGCCCATGAGGGCGGCGCTGTCCAGTTCGGGGGCGAGCGCCGCGGGTTCGAGGATGCCGAGGACGGTGAACCAGGTGTTGCCGATCAGGACCTGGGTGTCCGGGCCGGCCTTGGTGATGCCGAGTCGTTCGGCGGCCGCCGCGCCCAGGACGGTCGCCGGGAAACTGCCGGTGGCGGCGTCGATCCACTTGCCGCTCCGGACCGTCGCGCCGATCGTGTCGAGCAGGTTGGTGCGGGCGGCGTACGGGATGATGCCGTTGGTCTGGACGTCCGGGATCTTGTCGGTCCGGTAGACCGACGCGTCGTCGACCTTGCCGATCGCGGACTCGGCGCGCACCGGAGCGATCCGGCGCACCATGGCTTCCGCGGTGAGCGGGAGTTGGGCCTGCTCACCGGTCAGGCGGGTGCCGGGCGTGACGGTGAGCAGATTGGTGCCGAGGGCATCGAGCTGCTCGTCGAGCTCGGCGCGCGAGGACGACGAGATCCCGACCACGGCGACCATCGCCGCGATCCCGATCGCGATCCCCAACGCCGACAGAAACGCCCGGGTAGGCCGCGTCCGCAGCCCGACGGCTCCCACCCGCACAACATCCCGCAACCCCAGCGCAGCGGGCCTGAGCTCGCCTTTCACGATCGAACCTCCTCGACGACTATTCCGTCTCGCATGCGGATCTGGCGGGGGAGAGACGCGGCGATGTCGCGGTCGTGGGTGATGACCACGACCGTGGTGCCGGCGGCGTGGAGGTCTCGGAGGAGTTCCATGACGCCGGCTCCGGAGGCCGAGTCCAGGGCTCCGGTCGGCTCGTCGGCCAGCAGTACGGCGGGTTCGCCGGCGACGGCTCGCGCTACGGCGACGCGTTGCCGCTCCCCGCCGGACAGCTCGTGCGGCTCGTGGTCCAGCCGGTGCGCGAGGCCGACCCGTTCGAGGGCCGCCGCGGCGCGCTTGCGTCGTACCGAGAGCCGGAGGCCGGAGTACAGCAGCCCGTCGGCGACGTTGTCGACCGCCCGGACCCCCGCGGCCAGGTGGAACTGCTGGAACACGAACCCGATCCGCGTCGCCCGCAGCGCGGACAGTCCGGCGTCGGACAGCCGCGCGACGTCGTACCGATCGATCCGGACCGAGCCCGAGGTGGGCCGGTCGAGCGTGCCGAGGACGTTCAGCATCGTGGACTTGCCGGACCCGGACGGCCCGACGATCGCCACCAGTTCGCCGCGGTCGATCCGCAGGCTGACACCGCCGAGCGCGGTGACCCCGCCCGGGTACACCTTGGTCACCTCCGTCAGCTCGATCACTTCGGGATCCCCACCGTGGTGCCGGCCTTGATGCCGGTGCCGCTGATCTCGACCTGGCCGCTCGCGAACAACCCGGTCTTCACCGGGACGTACTGCGACGTCGTGCCGTCGGTGACCTCGACGCCGAACCCGCCCTCGCGCAGCGCGACCAGCGCGGCGACCGGAACGGTCAGCACGTTCTTGCGTTCCGACGCCGTGAAGGTGACGTCGGTCGCCGCGGAGGACCACGCCGCCACCGCCCGCTGGTCGGCGACGGAAACGATCACCTCGATCTTGGTCTCCGGGTCCTTGTCCTGGCTCTCCGCCGGAATGATCACCGTGGAAACTTTCTGGATCTTTCCGGCCACCGTTTTCCCGTCCGGCAGCCCGACCGTGACCGCCGCGTTGAGCGTGGCGAGCCGCTGGTCGGCCGCGTCGAGCTGGACGGTGACGGCGCGGGTGGTGCCGGTGTAGTTGAGCACCGGCTGGTTCGGGCCGAGCGGCGCCCCTTCCTGCGCCTGGACGCTGTCCACCCGGATGTGCCCCGGCGCGAACACCACGCTGCCCAGCTCGACCACACCGGTCTCGTCGAGCCCGAGATCCTCCTGCCATTCCTCGACCGCGGCGGCCGTGGCGTCGGTGTACTCGTCGTCGACGGTGAACCCCGTGTAGCCCATCGCCTGCAGGTTCTGCTCGAGCTGCAGGACGTCGGTGCCCTCGGTCCCGTCCGCGAGCCTGCGATACGCCGGCAACGCGCCGTACAGCAAGGTCGTCGGCTTGTTGTCGATGCTGTAGACGGTGTTGCCGCGCCGGAGCTCCTGCCCGCTGTCGGGTACGGCGGTGACGGTGCCGGCAACCCGGTTCACCGCCGCAGTCGTGGCGCCGAACCCGAGCCGGCCGTCCGCGGTCTCGGTGTCCTTCAGCGTCTGCTGCGTGACCTTGGCGGTGTTGACCGGAACGGCCTGGGCGGCTTGGTTCGTCGCTTGGCTGGTGTCGCCCCGGCTGACCAGGAAAGCGCTGGCCGCGCCACCGGCGGCCAGCACGACCGCGGCCGTGAGTACCTTGCGCATCGCCCGACCGCTCACCGCGCGGCCAGAATGCTCTGGCAGGCGTCCTGCGCCTTCTGGAAGTCGGGATCGTCCGCGACCCCGGGGCCGATCTGGATCCCGCGCTGGTCGGGCTTCGGGTCCGGGAACTTCTCGACACCGTTCTTGCGCATGCACTCGGCGTACTTGCGGCCGTTCTCCTGCTGCTGCGGGTTGGCCCCGCCGCCCGCCTGCGGGTCGTACTCGCGGCAGGCCTCCATGGCCTTCTGGACCTGCTCCTGGGTGACGCCGGAGTTCCGGTCGAACTTCAGCATCGGCCCCTTGCCCGGCTCCGGGTCCGGGACGTTCAGGCCGTTCTCCCGCAGGCACTGGGTGAACTTCACCGCCATCTCGTCCCGGCTGAGACTGGCCGGCGCGCTGCTCGGCGCGGTCGCCTGCGCCCCGCCGCCGGAGGCGACCTGGGTCTCGGGCTGGTCCGCGCCGCAGCCGGTCAGGAACAGGCCCGCGGTCAGGGCGGAAACGGCCAGGATGGTGTTGCGCATCGGTGCTCCTCTCGTTTCCGCCAAACCTTTCTCGACCGGCCGTTTCTCAGCCGTTTCCAAGTTCGGAAACAGGAAGGAAACAGGAACGTCGGGGATCATGGGCCCGTGCGGGTACTGGTGGTCGAGGACGAGCCGTTGCTGGCCGCGGCGATCGCGGAGTGGTTGCGCGACGAGGCGCACGCCGTCGACGTGGCCGCGGACGGCGGCGCGGCGCTGGAGCGGCTGTCCGTGAACGAGTACGACGTCCTCGTCCTGGACCGCGACATCCCGGTCGTGCACGGCGACGACGTCTGCCGGCAGCTCGTCGCGGACGGCTCGGACACCCGGGTGCTGATGCTGACCGCCGCGGCCGCCGTCATGGACCGGGTGGAGGGCCTCGGCCTCGGCGCCGACGACTACCTGACCAAGCCCTTCGCGTTCGCCGAGCTCGCCGCCCGTGTGCTCGCGCTCGGCCGGCGCAGCCGCCCCGCCGATCCGCCGGTGCTGCGGCGCGCCGGGATCACGCTGGACCCGGCGCGCCACGAGGTGTTCCGCGACGGCCGCTACGTACCCCTGTCGAAGAAGGAATTCGCTGTCCTCGCGGAGCTGCTGCGGGCCGACGGCGCGACCGTGTCGGCCGAACAACTGCTGGAGAAGGCATGGGACGAGCACGTGGACCCGTTCACCGGAGCGGTCCGGCTGACGATCCTCAAGCTGCGCCGGAAACTGGGCGAACCGGGACCGGTCGAGACCGTCACCGGCGTCGGCTACCGCATTCCGTGAGCGGCCTGTCGCTGCGCGGCCGTCTGACCCTGCGCGGCCGGCTGACCCTGTTGTACGGCGGCCTCTTCATGGTCGCGGGCGTACTGCTGCTCGGGGTCACCTACGCGCTGTTCACCGCGAACCTCGGCCAGCAGTACCGCGTGGTCGTGAAAGGGACGTACCTGAGCCCGAGCCCGGGCAACGCCAAGCCGTCTTCGCCGGCCAACGCCAAGCCGTCGCCGCCGGCCAACGACGTCTACGCGACCAAGAACGGCGTGATCCTCACCGGCGCCGACGCGGAGCGGGTACTGGAGGAGCAGCGCGAGGAGGTACGGCAGGCGGCCATCAAGTCGATGCTCACCCAGGGCAGCATCGCGCTGGTGCTCGTCGGCGGCGTGGCGGCCGGGCTCGGCTGGCTGGTCGCCGGCCGCGTCCTGGCGCCGCTGCACCGGGTCACTGACACAGCCCGGCGGATCGCGGCGTCACCCGCCGCGCTGCACGAGCGAATCGCGCTGCGCGGCCCCGACGACGAGGTGAAGAACCTCGCCGACGCGTTCGACACGATGGTCGAGCGGCTGGACCACTCGTTCGACGGCCAGCGCCGGTTCGTCGCCAATGCCTCCCACGAGCTGCGGACCCCGTTGACCCTCGGCCGCGCACTCGTCGAGGTCGCGATGCACCGCCGTACGGCGTCCACGGACGTGCGGGAACTGGGCGAGAGCCTGCTGACCATCAACGCGCGGCACGAGCAGCTGATCGACGGGTTGCTGATCCTCGCGGACTCGGAGAAGCAGCTGACCACGGTCTACCCGGTCAACCTGAGCGACATCGTCACGCACGTCTGCGCGCAGCTGAGCGCGGAGGCCGCGACGGCCGGGATCGAGGTGATCCGCGGCCCGGGCGACGCGCCGACGCGCGGGGACGCGCTGCTGCTCGAGCGGCTCGTCCACAACCTCGTCGAGAACGGCATCCGGCACAACCTCGCCGCCGGCGAGCGCTGGGTCCGGGTGACCAGCAAGACCGTCGGCGACCAGGTGCAGGTCGTGGTGGCGAACACCGGGCCCGACATTCCGCCGTACGAGGTCGAAAGTCTGTTCAAGCCGTTCTACCGCCTCGGCGCCGAGCGACTTGTCGGCGGCAAGGGCGCCGGTCTGGGGCTGTCGATCGTCCGGTCGGTGGCGGAGGCGCACGGCGGCACGGTGACCGCCGTACCGCGGGCCGGCGGCGGTCTGGAAATTACTGTGGAGCTACCTGTCGATCCGGGGTGAGGGCGTTCGTGTAGACGACGAGAAGGAGGAAGCCGATGAACCAGTACATCCTGAGCATCTACCAGCCCGACGGCCCGCCGCCCGAGCCCGAGATCCTGGACCCGATCATGCGCGACCTCGAGGCGCTGAACACCGAGATGCGCGAGGCCGGCGTCTGGGTGTTCGCGGCCGGGCTGCACCCGCCGGAGACCGCCACCGTGCTGAAGGCCCAGGGCGACGAGGTCCTCGTCACCGACGGGCCCTTCACCGAAGGCAAGGAGCACCTCGGCGGCTTCACCATCATCCAGGTCGAGGACCTCGACGCCGCTCTGCACTGGGGTCGCCGGCTCACCGCGATCCTCCGCCTGCCGGTAGAGGTCAGGCCCTCGCAGTCGTGACCCCTGACCTCGCCGCGATCTTCCGGGCCGAGCACGGGCGCGCGGTCGCGGTACTCGCCCGCGTGTTCGGCGACCTGGAGATCGCCGAGGACGCCGTCCAGGACGCGTTCGCCGCCGCGGTCGAGAAGTGGCCGGACAGCGGTGTGCCGCCGAGCCCGGCCGGCTGGATCATCACCACCGCGCGGAACCGCGCGATCGACCGCCTGCGCCGGGAGTCGGCGCGCGCGGACAAACACGCCCAGGCGGCGCTGCTGCATGCCGAGGCCGAGCCAGTGGAGGAGGGCGCCGTGCACGACGACCGGTTGCGGCTGATCTTCACCTGCTGCCACCCGGCGCTCGCCCTGAACGTGCGGGTCGCGCTGACCCTGCGGATGCTCGGCGGCCTGAGCACGTCCGAGATCGCCCGCGCGTTCCTCGTCCCCGAGCCGACGATGGCGCAGCGCCTGGTCCGCGCGAAGAACAAGATCCGGACCGCGCGCATCCCGTACCGCGTCCCGTACGAGGCGGATCTGCCCGAGCGCCTGCGCGGCGTCCTCGCGGTCGTCTACCTGATCTTCAACGAGGGGTACGCCGCATCGTCGGGCGAGGCGCTGGTCCGCGACGACCTGGCCGCCGAGGCGATCCGGCTCGGCCGCCTGCTCGTCGAACTGATGCCCGACGAACCCGAGGCCGTCGGCCTGCTCGCGTTGATGCTCCTCCAGCACTCCCGCCGCCCGGCCCGGGTCGCGGCCGACGGCACGCTGATCCGCCTCCGCGACCAGGACCGCACGCTGTGGGACCGCGCGCTGATCGAGGAGGGCCACGCGCTCGTCCGTCAGTGCCTGCGCCGCAACGCCCCCGGCCCGTACCAGCTCCAGGCGGCGATCAACGCGGTCCACACCGACGCGGCAACGACCGACGCCACCGACTGGGCCCAGATCCTCCAGCTCTACGACCACCTGCTGACCCTGGAACCCACGCCGGTCGTCGCCCTCAACCGGGCCGTCGCCGTTGCCGAAGTCGAGGGGCCCGCCGCCGCTCTGGCGCTGGTCGACGCGCTGCCGCTCGACTCCTACTACCTGTTCCACGCCATCCGGGCCGATCTGCTCACCCGGCTCGGCCGCGTCGCCGAAGCACGGGCGGCCTACGAGTCCGCGCTGTGCCTGACCCCCAACGAGTCCGAACAGAAGTTCCTCAGATCGCGCCTGCGCCGGCTTCTGTAGAGTCCCGGCGTGCCCGGATTCGAACTGATCTGCGAGGTGGAGCCGCCGACGCGCCCGGACCTGAAGAAGGTCCGGCACCAGATCGGCGTGATGAGCGCCGTCGCGGACGGCTTCCTGATCCCCGACAACCACATCGGCCGGGCGACGGTGTCGAGTGTCGCGGTGGCCAACGAGGTCCAGCTGATGGGTGCCCGCGGCATCGCCTGCCTGAACTCGCGGGACCGCAACCTGCTCGGGTTCCGCCGCGACCTGCTGACCGCGGCGGCGTACGGCGTGGAGCAGTTCCTGTTCGTGCACGGCGACGACCCGGCGGAGGGCGCGCGGACCAGTCAGCTGACCGTCCGGCGGATGATCGAGCAGACGCGCGAGACGTCGTACCCGGGTTGCAACCCCTTCAAGGTCGGCGCCGCCACTCGCCTCACCAAGGTGCCGCGCTGGAAGGCCGAGGCCGACTTCCTGTACGTGCAGGTCAGCTACGACCTCGACGAACTGCTCCGCTGGCGGGACTCCGTCGACCTCGGCATCCCGGTGTACGCCGGCGTGATGGTGCTCGCGTCCGCGCGGATGGCCCGCAACCTCGCCGCCCTGCCGCAGCTCACGATCCCGCCGGGCCTGGTCGAGGCTGTGGAGAAGGACCGCGACGCCGGCGTCGACCACGCCTGCGAGCAGATCCTGAGGATCCGTGACTCCGGGGCGTTCGACGGCGTTCACCTGATACCGGTCAGCCGGTACCGGCAGGTCACGGCCCGCCTGGAACGCGAGCTGTAGCGGCGGCGAATCGGCTAGTGTCCTGCTAAGAGACGGGAGGTGGAGCGTGGGACTGCCTGGCAAGGGCCTGGTCGAGGGGCTGAAGGTCACCGCGAGGACGCTGGCCCGTCGGTCCGTCACCGAACAGTATCCGGACGTCCAGCCCGAGCTGCCGCCGCGCAGCCGCGGCGTGATCGCGCTGCTGGAGGAGAACTGCACCTCCTGCATGCTGTGCGCCCGCGAGTGCCCGAGCTGGTGCATCTACATCGACTCGCACACCGAGACCGCGCCGTCGGTCGGTGAGCAGGCCCGGGAGCGCAGCCGCAACGTCCTCGACCGGTTCGCGATCGACTTCAGCCTCTGCATGTACTGCGGTATCTGCATCGAGGCGTGCCCGTTCGACGCGTTGTTCTGGTCGCCCGAGTTCGAGTACGCCGAGACCGACATCCGCAACCTCACGCACGAGAAGGACCGGCTCCGGGACTGGATGTGGACGGTCCCGGCGCCGCAGCCGATCGACCCGGGTCCGGCCGCTGGGGACGAAGCGTGACCACAGTCCTGTTCTCCGTCGCCGGGGTGGTGGCGGTGGCGGCCGCTGTCGTGGTCGTGGTCTCCCGCCGGATCGTGCACGCCGCGCTCTGGCTGGTGGTCGCGCTCGGCGCGATCGCCGGCTGCTTCGGCGCGCTCCGGGCCGAGTTCGTCGCGCTGGTGCAGATCCTGGTGTACGTCGGCGCGATCGTCGTGCTCGTGCTGTTCGCGCTGATGCTCACCAAGGCGCCGACCAACCCGCTGCCGACGCTCACCACCGGCCGCAGCCCGTTCGCCGCCGTGGTCGCCGGGGTGCTCGCGCTGATCCTCGGCAGCGGCATCGTACTTGCCTTCGGCAACGAGAAGATCGAGCCGGTCGCGGACGGTTCGGCGGAGGCGGTCGGTACGCAGGTGTTCAAGACCTGGGTGCTGCCGTTCGAGGTGCTCTCGGTGCTGCTGCTCGCCGCGCTGATCGGCGCGATCGCCCTGTCGCAGCGGAAGAAGGAGGACTGACGCGATGCCGTTGATCCTCCCGCTGCTGCTGGCGGTCGTCCTGTTCTGCGTCGGCGTGTACGGCGTCCTCGCCCGCCGCAACGTGATCACGCTGCTGATGTCCTTCGAGCTGATGCTGAACGCCGTGAACCTGAACCTCGTCGCCTTCGACGCCTGGCGCCTGGACACCGCCGGCCAGACCCTGGCGGTCTTCGTGATCACCCTGGCCGCCGCCGAGATCGGCCTCGGCCTCGCCATCGTCCTGCTGCTGTTCCGCGGCCACGGCCACGTCGACGCCGACGCGGCTCGTGACCTGGTGGAACGAGAGGAGGCGTCGTGATCGCCACCGTCTGGCGCGTCGCGGGGGTCGGCTTCTCGCTGCTCGTCCTGCTTTTCGCCGCCCTGCTGTACGGCGCCGATCCCGGCCGGACATCCTTCCTGAACTCCCCGGTCGGCGACCTCACCATCGGCTTCGCGGTCCGCACCGACGACCTGACGGTCCTGCTGCTCGCGGTCGTCGGCGTCATCGCGACCTGCGTCCAGGTCTACTCCCTCGGGTACCTGCACCAGCGCGCCGCGTCGTACCACGCGCTCGTCACGCTCTTCACCGCCGCGATGGTGACAGTGGTGATCTCGGACAGCCTGTTCTTCCTGCTGATCGGGTGGGAGGTGATGGGCGCCTGCTCGTACCTGCTGATCGGCCATTACTGGGAACGTCGCGACGCCCGGTCCGGCGCGGTCAAGGCGTTCCTGATGACGCGGCTCGCCGACGTCGGTTTCCTGTTCGGCATCTTCGTACTCGGTGTCGGCGCGGGCACGTTCCGGATCTCCGAGCTCGACCCGGCCGCGATGGCGCCCGGCGTCCTCACGACCGGGACGATCCTGCTGCTGGTGGGTGTGATCGGCAAGTCGGCGCAGGTCCCGCTGCAGACCTGGCTCCCGGACGCGATGCCCGGCCCGAGCCCGGTCAGCGCGTTGATCCACGCTGCGACGATGGTCGCCGCCGGCGTGTTCCTGATCGCCCGGCTGTACGACGTGTTCGCCGCGTCGGCGACCACGCTGACGGTCCTGGCGGTCGTTGCCTGCGTGACCATGTTGTTCGCCGCGCTGTGCGCGTCCGCCTCCGTCGAGGTGAAGCGGGTGCTCGCCTGGTCGACGGTCAGTCAGCTGGCGATCATGTTCGCCGCGCTGTCCCTCGGGACCGAGGACGGCCGGCACGCGGCGCTCTTCCATCTCGTCACGCATGCGGCCTTCAAGGGCCTGTTGTTCCTCTGCGCAGGCGTGCTGCTCCACCAGGTCGGCAGCGCGGCCCTCGTCGTACTGCGGCGCTACACCCGCCGCGGGCGGTTGCGGAGCGCCCTGCGCGTCACATTCCTCACGATGACGATCGGCCTCGCAGCGCTCGCCGGGGTGCCCGGGCTCGCCGGGTTCTTCTCCAAGGACAGCGTGATCGAGGCGGCGTGGGAGCACGCGCGCGACGGGTCGGCCGTCGGCTGGGTCGTGCTGGTGTCGGTCTGTCTGACCGCTGCGATCACCGCGTTCTACTGCCTGCGCCTGTGGCTGTGGGTGTTCTTCCGGACGCCTGCGTTGGCCGGCGGCATCGGCGCGTTCGAGGACGGCGACGCGGCTGCCGATCTGGACGAGCCCGACACCTCCAAGCTGCGCGACGCGCCGTGGGTGATGCTGGCGCCGCTCGTCCTGCTCGCGCTCGCCGCGATCGGTCTCGGGTATGCCGACGGCCTGCACCTCAACTGGGTCATCGGGCTGATCTCGCTCGCGCTGGTCCTGCTTGGTGCGCTTCCGGCGTACTCGCTGTGGCGGCGTGGCGCGGATCCGCGGCCGCTGCTGATGGAGCGTGAGTTCGGGGTGGATGCGGCGTACCAAGGGCTGTTCGTCGTCCCGGTGCGGTGGCTCGCGAAGCTGACCGTCCTCGGGGACCGCGACGTGATCGGGGCCTACGTACGGGCGACCGGGCGGACCGGGACGCTGGTGTCGCAAGGGTTCCGGCGGCTGCAGACCGGGAACGTGCAGACCTATCTGACGGCGGCTGTTGTCGGCGTGGTCGCGCTGGCCGTGCTCGCGGGGGTGATCGGCTCGTGAACGCGATCCTGCTCGCCGTCCTGGCGTTGCCGATCCTGGCGGCGCTGGCGTTGTGGGCGGTCCCGGTGACGATCGGGGACCGGCTCGCGGCGTCGTACGGGTCGGTGATCTCGGGGCTGGTGCTGGTCGGGTCGCTGTTCCTCTGGCCGCGGACCAGTGGCTGGGCCGATTACGAACCGCGTGACAGTGCGCTGCGCGCGGAGACCGACGTCGCGTGGATCCCGTCGCTCGGCGTGCGATTCCATGTCGGCGTCGACGCCATCTCGGTGCCGTTGATCGTGCTGACCGCGCTGCTCACGTTCCTCTGCTGCCTGTACTCGCTGAAGATCACGCCGCGGATCGGCCGGACCCGCTCGCTGATCGCCCTGCTGCTGGTCATCGAGGCCGGGGTGATCGGGACGTTCTCGGCGATGGACCTGGTGCTGTTCTTCGTCTGTTTCGAGATCGTGCTGATCCCGATGTGGCTGGTCATCGACATCTGGGGCGACCACCACGACCCGGAGGGCCGGAAGCGGGCCGCGACGACGTTCGTGCTGATGACGGTGCTCGGCTCGGCGCTGATGCTGCTCGGGTTCCTGCTGGTGCAGCGGGTCGCGGGGACGTTCGACATCGAGCGGTTGACGAACTCGCCGGTGGCCGGCGGGCACGGCATCCCGCTGGTGGCCGCGGTGCTGATCGCGGTCGGGCTGGCGGTGAAGGTGCCGTTGTGGCCGCTGCACATCTGGCTGCCGGACGCGCACGCGAAGGCTCCGACGGTCGGCTCGGTGCTGCTGGCGGGCGTCCTGCTGAAGCTGGGGACGTACGGCCTGATCAGGATCCTCGTGCCCGTGCTGCCGGACGCGACGGCCACGATCGCGCCGTACCTCGGAGCGTTCTCGACGGTGGCGATCGTCGCGGGGTCGCTGGCGTGCCTGGCGCAGAGCGACGTGAAGCGGCTGATCGCGTACTCGAGCGTCGGGCACATGGGCTTCATCGGGCTCGGGATCGCGACGATGTCACCGGCCGGGCTGCGTGGCGCCCTGTTCGCGAACATCGCGCACGGACTGATCACCGGACTGTTGTTCTTCCTTGCCGGGGCGATCAAGGACCGGCACGACACCAGTGAGCTGCGGGCGATCGGGCGGGCGCTGTACGCCCGGTTGCCGCGGATCGCCGCGCTGCTGACGTTCGCCTGCCTGGCGTCGCTCGGGCTGCCCGGGCTGGCCGGGTTCTGGGGCGAGATGCTGGTGCTGCTGGGCGCGTACGACCCGGCGCCGTCGTTGCCGCGGACAACGTTCCTGGTGTTCATGGTGATCGCCGGCGTCGGCACGGTGCTGACCGCGGCGTACTTCCTGCGTCTGGTCCGGAACCTCTGCCAGGGTGATCCGGCCGAGCACCCGCCCGCGGCGTTCGCGGTCGACCTGAGCAGGATCGAGCTGGTCACCTGGACGCCGCTCGTCGCCCTGACCGTCCTGCTCGGCGTCTGGCCCGGCCTCCTCCTGCAGCAGTGGAGTGCACTGTGACGCTTACATGGACCGACTGGCAGGCGATCGCGGTGCCGCTGGTGCTGGCGGTGGGTGCGGTTGCGGTGTTGTTGATCGACGGGTTCTGGAAGAGTGCGTCGGCGGAGTTGCGCCATATGGTCGCGACCTTGCTGACCAGCGTGGTGATTCTGTTCGGGCTCGTGTTCGTGTGGGCTCAGCGGGACGACTTCAAGCCGGCGTTCTGTCAGGCGGCGGTCGAGGGGCCTGCGCAGTGCAGTCTGGTGTTCGAGCCGTTGACCGCGGGGTTGTGGGCGGTGCTGCTGCTCGGTGGGCTCGGCGTTGTCGGGCTGTCGACGTACCGGTTGCTGGCCTCGGACGTGCCGGTCGGGGAGTACCACTTCCTGCTGCTGAGCGCGCTGACCGGGGCGACCGTGCTCGCGGGGGCGCGGGATCTCGCGACGCTGGTGATCGCGCTCGAGGTGGTGTCGCTGCCGACGTTCGCGATGGTCGGGCTGCGGCGCGACCGCCGCGGGTCCGAGGGCGCGATGAAGGCGTTCCTGGTGTCGGTGCTGTCGACCGCGGTGATGCTGTTCGGGATCTCCTACCTGTACGGCGTGACCGGCTCGCTGTACCTGAACACGATCGCGAACCGGCTGACCGGCCTCGATCCGGACCTCGCTCGGGTGGCGTTCGCGGCCGCGCTGTTCGTGATCGTCGGGTTCGCGTTCAAGATCGCGGCCGTTCCGTTCCACGCCTGGTTGCCGGACACGTACGTCGGGGCGCCGGTGGAGGTCACCACGTTCCTCGCGGTGGTGTCGAAGTCGGCTGGTGTGGCCGGGCTGCTCGTGGTGGTGACGTCGGGGATCGCGCCGACGGGCTCCGGGCTGCGGACGGCGGTCGCGATCCTGGCGGCGGTGACGATGACCGTCGGCAACCTCGCGGCGCTGCGGCAGGTCGAGGCGGTGCGGCTGCTCGCCTGGTCGTCGATCGGGCAGGTCGGCTTCCTGCTGGCACCGCTGGCGGTCGGCGACGCGCAGGCTGTCGTCGGGTACCTCGCGGCGTACGTCGTGGTGACGCTGGGCGCCTTCGGAGCCGTCGCTGTGGTGCAGCGGCATCGGCCGGGTGGGTTGCTGAGCGACTATCGCGGGATGGTGCGGTCGGAGCCGGGGCTGGCGGTGGCGCTGATCTTCTTCCTGGTGGTGCTGGCCGGTCTGCCGCCGGGGTTGGCTGGGTTGTTCACCAAGTTCGCGGCGTTCCAGGCGGTGATCGACGGGCATCTCGGGTGGCTGGCGATCGTGATGGCGGTGAACGTGATGATCGGTCTCGCGGTCTATCTGCGGTGGGTGGCGGAGCTGTTCCGGTTGCCGGCGGAGGATCCGTTCTCGGTGGACATCGAGACGCCGGCGGTGGCGATGATCTCGCTGTGCGCGGCGGTCGGCGCGGTGCTGTCGGTGCTGCCGAGTGTGATGTTCGCGCTCGCGATCTGACACCTTCCTGCCATCGCTGAGCCGGGATCGTTCCACTCGGTAGCGTGTGGCAGGTGATCGGACGAGCAATCACCGGACTGGCCCTCCTGACGACCCTGGCCGCCTGCGGCTCGGACGAAACCACCAACCCGCCGCCCACCGCTTCACCCACCGCCCCGTCCAGCGCCTCAGGGGATGTGGCCAAGGACGGGCAGAACTACAAGGCCTGTGACGACGGGACGTGTGAGGTGTTGATCCGCGGCAAGGCCACCCTCAACCTGACGGGATCCAAGTTCACCGCGACAGTTGCCGACGGCACCCTCAAGCTCACCGACTCGAAGGGCTACATCTCGCTGAGCCGGAACGGCAGCGGCGCCAGCCGAAGCGGCGGCGGAAGCGCCGGTGGCGTGGCCGGCGGTATCGCCGCGGTCAGCTGGAGCGACCAGGGCGGCCCGGTCCACATCGCCACCCTCACCTACGCCGAGGGCGACACCGTCGTCGTCGCCCTCACGACGCGGAAGTAGTCCGCCCCAGGAAATCCTCGTACTGCGCCCACACCCGCCGCCACAGCAGCTCCCGGTCGGCCGCGCTGTAGTGCGGCAACGGAAGCCGGAAAACGTCGGCGAGCGCCGCGAAGTAGTCGTTCCGATTGTCCAGCAACCGGTTGTCGACCCGGTCGGAAAACGTTTCGCTCAACCCGATGGAACGCAGGACGACAACGCTTTCCGACGTCCGCCGGAACGCGGACGCCAGCCGCACGAACGGCGACTCCGGATCGGCGGACAACCGCGCGTGCTGCCCCGCGAACGCGTCCAGCCCGACCGCGGCCGACTCGAAATCCATCCCGACCAGATTCGCGCGCGGATCGTGGTCGAGCCGCCAGCCGTCGGTCTTCTCCGACGACCGCAGCCGCAGCGTGAACGGGTACTGCTCGGCCTCACCGACCTCCAGCGGCATCGGCTGCCGCAACCCGTCGCCGAGCCCCGCGTCGACCAGCCACACGCGCTCCGGATCCTCGACCAGTCCGCTGACCGTCAGCACCAGGTGACTGCCGTCGACCTCGCCGGGCCGGTTGACGGTCTGTACGCCGCCCCGGTGCATCCGCACGCGGTACCCGAGCTCGGTCAGCAGCAGCGCGAACGACCCGTTCAGCTGGAAGCAGTACCCGCCGGCCTCGCGCGCGACGATCCGCTTCGCGACCTCCTCCGGCTCCAGCGGTCCACCCGGCGCCAGCTGGTACTGCACCGTCTCGTACGGCACCTGATCCACGAACGCCTCGTGCAACCGAGCCAGCGCCTCCAGCCGCGGCGGTCCGTCGTACCCCTCGATCCCGATCCGTCGCAGCAGCGCCTCGGTGTCCACGGGCCGACTCTAGTGCGGCCCGGGCCGGCAGCGTCCGGCTAGCAGCGGTCCGGGTCGATCCGGGCCAGGTTGTTCCCGCGCATCGTGAGCAGTTCGCCCGTACGCCGGTCCAGCGCCAGCTGCGGCTCGTTGTACCAATAGCCGTTGAGCCCGCCCACCACCGTCGCCGGCCCGCTGGCGTCGAGCCGGAAAACGTGTGACGCCGTCGCCCCGAAAACGACGCCCCGCCGCAGCACTAGCTCCCCGACCGCGCCGTCCAGCGGATAACTACGCACGACTTTGCGCACCCGCAGATCGGCCTCGAACAGCACCCGGCTCCTGGTCAGCCCGTACAGCGTGTCACCGTGCACCAGCAGATCGGCGTACCCGTCGAGATCGGCGAACGGAGCCCAGCGCCACAGCACCTGCCGCGTCTCCAGGTCGAAGGCAACGAGCTGCGCCTCCTTGGCGACGGGCGGTACGCCGTCCGCGTAGATCTCGCTGCCCAGGTAGGCGATCCTGGCGTTCGCCGTCACCGCGCTGATCGCCTGATCCGGCACCAGCGCGTCGTACCGCTCGATCTTCCGGGTGCTCAGATCGAACAGCGCGAGCGACCCGCCGGTATGCCCGTACTGCGCCCTGGTCCCGATCGCGAGCGCACCGCGGCCAGGCAGCTCGACCATCGCCCGCGGCCGGTCCTCGTTCCCGCCGATCGTCGCGAGCCTGCTGACCTCGCGCCGCGCCGGGTCGTAGACGTCGACGAAGGCGCCGGGATACGTCGCGAGATAGAGCCGGTCGCCGACCGCCACCGCCCGCTTGGCCTCGCCGCCCATGTGCAGCTTGAATCCAGCACCCGTGTCGTGCACCTGCAGCCCGAAGTTTCCGCCCACCACGGCCTGCCGGCCGACCACGGACACCGATTGGGCCGGCTCCGGCCGGGCAGGCATGCCGGCCGTCTGCAGATCGGTGATTGCGACCTGACCAGTCGCCCGATCGACCGACCAGACCGAACCACTGCCGGCCACGCCCACAATCTGCTCCCCGACGGCGAACACCCCACGCGTCTCGTCGTACGGCGTCGGCGCGGCGAGCTTGGTCAGCTTCGCCGCCGCGATGTCGTAGCTGTACAGCGAGCCCGAGGTCCGGCTAGTCAGCAACACCTCGCCGTCGGTGAGCTGCAGCAGGTCGACGGTCCGGTCGCCGGTGTCGACGATCCGGTACGACGAGGGGTCGTGCCGGTTGATCAGCACGAACTTCCCGGACGGCTCGGTCCCGGCCGCGACCCAGTCGGCGCCGGCCGCCACGTCGTACACGAACGACTCCGTGTGCAGCTCGGCCGGCAGGATCTCGGTCTTCGTGGTGCCGTCGAGGACGACGAGCCGCGCGCGGGCACCGGTCCCGGCGTACACGACGCCGTCGGGCGCTACGTCGACGCAGCGGACGTACGTCTGGCCGACGGCGGCCTGGCCGAGATCGGTGAAGGTCGGCCCCGCCGGATCGATCCGGTAGACCTTGCCACCCGGATACGTTCCGGCGTACAGCATCCCGTCCGGCGCGGTGGCCAAGTCGAACACGTACTGCTCGGTGCCCAGCCGCCCGAGTCGCCTGGTGGTGTTGGTCGCCGGGTCATACTCGTGGACGTCGGCGACCGAATACATCCCGACGTACACCTTGCCGCCCGACACGGTCGCCGCCCAGCCGCCGGTGCCGGTCGACAGCGTCTGGTACGCCGTCACGGTGCGCGACGACAGGTCGAAGCGCGCCACCACGGCGGGCTGCAGGCCGCGCGTGACGAGGTACAGGTCGTTTCCGGTGTGGGCCGCGCCGGTGATCGGCGCCGACACGATGCCGGGGCCGAGATCGGCGGTGGCGCAGTCGGTGGCGAAGGCCTGCAGGGGCGTCGGGAGCGCGACCACCGCTCCGGTCCCGGCTGCCAACGTGAGAAAACGTCTTCTGTGCATGACCGTACCTCCGGGGCGGCGGTAATTACGGCAAGGACCGTAATTCTGTCAGCGGGCACTGTCAATGGCTCGGCCGGTGGACTCGCGGTGCGGGTGCGCCAGGCACCTGGCAAGGTAGGGCCATGACCTCTGAGCGGATCTATGTCGGGAGCTACACCAGTCAGGCCGGTGGCGGGGACGGGATCGCGTTCGGGCCGCTGGACGGGCTCGCGACGGTGGCGACGGTCGCCGACCCGTCGTTCCTGGTCAGGTCCGCCGACGGGCGCTTCCTCTACGCCACGAACGAGGGGGAGGACGGCAACGTGTCGGCGTACGCGGTCCAGGCGGACGGCGCGCTCGAGCTGCTCAACCAGCAGTCGACGGGCGGCGTGCACCCGTGCCACCTCGACATCGACCCGTCCGGCCGGTACCTGTTGTCGGCCAACTACACGTCGGGGTCGGTCGCCGTCCACCCGATCGACGCCGACGGTTCGCTGGGCGAGTCGGCGCACTTCGTCCAGCGCTCCGGCACCGGTCCGAACGCCGACCGCCAGGAGGGGCCGCACGCGCACCAGATCGCGTTCGACCCGGCGGGTGCGTACGTCTTCGACGTGGATCTCGGGTCCGACACCGTGTACTCGTCGACGCTCGCCGACGACGGGTCGCTGCAGGAGGTCGACCGGCTGCGCATCCACCCGGGCGCGGGGCCGCGGCACCTGGTGTTCCATCCGACGGCCGGGGCGGCGTACGTGATCAACGAGCTGGACTCGACGCTCACGGTCTGCAGCTACGCCGACGGGAAGCTCCAGATCGTGCAGACCGCCTCGACCCGGCCGGCCGACTCGCCCGGTGAGAACTTTCCGGCCGAGCTGCTGATCTCCGCCGACGGCCGGTTCCTCTACGGCTCGAACCGGGGCGACAACACGATCGCCGTCTTCGCGATCGCGGACGGCGGGCTGGGCGTCGAGCTGGTGCAGACCATCGGCTCCGGCGGCGACTGGCCGCGACACCTTGCCTTCAGCAACGACGGCAGCCGGTTGTACGCCGCCAACGAGCGCTCGGACCAGATCGCGACCTTCAGCATCGCCGACGGTCTACTGACCCAGACCGGCGAGCCCGTGAGCTGGCCGAAACCGGTCTGTATCCTCCCCGTCTGATTCACGCGGGCTTGGTGAGCGGGGCGCGTCCGCCGCGCGCCGCCAACGCGAGACCCGCCGCGGCGACCAGTGCGGCGGCGAGGAAGCCCGTCCCGCGGTCGGTGGCGGCGGCCACCAGGCCGAACCCGGCCGGGCCGAGGCCGGTGGCCAGGTCGATGCTCATGCTGACCGTCCCCATCACCGCGCCACGCTCGCCGGCCGGTGCGCGCTCGAGGGCCAGCATCATGATCGCGGGCGTCCCGAGCGCGATCCCGACACCCAGTACGGCGGTGCCCGCCACGAGCCCCGGCGTACTGCGCCAGCCGCCCATCAGCACCAGCCCCGTCGTGCAGCACAGCAGCGCGATCCGCACACTGCGCGCCGCGCCCAGCCGGTCCGGGACGCGCGCACCGGCGCTGCGAATCACGACCACGATCCCCGCGAAGCCGAACAGCAGGACCCCGGCCCCAGGCAGTCCCAGGTCGAGCGCATACAACGGCACGAACGCCAGGAACCCCGCCATACCCCAGACCAGCGCGAGTAGGAGCAGGGCCGGTACTACGGCCGCCCGCGGCACCAGCCGCACCACACCACCGTCAGCCGCATCCGTCGGCGCACGCGTCTCCCCGACCCGAAGAGCGAGCAGTACGGCGACCAGCGCCGACCCGGCCGCGACCAGCCACACCGTGGTGGACCCGGCCCTGCTGAACAGCAGCTCTCCGAGCGGCGGCCCCAGCGCGAGGCCGACGTACAAGGAGAGCGAGAACAGGCTGATCGCCTCGCCGCGGCGCTCGGCCGGGGCCAGGTCGGTCATCGCGGTCAGCGCGCCGACGAAGAAGAACGCGTCGCCGACGCCGGTGAGCAGCCGTAGCGCAGCTAGGGCCTCCACTGAGCCGGCTGAGCCGTAGGCGGCGACAGAACCCGCGAACAGGGCTCCGCCGACGGCCATCGCGAGTATGCGGCCGTGCCGATCGACGAGCCGGCCCGACCACGGACGCAGTACCAGGGCGGACAGGCTGAACGCGCCGACCACCAGGCCGACAGCGATGTTGCCGCCGGTCAGCGGGCCGGCGACGTACCGCGGCACGGCTGGCACCAGCAGGCCGTCGGCCAGGAAGTACGCCAGCGCTGCGCTTCCCAGCAGCACGAACTGTGGTGTGACGAGAGGCGGTCGAGTCGTTGCCGTTGTGCTCATGAGGCTGACAATGGCCCTACGGGCACCACCCGGTCATCGGTAGTTCTGCCCATCCCGAGGAGGGATGCGATGGGACAGCAGAATCCGCGCCTCGCAGAGCTCCTCTGCGCGCTGTCGGTCGCCCTCGACGTGGCGATGGACCAGCGGCCGGAGAAGTCGATCCGCAGCTGTCTGGTGGCCACCCGCCTGGCTGACCGGCTGGACGTTGCTGACAAGCGCACCGTCTACTACGCGACCCTGCTGCGTCACCTCGGGTGTACGGCGACCGCCCACGAGGAGGCGCACCTCATGGGGCCTCGTGCCGGGGAGCTGCGTCCGCAGGCGGAGCAGACGGATACGGCCAGCTCTCGCGAGTCACTGGCGCTGCTACGCCAGGTGGGCCGTGGGACCGGTGTCCGGCGGCTGCAGTACGTCGTTCGCACGCTGAAGGCCGGCGACGACGACCTCCTCCGGGCGATCTGTGAGGTGGGCAGCATGCTCGCTGAGCGGCTGGCACTAGGCCCTGCCGTTTCTGATGCGCTCTACCAGAACCTGGAGCGCTGGGACGGTAAAGGCAGACCGCGGGGTCTCGCCGGCACCGAGATCGCGGTCGCCACGCGCATCGCCGAGGTCGCCACGCAGGCGGTGATCTACCGCGACGGAACCAAGCTCAGGCAGCGGCAGGGAGGCTGGCTGGACCCTGAGGTCGTTGCCGCGTACGACGACTCGCTCGTGGCGGACCTGGACGAGATCGACGTGTGGGAGGCGGTGGTCGACGCCGAGCCGCAGCCGTGGTGCCGCGTGGCTGACCTGGACGGGCTGGCTGCGACGTTCGCGTACTTCGTCGACCTCAAGTCGCCCTACCTGTTCGGCCACTCCACAGGTGTCGCAGCCCTGGCTGACAGGGCTGCCGGCCTGTTGGGGCTGAGCGACGACGAACGCGCCACCCTGCGCCGCGCGGCGCTGCTGCACGACCTGGGCCGCGTCGGCGTACCTACTGCGGTGTGGGAGCGGCCAGGGCCGTTGCGGCGGTCCGACTGGGAGCAGGTGCGGCTGCACCCTTACCAGTCGGGCCGGATCCTCGGGAGGTCCGCAGTACTGCAGCCGATCGCGGAACTGGCTGCTGCGCATCACGAGAAGCTCGACGGGAGCGGGTACCCGCAGCAGGCCAAGGGGAATGAGCTGTCGCTCGCTGCGCGGCTGCTGGCCGCGGCGGACTGCTACCAGGCGCTGACCGAGGACCGCCCGCACAGGTCCGCGCACTCGCCTGTTGGCGCTGCGGAGATTCTGCTGGCACAGGTGTCAGCGGGGCGGTTGGACGCCGAGTGCGTGAAGGCAGTGCTGGCGGTGGCCGGGCAGCAGGTGCCTGGCCACCGCCTGACTCGACCTGCCGGGCTCACCGAGCGAGAGGTCGAGGTACTGCGGCTGGTCGCTCGCGGCGCGTCCAACGCCGAGGTTGCGCGCGAGCTGGTGGTGTCACGTCGTACTGCGGAGCACCACGTGCAGCACATCTACGGCAAGATCGGGGTCTCGACCAGAGCCGCTGCTGCGCTGTTCGCCATGCAGCACGGGTTGTTCACACCGTGACGAGCTTCTCGAAGAAGAACTCGTGCTTGAGGAACGACACGTCGTACTCGTGACCGGGGTACGGCGGGTTCAGCTGCGACGCCTGGAACAGCCGCCAGCCGTCCTTGAGCGCGTCCAGCCCGGTCGCGTACGGCGGCACGTCGCTGTCACCTGTGGTCGGGTGGGTGGCCCCGGTGCCGTCGTACGTCGACCAGCCGACCACGCGGGCGTCCAGCGCGGAGGAGGCCAGGTACAGCACCAGCACTTGCTGGCGGACGTTGGTCTGCTGCGGGGTCTCCACGGTGGCGGTCATACCATCTCCTTCTTGGGGGCGTGCGGATTGTCGACCCGCTGGGCGACGACCCGCTGCGGGCGGTTCTCCACGCGGGTGACCCAGTAGTTCGGGTCGTAGGTGTCGTCGCCGGTGAGCGCCTGCCACAGCTTGATGCGGTTGAACCGCTCCAGCCGGCCGGTGGCGTTCTCGTACCACGGGAAGCCCTGCTCCAGCTCGGCCGCGACCTGCTCGTCGTACAGGTCGTCGGTGTTCCAGAGCCGGACCTGGCGGACGGTCGGGTTGAAGCGGATCTTGAACATGTAGCGGTCGACGTCGCTGTCGTTCTTGCGGCCGCCGTGCCAGATGCCGTGATGCAGGAACTGCACGGTGCCGGCCGGGCAGACCAGGCGCGTCTGGCCGAGCAGGTTCTGGTACCGGCCGGTGTCCGACTCGTTGGTGCGGCGCAGGTGGCTGCCGGGAACGCTGAGCGTGCCGCCCATCTCGAGCGTCACGTCCTGCGGGTAGTACATGAGCTGCACGTCGAACGCGTCGGTGCGGACGTCGATGATCGCGTCACCGTGCAGGTTCTGCGCCTCGCCCTCGTGCGCCTTGCGGATGTGGACCGCGTGGTGGTCGACGGTCGGCTCGGGGCCGACCAGGCTGTGGATCGCGCCCGCCACCTCCGGCAGCTGCACGAGCCGCTGGACGAAATCGCTGTCCACGAACGCCTCCGACAGCGGGGTGCCGTACGGAACGCCCGGAATGCCGTTGTTCAGGACCTCGATCGCCTGCTGGTTCATGTCGTCCGGTACGACGGCGTCCATCCGGAGCGAGCCGGTGGCCACGAAATGCGCCATCTGTACCGAGGTGAGCAGGTGCTTGCGATGCGGATGGGGCATGAAGACTCCCATGGTGGGGTAGTGGTTGCTACTCCACCAGGCTAGGTTCGATCACCGCTCCGTCGCGTGGGTTGTGATCACCACTGCTGGTAAATTCTCACCATGATCGCGTTGCATCTCGCGCAACCTCCGGAGGTCGCGAACGTCGGCGCCGGGATCCACGGCGTGCGCGGGCGGCGGGACGTCTTCCGGCTGCCGGACCTGTGGCAGCTGCACCTCTACAACTACTCGGCCGAGCTGACGCTGCTCGGCAAAACGTATTCCGTGGCGCCAGGACACGTTTCCCTGACGCCGGCCGGGACCCAGGTGCAGTTCGACTACCGCGGGCGGTCCGAGCACCTGTACGCGCATTTCCGGCCGGTCGTCGCGGGCGATCCGTCGTACGTGCCGGTGGTCCAGGACGCCGGTGAGGCCGCGCCGCTGCTGTCGAGTCTGCTGCGGTCGGCGATCGAGGCGTCGCCGTCGGGTGGCTCGCGGACGACCGCGGAGGTGTGGACCGCGCTCTGGCGGATCGCCGACCTGACGCCGGCCACGACCGAGACCGGCCACCCGGCCGTCGCCTCGGCGATCGCGCATATCGAGGCGTACTTGGGCCAGCCGCTCACCGTTCCTGCGCTCGCTCGCCTGGCGGGTGTCTCGCACAACCACCTGACCCGGCTGTTCCAGCAGGAAACCGGCTCGACGGTGATTGCCTACATCCGTCGGCGGCGCGTCGCTCGGGCTCGTCACCTGCTCACGTCCTCGACGCTGTCGATCCCCGCGATCGCTGCCTCGGTGGGCATTCCGGACCTGCAGGCCTTCAACAAAACCTGTCGCCGAGAGCTGGGCACGTCCCCCCGTGCTGTCCGCGCCGCCGCCCTCGTGGGGGTTGCTGAGAGTGATCGTGCGACGTCTTGAACCCGGCGCGATCTCCTGTCAGAGTTCACGAATTCGCGGGCAGGGGGCCCGCGTGGGGGATGGGGGAAACACCATGAGCAAGTTGCTTCGCCGTGCGCTGCTGACCGGAGCCGGTGCGGTCGCGGCCCTGGGACTCGCCGCAGGACCGGCCAGCGCACACTTCTGTTTCAAGACGGAACTGAACGCCCGGGCCGCGCAGGGGATGTCCGGGTCGTCCAACTGGGTGTCGTTCGGCACCCTCGCGGCCGAGTTCCTGCCGGGCCTGTGCGACGCGGGCATCGCCCACCTGGCCACGGCGGCCGGGGCGACACCGAGCACCCTGATCAACACCCACGGCACCATGGCCGGCGGCACCCTGAAGAAGGGCGCGGACAGCGGTACACCGTCCATCTCACACCTCGACTTCGAGGCCCTGGACGCCGCAGTCCCCGAAGCCTTCGCCATCTGCGCCGACTAGCCCGGCCCATCGGCTCCGCAGCCCGTCCGCCACACGCGCGCCGGGCTGCGGAACCACGACACCCCGCTCCACAGCACCCCGCCCCACAACACCCTGAGCTGGGCAACCCGTAGCGGGCCCGCGGGATCAGGCGGAGTGGGCGAGCGGGAACGCCGTGGCGACGGCGGCCGTGCGGCTGGTGACTCCTAACCGCTGGTAAATGTTCTCGAGGTGTTTCCGAACGGTGCCCTCGGCAACAAACAGTCGGCGTGCAATCTGGGTATTGCTGTGCCCCTCAGCGACGAGGCGCAGCAACTGCAGCTGCCTGTCCGTCAGATCCGGCGTCCCGGCCCGCCGCCGCTCGAACTCGCGGTACACCTCGATCAGATGCGGCCGAAGCATCCGCAGCAGCAGCCGCTCGCGCTCGGTGAAGTCACGCCCGGGCCCGCGAAACAGGAGCAACCGCCGGTCCTCGGCCCCGGCCGCCGGGAACGGTACGGCGATCTCGCTCCGCACCCCGATCACCCGGAACCACTCACCGACCGGTGACCGCCCCAACTGCCGCGCCGACAGGTAGTCGGAAACCTTCCAGACGCTCACATAATCGCCGGTGACCTGCGGCCGGCAACACACGTCGTCGTCCCAGTACGACCGCCAGAACAGTTCCTCCCACCCGTCCCCAGGATCGACGTCCTGCTCGGTCACCTCCTCGTACGCGACGAACTCCCGGCTCACCGGACGACTCACCTGAAACGTCACGTCATCAGCCGGCACGAGCTCGGTCAGCGCCCGTAGCAACGCGCGCGGATAGACCTCGTCGGGCCCGGCCTCCCGCCCCCGCTCGATCACCTCGAACATCCGCCGCAGATCCCGCTCGGTGACAGTCAGCTGCTCCACCATGACTGAACCTCCCCTCCGCCCAGGCTAAGCCCGCTTCGCCGCGCTGCGAATACGTCGAACTGCGTATGGCCGCGAACGTTCCGGGACAGCGACGGTGTCGGGGAAAGTTCCACACTTGGGGAGGAAAATCATGAAACCGCTGTCCCGACTGGCAGGCGTGACGATCGCCCTGCTGGTCACCGCCGTCGCAGCGACCGGTACGGCGTACGCCAAGCTGCCGGAGCCCGATCCGGAAACCGTTCCACCGGGCGCGTACGAAACTCCGTCGACCGTCGTGATCGAATCAGGTCTCCCGGTCCTGCAGGTGATCGCCCTGATGCTCCTGGCCGCGATCGCCGCGGCCGTCGTCACGACGATCGCTGCCCGTCACCTGCCGCGCGTCCACGGCACCCGCCGTCACACGCCTGCCTCCGCCCGGGCGGCATCGTGAAAACGTTTCGCGCAACCGCTTTCTTGACCGCCTGCCTGCTGGGCGCAGCAGGTCTGGTATCCGGCGCGGCCTCCTCAGCCGCGCCGGCCAAGCACACCTCGGCGGCACTGGCGAAGGGAACCTCGGCAGCTCCCGTTCTCGACTGGAGCCGGATCGCGACGCAGTCCATCGTCACGGGCCGTCCGCCGGCGAGTTCCGAAGTACTGCTGGGCATCGTCCACGTCGCGATCGCCGACACCGTGGCCGCACTCGGACACGGCAGAACGTTCGTTTCCGACGTACGCTCCGACCGGCACGCGTCCGCCGCCTCCGCAGTCGCCACCGCGGCGTACGACGTACTGAAGGTTCGAGCACCCAGCACGTCGCTCGAGACGACGTACGCCGACTATCTCGCCGGCATGCCCGACGGGACAGCGAAGGCCCGCGGGATCGCGCTGGGCCGCGAGGTGGCGGCCGATGTCCTCGCGTGGCGGGCCGGCGACGGCTTCGGGAACCAGGTGCCGTACGTGCCGCGAACGCCCGGCCCAGGGGTGTGGGAACAGACCGCGCCGACACCACCAGTCGATCTGGTCCTCACCCAGGTCAGGCCGTTGACGCTGCGGTCTCGCACGCAGTTCCGCCCGGACGGTCCCGATCCGCTGACCAGCAAGCGGTACGCGCGTGATGTGGCTGAGGTGGCCGCGCTCGGCCGTAAGGACAGCACGACGCGGACGGCAGTACAGACCGAGGGCGCGATGTTCTGGTCCGAGCAGACCGCCCAGCAGTGGAGCCGTGCGCTCCTGCGACTGGCCGGGGACCGTGGTCTGTCCTTGTCCGCGGCGGCCAGGATGCTGGCGCTGGTCCACGTGAGCACCGGCGATGCGCTGATCGCCTGCTGGGAGGCGAAATACCACTACCGCTTCTGGCGCCCGCTCCACGCGATCCAGCGCGCCGACACCGACGGCAACCCGCGCACCACCGCCGACCCGACCTGGCAACCGCTCCTGGGCGCGAACCACCCGGACTACCCCTCCGGCCACGCCTGCTTCACCGGAGCCGTCGCCCAGGCGCTGCGGTCCTACTTCGGCACCGACCGGCTGCCGCTGACGATCGACAGCCAGATCACGTCCACCACCCGCCACTACTCGAGCCTGACCGCTGTACGGCGCGACGTCGAAGAGGCGAGGATCGCGTCCGGACTCCATTTCCGGCACGCCATGCGGGACGGCGACCGCCTCGGTGCCGCCGTCGCCGAGTGGACGGCCCGGCGCTTCCGCTGACACCCGCCGGCCCCGGAAAACGCATGCGCTCACCGGGGCCGGCGGTTAGCGTTTCGGGCATGTACGAGCTGATTCCGGTGGCCGAGGCGCCGGAGCTGGACGAGGAAGCGGGCCGGCGCTTCGTCGAGGAATGGCCGGAGTTCATCTTCCACGACGAGGGCGTGACGCCGTACCGGGAACGGCGGGTGCAGCACTTCCGCGACTGGGAGTTCTACCTGGTCGACGAGAACCGGCGGCTGATCGCCGGCTGCTGGGGCGTACCGCTCGCCTGGGACGGCACCGTCGCGGACCTGCCGGGTGGTTTCACGGACTCCCTGGCGCGATCCGTGAAAGCGTTTGAGGAAAACGTCGTACCGAACACCTTCGTGCTGATGGCGGCCGCCGTACGCTCCGACGAACAGGGCCAGGGCCACGCCGCCCGCGTCATCACCGCCGTACGCGACCGCGCCGTCGAGGCCGGCCTCACCCAGGTGATCGCACCCGTCCGCCCGACCCTGAAGTCCCGCTACCCCCTGACCCCCATCGAAACCTTCATGACCTGGACCCGCCCCGACGGCCTACCCCTGGACCCCTGGCTACGCACCCACGTCCGCCTGGGCGCCACCATCCTCGCCCCGGCCCCCGCCTCCCAAACCATGACCGGCTCGATAGCCGACTGGGAGTCCTGGACCAACATGAAGTTCCCGTCAACAGGCACCTACACCATCCCCGACGGCCTCACAGTCCTCCACATCAACCACCCCACCAACACCGGCACCTACACCGAACCCAACATCTGGCTCCGCCACGCGTGACACCGGCCATCGCGCCAACGGCCTCCGGGGTGCGGTCCGGCGCCGTTCGAACCTCCGGGTCAGCGGGTTCGCCATTCGTCGTCGAGGATGGCGTAGACGAGTTGGTCGCTCCATTCGCCCTTGAAGATCTCGTCGTGCCGGAAGTGCGCCTCGCAGCGCATGCCGAGCTTCTCCAGGACCCGGGCCGAGCCGGCGTTGCGGGAGTCCAGGCGCCCGATGATCCGGTGCAGGCCGAGCCCGTCGAAGCCGAGCCGGAGTACCACCTCGGCCGCCTCGGTCGCGAACCCGTGCCCGTGGAACTCCGGGTTGATCACGAACCCGATCTCACCCTGCCGGTGCTCCTCGCTCAACCACTCCAGGTGCACCTCACCGATCACCCGATCGACCTCCGGCCACACCACAGCCAGCGAAACGCTTTCCCCAACCGCATCGAGCGTGGCCTGGCCGATCTTGCGCGCGAGCACCTCCTGCACCTGTTCCGGCGTTTCCGGCTCGGCGTACAGGTAACGCGTCACGTCGTCACGCGAACGGATCGCATACAGATCATCGAAATCCGCAGCAGTGAACGGCTGTACGGTGAGTCGTTCCGTGCGGATAGGAAAGTCGGGACGGAACACGTTCCTCACGCCTTTCCGGCGACCACCAGAGCGGCCAAACCCGTCGTCAGAAGGCCGGTGACGATGCCGAGCGCGTACTCGTCGTCAGGCCCCGTGATCGCCTGATGCGACCAGCCGACGACGTCCTCGAAGGCCCGCACATGCCGGTAGTAGCGAATCGCCTCGTCATCGAACGCATGAGGCCCGTACCCGTCGAGGAACGCGTCCAGTTCCCCCGGCGTAGTCGGCCCGAGTTCACCCATCCCGCCGAGCATGAACATCAGGTCCTGCTCCCGCGGCGCGTGAATGACATCGTCCCAATCGATCAAATGCACCCCGCCATCGACGAGGACGTTGCCAAGGTGCGGATCCCCGTGACAAACCACCCGCGGCCCAACCGGCGCAGGCGGCCGATTGGCAAGCAGGTCCGCGATGACCGAGTCGTACTGCGCCCACACCGCCGCCAGCGATTCCTGGACCTCACACTCAGGCTCCGCCAGCCGCACCCGAACTTCCTCAGCAAGCGCCGGCGTACGAGCGTCGATATGACTCCGCTGCGGCAACGCCTCCCGTAGCCGAGGAGGCGGCTCAGCGTCGTGCACGCGCCGAAGCAGTACGCCGTACTCCGACCACTGCTCGCAGGTGAGCCCCGTTTCGGCAGCCCGTGTTCCGTCGATCCAGGGCGTGACAGTCAACCGTTTTCTCGCGTGGACGCTCCACAACCCACCCTCGGTCGTCCGCACCATTTCCGGCACGCCCGGAACCCCGCTGTCCGCAAGGAACGCCGCCACCTGATGCCCCGTGTTCGTCCCCGCCCCACTCCACTTCACGGCGTACGCGTTGGTCGCCGTACCCGCCTTCCACACCTGCGCCGCGACATCCGCGCCGTACCCCACCGGCGTGAGTTCGGTCACGTCCAGCCCGAAGTCCGCCAGCAACCACTTCCGCAGCAACGTCTCACGCACGCCGCCAGCATGCCCGGCAACCGCCCGCCGGAGCGACTCGATTACCGGGCCGGCGCACGTCAGCGGTAGTTGACGAACTGGACGGCGAAGTCGAGGTCCTGGCCCTTGATCAGGGCCTGGACGGCCTGGAGGTCGTCGCGGCTCTTGCTGGAGACGCGGAGCTCGTCGCCCTGGATCTGCGCCTTGACGCCCTTCGGGCCCTCGTCGCGGATCAGCTTGGAGAGCTTCTTCGCGTTCTCCTGGGTGATGCCGGCGTTGATCGAGGCGTTGATCTTGTAGATCTTCCCGGACAGCTTCGGCTCGTCCGCTTCCAGGCCCTTCAGTGAGATCTGCCGCTTCACCAGCTTGTCCTTGAACACGTCGAGGACGGCGTTCACCCGCTCCTCGGTGTTCGCCTGCATGTCGATCGACTCGCCGGACCACTTGATCCCGGCGTCCACGTTCTTGAAGTCGAACCGCTGGCTGATCTCCTTCGCCGCCTGGTTCACGGCGTTGTCCACCTCCTGGTGATCGACCTTGTTCACGATGTCGAAGGAGGACTCCGAAGCCATGGGTACTACCTTTCCGATTTGCTGTCAGGGGCACTGTCTGTCGTATAGTCTCTCCCGCTGGTCCTCGGACCAGCACTACCCCTGGCGGGTTGCCCGAGCGGCCAAAGGGAGCAGACTGTAAATCTGTCGGCGTTAGCCTACGCAGGTTCGAACCCTGCACCCGCCACCAGCAAGAAAACAGGCCCTGACCTGCGGAAACGCAGCTCAGGGCCTGTCGCATGTTCCGGGTTGCGGTGGGTTGGTCTGGCTGGGGGAGAGTTCACTCTGTATTCAGGTGGGGTGGTGCTGCGACCGTTAGCGTGTCGGCGATTCCGGTTCTAGGAGGGGTGGCATGCGTACGGCTCGTGCTTTGGCGGTTGCTTTGGTGGCCGGCTTGGGTGTTGGTACGGCGGTGGTTGCGCCTGGTGCTGCGGTGGGTGCTGGGGGTGAGCGGGACAGCGTTCGGTTCGCGACCTACAACGCCAGTCTGAATCGGGGGGCGGCAGGGCAGCTTGTCTCCGACCTGAGTACGCCGGGAAATGCGCAGGCCGGGGCGGTTGCTGAGGTTGTTCAGCGGGAGCGCCCCGACGTGCTGCTGATCAACGAGTTCGACTACGTGCCGGGGCAGAAGGCGGCTGATCTGTTCCGGTCGAACTATCTCGAGGTTGGTCGCAACGGTGCTGCGCCGATCCACTACCCGTACGTGTACGTGGCGCCGTCGAACACCGGCGTACCGAGTGGTTTCGACCTGAACAACGACGGTCGGGTCGGCGGGGGTGACGACGCGTTCGGGTTCGGGGTGTTCGAGGGGCAGTACGGGATGGTCGTTTACTCGCGCTTCCCGATCGACACCGAGCACGTGCGGACGTTCCAGCTGTTCAAGTGGAAGGACATGCCCGGCGCGATGCTGCCGGACAACCCGGCCACGCCCGCGCCGGCGGACTGGTACTCGCCGGCGGAACTCGACGTTTTCCGGCTTTCCAGCAAGTCGCACTGGGACGTGCCGATCCAGATCGGGCGCCGGACGGTGCACTTCCTCGTGTCGCACCCGACGCCGCCCACCTTCGACGGCGCCGAGGACCGCAACGGCACGCGGAACCACGACGAGATCCGGTTCTGGGCCGACTACATCCAGCCGAGCCGGTCGTCGTACATCTATGACGACAAGGGCCGGTACGGCGGTTTGCGGCCGGGCAGCCCGTTCGTGATCGCGGGTGACCAGAACAGCGACCCGGTGGACGGTGACTCGGTTCCGGGGGCGATCCAGCAACTGCTCGACAACCCGCGGATCATCGACCCGCGGCCGTCGTCGGCCGGCGCGTCCGAGGCCGCCGTACTGCAGGGCGGGGCGAACACGTCGCACAAGGGCGACCCGAAGTACGACACGGCGGACTTCGCCGACACCGCGCCGGGCAACCTGCGGGTCGACTACGTGCTGCCGTCGCGGCAGCTGAAGCCGGTGGGTACGGGCGTCTTCTGGCCGGTTCAGGCGGATCCGCTGTCGCGGCTGACCGGGGTCTTCCCGTTCCCGACCAGCGACCACCGCTCGGTCTGGCTCGACGTACGCGTGCCGGGCCGGCACTGAGCGTCCGAAACCGGCTGCCTGTCCTCGCGGACGGGCAGCCGGTTTCTGTTGCCGGGTCCAGCGCGATGTAAGACGTCTACGACCAGACCCGGGTACGTCGTCAACGGTTCACCGAACTGTTGTCCGGTCAGGGAACGGTCGGTGGTTGCGCCGCTGTGGGGGTGGTGCGGTCGGGCGGGGGCCGATCTCGGATCCTTGAGAAAGTACGGGTCGACGATGAAGGTTCATCGCTTGACGGGTGGGATCGCGGCCGTCGTGGCCGCGGGACTGCTGTGGTCCGCGCCCGGGATCGGGTATGCGGAGGATCATCCGGTCGCCGGTCTGGCGCTGGTTGACACGACCGAGACGGTTGGGCCGGGGATCTCGCTCAACCACGTGAAGAGCGTCGACCAGCGGGGGTGGGTCGATGCGCAGTACCTGACGATCAACCTCGCCGACAAGGCGGTCAGCACGGATCTGCTCACGTCCGGGCCGGTCGCTTCGGCGGGGCCGCTCAGTACTGCGGCCAACAAGGCCGGGGCGGTGGCCGGTGTGAACGGTGAGTTCTTCGACATCGGCAACAGCAATGCCGCGCTCGGTGGCGAAATACAGAACGGGCAACTGCTCAAGACGGCCGATGCGAGCGGGCGGCAGCATGTCGGTGTCAGCAAGGACGGCATCGCCCAGCTGGTCGATCTGGCGGTCGATGCGACTGCGACGTTCGCGGGCAGCGAGCACAAGGTGCTGACCATCAACGCGGCCAACGGCGGTGGCGTGCCGGCGAACGGTTTGGTGGCGTACACGCCGATCTGGGGCGAGTACAGCCGGAACCGCGGGTTCACAGCTGTTGCCAACGGCAATATTGCCGAGGTGCTCGTCCGGAACGACAAGGTCGTCTCGGTGAGCCCGACAGGTCCGGCCGGTTCCGGTGCGATTCCGGCCGACGGTTTCTACCTGGTCGGACGGGACGCGGCCGCGGCGGCGCTCCGGGCCTTGCAGCCGGGGGACGCGCTGTCCCTGCGCTACGAGCTCGCGAACGACCTGGCGAAGTCGATGAAGTTCGCGCTCGGCCAGGGCGGCACGATCGTCCGCGGCGGCAAGGTCGTGCCCGGTCTCGACCGGTCGATCGCGCCGCGGACCGCACTCGGCTTCAAGGACGGCGGACGCACCCTCGTGCTCGCGACCTGGGACGGTCCCGGCGGCACCGGCAAGGGCGGTGTCGGCATCGACCGCGAGGCGCAGGACCTGGCGGACCGCGGTGTCGAGACCGCCGTCAACCTCGACGGCGGCGGCTCGACCACGATGGTCGCACGAGCGCTCGGGGAGAACGGTGCGACGGTCCGCAACAACCCGTCGGACGGCCAGGAGCGCAACGACCCGAACGGCGTCGGCGTGTTCGTCAGCCCGGGTGATCGCAAGGTTCACCAGCTCCTGCTGAAGCCGGGCGCCGGTCAGGCTGCCGCGGACGGTGGCCTCAAGGTGTTCCCGGGGATGCATCGGCGGCTGGCCGTGAAGGCGGTCGACAACCACCTGACTCCGGTCACGGTCGACCCGGATCGCCTGGTGTGGAAGGCGCAGGGCGGCGGCACCGTCAAGGACGGCTCGCTGAAGGCCTTCCACGGCCCGATCACGGTCACCGCGTCGCTCGGCGGCGTCCGCGGTACTCAGCGGGTCGACGTACTCGGCCGGCTCGCCGGCCTCGAGCTCTCGACCGGGAGGCTGTCGATCCCGGACGCGACCGCTGCGAACGCTGTCAGCGTTGCTGTAACCGGTCGCGACGGTCAGGGCTACACCGCCCCGGTCGACCCGCGGGACCTGACGCTGGACTTCGACCGCAGCGTCGTCGACGTGCAGGCGCTGGACGGCAAGCTGCGGATCACACCACTCGAGAACGCCGGCACCGTCCTGACGATCTCGGCCGCGGGACGCGAGGTGAAGCTGCCGATCACGGTCGGCGTCGAGACGAAGATCGTGTACGACTTCGACGACGACGTACTGCGGCGGTGGAACAACAACAGCACGGCGCCCACCACGCGCTCGGTCGACCCGGACGGGCTGCGCATCGACTTCCCCGCGATGCGGAATGTCGGGATCTCCGCGAACGGCGCCGCCAACCGGATCCAGGTCCCCGGGCAGCCGTTGCGGCTGCGGTTGCGGATCAAGTCGAGCATCGACGTACCGAACGGTCTCGCCTACGTCGGTCTGTACGACGGGAACGGCAAGGCACTCGGTGTCTACGGCACCGGGCTGAAGGCGGGCCCGGACTACCAGAACGTCACGTGGACGCTGCCCGCGAACACGGTCTACCCGATTTCGATCTCGTCGTTCCAGGGCATCAACACCTCGACCGCGCAGCAGAAGCCCGGCACGTTCGTCCTCGACCGGTTCGAGGCCGACGTACCGACGTCGATCGACCTGCCGGCCCAGCCGGACCTGGTCGCCGACCCGCTCGTGTCGACCGACGGAAACCTGGCGAACGGCCACGGTACGTGGAAGTTCGCGACGCTGTCCGACATCCAGTTCACCGCCGACAGTCCGGCGCTTTCCCAGGTCGCCACCGCGGCGCTCGCGCGGATCCGGAAAACGCGTCCCGACCTGGTGGTGCTGAACGGCGACATCACCGACCGCGGTCTCCCGCAGGACCTGTCGCTCGCCCGCAAGGTGCTGACCGACGCGGGCTGCGATCTGATCCCGGTCGGCCAGGAGCCGGCGCCGGACAGTACTCCGACGGGCAGCACGGTCCCGTGCTACTACGTGCCCGGAAACCACGAGTCCTACGGCCTCAACAACACCCAGTCGGATCTGACCAACTTCACCAACGAGTTCGGTCAGCCGTACCGGACGTTCGATCACAAGGGCACCCGGTTCATCCTGCTCGCCAGCTCGCTCGGCACCCTGCGGACGTCGGCCTGGGACCAGCTGCCCATGCTGAAGCAGGCGCTCGAGAGTGCGGCGTCGGACCGGTCGATCCGCAACGTGATGGTCTTCGCCCACCACCCGGTCGACGACCCCGAGGCGACAAAGTCCAGCCAGTTCGGCGATCGTGACGAGGTCGCGCTGATCGAGAAACTGCTGACGAAGTTCCGCAACAGCACGCGGAAGGGCGCGGCCATGGTCGGCTCGCACGCGCAGGTCGCCAACGTCCACCGGGTCGAGGGCGTGCCGTACACAGTGCTCCCGTCGTCCGGCAAGAACCCTTACGGAACGCCCGACCGCGGCGGTTTCACCGGGTGGGTCGACTGGTCGGTGGACTCCCGTCGTACGGCGGACCAGCCGTGGCTCGAGGCCGACGTCCGGGCGTTCGCGCAGTCGATCACGCTCAACGCGCCGACGTCGTTGCCGGCCGGTACGTCGACGCGGCTGAGCGGAAGCATCGTGCAGCCGGAAGGCGTCGGAAACGGTACCCGCGTGGTGCCGCTGCGCTACCCGATGTCGGTGCACTGGTCCGCGTCGTCCAACGTCGCGATCGGCTCGGTCGACCTTGCCCGGCGGACCGGGAAGATCGCGGCCCTGGACCCGGCCACCCGGACCTTGACCGCACTCCGTCCGGGGAAGATCACGGTTTCGGTGACGAACGACTCGATGCGTCCGTACACCGACGAGGCCTCGCTCGCCCCGATCACGACGTCGGCCACGATCTCGATCGCGAACACCGCCGCGGCCGCGGTCTTCAGCGCCGAGACCCCGGTCTTCACCAACCAGGCGGTCGAGGTCGGCGGCCAGACTAAAACGGTTTCCGTGACGAACACCGGCACCGAACCACTCCGGATCGGTGCGGCGCGGTTGGCCGACGGGACACCGTTCCACCTCGACCGCGACAACTGCACCACGACGACGGTGGCACCCGGTGCCACCTGCACCGTCGAAGTCCGCTTCGCGCCGACCACGGCCGGAGTCACCTCGACCGCGAGGCTGGTCTTCGCCGACGACACCGACCAAGCAGTCGGCACCGTCCCACTGATAGGCCGCAGCACCAGCCTGGACTGGGACAAGACAGCGGTTTCTGCCCGCTGACAACCTCTGAGCAGCCCCTGGCCTGCGGAAACGCGGGCCAGGGGCTGGTCCGCCCTTACGAGCCTGGGGTCTGCCAGGATCGGCGGGGTGGTCGGACTTCGGGAACTATGGAACGACGCGATACCGGACGCGGGAGCGCTCGCCGACGAGTTGGTGCGGCGGTACGGCGGGATGCGGCGGGTCGCGTACCGGGAGCGGTATCTGATCGGGGTGCTGCAGGCGCTGGATTCGTTGGAGCAGTTGGGTACGGATCCGGTGGCGGTGCGGTTGGCTGCCTGGTTCCATCGGGCTGAGCATGCGAAGGGGAACACGGCGGGGGAGGATGCCGAGGCGTCGGCGCGGCTGGCGGAGGAGCTGCTGCCTGCGTACGGGCTGAGTCCGGTTCGGGTCGCTGAGGTTGCACGCTTGGTGCGGCTCACCGGGGGCGATCCGTCCGGTGCGGCCGTCGTACGGACAGGACCGGACGACGCCGGGGCCAACGGGGACGTGCTGCTGGATGCGGTAGCTGCTGTGCTGGCGGATGGTCGGTATTCGACGTATGCGTCCGAGGTACGGCGCGACAGTCGGCTGGACAGCAAAGTACGGCAGCAGCAGATCCGGGCGATGGTGGATTCGGAGCGGATCTATCGCACCGAGCTCGCTCACGAGCGGTACGACACCGCGGCCCGGGCGAATCTCGCGGCCGAGTTGGACCTGCTGGAGAACATGACACCGTCGGTCTGGCGTGGTTGGCAGCGCGCGGGGCTCGGGGTGCTGGCTGTGCTGACCGCCCTGGTGGCGTTCGCGGCGGCCGCACTGTCGATCGGGCAGCCGTGGCGTATTCCGGCCTCGACGAGCGACCCGAGGTGGCAGGCGATCGTGATGACCCTGCTGGCCGCGGCGGCGGTCGGCGTTCTCTGGTGGGCCGTACGCCGTACCGATCACAAGGCGCGCGTCGTCACCGCAGGCCCGGTTGCGGTCGGCCTCGTCAGCTTGGTGATCATCCTGTTCAACCTCCCGCCGGAAAACGGTGTCGTGGGCGTCGGACAACGTGTTCCGCTGCTGGCCGTCACCGCGGTCCTGCTCGTTCTGGCGAGCATTCCGGCGTACTTCGCCACACGCTTCATCGGCGGCGTCGCCATGAACCGCGGCCAGTTCCTCGCCGCCACCAGCGCGATCGTCGTGGTCGTCCTCGCAACCGTGTTCGTCATCTACCCGGTCCAGAACGGCTACCTGCTCGCCGTGAACGAACACCTCGACGACCAGCACCAACCGGCGGACTCGAGCGTGAGCTCCGTCGTCAACGGTGAAACGCTCTGGACCAGACGCGGCAGGCTGTTTCGCTCGCAGACCGTGGCGACCGCCCACGGAATCGCGATCGCCTCCGGCCGCGGCACCGTGGAGATGATCGACCCGGCGACAGGCAAGACCCGCTGGCGCTACATCCGCGCCGACACCAACGACGACCCACGGCTGCAGGTGCTGGACAGCGCCCGCCAGTTGCTCCTGACGTACGACGACCGCTCCGCCGTCGTACTCGACGCCGGCACCGGAAAGCGCACGGCGGCATGGCCCGACTGGACCCGCGACTACGACATCCAGAACGCCGACCCGCTGGTCACCGGCAAGACCGTCAGCAAGGGATCCGACAAGCTGTACGGCACGAACATCGACGGCTCCAACCGCTGGAAGTTCGAGCCCGGCCGCTGCACGAGCATCGGCGCGACCGCCACCGCCGACATGGCCGTCGTACATCTCGGCCGCAGCTGCGGCAGCGAGCCGGACCAGCTCGTCGGACTCGACCTGAAGAGCGGCAAGCAGCGCTGGATCCGCGACAGCTCGCTCGGTCAGCTGCTGACGGTCGGTGACGTGGTCGTCGGCCAGGACGACGACGCCGAAAAGTCCGGGGAGCTGACCGCGGTCGATCCGCGGTCCGGCGAGGTCCGGTGGCGCGCCGAGATCCCGGGGGCCTGGGCCTGCTCACCGGAGATCGAGCGCACCGCAGACCGCGTCGTGGTGTTCAGCTGCCCGAGCGAAGCCGCGCGCTCCACGCACACCGTCGTACGGTTCATCGACGCCGCCACCGGCGCGACCGTCTCGACCACGCAGGTGAACATTCCGTGGGGCGTTCGGCACGTGCTGACGACGGACGGCCGGGTCTTCGTCGTCCATGCGGACGAAAACGGTTGCCGGATCGCGAAGGTGACCACCGCCGTCGAGTACGTCGAGCTCGCCCGGCCGATCGACTGCCGGCGTGGTGTGGTCGCCGCCGGGAACCTGGTGCTCGTCCACAGCCGGGACTCGCTGATCGCCCTGCGATGACGGGGAATAGTGTCTGCTCGGGCGGGAGTTGAAGGTTGAGACGGAGTGTCTGAGCGAGGAGAACGATGAAACCCACCGAGTTCGTCAAGGTGAACGGCCAGTTCTGGGGGGAGCACCTGAAGGGGGTGGCCGGGCATCTGCCGGTGAGTCACCGCACCGAGTTGCCGGGGCCGATGCTGTTCCCGCGGATGATGGTGCTGACCGAGACGCCGGACTGGAACATCCTCGAGCTCGTCGGGCTGAGCCGGGAGTACCGGACGCTCGAGGTGCGGCGGCAGAAGGCCGCGAGCGTCGAGGAGTACTTCGGACTCGGTCGCGGCAGCGCGGTGATGACGCTGCCGGGGGAGAACCTGTTCAAGGACGCCACGATCACGACCACCGCCGGCCGGCAGGCGCTGAACGAGCGTTTTCCGAAAGCGGTGAACCTGATCGGCGAGGAGTTCGTCGGCCCGGGGGAGGAACTGCTCGAGTTCGCTCCGGGCAACTACGCGACGTTCGACCGGGCCCTGCTCGTGCACACCGCCGGCGACTCGCTGCGGACGCACTGGGTGTTCTTCGCGGTGGCCATCCATCGCTCGGAGCCGGCCGACAAGTACCTCGATTTCCTGAACACGTATTCCAACGCCCGCCCGCACCTGGACCCGATCGGCACGCTCAGCCTGCCGGTGGACCCGGCCGTGCTGAAGGCGGACGCGTTCGAGAGCACGTACCTCGCGCACGGCCTGCAGGACGCGAGTGTCGACGAGTTCCTGGACAAGCACGAGAGCATCCTGCTGTCCGCGTTCGACGCGACGAAGCTGATCCGCCGGCCCGCGCTCGGCGACCTGCACCCGGACTTCATCCTCGAGCGCGCGAGCGGCAGCCACGTCGTCGGCCGTCTCGAGCTGCCGCTCGTCGACGCGGTCAACGGAAAGAAGCGCCGGCGTACGTTCCGGAAACCGGTGCAGGAAAGCGCTGCCGAACTCGCGCAGTACGCCGAGTACCTCAAGTCCGCGGACAACCGCGCCGAGGTCAAGTCGAAGTACGACGTCGACGTGACCGATCCGCGGCAGCTGCTGATCGTTTCCTCCCAGCAGACCCTCACGCCGGCCGCCGGTGTCGAGATCGTCGACTACGACACGATCCTGCGGCTGCACCTGTCGTGACGCAGTACTTCGTCTACGGCCGCGACCGCGCGGGCGCCGGCGACGTGAAGGCCCGGTTGACCGAGGAGCACTGGGCCTTCATGGATCGGTACGCCGCCGAGCTGATCGCGCGCGGCCCGACGCTGACCGAGGACCGGGAAGCGTCGACCGGCAGCCTGCACGTCGTCGACCTGCCGACCGAGAAAGCGCTGCACTCCTTCGTGTACGACGAGCCGTACTACCTCGGCGGTGCGTTCGAGACCGTCGAGGTGTACCGCTTCGAGAACCACCTCGGCCGCACGATGTGGGAGTTCGCGACCGCGGTCGAGGGCTACAACCGCTACCTCGTCCTCACCAAGGACGCGGCGCGCCCACTCACGTCGGACCACCTCATCCTGTACGGCGACCTGCTCGTCGACGGCTCGCACACCGGCCGCGCGGCCCTGGTGGAGGCGCCGTCCGCGGAGGCGGCGGCTGCGCTGATCCAGGCGGAGCACGCCGAAGTGCACCCCTGGGAGTTCGGCGGCCGCCGCTAGCTAGCGGACGTCTCCTTCGCGAGAATGGCCTGCAACGCGGTGAGCAAGGTCGAGCGCGAGGTCGCGGACAGCTCCGCGGTCATCGAATGGATGCGGTCGACGACCGCGTCGTGAGCCTCGTGCGCCAGCGCCAGGCCGTCGTCGGTCAGCTCGATCCGGCAGGCGCGGCGGTCGCCGGGCGTCGGGATCCGGGCGACGAGCGAGCGCCGCTCCAGCCGGTCGACCATGCTGGTCAGGCTGGAACGCTCGATGTTCAGCATCCGGCTCAGCTCGGTCATGCCCAGCGGGCCGGCGAGCAGCACGCAGAGCAGGTGCGCCTGCTGCGGGGTGAGGCCGAGCGGCCGGCTGGTCTCGGCGTGCAGGTCCTGCAGCCGGTGCATGGTCTGCACCAGCGCACTCGCGAGATCGGTGTCCCGGGCAGCCGTCGTCGTCATGACTCCCATGATAGTCCGCTGGACTAATAGTTTGTGGTTCTAAGCATTCGTGCTACAACTAGTTAGGACACCGAACTACTTGAGGGAGTGGCTATGAACGTGCAGTTCGGCTACGGCTCGCCGGACTCGGTCCGGGACGTCGCGGCGATCGTGCGGCTCGCGCAGCAGGCGGACCGGGACGGCCTCGACCACGTCAGCCTCGCGGATCATCCGTATGTTCCGGACATGCTGGACGGGTACGCCGCCATCGCTTTCCTGCTCGGCCGCACCGAACGGCTGTCGGCGCTCGTGAACGTGACGAACCTGCCGCTGCGCCCCGCGCCGGTGCTCGCGCGGACGGCGACCTCGTTGTCGGCGCTGTCCGGCGGGCGGTTCGTGCTCGGTCTCGGCGCCGGCGGGGCCTGGGACCGGATCACGACGATGGGGGTGCCGGAGCTGCGTCCGGCCGAGGCGGTGGAGGCGTTCGAGGAAGCGATGCAGCTGGTGCGCGGGCTGTCCGACGGCGGTACGCCGAAACCGACGAAGCACTACCCGATCGGGCCGTTGCGCCCGGCCGCCGTACCCGCGCCGCCGATCTGGACCGGCTCGAACGGCCCGAAGTCCCTCGCCGCGACCGGCCGGCACGCCGACGGCTGGATCCCCGGCCACGCTGCCGACTGGCTCAGTGATCGGTACCGGTGGTCCCGCCCGATCATCGACGAGGCCGCGCTGTCGGTCGGACGGAAACCGTCGGACGTCGGCACGATCTACAACTTCCCGGGTGTGATCACCGCGAGTCCGTTGCCCCGGACCCGTGACGAGGAGGGCCGCTGGATCGGAGGCTCGCCGGCCCAGTGGATCGAGGAACTCGCCGACGCCATCCTCAACCACAACGCCACCGGCTTCACCCTCTTCCCCCGCGGCAACGAGCCGTACGACGTCCAACTCGCGCGCTGGGCACAAGACGTAGTACCCGCCGTCCGCGCCGCCACCAGCTGACGAAAACGTGTGGTGAGGCGCGGGTGGTGAGGTGCGGGGCGGCGAGGTGCAGGCCTGGGCCTGCGGGCGGTGGGGTGCAGGCCGGGACCTGCAGGCGGTGTGGTGCAGGCGGTGAGGTGCGGGCGTGGTCGGTGGTGGCGTTACTCCTCGATCGCCCCGCGGACTGCTCGGAGGTGCTGGCGGAAGGTGAGTGACGGGTCGGCTGCCCGCTTCGACAGGTAGTCGGCGAAGCTCACCTGTTGACGCAACGATCGGCCGGCGCGGATCTCGACGGCCTGTCGGTGTTCGGTGTCGCGGATCGTCGTCGCCAGTGCGAGCAGTTCGTCCAGCCGATCCGCCGGTACGAAGATCGCGCCGTCCTCGTCCGCGAAAACGATGTCCTCCCGGGTCACCGTCCACTCCCCGATGGTTGCCTTGGACAACGCGTCATCGGGTCGAGGGTCGAGCCGCAGCGGCCCGGTCGGCAACGCGCCGAGGCTGAACACCGGCAGCCCGATCGCGATGATGTCGGCCGTGTCGCGGTGCAGTCCCCAGATCACGATCCCCGCAACGCCGGCCGCCGCCGCCTCGAGCGCCGCCAGGTCGCCGACGCACGCCTCGTCCCGCCGGCCACCGTTGTCCACCACCAGTACGTCGCCCTCAGCCGCGGACTCGAACGCCTCCAGGAAAACGTCGACACTTCCCACGTGCTGCGCGGGCAGCACCCGCCCCGCGACCCGGCCGCCGACCACTGCCGTCAACGAAACCGTGCGTACCGGAACACCGGCTCGCACACAGGCATCCGCGACATGCGCCGTCGTCAACTCCGCGAACCGCTCCAGCATCCCCAGCCCCTCTCGATGAACCTCGCGACAGGGGAACAGTCCACCACGTCACCGCGACAGGAACGCGAGAATCTCATCCAGGTCAGGCTCGCCGCTGGTGTCGACGACCAGCGACGGGACCTCCAGATCGACCGGCTGGAAGGCGTTGTGGGTCCGCAGCCGGGCGTCGGCGCTGATCTGGGTGTCCTCGTGCGCGGCCCGGCGCGGGTCGGTGTTCGTCCGGGCAGTGATCCGCGCGAGCGCGACCTCGGCCGGGACGGTGCAGTGCACGATCCGGACGTCGGCGCGACCGAGCAGTGGGCTCAGGCCCGGGCTCCACAGCCGGTCCTGGAACGCCGCCTCCGCGACCACCGACGTACCGCGGCCGACCAGCAGTCCGATCACGTCGAAGAACGTCGAGAGCGTCCGCATCGTCAAGGGGTCGCCGGGCCCCGGAACGAAACCGGGCGTCGCGTGCGCCATGCCCTCCTTGATCTCGTCCCGGCAGATCGCCGGGCAGCCGATCGCGGCCGCGATCCGGTGCGCCAGCGTCGTCTTCCCGGTCCCGGGCGGACCACTCACCACGACCAGCATCGGTTTCGACTGCACCCGCCGTACCTTAGCGGTCACTGTCGGCGCGCGGTGTAAACGCGGTGTAAGACCCCAGGTAGGTGTCTTGTATATCGAGACGATATGTCTCATTTAGCAAGACTCTGATTTAGCGTGGTGGACGCGAAGTCGGCGAGAGGGCAAAGGAGCCTGGGATGAACAACGTGTACACGCACGGCCATCACGAATCGGTCCTGCGGTCGCACCGGTGGCGCACCGCGGAGAACTCGGCCGGCTACCTGCTCCCGCACCTGCGTCCCGGCATGTCCCTGCTCGACGTCGGCGCCGGCCCCGGCACCATCACCGCCGACCTGGCCCGCCTGGTCGAGCCCGGCCGGACGACGGCGCTGGAGGCGAACGAGGCGGCGCTGGGAATCACCCGGAAAGCGTTTGAGGAAAACGCTGTCGACGTGCAGTTCGTGGTCGGCGACGTCCACGCGCTGGACCTGCCGGACGACACGTACGACGTCGTGCACGCGCATCAGGTGCTGCAGCACGTCGCCGATCCGGTGCAGGCCCTGCGCGAGATGCGCCGCGTCTGCAAACCCGGAGGAATCGTCGCCGTCCGCGACTCGGACTACCACGGCTTCGTCTGGTACCCGGAGCTTCCTGAGCTGGACGAGTGGATGGAGCTCTACCAGCGCATGGCGCGCGTGAACAGCGGCGAACCGGACGCCGGCCGGCGCCTGCTGTCGTGGGCGCTGGCGGCCGGGTTCGAGGACGTCGACGCGACCACGTCCACCTGGTCGTTCGCGAACCCGGACGACCGGGCGTTCTGGGGCGGCATGTGGGCGGACCGCATCCTCGAGTCGGCGCTCGCGGACCAGGCGCGCGCGTCCGGCGTACCCGAGGAGCGACTCACAGCCATCTCCCGGGCCTGGCAGGACTGGACGGCCACGCCGGACGCGTGCATCTCGATCCTGCACGGCGAACTACTGTGCCGGGCGTGACCTCTGCCGGGAGATCTCGTAGAGCGCGGCGGTCGCGGCATTGGCGGCGTTGAGCGAGCTGGCGGATCCGGTGATCGGGATCCGGACCAGGTGGTCGGCCGCTTCCTTCCACGCCGTACTCAGACCGGCCGTCTCGTTGCCGATCAGCAGCAGGACGGGCTGCGTGAAGTCGAAGTCGTAGACATCCACGGACCCGTGCTCATCGGTGCCGACCACAACGACCGGGGCGGCCGACCGTCGCACCCAGTCCAGGACTTCGCGATGTGAGGGCACGCGGACGGCGGGAACCGCGAACAGCGATCCCGTCGTCGCCCGCACCGACTTCGGGTCGTACACGTCGGCCGCGTGCCCGGTCACGATCACGCCGTCCGCACCGAACGCGTCGGCCGACCGGATGATCGAACCGATGTTCCCGGGCCCGGTCGGCCGGTCGAACACCACCCCGAGGAAATCCGGACCGACCGGGATCCGCGTGAGATCGTCGGCCGGCAGTTCCAGTACGGCGATCAACTCGGGGTCGTCCTTCTCGCCGAGTTCGGCGAGCAGTTCCGGCGCCATCGCGACCCGCTCGACACCCGGGAGCCGCTGCAACAGCTCCGATGCCCAGCGTGACAACGGCCGCGAGGCGTCGGTGATGACGGTACGCACCGGCCAACCGTTGTCCACAGCAACCGAAATCGGCCGCACGCCCTGGACGAGGAACTCCCCGGACCGCTGCCGCTTGGCGCGATTGCTCAACGACGCCTGCCACACCTGGAAACGCGCGTTGCGCGACGAGATCCGCTGCACAGCGTCCACCCTACGACGGCGCCACCGTGGACTCACGGACGATCAGCTCCGGCCGGAACAGCAGCGACTGCCCCTGCTTCGGCCCCGAGTCGTCCAGCCGGGACCGGAGCTGGGAAAACGCCGCAGCAGCCATTTCCTGCATCGGTTGCCGGACGGTGGTCAGCGTCGGCGCGTACAGATCCGCGAGCACGATGTCGTCGAAGCCGACCACCGAGACGTCCTTGCCCACTTCGAGCCCGCCGTCCCGCAGGCCGCGGCACACACCGAGTGCGCACATGTCGTTGATCGCGACGATCCCCGTCGGCGGCTCCTCCAGGGCCAGCAACTCGGCGGCGGCCGCACGTCCGAGCTCGGACGCCTCGACGTCACCGAAGTCGTCCGCGTCGCCCTTGACCGGCGCCCGCACCGACGTCGCCGGATCGATCCCCGCCTGTTCGAGGGCTCCGGTGAACCCGCGGTACCGCTCCTTGCGGTTCACACTAGCCAGCGCTCCGGACACGAACGCCAGCCGGCGGTGCCCGAGGTCGATGAGGTGCTGTGTGGCGAGCTGGCTGCCGATCGCGTTGTCGACGCTGATGCTCACCAGCGACGCCGGATCGCCCGCCTGCGACGTACGATCGAACGCGACCAGCTGCAGCCCCCGCTCGACCAGCGGCAGCACATGCTCGAGAGACGGCAGCGACGAGCACAGTACGACGCCGTGCACGCCGTCGGCCCACAACTCGTCGATGTAGTCGCGCTCGCGGCGGGGATCGCGCTCGGAGTTGCAGAGCAGGACGTGGTACCCCTCGGCCAGGGCCGCGGACTCGAGATGCCGCGCGAGCGCGCCCCAGAACGGGTTGCCGACCGACGGGACGACGAGTCCGATCGTGGTGGTGCGGCCCGTGCGCAGTTGCCGGGCGGCGCGGTTCGGCCGGTAGCCGAGCTTGTCGATCGCGCGCTCGATCCGTTGCCGGGTCTCGGGGAGCATCCGGTGGTTGCGCCCGTTGAGCAGGTTCGACACCGTGCTCGGCGAGACGCCCGCCTCGGTCGCGACCTGCTGGATCGTCACCTCGCCAGTTCTCAATTCACCGCCCACCCGCGCATTCTGTCACCCCGTCGTGTTGCCGTATCGCAGTGCAACGATGCATCACGACTTGGCGAAAGTCCAGTCCGAGGTTCCTGGGCGCCGACCTCTTGACGGGCTGCGAAAACCGTTCCTAGCATGCGGTGCATCGTTGCACCAGTCTCGCAAAGCTGCGCCGCTCCGGCTGGTAGATCGTTGCACCACTCCACTTCCGCAGCACCACGAAAGGCGCGCCATGGAGTACACCCGTAGATCAGTCCTGACGGCCCTGGGGCTCGGCGCCGTCGCCGCCACCACCGGCTGCTCGACGTCGTCCGGCAGCAGCCAGGCGGCCGCCGACGGACCCGTCGAAGGTGAGATCACGCTGCTCACCCCGCTGTTCGAGGGCAGCACCGGCAAGCAGTTGCTGGAGGGCAAGCTGCTGCCCGCGTTCAAGCAGAAGAACCCGAACGTCACGGTGAAGGTCGACTACACGACGTACAGCGCCCTGAACGAGAAGATCACCACCAGCCTGGCCGGCGGCCTGATGCCGGACGTGGTGATGCTCGGCGTCGGCTGGATCCCGCCGTTCGCGCACAAGAAGGTGCTCGCGCCGCTGCCCGACTCGCTGGCCACACGGTACGACTACGAGGACCGCGTCCTCGAGCCGTCCCGGTACGACGGCAAGCTGTACGCACTGCCGATGGTCCTGGACACCCGGATCGTCACCTATCGCAAGGACATGTTCGCCGAGGCCGGGATCAAGGCGCCGCCGAAGGACTGGGCCGAACTGCGCGCGATGTCGAAGGAACTGGCCCGCAGCGACGGCTCCGGCAAGCTCACCCGGGTCGGGTTCGACCCGTTCTCGATCGATCTGCGGCAGTGCTGGGAGACATTCCTGTTCGCGAACGACGGCAACCTCTTCGACGAGACCGGGCAGCAGGTGAAGTTCGACGACGACCGCGGGGTCGAGGCGCTGCAGCTGTTCCTCGACGTCGTCAAGGACAAGTCCGCGGACTACTCGTTCAAGTCGTCGGCCGGCCAGCCGAGCACACTGCAGCAGGGGCGTGCCGCGATGATGATGGCCAACAACTCGCTGTGGGTGCAGCTCAAGCAGCAGAATCCGGAGTTGCTGGCCGAGGACAAGGTCGGCGCGTTCATCCTCGCCAACAAGGTGCCCGCGATGCTGCAGGGCGGAACGATGGTTTCCCGTTCGGCCTCGTCCAAGCACGCCGCCGCGGCCCAGGCGCTGGTGGAGTTCATGGGTACGCCGGAATCGATCCTGCCGACTGCTCAGCAGCGTGGATCGGTGCCCGGGGTGCAGGACCTGCGGACGTCGGACTACGTCAAGAACAACGGTTTCGTGAAGCTTGCCCTGGACAACATGAGCAAGGCGCGGTCCGAGGGCGGTACGGCGGCCTGGATGGAGATCCGCGAGAAGATCAAGACCACGCTCGAGACCGCCGTGGTCGGCAAGCGGACCGCCAAGGAGGCCATCGACGAGCTGGCGAACCTGAGCAAGGAAGCGATCTCCCGGCTGTGAGCGGAGCCATGGCGCCGACGCGGGACCGCGCGCGCCCGGACACGCCACCCGGCCGGAACGCTCGCCTGCCGCAGCGCCGGAATCTGCTGCGGGCCCGGCGCCGAGCCGGCCTGCTGATGGTCGCACCGGCGGTGCTGCACGCGGTGATCTGGATCGGCATTCCGCTGATCGCCGCGGTCGTGCTGAGCTTCACGTCGTACGACGTGCTCACGCCGCCGCGGTTCGTCGGGCTGGAGAACTTCCGCGACCTGCTGTCCGACAACGTTTTCCGGCGCGCGGTACTGAACACCAGCATCTACACGTTCTTCACCGTCCCGGTCGCGATGACGATCGCGCTGCTGATCGCCCTGATGCTGAACACCAAGCTGGCCGGTCGCGCGATCTTCCGCACCGCGATCTTCATTCCGCAGGTGACGGCGACGATCGCCGTCGCGCTGGTCTGGCTGTGGATCTACGATCCGCGCAGCGGGCTGGCGAACGCAGTCCTCTCGTTCCTCGGTCTGGACGGACCTGCCTGGTTGTCCTCGACGGACTGGGCGATGCCGGCCGTGATCGTGGTCGGGATCTGGCAGGGAATCGGCCTCAAGATGCTGATCTACCTGGCCGCACTGCAGAGCCTGCCGACCGACCTCTACGAGGCGGCGTCGGTGGACGGCGCGTCCAAGGCCCGGCAGTTCTTCAGCCTGACCGTGCCGTTGTTGCGCCCGGCGACGTTCTTCGTGTTCGTGACCTCGGTGATCGGCGCGTTCCAGTCGTTCGACCAGGTGTACATCCTGACCGACGGCGGGCCCGCGAACAGCACGACGATGATGACCTACGAGATCTACAAGTCCGCGTTCCGCGAGTTCCGGATGGGATACGCGTGCGCGCAGAGCCTGGTGCTGTTCGCGATGCTGCTGTTCCTGACCTTGCTGAACCGCCGGATCACCGGAGGTGACCGTGCCACCCGTTGACACCGTCCGGCGGGCCCGGGCCGGCCGGATCGCGCTGTACCTGACCCTGACGGCGATCTCCCTGGTGATGATCGTGCCGTTCGTCTGGATGCTGCTCACCTCGGTGAAGACCCCCGGCGACATCGCGGCCGCCCCGCCGAAACTGTTCCCGACGGAATGGGCGTTCGGAAACTACGCGGACGCGTTGCGCGCCGCGCCGTTCGCGACGTACGCACGGAACAGTTTCGTGATCGCCGCAAGTCACACGGTGCTGAACGTGCTGATCGCGTCGATGGCCGGGTACGCGCTGGCCCGGTTGCGTTTCCGCGGCAGTTCCTTGATCTTCCTCGGCTTCGTGGGTGCGCTGATGATCCCGACGTACACGAAGATCCTGCCGGAGTTCCTGATCGTGCGGTTCATGCCGCTGTTCGGCGGGAACGACATCACCGGGCAGGGCGGCACCGGATGGCTGGACACCTGGTGGGCGCTGATCATCCCGGGGGCGGTCAGCCCGTTCTCGGTGTTCTTGTTCCGGCAGTTCTATCTCGACCTGCCGGTGGAGCTGGAGGAGGCAGCCCGGCTGGACGGCCTCGGTGAGCTCGGCATCTACGCGCGGATCATGACGCCGCTGGTGAAACCCGCGTTCATCACCGTCGCACTGCTCACCTTCGAGGGGTCGTGGAACAACTTCCTCTGGCCGCTGCTGGTGACCAAGAGCGACAGCCTGCGGGTGATCCAAGTCGGACTGTCCGTGTTCCGCACCGAGAACGACACCCAGTGGGCGTTCCTGATGGCCGGAACCACGCTGGCCACCGTGCCGATGGTGCTGCTGTTCCTGATCGGGCAGCGGTACTTCGTCCAAGGTTTCGCGACCGCGGGCATCAAATGACAATCGACGGAAGGACTGTTTCTATGACCGGGGAACTGCAGGGGTCGCGCGCGCTGGTGACCGGTGCCGGGCACGGCATCGGCCGCGGGATCGCGCTCGGTCTGGCGGCGGCCGGAGCGGACGTGGTGGTGCACTACGGGAAGTCCGCCGACGCGGCCGCGCGGACCGTCGCCGATATCAAGGAGCTCGGTCGCAAAGCGATCGCGGTCGGCGCCGACGTCACCAGTACGGCGGACGTCGGCCGGCTGCTCGACGAGACGGCCGGGTTCCTCGGCGGACTCGACGTACTGGTCTGCAACGCCGGCCACCTGATCGGCCGGGTCACGGTCGAGGAGATGACCGACGAGCACTTCCAGCAGGTGGTCGACGTGAACCTCGGGGCGACGTTCCGGACCGCGCGGGCCGCGATCCCGCACCTCGCGCAGTCGGCGAACGCCCGAATCATCACGATGGCGTCGCTCGCCGCGCACAACGGCGGCGGTCCCGGGTCGGTCGTCTACGCGGCGGCGAAGGCCGGGATCCGCGGCTTCACCAAGGGTCTCGCGAAGGAGCTCGGGCCGCGCGGCATCACGGTCAACTCGGTCGCACCCGGATACATCGCGGACACCGCGTTTCATAAAACGTTTTCCACCGACCAGGCACAGGCCGCGATGGTGGCCGGAACGCCGATCGGCCGCGCCGGCCAGGTCGAGGACGTCGCCAACGCGGTCCGGTTCCTGGCCCTGCCGGAATCCGGCTACCTGACTGGCACCACGATCGACATCGACGGTGGCACGTGGCCCCGCTGAACGGAAGTCCGCCCACGGAACGCGGCGGCTGGTGGCACGAGTACGTCTGTCCGGCACACGGTGTCGAACTCGCCCACATCGGGTTCGATTCCGGAAACTTTCCGGCCGGCGGCGTACCGTGTCCCCACGGTTGCCACGTCGACACACCGGCGGTCCGCGGCGCCTGGACCGTCCTCGCGCATCACTTCTGGGCCCGCCGCATCCGCCTGCTCGCGTACCAGGGACAGGGTGCCGACCTCCTCACGTCGTACGCACGGCTGTACTCCGAACTGACGAAGGCAGGCGAACACGAGCAGGCCCAGGGCTGGATGCAACGTGGCCGCCTCTTCCACCAGGCCCTCACCGACGCCGTCTGGGGCGTCCCGATCGGCCACGCGGTCCTCACCCTGACCGAGCACCCCGACCGGGGCGGGCTCGGGGAGACGTTGCCGATGCTCGACGACATGGTCGCGGGCGCCCGGCTGGCCCGGGACGCGATGGTTGCCCAGGACAACTTCTCCTCGAACTACACCGCGTGGTTCAACGCCCTCGGTACGACGGCGAGCCAAGCGGCCGCCGCCGTACGCGGTGAGGCCTGGGACGGTGCCGCGGAGTGGCTGACCGGGGAACACGGTCAGTTCGCCCACCTACACGCGGCGACCGGCGAGGACGGTTGGGAGTGGGAGTCGAGCACGTACTACCACGGTTTCGTCCTCCGCGCGTACCTCCTGAGTCTCCGCGGCTTCGACCCGTCCCAGGCGCCGGACCGTCTCGAGTCGATGATCCGTGCGCTGTCCGAGATCGCCACCGACGGCGGCATCCTCCCAGCCCTGCACGACGGCCCCTACCGCCGCCGGCCGCTGGCTCTCGAATGGCTCGAGCTCGCTGCCCTCGCGCAGCAGTTCACCTCCAATCACTCCCTCCAGGCCATCGCCACTCAGGCCCGCATCGAAGCCGGTCCCACCTACGACGGCCTCGAAGACACACTGACCAACTGGTTCATCGCCCCAGCCCGAGCTGACAACCACCCGCATGCTGCTTCTTCGGTCGCGGCGGCTTCCGTCGCGCAGCCGGTTCGGACGAGCTCGGCGCGGCCGCGGATCGTCACCACCGCCGCGTTCGCCGTCGTCCGGACCGCCGGGATCCACGCGGTTCTCGACCATGGGCCGCACGGTGGTTCCCACGGTCATCACGACAAACTCGCGCTCTATCTGTACGGCGTGAGCACGCCCTGGCAGCCCGATCCGGGCCAGGTCCCGTACGGCCATGCCCAGTGGCGCGACCACTACAAATCCGTCGCCGCCCACCCGACCATCCGCATCGACGGCCTCGAACCCGCCGAGGCGACCGGCCAACTGATCCACGACGACAACTCCGTGACAGCCACGATCGACGGCTGGTACGACGGCGTCCGCGCAACTCGCAAGCTGATTGCCGCCGACAACTACCTGCTGGACGTCGTCCGTGTGAGCGCCGACCGCAAACGTGAGATCGTCCTCCAGTTCCGCCCCGACGTGGACCTGACCGTCGAAGTCGCGCCGAACGCGATCCGTACCACCTGGACCGGCGACGAGAAGCTCTACGGCTACCACCGCGGCAACGGGATCCCGCTGACCCGCCCCGGCCCCGGTCCCGCCGACGACCCGCAGCGCACTCGCACCTGGCTCGACTGGACCGTCGTCGGCACCGAGGCGACCTTCTGCTCCGTCTACTCGACCACCCCGCTCGACACAGCTCTCGCCGAGGTGATCACCGATGTTTGACCAGCGCATCGACGTACTCCGTGACGGTCTGGAAACCCGGTACGCCGCTCAGTGGCGACGGCTGCGCGAACAGTGCGACTGGTACCGCACCCAGACCCCGCCGACCGAGCATCCGTCCGCCAGCATCACCTACTTCGGACCGGCCGCCGCCAACCTCGCGCTCGCCTACCGGCTGACCGGCAACGACGGCTACCGCGCCGAGGCAGCCCGCTGGATTTCGGCGGCCATCGGTTTCCCGCACTGGGGCAAGGCGCACATGCCGGACCACGATCTCGACGCGGGCTGGCTGCTGCACGGCCTGTCGCTCGCGTCGACGTGGCTCGGCGACGACTTCGAGCTCGCCGCCGGGTTGCGCGCGAAGCTCGAGTTGCAGGGGGCGCGACTGTACGAGTTCGCAGTCGAGTCCGAGGGGTCGTGGTGGAGTTCGTCGTACTGGCAGAACCACAACTGGATCTGCTACACGGGCCTCGCGACGGCCGGCTATGCGCTGGGTCGTGCCGAGTGGACCGAGCGGGCGAAGGCGAACTTCGCGACCGTGCTCGAGCTGCTGCCGGCGGACGGGTCCTCCATGGAGGGCGTCGTCTACTGGCGGTACGGCGTGCCGTGGTTGGCGACGTACCTGGATCTTCTGCAGGACCAGGAAATGCTCGACTGGTGGCAGCGTTTTCCGTTCCTCGCGAACACGTTTTCCTACCGGTTGCAGCAGTGCGCGCCAGGGTTCGAGGAAAACATCGACCACGGCGACTGCCACGACCGGCGCAGCGGACACAGCGTCGCGCTGTACCGGAAACTCGCGTCGGCGTACCGGATCGGCGAGGCGCAGTGGCTGGCGGACCTTGTGTCCGAACGCTTCTTCTGGCGGGAGGCGTACGCGAGCGGCGTGAAGCCGGGCGTGATGCCCGAGGCGTACCTGGAAATGCTCTGGTACGACGATTCCGTGCTGCCGGTCGACCCGGAGAAGAGCGCGCCGCTGTCGGCGTACTTTCCGGACCTCGGCCTCGTCACGGCACGCACCGGCTGGGACGACAAGGCGACGATGGTGTCGTTCAAGGCGGCGCCGGGCGGTGGGCACCAGGCCTGGGAGACGTCGCACCGGCTCGACCGCGAGCGCGGGTGGGACACGTTGAGTGCCGGGCATCATCACCCCGATTCCGGGTCGTTCGTGCTCACGTCGCGCGGCGCTTTCCTGGCGGTCGACGAGGGGTACAGCAACCGCAAGCGGGCCGGCGACCACAACCTGATCCTGGTGGACGGGTTCGGGTACGCCGACGAGGACCGGTACCACGTGTACAAAGGGATCCCGTACGAGCGGCAGGCCGAAATGGTCGACGTCCTCGCGGCCGACGGCATGGCGCACGCGACGGCCCGGATCGCCGCCATGTACCCACCCGAGCTAGGCATCACGCGCCTCGACCGCACCCTGGTCTTCACACCCGCAGGCCGAATCGTGCTGCTCGACCGGTGCGCCGCGGAAGAACCACGAGACTGGACCTTCCTACTCCACGCCGACTGGCCGATCGAATACGGCCAAGGCATCGCAAATGCCCGATCCGGACGGAACCCAGCCGGAGCCGGAACAGGCACCGGAGCAGGCACAGGAGCAGACACAGGCGAAGGAGCGGGAGTTGGTGCAGGTACTGGAGCGGCAGTTGGTGCTGGGGCAGGCACACGCGCGGTGGATGGTGACGAGATCGTGCTGCGCTCCGGGTCGGCTCAGGCGTGGGTCCGCTTCCATACGCCGGTGACCGTCGACGTATCCGTGACCGAGGTCGAGGCGAACCCGACGTCGAGCACCCCGAGCCTCCGCCTGACCCGCACCATGCACACCCTCCGCGCCACCGCCGAACGCTCGACCGTCGCCACCCTCCTCACCACGATCGAACCAACCTCGGCCCTGCACCCCACTCCTCCCACCGCCCGCTACCTCTCCGTCCCCAACGGCCACGCCATCACCTTCGCCGACGAAACCGTTCTACTCACTGTCGACGGTGCGGACGGCGGCGCGTGGAGTGCGGATGCGGCGTCGGGTGGTTCTGATGGTGGGGCGGTTCGCTGTGTGATCGAGACGCCGGACGGGCGGAGCACGGTATGAGCGCGCCGCGGGGGTCAAGGCTCAGCCGGCGGGCGCTCGACTGGCTGGGGTGGATCGCCAGCCCTGCGCTGGCGGGAGCCGCCTTCTCGATCCTGTGCCTGGGGATCGTCACCTGGCTGCCCGCCCTGGCCGCCGTCGGATTCGCGCTCAACCGGTGGCGGACCGACGGTGACACGCGTTGCTTCACCGGCGTATTCGTCGGTTGGCGCCGCTACTGGCGCCGATTGCTGCCGCACTCGATCCTGATGACCGTCGCCGTACTGATTGCCACCAGCAACTTGTCTTTCCTGTCTGGCCGATCCGGACCGCTCGTGCTGGCGTTGTTCATGATCCACGTGGGCCTGATCGCCGCCGCGATCACCTACCACCTGGCACTCGCCGTCACCGCCGGCCGGACCCCCTCCGGGTCCGCCACGGAATGGCGTCGGACTGCGTTCCGCTTGGCGTTCACATCCGTTCCGCGCGGCACCGCATTGCTGGGTGCCGCTGTGTCCGCACCCGTTTTCTCGCTCGTCGTCCCGGCAGGCCCACTCCTTCTCGGCACGACAGTTCCGGTTCTGGTCGGCCTGCTCGTCGCCGACCGCGCATAGTCCGTTCCCGACCGCCCTATCAGGAGGACCACCATGTCCAGAGCTGTTCCGATCCTGCTTCTCGGCGCCGCCCTCGCGCTGCCCGCCGTCCCGGCCCACGCCGCGACCGACTACTACGTCTCCACGACCGGCAGCGACGCGAACTCCGGTACGTCGTCGAGTACGCCGTTCGCCACCATCCAGAAGGCACTCGACACAGCTCCGCGCGGAGCCACCGTACATCTTGCCTCCGGCACCTATCTCCAGGACGCCGTGACCGTACGCTCCGGTGTCACGGTCACCGGCCCGTCGACCGCCGTGGTCAAAGGGGCGGGGAACTCGCGGATCTTCCAGGTCCAGCACGACGGGGTGACGCTGGCCGGGTTCACGATCGACGGGTTGTTCGGGTCGTCGTCCAGCAGGGACGGCTATCGGGGCAAGCTGATCTACGCGATGAGCACGTCGCCTGGTGACGGCGTGGGCACGTTGACGATCCGGAACATGCGGCTGAAGAACGCCGGCGGCGAATGCGTCCGGTTGCGGTATCTGATCACCAACGCCGACGTACACGACAACACCGTCGGTCCGTGCGGTGTGTACGACTTCAAGTTCGCCGGCGGCGGGAAGAACGGCGAGGGGATCTACGTCGGGACCGCACCGGAGCAGCAGGGCGAGAACGGCGCGCCCGATGCCCAGGCGGACCGCAGCCGCAACAACCACATTCATCACAATACGATCGCGACCTACGGCAACGAGTGCGTCGACGTGAAGGAGAACTCGACCGCGAACGTGGTCGAGTACAACGACTGCAGCCAGCAGAAGGATCCGAGCTCCGGCGGCCTCGACGCGCGCGGTAGCGGAAACACGTTCCGCTACAACACGGTGCATGACAACACCGGCGCGGGCGTCCGGCTCGGCGGCGACACGGAAATCGACGGAATCGACAACAACATCTACGGAAACACGATCACGAACAACGCCGCCGGCGGTATCAAGTTCATGCGCACGCCCCAGGGTCAGGTCTGCGGAAACACGATGTCCGGAAACACCGAAGGCAACTCGGTCGGCACGTACGGCGCCGACTACAACCCGACGGCGACGTGCTGATGCGCGGAGTGTCCCGCCGCACAATCCTCGGCGGCGCCATCGGCGTCGCCGGGGGAGCGCTCGGCGCCGCGAGCGCACCACCGGCAGGTGCGACCGGTACCGGGTCGTCCATGGGCCGGTCAGGGGTCGGGAGCCGGTGGGCTGCCAGTTGGGCGACGGCGCAGACCGCTCCTACTCCCGTGGACATCGACGCGACCACCGGATTCACCGACACCACGATCCGGAACACGTTCCGGCTCAGCGCCGGTGGCGCCGTCGTACGCCTGCGCTTCGCCAACCCGTTCGGCGCCACCTCTGTCGTCATCGGGCCGGTCACCGCGAACGCCGAGCCGGTTCTGTTCGGCGGCGAGAAGGACGTGGTGCTCGCGGCCGGCGCGACGGTGGTGAGTGATCCCGTATACGTCGCCGTACCGGACGGTGGCGATCTGACCGTCAGCATGTACCTGCCCGGCCCGACCGGACCGATCAGTTTCCACCGGAACGTGCATTCGACCGGTTACGTCGGCAACCGCCCGACCAACTCGGTGTTCCTGCTCAATGGCATCGACGTCGAGGCCGCCGGACGATCGGTCATCGCGGTCCTCGGCGACTCGATCACCGAGGGCGTCGGAACCCCCGACAACGCGAACCTCCGCTGGCCCGACCAGTACGCCGCGCGGTTCCGACGGCGCCCCGCGATCGCGAATCTCGGCATCAGCGGGAACCGGGTTCTGCTCAACGACGCCCGTTTCGGTCCGAGCGGACAGTCCCGCTTCGACCGCGACGTCCTGAGCCTGCCGAACCTGCAGACCCTCGTGGTGTTCCTCGGTATCAACGACATCCAGCAGCCGCCGAGCCAGACGCACCCAGGACGACTGCTCCAGGGATACGAGCAGCTGGTACGACGTGCACACGACCACGACCTCGAGATGATCGGCGCGACGATCGGCCCGTTCAAGGGCTGGATCCGCTACACCGGCGAACTCGACCAGGTCCGCGACGACGTCAACGCCGTCCTGCGGCGCGGACGCCTCTTCGATCAGCTCCTCGACGTCGACGCCGCCCTGCGTGACCCGGCCGACCCGGCCCGGCTCCGTGCCGCCTTCGACAGCGGAGACGGTCTGCACCCCAACCAGGCAGGCGCGCAGGCGATCGCCCTGGCCCTTTGAGAGGACCCCTATGCCAGACCTCAGCATCCGCCGGCGAACAGTCCTCGGCGGCATGATCGGCACCGCCACGGCACTGTCACTTCCGGCTTCCAGTTGGGCCGCCACCAGGACCGCAACTGCCATCGACGAGCTCCGCCGTCGCTGGCAGACCTTGCTCACTGGCGGGCCGACCGTCGACCCGTCCGATCCCGACCTGGCAGTCGCGATCGCGCGCGTGGACCGCCTCGCCCAGTCCGCCCTCGCCACCCTCGACCGCTCTACGGGACGAACGGCGCTCTGGCCGGATCTCGCGAGTACGACGCTCTCCAACCACGTCGCCTCGAACTTCCGCCGGATCAAGCAGATCGCCGTCGCGTGGGCCACCAACGGTTCGGCGTACCACGGCAACGAGTCCGTCGCCGAGGACATCCGCGGCGCCCTCGAGTGGATGCACGCCAACCGCTACAGCCCCACGCTGCCGCGGTACGACAACGACTACGACTGGGAGATCGGCGGCGCCTCCGCGTTCGCCGACACGCTGGTCCTGCTGTACGACGTGATTCCGGCGGAAACGCGGACGACGTACACGGCGGCCATCAACCACTACACGCCGGACCCCAACCTGTGGCGTGCCGACCGGCAGATCGCGACCGGCGCGAACCGGGTCTGGATCGCCACCGTGGTAGCGACCCGCGCGGTCCTCGACGGCGACACGGCCGCGCTGGTGCGCGTGCGCGACGCGATCAGCGACGTCGACGGCAACGGCGCGAACAGCGTGCTCGCCTTCAACGACGCTCCCGGCCGCCTCGACGGGACGGGCGAGGGCTTCTACAGCGACGGTTCGTTCCTGCAGCACTACAAGCATCCGTACAACGGCGGCTACGGCAAGGAACTGCTCGGAACGCTGTCCTCCCTGTTGTACCTGCTCGGCGGCACCGAGTGGACCGTCACGGATCCGGACCTGGAGAACATCTACGGCTGGATCAACGACGCGTTCGACCCGCTGATGGTCCGCGGTGACCTGATGGGGTCGGTCTGCGGTCGCGAGATCGCACGACCCAGCAAGCAGAACCACGCACCGACGCAGACGATCATCGAGGGCACGCTGCGGATGATCCCGGCCGCGCCGGCGGAACGCGCCGTCCAGCTCACCGCTCTCGTCAAGCAGTGGATCATCGAGGACACTTTCCGCGATTTCCTGAAGGTGACCGATCCGGCGTCGCTGGTCGCGGCCCGGAACGTGCTCGCGTCGTCCACGACCGCCCGCGGTCCGCTGGTCCTGCACAAGCAGTACCCGCGGATGGACAAGGTCGCGCACCACCGCCCGGCGTTCACGATCGGCCTCAGCGCGTACTCGTCCCGGATCTACAACTACGAGTCGATCCAGAACGAGAACCTGCACGGCTGGCACCTGTCCGACGGGATGGTGCTGGTGTACGACGACGACCTCGGTCACTACTCGGGTGACTACTGGCCCACGGTCGATCCCTACCGGTTGCCGGGGACAACGATCGATACGCGGCGACTGGCCGACTCCTACGGTTTTCGCAAGACCAGTGAGGCCGACTGGGTCGGCGGTACGTCGGTTCCGGGCCGGACGATCGGTGCGTACGGCATGGATCTGCGCGGATACGGGACGAACCTGCGCGCGTTGAAGAGCTGGTTCCTGATCGACGACGTGATGGCCTGCGTCGGCTCGGACATCACCGGCGACGGTGAGGTCGAGACGATCGTCGAGAACCGCAAGCTGCGCACCGGCGACGAAACCTTCACCGCCGCGCCGGGCTGGTGTCATCTCGAAGGCACCGGCGGCTACGTTTTCCCCGACCGCCCGCCGATCCGGACGTTGCGCGAGAACCGGACCGCCACCTGGCGCGAGATCAACCTGAAGTACGGCACGGACACCCCGGTGACTCGCCCGTACCAAACCGTGTGGTTCGCGCACGGGACGGCGCCGGTCGGGCAGGGCTACTACTACGTGCAACTGCCGACAGCGACGCTGGCGCAGACGAAAACGTTCGCGGGGAAGCTCCCGGTGCAGAAACTGCGTGCGGACAACACGGCACACGCGGTCCGGCTCCACCGCGTCCTGGCCGCCAACTTCTGGACGGCCGGAACCGTCGCCGAGCTCACCGCCGACGGCCCGGCCTCGGTCGTGGTCGCCGGCGGAACGATCGCGATCTCCGACCCGACGCAGACCCGCAGCTCGGTCACCCTCGACGTCGACAAACCCGAGCTGCTCCCGGAGAACGTTGGCGACGGTGTGACGGTGACCCGACACGGCCGCGGTTGGCGCATCGTCATCGACACCACCGACCGTCACGGCGGCACCGCAACCGTCACCTTCCGCTGAGTCTCACCGAGAGGAACCCGAATGCTGGTCGACATGCCCTTGGACCGGTTGCGTGAGTACCGGCCGGAGCCGGAGGAGCCCGCGGACTTCGACGCGTTCTGGAAGCAGACGCTCGACGACGCGGCCGGCCACCCGATCGACGCCCGGTTCGTACCGTACGACGCACGTCTCGCGACCGTCGAGGTCCAGGACGTGACGTTCAGCGGCTGGGGCGGTCAACCGGTGAAGGCGTGGCTGCTCCTGCCACGTCACCGCACCGGCCCGCTGCCCGCGGTCGTCCAGTACATCGGCTACAACGGCGGGCGGGGGATCCCGTACGAGTGGCTGACCTGGAGCGCCGTCGGGTATGCGCACCTGGTCATGGACAACCGCGGTCAAGGTGGGGGCGGAAAAACCGTGGCGGAAACTCCGGACATCGCGCCGGAAGGACACGGATCGGCGGCACCCGGTTTCCTGACCCGCGGAATCGAGGATCCGGCGAAGCACTACTACCGCCGCCTGATCACCGACGCCGTGCGCGCGGTCGACGCCGCGAAGAGCAGTCCCGACATCGACAGCGATCGCGTCGCCGTACTGGGCGGCAGCCAGGGCGGCGGACTTGCGCTCGCGGTCGCGGGGCTACGCGACGACCTGTCCGCAGCGATCGCCGACGTACCGTTCCTGTGCCACTACCGGCGGGCGTCGCAGATCACCGACAACGGTCCGTACGCCGAGATCGCCCGCTGGCTCAAGGGACACCGGTCCGGGACGGAAACCGCGATCGGAACACTGTCGTACTTCGACGCGGTGAACTTCGCCGCCCGCGCCACCTGCCGCGCGTGGTTCTCGGTCGCCCTGATGGACAACATCTGCCCGCCGTCGACGGTGTTCGCGGCGTACCACCGCTATGCCGGCGCCTCGGAGATCGAGGTGTTCACCTACAACGGTCACGAGGGCGGGGCGGAGTACGACGTACCGCGAAAGCTCAGCGCGCTCGCTTCCGCCTTCGGCCGCGGTGTTTGAGACGGAGTGCGGCCCACAGCAACAGCGCTGGTAGCCAGAGTGCTGCCAGCCACGGGAGCCGCCACCAGCCGGAGCCGCCGCCGAGTTCCGGTTGGGCCGCAGCGACGAGTGGCCGGGCGGACGTCGACCAGGCGAGGAACGCGTCCCCGATCGGCACCGCGCCGAACAGGTACCGCTTGGTTTCGAGGCCACCCAGCGGCAGGCCGACCAGTTCGCCTTCACGGGCCAGTCGGTCCGCGAACGGATCGTTGTGCACCCGGGCGGCGCCGAGCGCGACCACCGTCGCGGACAAGCTCCTCCCGAGTACGAGCGGTCCGGAGTCGACGTCGCCCGCTCCGCTGCTGCCCTTCGGGTACTCGCGAACGCCGAGCCCGGTGACGAACTTGTCCTTGAAGACCTCGTACTGCGCTCGCGCGAACGCCGGGTCGATGTCGACGAGAAAACGCTGGATCATCGCCTGCGACGAACCCCGCGCCCCGGAGACCTGCGGCACGACCTGATGCGGAAGGAGTCCGGTCGCCGGATCCAGCTGGGTCTTCGCCGATGCGGTCCAGTCCCGCGCGACCTGCCCGAACCGTGGCGCGACCAACGCGTCGTACAGCCGCAGCGAGGCGATCGCGACGACCGAGTCGACCGGCCACGCCTGACCCGGGTACGCCTGGAGAAACGGTGTCCGCGCGGTCCGGAAAGCGGTGGCGATCTCGACCGACTCGCTGGTGAAGGTGTTGCGTTCGGCGGCATCGGACTGGCCGAGTGCGATCAGCCCGCCGCGCAACCAGTTCGTCCAGCCCGCGTAGAAAACGCCGTACTCCGGCTGCAAGGACTCGTCGAATGGCGCCGTGCCGTCGGGCGACGCGATGCGCTCGAGCGACCAGCGCACCTGTGCCGTCGCGTCGGCGGCTCGGGCGGGGTTGTCGATGCCGACCTGGACCCAGGTCAGCCCGTACAGCACGTTCAGGAAGAAATACCCTTCCGGAAACTGGTTCTGCGCAGCCTGATCCGCGCCGTGCTCGATTTCCGCGCGCAGGAACGTCAGCTGCTTGACCACGCCGCGGGTGGGATCGGTCCAGGGGAGGACCAGACGTGCGGTGCCCACCCCTGCCACGACCGTGGCAATCACCGCCACGCCGATCAGGAGCTTGCGCAGCACCCGAGCCAATCTAGACCGTCTTCGGCAACCAATGGCGGTCCGCCGGGTGACCATCCGGGGACTGGACGCGGCAGCGCCGCAGCAGGGACTCGGCGGCGCCGGAGCTGTCAGGTCCCGAGGGTCGACTCCCTGGGGATCAGCCGGGTGGGCAGGTGCGTGGGGCCGGGGTGCGGGGAGCCGGCGATCGCGTCGATGAGGAGATTGGCGGTCCGCCGGCCGAGCTCCTCGAGCTCCATGTCGACGGTCGTCAGCGGCGGACGGCTGGCCATCGCCATCACCGACCAGTTGTCGTAGCCGGTGACCGCGATGTCGTCGGGGACGGAGCGGCCGAGCTCGCGCAGCCGGTCGCAGACGCCGCGCGCGATCTGGTCGCTGCCGCAGGTGATCGCATCGACGTCCGGCTGGGTCCGGAGCAGTACGTCGACGGCGTGCCGGCCCCAGCGCTCGCTCCACTCGCCGTACAAGGGCTCGCCGAGGAACGCGGCCGCCGCCTCCCGGCTCGTCGCTGCCGCGCGGATCCGGGCGCTGAGGTGGGACTGCGGGCCGGTGACGTGCGCGATCCGCTCGCGGCCCAGCGCCATGAGGTGCTGGACGGCCGACGCGGCGCCGCCGGAGTCGTCGACGAGCACCGAGGTGTCGCGCGGGTCCTTGGACGGGCTGAACGCGTAGACGACGGGGATCGGCGCGTCGATCGGCTCGCGCGGCTCCGTGCGGCGGCCGGTCACGATGATGCCGTCCACCCGGCGGGCCACCAGCGACTTCAGGTAGTGGTGCTCGCGGAGCGGGTCGTCGCGGGTGTCGCAGAGCACGAGCGCCATCTCGCCGGCGCTGAGCGCGTCCTCGGCCCCGAGCATGATCGGGATGCTGAACCGGCCCGAGCTGTCCGTGGTGATCAGCCCGACCGTAAAACTGCGGCCGGACGCGAGCGCGCGGCCGCGGCCGTCGGGGACGAACCCGAGCGTCTCCGCGGCCTGCTGGACCCGCATCCGGGTCTCCTCGCGGAGGTGACCGGTACGGTTGAGCGCCTTCGACGCCGTGCTCGCCGAGACGCCTGCCAGTGCGGCCACGTCCTTGATTCCTGGCGAGCGGGTGATCCGTGACGCCATGCGGCAACTCCTTTCCTCAGCTTTCCGGGAACGGTACCTCAGTTCGCCCGGGCCGGCTCCGAAGTTATCCACAGGTAGGGGTTGACCTGGCTCGGCATCATCCCTACCTTCGTGCAGGAAAACGTGTTCCGGATTTTCCTACACAGGAGTCACCGCCAGATGAGCGCTTCCCCGGAAACTGTCAGCACTGTCAGTACTTCCCGCAGCCCGGCCGCGACCACCAAGGGCCGCCGGCACCCTCTCGGACTCGGCCAGGTCACCATCACCGGTGGCTTCTGGGCGCCGCGGCAGGCCCGCAACGGCGCCGACGCGATCCCCAGCGGCCAGGACCAGCTGGAGAACGCGGGCAACCTCCAGAACCTCCGGCTCGCCGCCGGGATCGGCGAGGGCGAGGCGATCGGCCCGGTCTTCGCGGACTCCGACGTCTACAAGTGGCTCGAGGCCGCCGCGTGGGAGTACGGCCGCAACCCCGACGACGGCCTGCTCGCACGGATCCGCGACCTGACCGCGGTGGTCGCGGCGGCGCAGCGCGAGGACGGCTACCTCGACTCGGTCGTCCAGCTCCGGTACGGCGACGAGGGCCGCTACCAGCAACTCGTCTGGAGTCACGAGCACTACTGCGCCGGCCATCTGATCCAGGCCGCCGTCGCGCAGGTCCGCTGCACCGGCGACCGGGCGCTGCTCGACGTCGCGATCAAGCTCGCCGACCACCTGGTCGCGACCTTCGGCGACGACAGGACGGTCGACGTCGACGGCCACCCGGTCATCGAGATGGCCCTGGTCGAGTTGTATCGAGAAACCGGTACGGCGGCGTACCTCGACCTGGCCAAGTGGTTCGTGGACGCGCGCGGTCACGGAATCATCGAGCGGCACGGCCATTCGCCGGCGTACTTCTCCGACCGCGTTCCGGTCCGCGAGGCGACCAGCGTCGAGGGCCACTCGGTCCGCGCGGTCTACCTGGCCGCCGGCGCCGCCGACGTGGCGCTGGAGACCGGCGACGACGAGCTGCTCGATGCGCTGAAGCGGCAGTTCGACCACATGTGGTCGACGAAAACGTATGTCACCGGCGGACTGGGCGCGCGCTGGGAGGGTGAGGCGTTCGGTGACGAGTACGAGTTGCCGGCGGACCGCGCGTACGCCGAGACGTGTGCCGCGATCGGCGGCATCCAGTGGGCGTGGCGGATGCTGCTCGCGACCGGTGAGGCGTTCTACGCGGACGCCATCGAGCGGATGCTGTACAACGGTTTCCTCGCCGGCGTTTCACTTTCCGGAACGGAGTACTTCTACGTCAACCCGCTGCAGCTGCGCGGTGCGGCGTACCCGGACACCGGCCGGAGTCCGGCGCACGGGCGGCGCGGCTGGTTCGACTGCGCCTGCTGCCCGCCGAACATCATGCGCACCCTGTCCAGCCTCGACGGGTACGTCGCGACGACGACGCCGGACGCCGTGCAGGTCCATCAGTACGTCGCCGGCGTGATCAGGTCCGGTGATTCCGAACTGCGTGTCGAGACGAACTACCCGTGGGAAGGTGCCGTCCGGATCACCGCCGACGCGCCGGTCGCGGTCGAGTTGCGGATCCCGGCCTGGGCGGTCGGCGCGACCGTCAACGGCGAGCAGGTGGAGGCCGGCGGGTACGCGCGGGTCGAGGCGGCGGAGATCGACCTGCGGCTGCCGCTCGACCCGCGGATCGTCGCCGCGGATCCGCGCATCGACGCCGTCCGTGGCTGCGTCGCGCTGGAACGCGGGCCGCTGGTCTACGCGGTCGAGCAGGCGGACAACGAGGCGGACGTCGACGACCTGCATCTGTTGCCCGAGGCTCCTGTTGCGCGCGCCGCGGAACTGCTGGACGGCGTGACGCTGCTGGCGGCGCGTGGCAAGGCCGGCACCGGGCATCGGGAGGGCTGGCCGTTCACGGTGGACGCCGCCGACTCGACAGGCGCCGAGGTCGAGGTGGTCGCGATCCCGTACTACGCGTGGGCGAACCGGGAGATCGGTGCCATGCGCGTCTGGCTGCCCAGGGCCTGATCGTGCTCACCCGGCGGAAGTTCCTCGGCGCCACCGCCGCGGCGGCAGGTGGCCTGGCCGGGGCCGGTCTCGTCTCGAGTTGCAGCTCGGTCCTGCCCGAACCCGACGTCCAGGCGGCGGGTTTCGGGCAGGACGCCACCGGCACCGTGCAGGTGTGGTGCCGGGCGGCGACGCAGAGCGGTCTGACCGACCTGGTGAAGAAGTTCAACGCGTCGCAGGACCGGCTCACCGTCGAGCTGACGCCGGTCCTCGACGCGCAGTACGTGACCAAGCTGGCGACCGCGATCCGCGGCCGGAGTGTGCCTGACCTGGTCGACATCGACGACATCAACTCGATGCTGTTCATCTACCGCGACGCCTTCACCGACCTGACCGAACCGCTTTCCGCACTCGATTTCCGTGACCGGCTCAGCCCCGGTCACCTGCGGCTGGCGACGAAGGGCGACCGGGTGTACGGCGTTCCGTACCTCGCCGACAACTCGATGTTCTGGTTCAACACCGAGCTGTGCGACCGGGCGGACGTGGACCCGGACGAGGCCGTGAAGTCGTTCGGCAACCTGCTGGACGCGGCCCGGAAACTGCGGAAACTCGGCGACGACATCTACGCGTGGAGTTTCCCGGCCAACAGCCCGGGCGCGCTCGGCTTCGTCGTCCAGCCGATGATCTGGGCGGCGGACACCGATCTGATCAAGGGCGTCGTACCCGACCAGTCCGGGGACATCGTCGGGAACGACGCGGTCCGGCAGATGCTCGAGCTGCACCGGCAGCTGTGGGTCGACGGGCTGGTGCCGCGGGCGAACTTCTCCGACGACGCGTCCCGGTGGGGCAGCGATTTCCGGGCCGGGAAGGTCGGCATCTTCCCGTCGAACTACAGCGTCGTCGTGTCCGCGTCCGACGCTGCCTTCCACAAGAAGGTCACACCGCGGCTGCTGTCCGGCCCGGACGGCGGCGCCGCGTTCTTCGACGGCGGCGACAACATGTGCATCCCACGGGGTGCCCGGAACGCGTCCGGCGCCTGGGAGTTCGTCCGCTTCGCGCTCGACCTGCCGCAGCAGATCGACCTGCCGGCGGGCGGTTACACGCCCGTCCGGTCGGACGCCCGGACGTCCGAGTTCGCCGCGAAGTACCCGTTGGCGACGCTGCCGCTGGAACGCATCCAGGAGGGGTACGCGCCGACAACGCTGTCCTACAACCTCCTCTACAACCAGCCGGACGGGCCGTGGCTGCAGATGTTCCGCCGCGCCGTGTTCGACGGCGAACTGGAGGCCGCCATGAAGGAAGCACAGCAGAACTTCGACCGCATCCTCCGCCAGGGGCAGGCATGAGTACCGCGGCGCGCGGGTCGCTCACCCACCCGTCCCGGACCGGGCTGCTGCTGGTGGCGCCCGCAGTGCTGTTCGTCGCCGTCTTCGTCCTGGTGCCGCTGGCGTTCGCGCTGGTGATCTCGCTGACCAACTGGCCGTTGATCGGGACGGTGAAGTTCAACGGGCTGAAGAACTACGGCGCGATCGCCTCGGACGCGGCGTTCGCCAAGTCCGTGCTCTACACGCTGCTCTACACGGTCATAGTCACCGGGCCGATCCTGGTGCTCGGCTACGCACTCGCCGTTCTGGTACGGCGGAAACGCCGCGGTTCGACGCTGCTGCGAACCGTGTTCTTCCTGCCGTTCGTCGTCGGACTGTCCACGCTCAGCTTCGTGACGGTCCTGGAGGCGCAGCCGGACAGCGGCGTCATCAACATCGTGCTCCGCGAGCTCGGGATCACCGACGGGACGACGGCCTGGCTGGTGGACGGCCCGCTGGCCACCGGACTGATCTGCGTGCTGGTCGTGTGGGCGGTGAGCGGGCTGACCATGATGCTGCTGATGGCCGGCATGCAGGCGATCCCGCGCGAGTACTACGAGTCGGCCGCGCTGGACGGCGCCGGCTGGTGGAAACAGGAACGCGAGATCACGATCCCGATCCTGCGCCGGACGATCGCGATGGCCGTGATCATCTCGGTGATCGGCTCGCTGCTGGCGTTCTCGCAGTTCTACATCCTCACCCGCGGCGGTCCGGGGACGGACACCACCACGGTGGTCCAGTACATCTACAACCGGGCGTTCGTCCAGCTCCAGCTCGGCGCCGCCACGGCACTGTCGATCGTGCTGGTGATCGTCGTCGGGCTCGTCACGGCCGCCCAGTTCCGCCTGCTCCGCGAAAAGGACTGACGATGCGACTCAAGAACACGTTGTACGTGATCGGCGGTGGCGGCGCCTTCCTGGTCTTCGCCGTACCGTTGCTGTGGGCCCTCTTCCGCTCGGTGCAGCCGAACGACGTGATCGTCGCGGCTCCGGACGCGTCGACGTTCTTCCAGCTCACCTGGGACAATTTCCGGACGTTGATCGAAGGTCCCGGAAACCTGATCCGGGCGGTCGGGAACAGTCTGGTCGTCGCGTTGAGTACGGCGGTACTGACGGCGCTGCTGGCCACGCTGGCCGGGTACGGGTTCGCGCGGTTCCGGTTCCGGAGCGGGCCGCTGCTGTTCGCGCTCGTGGTGGTGTCGATGATGATCCCGTTCCAGGCGATCCTGACGCCGCTGTACCTCGAGCTGAACGTGCTGCGGCTGACCGACAGCCTGCTCGGGCTGGTGCTGTTCTACACCACGGTCAACCTGCCGTTCGGGGTCTTCGTGATGCGGAACTCGTTTTCCTCCGTCCCGGTGGAACTCGAGGACTCCGCACACGTCGACGGCTGCGGAACGTTCCGCATGCTCGGATCCGTCCTGCGGCCGCTGATCACGCCCGGCGCGGCCACCGTCGCGTTGTACGCGTTCCTGGCCGCCTGGACCGAGTTCCTGGGCGCACTCACGTTCCTGACCAAGGACGAGCTGTACACGCTCCCGGTCGCGCTCGTGAACGTCCAGGCGGGAGCGTACGGCGACATCAACTTCGGCTCGCTCGTCGCCGGGTCGGTGATCGCGATGATCCCGTGCGTCGTCCTCTACGTCGGCCTGCAACGCTTCTACGTCTCGGGCCTGGCCTCCGGAGCCGTCAAGGGCTGACAGCCCCCGGAGGTGCTCAGAGGCTGGGGTTGATCGGGTGGTCGGCGTGCGCCGCCGCGTGGGCCTCGCCGACCTGACGGCACAGATCCATCAGGTCGGCCTCGTTGCGGACCTGCTGCTTGGCCTTCGGGCCCAGCTCGGTGATGTGGTCGCGGGCGCGCAGCAGCCGCTGGAAGACGCGCTCCCGTTCGGCCGGGTCGTCGGTGTAGTCGGGGTTCAGGTACGCCGTGGCGTCGCGGCGGATGTGCGCCATCGCGGTCTGGGTCCGGCCGCGGGTGCTGAACAGCGACGCGAGGATCGTGATCAGCAGGACGGCCAGGATCACGATCAGCGACATGCCGGTGCTGATCTCGGCCACCTCGACGTGTTCGCCGTCGTTGACGAACGGCAGGTTGTTCTCGTGCAGCGCGTGCAGGATCAGCTTGGCGCCGATGAACGCGAGGATCGCGGCCAGCCCGAACGACAGGTAGATCAGCCGGTCGAGCAGGCCGTCGAGCAGGAAGAACAGCTGCCGCAGCCCCAGCAGGCTGAACGCGGTCGCGGTGAACACGACGTACACGTTCTGGGTCAGTCCGAAGATCGCCGGGATCGAGTCCAGCGCGAACATCAGGTCGGTGCCGCCGATCGCGGCCATCACCAGCACCATCGGCGTCAGCATCCGGCGGCCGTCGACCACGGTGACCAGCCGGTCGCCGACGTAGTCCTCGGTCGTCCGGAACAGCCGCCGGCTCAGCCGGACCACCAGGTTCTGCGCCTGGTGGGACTCCTCGGTCTCCGGCTTCAGCATGTTTCCGGCGGTCAGCAGCAGCACGATCCCGAACAGGTAGAAGACCCAGGAGAACGAGTTCAGCAACGCGGACCCGACGAAGATGAAGCCGGCCCGGGCGATCAGGCTGACCACGATCCCGACCAGCAGCACTTTCTGCTGGTTCTCCCGGGGCACCCGGAAACCGGTCATGATGATCAGGAACACGAACAGGTTGTCGACCGACAACGCTTTCTCGGTGATGTACCCGGCGAAGTACTCCGACCCCATCGCGGTCCCGCCGAGCACCAGGGTCCCGAGCCCGAACAGCAGCGCGATTCCGACGTACACCGCGGACCAGATCGCGGCCTCGCGCAGCGTCGGTACATGGGCCGAACGCACATGGAAGAAGTAGTCGAACAGCAGCAGCGCAACGATTCCCAGAACGGTCAGCACCCAGACCAGCGGGGACACAGTCATGGGACAACGAAACCATGGCCGGCCGCGCGGCCGCGCTCGTTCCGGGAACTTTCCTGCAGGAGTCCTTGCGACAGCTTCCGCGATGTCGTCAGGCGCGGCCTTTGACCAGGGCCACCAGATAGCGGCAGGCAGTCCCGGCCGGGTTGTGGAAGGTCGTCGGGGATGGAGGGCCCAGCTGGAGGCAGTCGCCGCTGTGCAGCTCATGGATCTGCGCGCCCTCGTGGAAACGCAGAGTACCGTCGAGGATCCACAGTTGCTGGTACTTGAAGATGTAGGCGTCGGCCGGGTACGAGACCGACGCTCCCGGCGGGAGCTCGACCTCGACGAGTTCGAGCGGCCCGTCGGTGACCGGTGACACGGCGCGCCGGTGGTAGCCGGTGACCGGGTCCGTCCACACCGGCTGCTCGTCCGCGCGGCGCAGCAGGTCACCCGTGTTCTCGGCGCGCGCGACCAGTTCGGAAAGCGTCATACCCAGTGCGCCGGAAAGTTTTCCGAGCAGTACCGCGGTCGGCTGCGCCTCGCCGCGCTCGATCTTCCCGATCATGGCGCGCGAGACGCCGGACCGTTCCGCGAGCGCGTTGACGGACAGCTCCTGGGCGACCCGCGCCTGCTGCACGGTCGCCGCCAGTGAGCGGGACAGATCATCGATCACGCTTGCCACTATAGCGGCAGATGTGGCTACTATCGTGTCATGAGCAAGGTCAGAGACGCCTCGGTGGCGGACGCCGCGGCGTGTGCGGCGATCTACGCGCCCTACGTCACCGGTACGGCGATCACGTTCGAGGTGGAGCCGCCGACCGTCGGCGAGATGGCCGAGCGGATCGCCAAGGCCCGGGCCACGCACGCCTGGCTGGTCCTCGAGGACGACGAGCAGGTCGTCGGCTACGCCTACGCCGGCCCGATGAAGCCCCGCCCGGCGTACCGCTGGTCCTGTGAGGTCAGCGTCTACGTGGCGCCCAGCCATCACCGCACTGGCGCCGGCCGCACGCTCTACAACGCGCTGTTCGACCGGCTGGCGGACCGCGGTTTCCGGACCGCCGTCGCCGGCGTGACCCTGCCCAACCCCGCCAGCGAAGCCCTCCACAAGTCCCTCGGCTTCGACCCGATCGGCACCTACCGGAACATCGGCTGGAAACTCGACAGCTGGCACGACGTCGCCTGGTCGCAGCGCCCGCTCGCCCACCAGTCCGATCCGCCCGAGGAACCCCGCTGAGCAAGGGGTTCTAGCGCGTCGGATCCGTCATCGGCGGGCAAGTGCCGCCGGGCTCGGTGGCCAACTCGAAGTGCCAGATCTCGTTGGACAGCGTCTGACAGAGCCCGAACCGGCTGCCGTGGCGGATCAGCCAGTAGTCGGCAGCGGTCGGGCCGATGTCAACGGCGTGCCCGGTGACGTGGTGCGACTCGTCCGGGTCGGCGACGTACTCCATCGCCTTCTTCTTGCTGCCGTACTTGCGGATCGCCTTCTCCAGTAGCTCTTCCTGGTACTTCTTGCTGCGCCACCCGGTCGTCACCTGCATCGTGATCCCGTCCTCCTTCATCGCGGTCTCGGCCCGCTGCACCGCCTTGCGGAGCGCCGGATCGAGTTTGGCGATCCCGGGGAGGCTCGTGTCGTACGCCGAGGTGCGGTCCGGCAGCACGCCGTCCTGCTCGCCGGCCGGCCCGTGGTTCGCGCCCGTCCCCGACGAACGCCCGCGCTCGGGCGTGGACGCAGTACCGGTGCCGGGCGCCGTACCGGATGCCGCCGGGTCGTCGTGCGCGGTGTCCGGCGTACAGGAAACGAGCAGGAAACTGAGGACGACCGCCAACCCGGCCAGGACGGTGGTCCGGCGGCCGCGACGGCGGGAACTACGGTGATCGGTCAGCATGCCGACCAGTTCATCCGGAGCGATGTTGCCGGAGCGTCTGCGATTTCCGATAAGCCGCCGATATGTCGCCCGGTATGCCCGGCTGGCCCGGCGTCGGGGTGAGGATGGTGCGGTGAGTGAGGACCGCCGACCAGCCGCCCAGGTGACCGTACGACGTGCCGTCGAGAAGGACGACGCGGCGCTGCTCGCGATCGAGCGCAGTGCGTGGGACGCGTCCAGCGGTTTCCCGTCGTACCAGGAAACGCTGGGGGACACGTTCTTCAGCCGGAGCGGGCCCGAGGCGCATCTCGTGGCGGAGTACGGCGACGCGGTCGTCGGGTACTTGCGGCTGCAGGACAAGTACCAGTTTCCGGAGGGCGCCGGGGTGCTGGCGATCAACGGGCTCGCGGTCGCACCGGACGCCCGCCGCCTCGGCGTCGCCGCCGCGCTCCTCGACGCGGCCGACGCCGAGGGCCGCCTCCGCGGCGCCCGCAAGATCAGCCTGCACGTCCACAGCACCAACGCCGCGGCCCGCCGCCTGTACGAACGCCACGGCTACGTCGTCGAAGGCACCCACCCCGACGAATTCCTCATCGAGGGCACCTACATCGCCGCCCTCGACATGGCGAAAACGCTCTAGCGCCTGCGACGAGTACTGCGCGGCGCCCGGGCGCGGGCTGAGCGTCGGTTACGGGGTGACGCCGTGGTCGCGGAGCCAGGGTTCGGGGTTGATGGCTGTTTCGCCGCCGCGGAGGACCTCGAAGTGGACGTGCGGGCCGGTGGTGTTGCCGGTCATGCCGATCCGGCCGATCATCGTGCCGGCCTCGACCGAGTCGCCGACCGAGACGTCGAACTCGGACATGTGGCCGTACGACGTCACGGTGCCGTCCGCGTGCCGGACCTTCACCTGGCGGCCGTACGCGCCCGCGTACTCGGCCTGGATGACCTCGCCGGCCAGCACCGAGCGGACCGGCGTACCCATCGGGGCCGCGAAGTCGAGGCCCGTGTGGTTGCGGGCCCAGCGGCTGCCGGCCTGGTTGAAGCGGGCGGTCAGCCGGTAGCCGGTGGTCGGCAGCACGACCTTCGGCGCGTTCTCGGCGGCTTCCTTGGCGGCCGCCTTCGCGAGCGCGGCCTGCTTGGCGATCGCCTTGGCCTTGGCCTGGGCCTCGGCCCGCGCGGCGGCGAGGGCCCGGGCGTTCTCCGCGGCCTTCTTCGCCGCGGCCGCCTTGGCCGCCGCCAGGGCGAGCGCCCGGCGCTTCGTGATGGCCTCGTTGGCGGCCAGCTTCGCAGCGCGCTGCTGGGCGGCCTTCGTGGCCGCCGCCTTCTTCGCGGCCTCGAGCGACAGGTCGATCCGGGACGCGTCCCGGGACCCGAGCTCGCGGCGCTCGACGCGGGCCGCGGTCAGGGCCTCGGCCTGCGCCTGGCTCAGCCCGGCATCGCCGGAGGCGTTCGCCGGGCCGGAGGTGGAGGTGGTGAGGCCGACGGTGGTGGTACCGGCCGCGGCCGCCAGCGCGGCGGTCAGGCCGATCAGCTGGGTGCGACGGACAGCCTTCTGCCGGCGGGAGCGGTGCTTGGCCACCGGGCGCGGAGCAGTCGGGCGACTCGACGCCTGCCGATCTGCAAGCGGCGCGTCATGGTGAGTGGGCACGGGGAAACCTTCCAGGGAGGGGCAGCCGCCGTCGAGGGGGTACGGCGGCCCAATGACCATAACGACCAGGTCACGGCCGTCCCAAACACGGATTGCCAAAAGTTGAACGAAATCGGACACGCTCGGTGAGGAAATGCTGCCGTCGGGTGCATCCTCAGGCGTACGGGCGGCCGGTGGCGACGCCGCTTCGGGGGTGACGCGGATCACGCGTGGTTTGGCGCCGAGCAGCCCCTGCGGGCCTGTATAGGGCGTTCAAGTGTTCGAGTGCCGCCGCGTCTGCCCCCTGGCCGTACGCCGGATCTACCCGTACGTCGGGAACTGTGGCCACCCCGCCGGGGAGTCCTCCCAGTCCTCCTGGCGGCCGTACACGGCGAGGTCCGCGACGGTGTTGCTGAACAGCAGCCCGTCGACGCCGCGCTGACCGGTCGAGTAGGTGCGGAAAACGTTGTCGCCGTCCCGCAGGAACATGTTCAGCAGGAACCCGCCGCCGGCGCCGCAGTCCGCGGAAAACGTCGTACCGGCCGAGGACGCGAACGGGATGTGCTCCCAGTCCATCGTTTTCCAGTACCCCGCCATCTGCTCGATGGGCATGTCGGAAACCGTCGCCCAGGCCAAATCTTTCCGGGCCAGTCCGTCCAGGTTCGCGACGTTCCGGGTGAAGTAGGTGCAGCCGGGACAGAACGCGTCCGGCCCGGCGTTCATGAACTGGTACAGCGCCAGTTGCCGGTGCTCGCCGAAGAGTTCCCGCAGCGTGACCGGACCGTCCGTCGAGGTGAACGTGTACTCGCCGAACCGCACCATCGGCAGCCGCCGCCGCTGCGCCGCGATCCGGTCCAGGGCCCGCGTGGCCTCCTTCTCGGCGACCAGCAGTTCGGCACGGGCCGCTTCCCACTCGTCGGCGGGCACCACCGGCGGCATCGCTGACTCGGACATTCGTGCTCCTCTCGTAGGTTCTGCCGGTACGACGAAACCGTGTTCCCGTTCTCGACATCGAACTTCTGCCGCTCGCAGAAGAGCCTGGGCCGCGCCGGCCGGAAGCGCTAGGACTGTGGTCATGCGGATCGCGATCCTGGGTGGAACCCAGTTCATCGGCCGCGCGGTCGTCCAGCGACTGGCGGCGGAAGGACACACGCTGCTGCTGGTGCACCGCGGCGACCACGAACCACCGGACCTGCTGCCGAACCCCGACCTGCCGCCTGTCGACCACGCGCACCTGGACCGCCACGACGCCCCGGCACTGGCTGCCGCGCTGAAGTCGTACGACCCGGAAGCCCTCGTGGACATCTCCGGCATGAATGCCGCAGCCGCCGACGCCGCGCTCGGCGCCGTCGGTCCGGACGTGAAGCTCGTCGCGATCTCCAGCGGCGACGTCTACCGCGCGTACGACGGTCTGCACTCGGACCGTACGACGGACGCGCTGCCGCTGACCGAGGAGTCGCCGCTGCGCGAGCGCCGCTTCGTCGACGGACCGCAGTACGAGAATCTCGAGATGGAGGAGCGGTATCTCCCGCGCGGGGCCACGGTGCTGCGGCTCGGCGCCGTCTACGGCGAGCACGACTACCAGCGGCGCTTCGAGTTCGTCCTGCGCCGGGTGCGGGCCGGCCGCCGGCGGATCCCGATCGGGTCCGGGCAGTTCCTCTTCAGTCGCGTGTACGTCGGCGACGTCGCGACAGCGGTTTCCGCGGCGCTGGGCGGGGACAACCCGGGCGCATTCAACATCGTCGAGCCGCGGACCGCGCCGTACCGGCTCTTCGCCGAGCAGATCCTGGCGGCGGCGGAGGCCAACGACGTGGAACTGGTTCGAGTACGGGACGACCTGCTGCCGTCGGACCTGTCGCTGACGGGAGCCCTCGACCAGTACCTGCTGATGGATTCCTCGAAGGCGCGGACGGTCCTCGGGTGGGCGCCCGCGGATCCCGCGGAGACGTTGCGCGCGTCCGTCCGCTGGCATCTCGACCACCCGCCGGCGGACCCGTCGCCCGATTTCTCCGAGGACGATGCCGTCCTGGGCGGAAAATGGTCATGAGCACTGTCCCGGAGCCGGTATGCTTTCCGGGACGGACTGAGGGGCCTGCAAGGCGCTCCGGGCCCGATTTCACATCGGGACGGGGGACCGTGTAATCTCTCTCCTCGGCCCGCCCCTTTAGCTCAGTCGGCAGAGCGTCTCCATGGTAAGGAGAAGGTCTACGGTTCGATTCCGTAAAGGGGCTCTGAGCACGGCATCCCATCCGGTCCGCCGGGTGGGATGACGAACTCTCGCGGCGGGGTAGCTCAGGTGGTTAGAGCACACGGCTCATAATCGTGGTGTCGCGGGTTCGACTCCCGCCCCCGCTACCACCGACGCAGTATTTCGAGAGTGCGATCACCTAAGTTGCGTACTCCTGACAGAAGAGGCAGCAGTGGCCAAGTCGACCGACATTCGCCCGAAGATCACGCTGGCGTGCACGGTGTGCAAGGAGCGGAACTACATCACCAAGAAGAACCGGCGCAACGACCCGGATCGTCTTGAGCTGAAGAAGTACTGCCACCGTTGCAACGACCACACGGACCACCGCGAGACCCGCTGACCTCAGGTCGTCCGCAAAGCCGCTCCGGCTCCCCGGAGCGGCTTTTTGGCGTGTTCAGACCGTGAGGATCGGGCGCCCCGCCTCGTAGGCGGCGAGCCGGGCCTCGCGCGGAGTCAGGCAGCAGGAACCGCAGACGGTGCCCTGGCCAGTGCTACTCGTGTAGTACAGGCAGCAGGTGTTCCGCAGGTACACGAGCTTCCCGCCCGCCACCGCCACCTCGCCCAGCCGCGCCAGCCCGCCGGGGGCCTTCGCCACGAACGTCTGCCACCGCTCCAGCAGGTACGCCGGCTCCACCGTGACCTCCTCCCGCGTAGCAGCGCAGAACCCCATCGCGCAGCCCGCGGCCACCCCGCCGTACACCTGCCGCAGCCCGGCCCGCGTACGCCGGTGCAGCTCTTCCGCGAGCGGAAGCAGGTGCTGCCGCAGTACTACGTCGTACAACGTCTCCAGTCCGCCGGGGAGGAAGTCGGCGGAGCGTACGGCGACCGCGGCGATGCCGTGGCCTTCGTGTGGCCGGACCCACAGGTTCTGCGGGCGGACGTCCAGGACATGGCCCTCCAGCGCCCAGAGCAGCAGCGCCGTCGCCGGTGCGCGGCCGGCGTAGAACGACAGCATGCTAAGCGAGTTCGCGTGCGCCGTACGGTGGCAACTGGCCTCGTCGTCGCGCTTGAGCAGCTCGGTGAGCTCGGGACTGTCCGGCTCCAGGATGCGATCCACGCGGAGCCATTCGGAGCCTTCCGGCTCACCGATCTCCAGCCCGTACCGAGGCGCGTACCGCGCCAGCGCCGCCACTGCCGTCACGTTCGACCTTCCCGTCGGATGGTGGGCGGCGGCGTCCCGCGTCATAGTGTGCCAGTAGGGTTAGCGGATATGACGATCGACGCCACGATGGTCGGCCGGAGCTACGCGGCCGCCGAGTCCTACCAGGTCGGCCGGGAGAAGATCCGGGAGTTCGCCGACGCGATCGGCGACAGTAACCCGGCGTACCGGGGTGACGACGCGATCGCGCCGCCGACGTTCGCGTTCGTGCTCGGCAGCCGCGCGCTGGAGCAGCTGCTGAACGACGCCGAGCTGGGCCTCCGGCTGGACCGGATCGTGCACGGCGCGCAGAAGTTCAGCTACACCCGCCCGATCAAGGCCGGCGACGACATCGCCGCGACCGCCACCATCACGACCGTGCGCAAGGCCGGTGACGTCGAGGTGATCATGTACGAGACCGCCCTGACCACCGTCGACGGCGAGCCGATCGCCACGTCGACGTCGACCATCTCGCACAACCGGGCGGACGCATGATCGAGGTAGGGACCGAGCTGCCGCCCTTGACCGTCACGTTCCGGCGCGAGGACCTGGTCCGGTACGCCGGGGCGAGCGGCGACTTCAACCCGATCCACTGGAACGACCGGATGGCCGCGGCGCTCGGACTGCCCGGCGTGATCGCGCACGGGATGCTGACGATGGCCTCCGCGGTGCGCGTCGTCACGGACTGGCTCGACGACCCGGCCGACCTGGTCGAGTACGGCGTCCGGTTCACGAAGCCGGTCGTCGTACCGGACGACGACAAGGGCGCGAGTGTGACGTTTTCCGCGAAGGTCGACAAGGTCGGCGACGGGCTGGCCGAGATCGACATCACGGCGGTGGCGGGCGAGGAGAAGGTGCTCGGCCGGGCCAGGGCGGTCGTGCGGGTCCGGTGAGTACGCACGTGTCGCTCGCCGACCACACCACGCTGCGGATCGGCGGGCCGGCCGACAAGTTCGTCGAGGTCACGACCGAGGACGACCTGATCACCGCGGTCCGGGACGCGGACGCCACCGGTGAGCCGGTGCTGCTGCTGTCCGGCGGCAGCAACGTGGTGATCGGGGACGACGGTTTCCGCGGCACCGTCGTGAAGATCGCGACCTCCGGGATCCGGGTGGAATCCGACCTGTGCTCCGGCGCGATGGTGCACGTCGCGGCCGGCGAGGACTGGGACGCCGTCGTCCGGCGGGCGATCGCGGAGCAGTGGAGCGGGCTCGAGTCGATGTCCGGGATCCCCGGCCTGGCCGGGTCGACCCCGGTGCAGAACGTCGGCGCCTACGGCCACGAGGTCGCGGAAACGATCGCGTCGGTGCGGGTCTGGGACCGTTCCGAAAACGCTGTCCGGACGATCTTCGCGGCGGACTGCGGGTTCTCCTACCGGAACTCGCGCTTCAAGGCGGACCCGTCCCGGTACGTCGTCCTCGAGGTCACGTTCCAGCTGGCGCTCGGCGACCTGTCGGCCCCCGTCGGGTACGCCGAACTCGCCCGCGTGCTCGAGGTGGAGCCGGGGTCGCGGGCGCCGATGAACGACGTCCGGGAAGCCGTCCTGGGCCTGCGCCGCAGCAAGGGCATGGTTCTCGACGAGGCCGACCACGACACCTGGAGCGCCGGCTCCTTCTTCACGAACCCCATCCTCGACACCCCTGCCGAGGTCCCGGCCGGTGCGCCGCAGTGGCCGCAACCGGACGGTCGCGTGAAGACCAGCGCGGCCTGGCTGATCGAGCACGCCGGGGTTTCCAAGGGGTTCAGCATCGGCGACGCGGCGGTCTCGACCAAGCACACGCTGGCGCTGACGAACCGGGGCGGGGCGACAGCCAAGGAACTGCTCACCCTCGCCGCCCATGTCCGCACCCAGGTCCGGCAGTCCTTCGACATCACGCTGGTCAACGAACCGGTACTGGTGAACTGCGGTTTCTGAACGTTCTCTTGTTCTTCGGCTGCGGGTCCGATAGCTGTGAATGACTTACAGCTTCCGACCCAATGCTGGAGGATTCATGCGAGAGTTGTCCGCCCATCTGCGCCGTCGGCATTTCCTGACCCTGGCCGGCGCAGCAGCACTTGCCACCGGTCTGGTTCCGGAGGCGAAGGCGACCGCGCAGCTCGGCAACCTGTTCACGCTGGGCGTCGCGTCCGGTGACCCGTTGCCCGACGGCGTCGTGCTCTGGACCCGCCTCGCGCCGCAGCCGGTCGCGCCGGACGGGCGCGGCGGAATGCCCGACCAGCGTTTTCCGGTCCGCTGGGAAATCGCCGAGGACGCGCGTTTCCACCGCGTGGTACGCCGCGGCGTCGAGCACGCAGTACCGCAATGGGGGCACTCGGTCCACGCCGAGGTACACGGGCTGCGGCCGGACCGCGAGTACTGGTACCGGTTCATCGTCGGCGACCAGGTCAGCCCGGTCGGCCGGACCCGGACGGCGCCGCTCGCGCACCTGCGGCTTCGGGAGCTGAGCTTCGCGTTCGCGAGCTGCCAGAACTACTACGAAGGTTTCTTCACCGCTTTCCGCCACATGGCGCAGGACGATCTCGACCTCGTCGTACACCTGGGCGACTACATCTACGAGGGTGGCGGTCAGGGCACGATCGGGCGGGGTCATCTGCCGACCGCGGAGGTCTTCAGCCTGGCCGACTACCGGGTCCGGTACGGGCAGTACAAGTCCGACCCGGACCTGCAGGCCGCGCACGCCGCGGCGCCGTGGGTGGTCGCGCCCGACGACCACGACGTCGAGAACAACTGGGCCGGCGACATCTCGCAGCTCGACACCGAGCCGGACCAGGACCCGGCCGTGTTCCGCCAGCGGCGCGCGGCGGCGTACCAGGCGTACTACGAGAACCTGCCGCTGCGTCGCACGTCGATGCCGCACGGTTCCGAGATGCAGGTGTACCGGCGGCTGACGTTCGGAAACCTGCTGCAGCTGAACGTGCTGGACACGCGGCGTTTCCGCACCGATCAGCTCGAGCAGTGCGCGCAGGACTGCGACGCCCGCTGGAACCCGGAGCGGACGATGCTCGGCGCCACGCAGGAGAAGTGGCTGCTCGATGGCCTCGGCCGGTCGTCCGCGCGCTGGAACGTGCTCGGAAACCAGGTGTTCGCGTTCGAGGCCGACCACGACGCCGGGACGTCGGAGCGCTACGGCATGGACCCGTGGGACGGGTACGCCGCGGCGCGGCAGCGGCTGTTCGACGGCGTGCTCGAGCGGAGGGTGGACAACTTCGTGATGATCACCGGCGACGCGCACCGCAGCGTCGCGGCCGACCTGAAGCAGAACTTCGGCGATCCGGGTTCGCGTACGGTCGGCGCCGAGTTCCTCGGTACGTCGGTCAGCTCGGGCGGCAACGGTGTGGACATGGACAGCCTCGGCGTCACGTGGCTCGCCGAGAACCCGCACATGCGCTTCCACAACAGCCAGCGTGGCTACCAGCGCTGCGTGGTCACGCCCACCGAGTGGCGCACCGACTACCGCGTCGTGCCGCAGGTGACCGTTCCCGACGGCGCCGTGATCACGCGTGCGAGTGTCACGGTCGAGGCCGGTCGCGCAGGGATCGCTGACGTCTCCAGCTGAGCGTCTTGGGGGCCTGCGGGCCCCCAAGCCTCCCTCTGAAAAAGATTTGCGCCGGGACTAGGCAGACACGGCATTGGTCGCTAATCTTTTGCACAATCTGGTGGGAGGTGTGGTGTGAGGCGCAAAAGATTTTCCCGGCGGGAGGTACTCGCCGGGATGGGAGCGGGGCTGGCAGCCGCCGTGGTGCCGGGGTGCTCCGGCTCCGACAGCGGCCGCTCGGGAGTCCTGCAGGTGTGGGGCGGAGTGCCGGCGGCCTCCGGGCCGGCCGATCTGGTGAAGGCGTTCCAGGCGAAGTTTCCGCAGTACAAGGTGAACTACACGCGGTTCGTGAACGACGACCGCGGCAACCTCAAGCTCGACACCGCCCTCCAGGGCGGCGTCGACATCGACGTGTACTTCACGTACTCGCAGTCCGCGATGGCGCTGCGGGCCGGGTCCGGACTGGCGGCGGACCTGACCGACCGGGTCAAGGCGGACCCCGAGCTGCAGGTCTTCCTCGACACCGAGCAGCCGCGCTCGTACATCGAGGACGGCAAGGTCAAGGCGCTCGCCACCGCTCGCGAGCCGTACTTCGTGCTGTTCAACGAGAAACTCCGGCAGCAGGCCGGCGTCGAGTTGCCGGAAACGTGGACGATCGAGGATTTCCGCGCCACTGCGAAGAAGCTGACCACCGGCTCGACGTACGGCACCTACTCACTCCCGGACATCGCCCGGATCGCCCTCGGACCCAACTACTGGTACGACGGCGACCGGTCGAACTTCGGCGATCCGCACTTCGAACAGGGCTTCCGGCTCGGCCGCGAACTGATCGCGGACGGAACGGCGTTTCCGTGGACCGAAGTACTGTCCCGGCACCTGGACGCGTACCAGCAGAACTCGTTCCTCGGCGAGGAGTTCCACCTCTGGTCGACCGCGCCGTTCAACCTGCGGTACCTGTACGACGCGAAGAAGTACCCGCACGACTTCAAGGTCTCGTTCGCGCCGCCGCCGACGGTCGGCGGCAAGGACTGGAACGGCGGCTCGTACAGCAACTTCATCATGATCAACCCGCGGTCGCCGAAGTTCGAGGCGGCCTGGGCGTTCGTGAAGTTCTGGCTCACCGAGGGCGCGACGCCGATGCTCAAGGGCGGCAAGCTGCCGACGCTCGGCCACGTGACCGACGAGCAGATCGTTTCCGGAATGCTCGGAAAAGAGCCGGACAAGTACTTCGACATGGACTCTTTCCGCCGCGTGGTCCTGGAGTCCGAGCCGAAACTCGCCGCCGACACCCGGCTGGCCGGCTTCCCGGAGATCAACCTCGCGGTGAAGCAGCAGCGCGACCTGTGCTGGCTCGGCGAGAAGGACCCCGGCGCCGCGATCCGCGAGGTCCGCCGGCTCGCCGACGCCGCGATCGCCCGTAACGAGAGGAAATCCTGATGGCCACCGCCACGGTCGTCGCGGCCGGCACCAAGGCCCGGACCGAGCAGGGATCCGGGATCCGCCCGTCCGGCTGGATCGGTTTCCTGTTCATCGCCCCGAACCTGCTCGGCGTCATCGCGTTCACGCTGATCCCGCTGGTCAGCGTCGTGCTGCTCGCCTTCACCGACTGGAACCTGGTGTCCGGCCTCGGCGGCATCACGTTCAACGGGATCGACAACTTCGTCGCGATCGCCCGGGACCCGGGGTTCTGGCACGCGATCGGGCTGACGCTGGTGTACGTCGCGGTGTCGGTGCCGCTGACCGTCGTCCTGGGGCTCGGGCTCGGGATCGCGCTCAACCGCCCGCTGCCCGGTCGCGCCGTACTGCGCGCGATCTTCTTCCTGCCCTACATCGTCAACGTGGTCGCGATCGGCATGACCTGGCTGATGCTGATGAACCCGAAGGCCGGCCTGGTCAACCAGGTGCTCGACGCGTTCGGGATCCAGCCCGGGTGGTTCGCGTCCTCGCACTGGGCGCTGCCGGCACTGATCGTGATGGCTGTCTGGGGCGGCGTCGGGTACTGCTCGCTGATCTACCTGTCGGCGCTGCAGGACGCGCCGCGGCAACTGTACGAAGCGGCCGACATCGACGGCGCCTCGGCGTGGGCGAAGTTCCGGGTGATCACCTGGCCGTCGTTGCTGCCGACCACCGTTTTCCTGCTGGTCACGCTGATCATCGGGGCGTCGCAGGGCTTCGGGCTGATCGCGCTGATCACCGCGGGCGGTCCGGGTGACGCGACCACGACGATCTCGTACTACATGTACCAGACCGGCTTCCAGTTCTACCGGTTCGGCTACGCGTCGGCGATCGGCCTGGTGACGTTCGTCGGCGTCCTGGTGCTGACTCTGGTCACCTGGCGGGCACAGCGCGGGAGGGCCCTCAATGACTGACAAGTACAGCAAGTGGCTCTGGGGAATCCCGCTGTGGATCCTCGCCATCGCTTTCCTCGCGCCGTTCGCGTGGATGCTGTCGACGTCGCTGAAAGCGGACGTGGACGCGTACAAGATCCCGATGCAGTGGATCCCGGACCCGTTCCAGTGGGACAACTTCAGCACGGTGCTGACCGGCGCGACCTCCGTGTTGCCGGCGTTCGGCCGCTCGGTGTTCGTCGCCCTGCTGCGGGTCGCCGGGGAGCTGCTCACCGCGACGATGGCCGGGTACGCGTTCGCGCGGATGTCGTTCCGGGGGCGGGACAAGCTGTTCCTGCTGTACCTGGCGACGGCGATCATTCCGGCGCAGTTGCTGCTCGTGCCGCGGTTCATCTACTTCCAGAAGATCGGGCTGTACGACACGCTCTGGGCGCTGATCCTGCCGGGCATGTTCACCGTGCTCGGAACGTTCCTGATGCGGCAGTTCTTCGTCAGCCAGCCGGCCGAGTTCGCCGAGGCCGCCCGGATGGACGGCGCGAACGAGTGGCAGGTGTTCACCCGAATCTACTTGCCGCTGGCAACACCGGTGATGAGCGCGCTCGGCATCCTCGCGTTCGTCTGGTCGTGGAACGACTACGAGACGCCGTTGGTGCTGATCAGCAATCCGGACCGGTACACGCTGCCGCTCAGCCTGACGAACTTCGTCGACGAACAGGGCCAGATCGCGCCCGGCCTGACGATGGCCGCCTCGGTGATCTCGATCGTGCCGGTGCTGATCGTGTTCGTCGTCCTGCAGCGCCGGTTCATCGCCGCGATGACGCACACCGGGATCAAGTGACGCCCGTCCACACGTGATGATCAGGGGGTGGAATTCTCGATGGAACGAGCCGGTAGTCCCAGTCCGTTGCAGCTGGTCAAGCGGGCCCTGCCCGAGCTGAACGGTGCGATGCAACGGGTAGCGGAGCACATCCTGGCGCACCCGGACGACGTCGCGCGCGGTTCGATCACCAAGCTGGCCGAGGCCGCGCAGACCTCGGCCGCGACCGTGACCCGGCTGTCGACCCACCTCGGGTACGCCGGTTATCCCGCGCTCCGGGCCGCGCTGGCGATGGAGGTCGGGCGCGGCCTGGAAGCCGGGTGGGCGAGTGACATCGGGATGGCGATCGGCCCGGCCGACCCGCCCGAGCAGGTGCTGAACGTGCTCGCGTCCACGCAGGCGAACGCGTTGCGGAACGCGTTGTCCGCGATCGACCTGACCGCCGCCACGCGTGTCGCGGACGCGATCGCCGGCGCTCGCCGTACGCACATCTACGGCGAGTGGGGCGACGCGATCCCGGCGCGGGAGCTCTACATCCGGCTGCTCCGGATCGGGATCCCGGTGTGGTTCTTCGACGGTCCGCAGTCCTCGCAGATCGGCGCAGGGCTGCTCGGTGCGGGCGATGTCGCGCTGACCGTCACGCGTTCCGGAACGGATACGACAACGCTTGACTTCCTCAGGCGGGCCGGCGAGGAGGGGGCGCTGACCGTTGCCATCACCGGGATGCCGGACGCGCCGATCAGCCGGATCGCCGACGTCACCCTCGACACCGGTACGCCGAACGGCGCGAACTGGACCGAGTTCTTCGCCGGCCGCGCGAGCGACGTACTGACGGCCGGCCTGTTGTTCGTGCTGGTCGCACAGCGGGTGCCCGATCACCTGACCGCACATCATCCGAACGGGCCGGGGCAGCCCGTCGTCCAGCCAGATACGTAGCAGGGGGTCCGGGGAACGTCCCCGGACGTTCTCGGAAAGGTTTGCGGATGCAGCAACTCGAGGTCCAGTCCGATCTGACGGTCGTCGGCGGCGGACTCGCCGGGATCTGCGCGGCGATCGGCGCCGCGCGGCAGGGGAGCACCGTGGCGTTGGTGCAGAACCGGCCGGTGCTCGGCGGAAACTCCTCCAGCGAGGTGCGGGTGTGGGTGTGCGGCGCGACCGCGCACGGCGTCCAGAGCTTCGCCCGGGAAACCGGGATCATGGGGGAACTGTTCGTCGAGAACCAGTTCCGGAATCCGCTCGGAAACCCGTACTACTGGGATCTGGTGCTGCTCGAGGCGGTCCGCGCCGAGCCGCGGATCACGCTGTACCTGAACACCGACGTCCGGTCCGTCGAGGCCGCGGACGGCGAGATCCGGTCGGTGACCGGCTGGCAGATGGGCTCGGAGAAGGAGATCCGGTTCGTCAGCCCGGTGTTCGTGGACTGCTCGGGCGACGGGTTGGTCGGCGCGCTGGCCGGCGCAGAGTACCGGACGGGCCGGGAGCCGCGGTCGGAGTACGACGAGTCGTGGGCGCCGGACGTACCGGACTCGAACACGCTCGGCAGCACGATCCTGTTCTACAGCAAGGACGCGGGCGAACCGGTGCGGTTCGTGCCGCCGTCGTTCGCGCGGGACGTCACGGAAACCGCGATTCCGGAACGCCGGGTGATCCGGACGGACATGAACGGTTGCGCGTTCTGGTGGATCGAGTGGGGCGGTGAGCTGGACGTCGTCGACGACAACGAGGCGATCCGCGACGAACTGCAGGCCGTCGTCTACGGGATCTGGGACTACATCAAGAACTCCGGGAACTTCGACGCGGACAACCTGACGCTGGAGTGGATCGGCTCGGTGCCCGGAAAACGTGAGTACCGGCGGTTCCTCGGCGACCATGTGCTGACGCAGCACGACGTACTCCAGCAGACCGAGTTCGAGGACCGGGTGGCGTTCGGCGGCTGGTCGATCGACCTGCACCCGCCGGGCGGGGTGTACGCGGCCGAGCGTGGGTCGAAGCACTGGCATCCGGACGGGAACTACCACGTTCCGCTGCGTTCCTTGTACTCGCGGAACGTCCGGAATCTGTGGATGGCGGGCCGGAACATCAGCGCGAGTCACGTGGCGTTCGGGACGACGCGGGTGATGGCGACCTGCGCGGTGATCGGCGAGGCGGCCGGGATCGGCGCGGCTGTTGCCCTGCGCAACGGATTGACGCCGCGGGAGCTGGCGCAGGATCAGTTCGGATTGATGCGGCGCGCGTTGACTCGCGCGGACGCGTCGGTGCTCGGTGTGCTGGACGAGGATCCGGCGAACCTCGCGCTGTCGGCGACCGCCACGGCTTCGTCGACGTTGACGCGGCCCGCGCTCGAGGTCTCGTCCGGGACGCTCCCGCTGGACACAGATCTCGGCATGGTGGTTCCGGTGGATCCGGCGCTGGACGGGTTCGAGCTGCTGGTCGACTCGACCGGCGGATCGCTGACTGTCGAGCTCCATGATCCGGTGAAGCCGCAGAACTACCTGCCCGCCGAGCACATCGACTCGTGCACCGTCGACGTACCGGCCGGGGAGAAGCGCTGGGTGCGGGTGCCGTTGAGCTGGCACCCGTCGCGGCCGTCAAACGTTTTCGTGATCCTGCGGAAAACGCCGGATGTCTCTGTCCACACGGCGTCGTCGGCACTCCCCGGCACGGTCCACTTCGCGCACCGCGAGCCGGCCGCCGACGAGCAGTGGACGGAACAGTTCCGCGCCTGGAAACACATCCTGCCGCGCGCAGGCTTGTGCATCCGCCTGGGCGAGACGTCGGCGTACGCAGCTGAGAAGGTCGTCGGTGGCTACGCACGCCCGTACGGCGGCCCCAACCTGTGGTCCTCCGAGGACCTCGCGTGGGACCCAACCCCGTGGCTGGAACTCTCCTGGGCAGACCCGGTCGAACTCTCCGAGATCGTCGTGGTCCTGGACGACGACGTCCAGGAAGACCTCATCAACCTCCACCACCACCGCACCCCCTTCGAGTCCCTACCCACCCTCCTGGCCGACTACGACCTCCAGCTCCGCACGGTCGACGGCGAGTGGCAGGCAGTCGCCCAGGTCACCAACAACCACCACCGCACCCAACACCACCACCTCCCAACCCCCACCCAAGCCACCCACCTCCGCCTGACAGCCCACAAAACCAACGGTTCCCCCCGAGCCCACGTCGTCTCCCTCCGCGCCTACGCTCGCTAACATCAGCCAGCGCCGGCCACTGCCCTCTTAGGTGGGTAGTGGCCGGCGTTGGTTTGGTTAGTAGCGCCATTCGCGTTCGTTGTTGAGCATCCAGGTGGTTAGGGGTGTGGCGGATCTGGGGGATTTGATGGTGCCGGTCAGGAGGTCGGCCAGGACTTGGGTGGGGGCTGCCAGGCGGAGGCCCGAGTCGGTTGTTCGGGTGCGGGTGTAGACGATGTCGGTGGTTGGTTCGGCGAGGATGATCGAGGTGGTTTTGGCTGGGACGAGTTCCCAGGCGGTGGCGGCCAGTTCGGCGTCGGGGGTGTAGATGACGGGTGGGCCGGCGGGGGTGTCGGGGGCCCAGTGGTGGGCGGCTTGGGCGCCGGTGACGGCGTGGCGGATCTGGGTGGTGGGGATGCGTTCGAGGAAGGGCGGGGTACGGCGTTTGGGGCGCCAGCGGGACAGGTTCGCTTGGCCTTTGAAACGGAAGTCCTTGCTCCAGCGCTGGAGGAGGACCAGCCAGTCCGGTACGGCGACCACGCCCGGGCCGTGGCGGCGTACGAGCTCCTCTTGCTCCAGGTGGGCGACCAGGCGGCGGATGGTCGGCGCGGGCAGGCCGGTGGTCGTCACCAGGTCATGCGTTGTCCAGAGTGTCCGGTAGTCCAGCAACGCCCGGATGACGAGCGTCGCCGCCTCGTCGGCCAGCGGTCCTACAGTTGCCGTGCTCATCAATCCGCTCCAATTCCGCAGGTTCGCGTTCCGTTGTCCCCGGACGGAGGTCCGGGGTGGTTGGTGTGTGCAGCTGAGCTGCTTCTTGGTGTTTCGTGGCCGACGGTCGGTGGGCGGGCGGGGCGTACTGGTCGGTGAGGTACGTCGGTGTTGTCGGATGAGGGGTCAGACCTGCCGGGCGTGCCGCGTGTTGGTGGTTGGCGGCCGCGGGCCCCGGGGTTGGGCTTGGGTGCTGGGGGTTTGGGTTGGTGGGGTGGTGGGGGTGGGGGGAGGGTGTGGGGTGGGGGTTCGCCTAGGGGGAGGGCGGTGTAGGGGGTCCACTTGTAGTGGGTGTTGTCTCGGGTGAGGGTGATGAGGGTTATGTGGGTGACCTCGGTGGTGGCGGTGCCGCCGGTGAGGGCCTTGACGCGTTGGTGGAGGGGTTCGGCGGGGGCGGGGCGGTTCCAGTAGCCGAGGGAGACGTGGGGGTGGAGTTCGGGGAGTTCGGGGACGGAGTCGCGGCCCCAGACGTCGGTGACGGCGGCGCGGAGTTGGGCGCGCAGGCGGCGGAGGCGGTCGACGGGGGCGACCGGGAGTTGCAGGCTCTCCTCGTCGACGACGGCGGGGCCGAGCTGGATCTCGAACGGCCGGAAGTGTTCGAGGCGGCGTTGAGCGGCCTCGATGATCAGGCCGAGGTCCGTCTCCGGGACCTTGTCGGTGAACCCGATGCCCTGCAGGGTGAGGTGCAGCCACTGCAGCGGCACCGGTGAGATCCCGGGCAGCGAGTCGACCAGACCTTGGTACGCCGCGTGCAGGTCGGTGACGACGGGATCGTTCGGGAACAGGATGTGCCAGGTGTAGAACGACCGCCCGGGCCGCCAGTTGGGACGCCAGTACCAGTGATCGCGAACCTCTTTGATCATGGCTGCTCCAGAGGTGTCGGCCGGCCACGCGGGCCGGGATGTTCCGCTCGGTCAGGGGGACTCGGCGGTGACTCGCTGCCGGTTCGGGGGTGCGAGGCGGGCGGGCAGGCCCGGCTGCTGGGTGAACTCGGCGATCCGGTCGCGCAGCAACCGGCCTTTCGGGCTTCGCAGGTACGGCGCGGTGAGCGCGGCGACCTCGGCGAGGCGGTGTACCAACGGACGGACGCGGTACTCCGGCGGCAGCGCGAGCACCGGCTCGACGGCCTCGACGGCGCCGTCGAGTTCACCCAGGAGCAGGCGCGCCTTCGCCTGCTGCAGCCGGGCCATCCGTTCGGAGCCCGAGTTCCGCACGGCGTACGGAGCGGTCTCGAACTGCGCGACGCTGTGGTCGGCGTGCTCCGCGGTCCGCCGCGGATCACCGAACGCCAGGTGCGTGTCCGCCCACACGCCCTCGGCGCGTTCCGGCGTACAGAGGAAGACGCCGCCTGGTTCGGAGTCGGCGGGGCGTACGGCGAGGGTGCGCGCGACGTCGAGGAGGTCACGGGCCTTGTCGGTGCGGCCCGCGCGGGCGAGGTCGACCGATGCCGCGCTGGCCAGGAACAGCCGTGCCGTCCCGGCGCTGTAGCGCAGTCCGTCCTCGGCGTACGCGGCGGCGCGCGAGAAGTCCTCCTGCCAGAACGCCGCGGTGTGCTGGGTCGCGCGGATCCAGCCCCGCAGTACGTCGTGATCCGCGGCCTCGGCGCAGGCCCACGCCGTCCGAGTGTGGCCCTCGGCGATGTCGGGACGGCCGAGGTCGACGGACATCCAGCCGAGCAGCGTGATCGCCCAGCCGGCGGCGGAGTACAGGTCGCGGGACTGGCGGGGCGACTGGTTGCCTGCCAGCAGGGCGAAGGCACGGTCGCGGATCGCGCGGCTCTTCTCGAACAACGGGCGGATCGGCATCCGGAGATAGGACTGCGCGATCCGCTCGATGTCAGCGTGTAGTTGCTCGACGGTGAGCTCGCCGACGTTGGACTGCTCGGCGAACGACAGCAGCGCGATCGATTCGTCGCCCGCGTCCACGAGGTCGTCGTCGTGGCCGGCCATCGAGGACGGCGGGATCGGGTCCGGTTCGGTGACGGCGGTGCCCGGAGGTGGGAAGAACCCGAGGTCGGTGTCGGTGGAGACGCCGAGCACCGACCGCAGGCCGGAGCGGTACGCCGCACCCGGCCAGCGGACGGCGCCGCGTTCCAGCTTGGCGATGTAGTGCCCGTCGAGTTCGTACTTGACCTCGGTCGTGCTCCAGAGCCAGGCGCAGACGGCGTCGGCGAGCTCGCTCCGGGACATGTGTTCACCCGGTGCGCGGCGGGATGGGGTGCGCTCGCGCGCTTCGCGGAGCAACTCGTTCGGCCCTGACATGGCGGTAACTGTAAGGCGCTGAACACCCTCTGCGACGGTCGAATCAGGTGCTGTGGACGATCTGCCCCGCGCTGCCCCGAGATGCCCCGAATCCCTGCGGGAAAAGGGGTTCTCGAGTACTGCGAAGGCGGCAGATGATGCGGTTTGCGGCTCCGGAGGGCGGTTGCTGAGCGTGAGCGAGCGGGGCATGCCGGGGCAGATAGGGGCAGCCCCTCGGGTGGGCGGCCTCTAAGGTGGTCGGGTGCCCGAGGAAGCCGTGACCACGCTGCGCGCCGAAGCGGAGCGGTTCGCGCGGGTGGAGGAGGCGTTCGCGCTGCTCGAGGTGTTCCTGGAGGTGGCGCGGCCGCGGCTCGGCGCGGTCGTGCTCGACCCGGTCGGGCTGCAGCTGCCGCCGGGGCTGACCGAGGACCGCGCGCTCGTGCAGCAGTTGATCGACGAGCTCGAGCAGGAACCGCGCGGCAGGAGCCGGGTGGTCGAGCGCGAGTTCGACATGGACGACGAGCAGGCGCGCTGGGACTACGTCCGGCTGGCGTACAGCTCCGACCAGGCGACGGTGTGGAGCCGTCGCCGGCGGACGACGTACTTCGAGGCGTCCGGCCGGTACAAGGCGACGTACTGGCTGCCGGACTCCTTGAAGGCCGAGTACTTCGAGGCGCTGCGGTCCCGCGGCTGGGCTGTCCCGGAGGACTGGCTCACCGCGGTGGCCAAGCGGCCCAAGCCTTGGTGGAAGCGCGGGGGCCGCTGACCACGCGGTCTCGGGATCAGCACACGCTCGAGCTCAGTTCACGCTCGAGGTCAGTTCACGCTCGAGGTCAGTTCACCGCGGGGAGCCGGGTCAGGGCCTCGGCGACGGCGGACTGGATGTCGGCGTCCTCCCAGGTGCGGTCGGTCATCGCGTTGGACAGGTAGGCGTCGTACGCCGCGAGGTCGAGGTGGCCGTGGCCGCAGAGCGCCGTGAGGATGACCTTCTCCTCGCCGGACTCCTTGCAGCGCTGGGCTTCCTCGATCGCGGCGGCCAGCGCGTGGGTGGGCTCCGGGGCCGGGACGATGCCCTCGGTGCGGGCGAACTGCAGCCCGGCCGCGAAGCACTCGGACTGCGGTTTCGCGACGGCCTCGATCTCGCCGGTCTCGTACAGGTGGCTGATCAGCGGGCTCATGCCGTGGTACCGCAGGCCGCCGGCGTGGATCGGGTCCGGGACGAAGTCGTGGCCGAGGGTGTGCATCTTCATCAGCGGTGTCATGCCGATGGTGTCGCCGAAGTCGTACGCGTACGTGCCCTGGGTCAGCGACGGGCACGCAGCCGGCTCGACGGCGCGCACGACCGGGGACATCCGGCCGCCCCACTTCTCCCGCAGGAACGGGAACGCCAGGCCGCCGAAGTTCGACCCGCCGCCGGTGCAGCCGACGATCAGGTCCGGGGTCTCGCCGACCATCGCGAGCTGGATCAGCGCCTCCTCGCCGATCACGGTCTGGTGCAGCAGGACGTGGTTGAGCACCGAGCCGAGGGCGTAGTGCACCTCGGGGTCCTGCACGGCGGCCTCGACCGCCTCGCTGATCGCGATCCCGAGCGAGCCCGTGGAGTCCGGGTCACCGGCGAGGATCTTCCGCCCGGCCTCGGTCAGGTCCGACGGGCTCGGGTGCACGGTCGCGCCGAAGACCTGCATCATCGTCCGGCGGTACGGCTTCTGGTCGTACGACGCCCGCACCTGCCAGACCTCGCACTCCAGCCCGTACTGCGCGCAGGCGAACGCGAGCGCCGTACCCCACTGGCCCGCGCCGGTCTCGGTGGTGAGCTTCCGGACGCCGGCCTTCGCGTTGTAGAACGCCTGCGGGACCGCGGTGTTCGGCTTGTGCGAGCCCGCGGGGGAGACGCCTTCGTACTTGTAGTAGATCCGCGCCGGGGTGTCGAGCGCCTTCTCCAGCCGGTGCGCCCGGTACAGCGGGCTGGGCCGCCACAGCTTGTAGACGTCGAGCACCTCGCCCGGGATGTCGACGTACTGCTCCTGGGAGACCTCTTGAAGGATCAGGTCCATCGGGAACAGCGGCGTGAGATCGTCCGGCCCGATCGGTTGCCCGGTCCCCGGATGCAGCACCGGCGGAGGCGGTGTCGGCAGGTCGTGGAGCACGTTGTACCACCGGGTCGGCAGCTCGTCCTCGGGCAACAGAATCTTCGTCGGCGTCATGACGCAAAGTTACGGCCCGCCCAGCCGCCCCACAATGACCTGAACCGGAACTCGACCGGCACTCTTCCGGACCTCAGACGGGGACGGCCGCCGGGGTGCCCAGCCACTCGTCGATTTCGGTGAGGAGGGATTTCTGGACCTCGGGTGGGGCTGTGGAGGCGAGGACGGAGGAGCGGGCGAGGTCGGCGAGTTCGGGGTCGGTGAAGGCGTGGACGGTGCGGGCGGTTTCGTACTGTTCGGCCAGGCGGGAGCCGAAGAGCAGTGGGTCGTCGGCGCCCAGGGCGATGCGCGCGCCGGCCTCGTAGAGCTCGCGGAGAGGGACGTCTTCGGGGCGGTGGTAGACGCCTAGTGAGACGTTGGAGGCGGGGCAGACTTCCAGGGCGATCTGGGCGTCCACGACGCGCTTCAGGAGGTCCGGGTCCTCGACCGAGCGGACGCCGTGGCCGATGCGGCCGGCGCCCAGCTCGTCCAGGCAGGTCCGCACGGTTGCGGGCCCGCACAGCTCGCCGCCGTGGGGTGCGGCGAGCAGCCCGGCGTTCCGCGCGATGCGGAAGGCCGGCGCGAACTCGGACGTCGTACCGCGGCGTTCGTCGTTCGACAGGCCGAAGCCGACCACGCCGCGGCCGACGTACTGCGAGGCGAGCCGCGCCAGCGTGCGGGCGTCGAGCGGGTGCCGGGTCCGGTTCGCGGCGATGATCACTTGGACGGCAATTCCCGTGGAGACCGACGCGTCGCGCGCGGCGTCCAGCACCAGATCGGTGAACTCGGTGATCCCGTGGAACCGGTTCGCGTACCCGGACGGGTCGACCTGGATCTCCAGCCAGCGCGAGCCGTCCGCCCGGTCGTCCTCGGCGGCCTCCCGGACGAGCCGCCGGACGTCGTCCTCGGTCCGCAGCACCGACCGCGCGATGTCGTACAACCGCTGGAACCGGAACCAGCCGCGCTCGTCCGCCGCCGACAGCTCCGGCGGCCACTCGGTCCGCAGCGCGTCCGGCAGCCGGACGCCGTGCTTGTCCGCCAGCTCGACCAGCGTCAGGTGCCGCATCGAGCCGGAGAAGTGCAGATGCAGGTGCGTCTTCGGCAGCACCCGCAGATCCCGCTGCGTCATTACAGAAGGTTACCGGGGCCGTACCCGACCGGCGAAATCAGCTCAGCAGCTTGCTGATCCGGGTCAGGCCCTCGGCCAGGTCGTCGTCGCCGAGCGCGTAGGACAGCCGCAGGTACCCGGGCGCGCCGAACGCCTCACCCGGCACCACCGCCACCTCCACCTCGTCGAGGATGATGTCGGCCAGCTCCGCCGAGGTGGCCGCGGTGCGCCCGTTGATCTCCTTGCCGAGCACGCCCTTGACCGACGGGTACGCGTAGAACGCGCCGGTCGGCTCCGGGCACACGACCCCGGGGATCTCGTTCAGCATCCGCACCATCGTCCGGCGCCGCCGGTCGAACGCGACCTTCATCTCGTCGACCGCGCTCAGGTCGCCGGACACCGCGGCGAGCGCGGCCCGCTGGGCGATGTTGCAGACGTTCGAGGTCTGGTGCGACTGCAGGTTCGTCGCGGCCTTGATGACGTCCTTCGGCCCGATCATCCAGCCGACCCGCCAGCCGGTCATCGCGTACGTCTTCGCGACCCCGTTCAGTACGACGGTCTTGCCGGCGAGCTCCGGTACGGCGACCGGGATCGACGTCGGCCGCGCGTCGCCGTACGTCAGGTGCTCGTAGATCTCGTCGGTGACCACCCACAGGTCGTGCTCGAGCGCCCAGCGGCCGATCGCCTCGACGTCCTCAGGGCTGTCCACGGCGCCGGTCGGGTTCGACGGGGAGCAGAAGAGCAGCGCCTTGGTCCGCGGGGTCCGGGCCGCCTCGAGCTGCTCGACGGTGACGCAGTAGTTCTGCGACTCGTCGGCGAGCACCTCGACCGGTACGCCGCCCGCCAGCCGGATCGCCTCCGGGTACGTCGTCCAGTACGGCGCCGGCAGCAGCACCTCGTCGCCCGGGTCGAGCAGTGTCGCGAACGCGTTGTAGACCGCGTGCTTGCCGCCGTTCGTGACCAGGACCTGGGAGGCCTCGATCTCGTACCCGGAGTCGCGCCTGGTCTTCTCGGCGATCGCCTGCTTCAGCTCCGGCAGGCCGCCGGCCGGGCTGTACCGGTGGTTCTTCGGGTCCTGTGCGGCCGCGACCGCCGCCTCGACGATGTAGCCCGGGGTCGGGAAGTCCGGCTCGCCCGCGCCGAACCCGATCACCGGCCGCCCGGCCGCCTTGAGCGCCTTCGCCTTGCTGTCCACCGCCAGCGTCGCCGATTCACTGATGGCGCCGATCCGCGCCGAGATCCTGGAACCCATGAGCCCATCCTGGCACCAACCCACGCGGCGACCGCCAGGCCATCACAATCCGGGCGATCGGGGGACGGCGGGCGTGGAGTTTCGGGGCGGGGCGATTGTGATGGCCTGGCGGTTCCGGGGAACACGCTGGGGGTGCTGTCCGTTGGGACCTGCGGAAGGCTGTATGGTTCTGACCGCGGTGCGGCGCCCGGCAACGGACGGCGTACGGGCAGGGCCAGATCGACGAAGCCGAATCGACCGGAGCCGAGAGGCCGAGTTCGACCAGGTGGCTCCGACCCCGTACACTCTTCTAGTCCGGGCGTTGATGGCCCTGATCCGGCATGCCCGAGATCAGGTCCCACGCGGCGTCCGGATGGATTGCAGAGGGCACTAGCTCAACTGGCAGAGCATCGGTCTCCAAAACCGAAGGTTGGGGGTTCAAGTCCCTCGTGCCCTGCAAATCCTGACCGGCGCAGGGCCGGTCAGGCCGCCGCTAGCGAAAGAGGTAGGTCGTGACGGAGACGCGCACCCCGGCACCGTCCGGCGCCGGCAAGCCTGCGGAAGGCAAGCAGGGCAGGGGCCTGCTGCGCTTCTACCGCCAGGTGGTCGCCGAGCTCCGCAAGGTCGTCTGGCCGACCCGCAAGCAGCTCTCCACCTACTTCGTCGTCGTCCTGACCTTCGTGGTGTTCGTCATCGCGATCGTCTCGGTCCTCGACCTCGCCTTCGGCTGGGCGATGTTCAAGATCTTCGGCTGAGGTTCGCCGAACGGCCTCACGCAGGTCCCGGGCCCCGGCCCGACCCGAAGCAAGACAAGACCCCGATGCACAGATGACGGAGTACGACGTGTCCGAGCGCGACGACGAGATCCTCGACTACGAGGACGAGTTCGACGTATCCGACTCCGACGACGATCTCGACCTCGATCTCGACTTCGACGAGAACGACACCGACGACGACGACCTGTTCGCCGCCGACGGCGACGACGACCCGTTCGCGGACCTCGACGACGAGGACGCGGCCGCGGACGACGAGACCGACGACGAGTACTCCGCCGCCGACGACGCCGAGGAGCCGGAGGCGGACGCCGACACGTCCGACGACGAGCCGGTCGTCGTGGTCCCGGCGGCCGACGGCGCCGCGGCCGAGGTGGTCACGGAGGCGGACGTCGAGGACGCCGCCGAGGAGCAGGCCGACGAGGCCGCCCCGCAGGACACCGTCGAGCCCGCCGCCGACGAGGTCGTCTTCTCGAGCGGCGCCGACGCCGACGACAACGAAGATGACGCCGACGGCGAGGCGCTCGCCGCGGCCGCCGCGGCGGTGGCCGACGACGAGGACGAGGAGCCGGAGCCCGAGGAGCCGGGCGACCCGCTCGAGGAGCTGCGCACCCGGCTGCGTTCGCAGATCGGCGACTGGTACGTCGTCCACACGTACTCAGGGATGGAGAACCGGGTCAAGGGCAACCTGGAGAACCGGATCAACTCCCTGAACATGGAGGACTACATCTTCGAGATCATCGTGCCGACCGAGGAGGTCGCCGAGATCAAGAACGGGCAGCGCCGGATGGTGAAGCGCACCGTGCTCCCCGGCTACGTGCTGGTCCGGATGGACCTGACCGACGAGTCCTGGTCGACCGTGCGGCACACGCCGTCGGTGACCGGCTTCGTCGGGAACAGCCAGAAGCCGGTCCCGCTCAGCCTCGAAGAGGTGGAGAAGATGCTCGCTCCGGCCGTCGTGGCGGCGGCCGAGGCGGCGGCAGCCGAAGCCGGCGCCGCACCCGCCAAGACCGCGGCCAAGAAGAAGGTCGAGGTCGCCGACTTCGGTGTCGGGGACTCGGTCATGGTGGTCGACGGGCCGTTCGCGACCCTGCACGCCACAGTCACGGAGATCAATGCCGAGGCCCAGCGGATCAAGGCCCTGGTGGAGATCTTCGGCCGGGAGACCCCGGTGGAACTCAGCTTCAACCAGATCCAGAAAGTCTAAGGACCCGACAGAATGCCTCCCAAGAAGAAGATCGCTGCGCTGGTCAAGGTGCAGCTCCAGGCCGGTGCCGCGACGCCGGCACCGCCGGTCGGTACCGCGCTCGGTCCGCACGGCGTCAACATCATGGAGTTCTGCAAGGCGTACAACGCCCAGACGGAGTCCATGCGCGGCAACGTCGTACCGGTCGAGATCACGATCTACGAAGACCGGTCCTTCACCTTCATCACCAAGACGCCGCCGGCGCCGGAGATGATCAAGAAGGCCGCCGGTCTGCAGAAGGGCTCGCCGGTCCCGCACCGCGACAAGGTCGGCAAGATCACCAAGGACCAGGTCCGCGAGATCGCCACCACCAAGATGCCGGACCTGAACGCCCGCGACATCGACGCCGCGATGAAGATCATCGAGGGTACGGCGCGCTCCATGGGCGTCACCGTCGACGGCTGATCGCACCCGACTTCACGCAGTAGTGGCAGGGCGAAGCGCCGCCCGGGAGACCACACCCCAGAGAGGAACAGCAATGGCACAGCGCAGCAAGGCATACCGCGCCGTCGCGGAGAAGATCGACTTCGACAAGCTGTACACGCCGCTCGAGGCGATCCGGCTGGCCAAGGAGGCCGCCGGCAGCAAGAAGTTCAACTCCACCGTGGACGTCGCGATGCGACTCGGGGTCGACCCTCGCAAGGCCGACCAGATGGTGCGCGGCACCGTCAACCTTCCGCACGGTACCGGCAAGACGGCACGGGTCCTCGTCTTCGCCACCGGTGACAAGGCCGAGGCCGCGAAGGCCGCCGGCGCCGACTTCGTCGGCGACGACGACATGATCAAGAAGGTGACCGACGGCTGGCTCGACTTCGACGCCGTCGTCGCCACCCCGGACCTGATGGGCAAGGTCGGCCGCCTCGGCCGGGTCCTCGGCCCGCGTGGTCTGATGCCGAACCCGAAGACGGGGACGGTCACCCCGGACGTGGCCAAGGCCGTGTCCGACATCAAGGGCGGAAAGATCGAGTTCCGGGTCGACCGGCACGCGAACCTGCACTTCATCATCGGCAAGGCGTCGTTCGACGAGGCCCAGCTCGTGGAGAACTACAGCGCCGCGCTCGAGGAGATCCTCCGGCTGAAGCCGGCCAGCTCGAAGGGCCGCTACATCAAGAAGACGGTGTTCTCGACGACGATGGGCCCGGGTGTCCAGGTTGACCCCAACCTGACCCGGAACCTCACTGAGGAGACCGTCGAGGCCTGAGCCTCCACCTCAGCACCAGGAAGCCCCCGCCACGGCGGGGGCTTTCTGCTGTCCAGCCACCAGCCGCGAGCCACCAACCGCCGGCCGCGCGCCGCGACTCCGCCGAGTCGTGGCGATCGGTTCCGGCCCCGGACGTCGAGTCGTGAGTTTCGGCTCCCCGTGGCCGACCCATTTCCACGACTCGGCGGACCGGCTGGTCGCCGGGGGCAGCCGGGCGGGTGGGGGGTGGTCAGGCGCGGGTCAGGCGGAGGGGGTGGTCGGCGGTTTGGACGGTCCAGCCGTCGGGGTGCTCCTCGAGTACGGTGCCGGGCGCGGCAGTGCTCGCTGTGCCGGCTGGGTCTGTGCGGGTGATGAGGTGGGTGGTGCCGTTCAGGGGGAGTTGGGCGGTGGGGGCGGTGACGTTGAGGGCGGCGGCTTTGCGGCGGATCACGTGGGCGGGCTCGGTGAGGTCGAGGATGCGTTCGGCGTCGGTGAAGAACGGCGCCTCGGAGGCCGCCGCGGGATCCTGTGGCTCGCCAGGGTCTCCCGCGACCAGCCGCGGGACCGCCTCGTCCAGGCACTCGCTCAGTAGCGTGCGCCAGGACGCCATGATCCCGGTCCCGTTCAGGTCGTCGGGCAGCGGCGCGATGCGCTGGGCGAGGATCGCGCCGGTGTCGAACTCGGCCGCCGTCCGGTGCACCGTCGCCGCGACCCGCTCGTCACCCTCGTAGATCAACCGCTGCGGCGTCGGCCCGCGTCCCGCCGGCAGCGGCGACGGGTGACAGTTCACCGCGCCGTACTTCGGGATCTCGAGGATCTCGCCCGGGATCAGTCGCGGGAACGCGGCCGAGATCACCACGTCCGGTCGCAACGCGGCGATCACCGGCGCCGCGATAGTGCGCAGCTTGCGGGTGATCAGCACGTTCACGTCCTCGGGTACGCCGGCCACCATCGGGTCCGAGGCGCCGTACCTGGTGGTCTGCGGCAGCGTCACCACCAGCGCGAGCTCGTGACCGTTCCGTACGGCGAACTCGTGCACGAGCCGGAAACCGGGCAGGAACGCGTTCAGGCCGACGATCCGCAAGCTCATGCGGCCCATCGTCGCACCCGGTCCGTTCACGCCCGGGCGAATTTCCCCGGCGCGACTGGTGCGCGGACGGTAGAGTTGACGGCATGACGCAGTACGGGCGGCGATTTCTGCGCCCCGGCCGGCACGACGGTGCCGACGGGGTGAGCCGCTGCTGCGCTCTCTCCTGAGGTGACCGCGGCCGACCGGGGTGGACCCCCGTCGAGACCGTCACCTTGGAGAGAAACCCATGTCTGTCCTCACCGTTGAAGAACTGCACGCTGCCCTGACGATCCGGGACCTCGCCGATCCGGCGCAGGGCCCGCACGCCGTCCAGCTCGTCGTCGACGCGATCCGTACCGCGCTCGGCGCGGCCTGGCCGTACACCGAGATCTGGACCCGCCGCGACCATCCCGTCGTACCGCTGGCGGACAACTACGACAACCTCGGCTACGCGACCGACGCGGTCACGCGCGAGGCCCGGTACACGCGGTACGTGTCGGAGACCGAGGTACTGCGCAGCCACACGTCGGCGATGATCCCGCCTGCGCTGCGCGAGCTCGCCGCGTCCGAGGCGTCCGATGTGCTGATGATCTGCGCCGGCATCTGCTACCGCCGCGACTCGGTCGACTGGCAGCACACCGGTACGCCGCATCAGCTGGACCTGTGGCGGATCAGCCGCAACGTCACGCTGGGCGAGCCGGAGCTCGAGGAGATGATCGCGCGCCTGGTCGACACGGTCCTGCCCGGCCAGACGTACCGGACCGTTCCGGCCGTGCACCCGTACACGATCCACGGCCGGCAGATCGACGTCCTGCTGGACGACCAGTGGATCGAGATCGGGGAGTGCGGCGTCGCGGCGCCGCACGTCCTGCGGCGCGCCGGGCTGGACGACAGCTGGACCGGGCTCGCGATGGGCCCGGGGCTGGACCGGCTCGTGATGTTGCGGAAGGGCATCCGCGACATCCGGCTGCTGCGGTCCACGGATCCGCGGGTCGCGGGGCAGCTGCTGGACCTCACGCCGTACAAGGAGGTTTCGTCGATGCCGCCCGTCCGGCGTGATCTGTCCGTCGTCGTCGGCGCGGCGGCGGACGTGTCGGCGGAGGTCCTCGGGGACAAGGTCCGCGCGGCGCTCGGCCCGGATGCCGACGCGGCGGAGTCGCTGGAGGTGCTGGGCGAGACGTCATACGACGAACTGCCGGCGTCGGCCCGCGAGCGCCTCCAGTTGGCCCCTGGGCAACGGAACCTGCTGGTCAGGCTGGTCCTCCGGCCGGTCGACCGCACCCTGACCGACGCCGAGGCAAACGCTCTACGGGACAAGGTGTACCGGGCCCTGCACGAAGGCCCGGTGTTGGAGCTGATTGGTTAGAGCGCCGCGCAGAACGCCTTGGCCTTGGTGGTGATGGAGTCCCAGTTGGCGGCGGCGACGTCCGCCGGCGAGACGACATCGGTGCCGGCGCTCACGGCGAGGGCGCCGGCGGCCAGGAAATCGTGGGCGTTGCCGGCGTTCACGCCGCCGGACGGGATCAACGGGACGCCGGGGAACGGGCCGTTGAGGTCCTTGAGATACTTCGGGCCGAGCTGGTGCGCCGGGAAGATCTTCACGGCGGCGGAGCCGAGCGCCAGCGCGGTCATCACCTCCGACGGCGTGAAGGCGCCCAGTACGACGGGGATCCCGGCGGCCCGGGCGGCGTCGGCGACGGCGGCGGCCTCCGGGCCCTGGCCGGGCGTGACGAGGAACTGGGCGCCGGCGTCGATCGCGGCCGTGGCCTGGCCGGCGGTCTGCACGGTGCCCGCGCCGACCACCGCGCCGGTCTCGGCCGCGGTGGCGGCGGCGCGTTCCAGGTGCCGGGGCAGGTCCGGGGTGGTGTAGGTGAGCTCGACGACATGGATGCCACCGGCAACCAACGCGGCGCACAGGTCGCGGGCGTCGGAGATCTCCGGGGCCCGGACGACGGTCAGGACCCGGTCGGCGCGGAGCAGCTCCAGGGTGTTCACAACAGGTTCCTCTCGGCTGGTACGGCTTCAGGTGGGATTTCAGGTGGTACGGCGGACGGCGCGGCCGGGGAGGGCCTCGGTGCGGTGCGAGTCGTCGATGACCGGTACGCCGTTGACGAGCACGTACGGGATCCCCGCGGCCTGCTGCCGGGGCTCGGGGAACGTGGCCGTGTCCTGCACCCGCTCCGGATCGAACAGGACCAGGTCGGCGGCGTACCCCTCCCGGACCAGGCCGCGGTCGGGCAACCGGAGCCGGCGGGCCGGGCGGCCGGTCAGGTGGTGGACGCAGTCCGCGAGGTCGAGGACGCCGAGCTCGCGGACGTAGTGCGCGAGGTACCGCGGGAACGTGCCCCACGACCGCGGATGCGGTTTCCCGCCGACCAGGATCCCGTCCGAACCGCCGGTGTGCGACGGGTGCCGCATGATCGTGCGCACGTTTTCCTCGTGCCCGACGTGCTGCAGGATCGACGTCGCGAGATCGTCGGCGAGCAACAGGTCGTAGAACACGTCGGCGGGCGCGCGGCCGGCCCGGGAGGCGAGTTCCGCGACGGTGTGGCCAACGTTTTCCGAAAGCGCTGGATTGCGCACCCCGCCGATCTCGATCGTGTCCCACTCGACGACGCAGCCGTGGCAGCCGTCGGTGCCGACCTGCTCGAGTTCGTGGGTGATGCGCTCGCGCGCGGCCGGGTCCCGCAGCCGGGCGAGCTGAGCGTCCGGCCCGCCTTCAGCCGTCCAGCTCGGCAGCACCGCGGCCAGGGTGGTTGCGCCCGGCAAGTACGGATAGGTGTCGGTGGTGACGTCGACACCGGACGCGAGCGCCTTGTCGATCATCGCGACCAGGTCGGCGCCGCGGCCCGCGTTCGGCGCGAAGTTCATCACCGCGTGGGTCAGGTGCAGCGCGCAGCCGGCGCGGCGGGCGACCTCGACCATCTCGCCGTACGCCTCCAGGGCCCCCTTGCCGTACGAGCGCTGGTGCGGCGCGTAGTACCCGCCGTACTGCGCGACGATCTCGCAGAGCGCGACGAGCTCGTCGGTGTCCGCGAACATGCCGGGCGTGTAGGTCAGCCCGCTGCTCATCCCGACCGCCCCGTCGCGCAGCCCGTCGGCGAGCAGTTCCTTCATCCGCCTGAGTTCGTCCATCGTTGCCGGGCGATTGGACGTCCCAACGACCATCATCCGCAGCGTTCCCTGCGGGACCAGGTACGCCGCATTGCAGGCGATCCCCTGATCCAGCCGGTCGAGATACCCGGCGACCGTCGACCACGAGAAGTCGAAGTCGTCCGGCTCCCCGTTCCAGCCGGCGATCTGCCGCCGTACGACGGCCCGCGTCGGATCGTCGATCGGCGCGAAGGACAGCCCGTCCTGGCCGAGTACCTCCAGCGTCACGCCCTGGCTGACCTTGGCGGTGTGGTCCGGGTTCACCAGGATCTGCAGGTCGGAGTGCGAGTGCATGTCGATGAAGCCCGGCGACAGCACCAGCCCGTCCGCGTCGATCGTCCGGCGCGCCGCCGGCAGGCCGGAGCCGATCGCCACGATCCGCCCGCCGTCGACCGCGACGTCCGCGCGGTACCCGGGCGACCCGCTGCCGTCGACGACCAGCGCTCCGGCGATCTTCAGACCGGTCATGGGGCCTCCCGGTCTGGACTGAGGAGCGGAGGGAGCGAAGCGACCGGAGCGACGAGGGAAGACCGGGAGTTCCAGCCCCATGACCCGCCGCGCCGGAGGCGTGGCATCAGCGCAGTCATCTCAGAAGAACGTCCGCACCAGGTCGACGACCACCGGGTCGGCCGCGTCCGGGTCGTCGACGACCGGGATCAGGCCCCACTTGTCGAAGGCGGTGCAGGGATGCGACAGGCCGACCCGCAGTTCGTCCCCGATCACCACCGGCACGGATTCGTCGAAGTGCAGGAACCCGTGCTGGTCGTTGAGCTTGCTGACCTTCATCCCCGCGGCCGGCAGGATCGGTGCGCCCTCGGAGCGCGGCCGGATCAGCTGCGGCTCCGGCCAGTCCTGGTCGAACGGGAAGTCGCGGCGCCCGGCGTCGAAGATCGCCAGCCCCGGCTCGGGCTGCGACGTGATCCGCATCCAGCCGTGCATCGCCGGCACCAGCTGCTCGCCGTCCGTCCGCGGATGCTCGCCGAGCGGCGACACCCGCCGGTACAGCCCGTCGTCGTGCGAGATGTACGCGCCGGAACGCAGTACGACCCGGGCACCCTCGCCGGCCTCGGACGCGAGCACCTTCGCGACCTGCTCGAAGTACTGGCTCCCGCCCGCGCTGACGATCGGTACGACGTCCGCGTCGTACAGCGGCCGCAGCTGATGATGGACCGTCGCCAGCTCCCGCAGGTACGCGCGGACCTCCTCGAGGTCGGCCTCCTCCACACCGTGCCCGATCGCACCCTCGTACCCGGCCACGCCGACGAGCCGCAGCGTCGAGGCGTCGACGATCGCCTGGCCGACGTCGAGCGCCGTCCCGAGATCGCGGGCGCCGGTCCGGCCGCCGATCCCGCCGACCTCGACCATCACGTCGAGCGGACGGGCGTCAGGACCGACGTGCGCCGCCCTGGCCTCCTCCATCAGCTCGACCGTGCGCACCGAGTCCGCCCACACCGTCACCTCGAACGACGGATCGGCCGCGAGTTCGTCGGCGATCCAGCGCAGCTGCAGCGGGGAGATCACGGCGTTCGCGATCAGCACCCGCTGGACGCCGTACGCCCGGGCGACGCCGAGCTGGAACGCGTTGGCCAGTGTGATCGCCCAGGAACCGGAGTCCAGCTGCATCGCCCAGAGCGCGGGCGCCATCGTGGTCTTGCCGTGCGGCGCGAGCTCGACGCCGTGCCGCGTGCACCAGGTGGCGAGGGTGTCGACGTTGTGCCGCAGGCCCGGGGCGGACAGCGTCATCAACGGCGTCGGGAGCTGGGAGAGCCGCGGCCGGTCGGCCAGCACCTCGGCCACGGTCCGGCCCCAGAACGCGGGCGGCAGCGCCTTGTCCTGCCAGCTCACCTGCTGATCGGCGAGAGCGGCGACGGCGTCGGCATCGTAAGCAGGCATTCAGATCCCCTGGGGCTAGGATTGCAAAATACGCAACGTTGATTGCGCATTCTGACTCTCGGTTGTAGCATCGCGCCCGAAGTCGCGTCAACGCGCCCATCCCATCACCTCCCCGCCGAGGAGTGCCGATGCCCGCACCACTTCCCGAGACGGCCGCGCTCTGCCTGGGGGAGGCGATGATCATGCTCGCGGGTGGTCCCGGCCCGCTGGCGGACGTCGAGACGTTCCGGCGCTCGGTCGGCGGCGCGGAGTGCAACGTGGCCGGCGGTCTGGCGGCGCTCGGCGTGCCGACCGGGTGGATCTCGCGGCTCGGCGACGACGGCTTCGGACAGCACGTACTGCGGGATCTCGAAGCGCGGGGCGTCGAGGTCGGGGGCGTGGAGCTGGACCCGCTGCGACCGACGGCGCTCTACGTGAAGGAGTCCGTGGACGGGCGCTCGCGGATGCACTACTACCGGTCCGGTTCCGCGGCAGCGGCCATGGAGCCCGGGTTCCTGGACCGGGTCGACGTACGCGACCGGCTGGCGCAGGCGCGGCTCGTGCACACGACGGGGATCACTGCGGCGATCTCCACGAGCAGCTCGGACATGCTGGAGCGGCTGGCGACAGAGCCGCGTGAGTTCCTGCTGAGCGTCGACCTGAACTGGCGGCCGGTGCTGTGGCGCGACCGGGACCCGGAGCCGTTGTGGCGGTTGCTGAAGGCGGCGGACATCGTGCTGGTCGGCGCGGACGAGGCGCAGGTCTTCGCGGGCACGAGTGATCCGGACGAGCTGTACGAGCGTCTGGGAGCACCTGTCCTGGTCGTAAAGGACGACGCGCACACTGCGACAGTGCTGGAGTCAGGTGGTCGCACAGAGGTCCCCGCGCTGTCGGTGGACGTTGTGGAGACCGTAGGCGCGGGCGACGCGTTCGCCGCGGGCTTCCTGGCCGGAACCTTGCAGGGGTTGCCAATGGTGCAGCGGCTACGGCTGGGACACCTGAACGCGGCTGCAGTGCTGACCGCTCCGGAGGACCACGCCCCGCCGCCGGCACCGGAGGTGCGTGAGCGCTTGCTCAACGCGACGGACGAGGAGTGGGCCGCCACGAAGATCGGTCCGGCATGAGCCAGAGCCTGGGCAGGGCGCTGCAGATCCTCACCAGCCTCGGTGAAGGCGAGCGGACGCTCGACCAGCTCGCAGCCGAGCTCAAGGTGCACAAGACGACAGTGCTGCGGCTGCTGCGCACGATGGAGGCAGAGCGGTTCGTACGGCGGGACGCCGCGCACAGGTACCGCCTGGGGTCGCGGCTGTTCGCGCTCGCGGATGTGGCGCGCGAGCAGCACGTCGTACGTGAGGTCGCTGCACCGCATCTGCGCGAGCTGAACCAGAAGACCGGGCAGACCGTGCACCTGGCGGCCTGGGAGAACGGCGAGGTCATCTACGTCGACAAGCTGGACAGTGTGCGCTCGGTGCGCATGTACTCGCAGGTCGGCGTGCCGGCGGCTCTGCACTGCACCGCGGTCGGCAAGGTGCTGCTGGCCGCGCAGCCGAAGCGGCAGCGGGAGGCGGTGCTGGGGACGCTGGAGTACACGGCGTACACACCGAACACGATCACCGACGCGGATCGCTTGCGGGCCGAGCTGGAGACCGTCGAAGAACGCGGCTGGGCGCAGGACAAGGCTGAGCACGAGTCGTTCATCAACTGCATCGGGGCGCCGCTGAAGGACAGCAGCGGCCGCGTCGTCGGGGCCGTGTCGTTGTCGGTGCCCGACGTACTGCTGAACTATGACCAGGTGCTCGAGTTGCTCCCCGACCTGCTCGCCACCGCGAACGCGATCAGTGCCGACTACAACTGACTGCAACTGACTACAACTGAGAGGTGTCACACCTGATGTCCGACAAGAGCGCAGTCTCCACCACCGACGCGCCGCCGCCGATGCCGGTGTTCTCGCAGGGCGTCCGCAAAGGCAACATCCTGCAGGTGTCCGGACAGGGTTCGGTCGACCCGGCCAGCGGCGAGTTCGTGTTCGCCGGCGACGTGAAGGGCCAGACCACCCGGGTGCTGCAGAACATCGAGGCGATCCTGAAGGCCGGCGGAGCGAGCATCGACGACGTGGTGATGCTGCGCGTCTACCTCACCCAGCGCGAGGACTTCGCCGCGATGAACGAGGCCTACGCCGACTTCGTCTCCACCCGCACCCCCAGCGGCGTCCTCCCGTCCCGCACCACAGTGTTCACCGGTCTGCCGCTCCCGGACATGCTGGTCGAGATCGACGCCCTCGCCGTCCTCAGCTGATTCCCTCCGAAGCCCGGGCCCTGGTGGTCCGGGCTTTGGACTGCCTACCCAACGTCCCGTATCGCGGGATAGAGTTCCGGTATGCAGGAAAACCGCGGATCGGTGCAGTCGATCGACCGGGCGGTGGCGATCCTTCGGTGTTTCGACGCGCAGACGCCGGAGCTGGGGATCAGTGAGCTGGCGCGGGCCACCGGGCTGTCGACGAGCACCGTGCACCGGCTGTTGCTGGCCATGCAGGAGAACGGGCTGGTGCGGCAGACGAGCCAGCGGCGGTACGCGATCGGGCCGCTGGTCGTGCAGCTGGCGCACAGCGGTGGGATCCCGACCGGGCTGCGCGATGCCGCCTTGCCGGTGCTGCGGGCGCTGCGCGACGACACGGGCGAGACCGCGGCCGTGCACGAGCTGCTGCCGTCGGGGCAGCGCGTCGTGCTGGAGCAGGTGGAGAGCTTCCACCAGTTGCGCCGTACCTACACGGAGTTCGGGATGCCGGTCGCCTTGCCGCTCGGTGCGCCCGGGAAGGCGTTGCTGGCGTTCCTGCCGTTCGAGCGGCAGCAGGAGGTGCTGAAGGGCCCGCTGGAGCAGGTGCAGCCGGCAACCATCACCGATCCGGAGGTGCTCGCTGAGCAGTTCGCCGAGATCCGCCGGCGCGGGTACTCGATGTCGCGGGTCGAGCGGACGCCGGGGATCTGCAGCGTGGCGGCGCCGGTGTTCGGCTACTCCGGTCAGGTGGCCGGCTGTCTGAGTGTGTCCGGCCCCGAGATGCGGATGCCGGTGGAGCGGATGGAGGAGTCCGGGATGAGGGTCGCCGCGGGTGCCTGGTCGGTGTCGGAGTTGCTGGGCGCCACCCCGGCCGCACGGGACCGCAGTACGGCGCTGGCCGGCGGCCGGTGATGCGGGGTCTCTGGAAGATCGCGCCAGCTGTCTATCTGCCCGCTCTGCTCTACGGCATCGGGCAGGGCGCCATCGCGCCGGTGGTCGCGCTGTCGGCGACACACCTCGGTGCGTCGGTGGCTGTGGCCGGACTGGTCGTCGCCGCGGCCGGCCTGGGACAGGTCATCGGTGACATCCCGGCCGGCGCGCTGACGCACCGCATCGGTGAGCGCAGCGCCATGCTGGCCGCCACCGGTCTTGTCTCGCTGGCACTGGTGGCCTGCTTGGTGGTTCCAACGGTCTGGGGCCTGGCGATCGCCATCGGCTGCACTGGCGTCGCCGGTGCGGTGTGGGGCCTCGCTCGGCAGGCCTACCTGAGTGAAGCGGTTCCGATCGAGCTCAGAGCGCGTGCGCTGTCCACGCTGGGCGGCGTACAGCGCATCGGCTCCTTCATCGGCCCGTTCCTCGGCGCGGGCGTGATGAAGTTCCTCGGTACGGACGGCGCGTACTGGGTGCACCTGGTGGCCGCAGTACTGGCTTGCGCCCTCCTACTGAGCCTGCCGGACGTCACCCACACCCGTGCGAAGGGCGCCGTAGCCGCGCAGTCGACCTGGGGCGTCATCCGCGACCACCTCCCGGTACTGCGGACACTGGGCGTCGGAGCACTACTAGTAGGAGCAGTGCGCGCGTCCCGGCAGGTCGTGATCCCCCTGTGGGCGCAGCACATCGGGCTGGACCCGCAGACGACCAGTGTGATCTTCGGACTGTCCGGTGCCGTGGACATGCTGCTGTTCTATCCAGCCGGCTCAGTCATGGACAGGCTCGGCCGGAAGTGGGTCGCGGTACCGTCGATGGCAGTGCTGGGACTGGCGCATCTGCTGCTGCCGTTGACGCACACCACCGCCACCCTGACCGCGGTCGCGTTGCTGATGGGCATCGGGAACGGTCTGGGCGCCGGGGTGATCATGACGCTCGGCGCGGACGCCTCACCACCTGTCGGGCGAGCGCAGTTCCTAGGTGCGTTCCGGCTGTTCGCGGACACGGGCAATGGTGCCGGACCACTACTACTCGCTGGCGCCACGGCTGTCTTGGGACTGGGACCCGCGATCGTCATCATGGCCGGGACCGGCTGGGCCGCAGCCACCGCCATGCACCGCTGGATCCCGGCACACCGCCGACCCACTGAAGGACCGGCCTGAGGTACGGGTGGAGTACGGGCAGTAACGCGCGATGACCTTGCGATAGGTTCTGCTGCCGTGGAGTCCGTGGCCGCGTCGCTCACCATGGCCGCGATCGCCTTCGCACTCTCGGCCTTCATCCTGCACAAGGCGCTGCCGAAGAGCTTCGTGCGCCTCGCCGACCGGCTGTCGTCCGGTCCGGCAACCGTGTTCTCACTCGACGAGGTGCGCGCGCGGGCGACCCACCTGCTGAATCAGCTCGCGGCCGACCTCAGCGCGGCGGATCCCGGAGCGGTGGACCGTGACCTCTACGAGCGAGCCGGTCTCGCGCGGTCCGCGGCGGAACGTTTCCTGGACTCCGAGCGGCTGACCGACGTCGTCGGTGCGCTCGCCCTGTCCCGCTCCGGCCTCGACGACCTGCGGATCGCGACCGGACGCTCACAGACCCGGTACCGGCTGTGCTTCTTCAACCCGCTCCATGACGAGGCGGTCAATGACGTCGGTTTCCGGCTCGACAGCGGACAGGTGTCCGTGCCGGCCTGCCGGCGCTGTGCGGCCGACGTCCGCAAGGGGACCAAGAAGCTCGACGCGGTAACCGGCGACAACGGCAAGCCGTACTTCCTCGGTGACGACGTCTGGGCCGTGACCGGCTACGGCGCGCTGGTGGAGGATCTCCCGACCGCGATCTTCCGGTACGAGCAGAGCACCTCATGACCACGGATCCGCTGTGGGCCCGGGTCCTGCGCCGCGTGACGGTCTGGGGAGGCGCCGCGCTGCTCGCCGCCGGCGCCTACGCCGGAGCGACGATCGCAGTGTCCGCCTTCCTCGACGACCGGCCCGACGCGGAGGCGTACGACGAGGCCGCGACCGCGCTGCGCGACGACCTGGTGTACGTCGACGAACGCGCCGGGAACCTGCTGACCGAGGACGCGGCCGCGGACCTCGAGAAGCGGGTCGCCGGGATGAGCCGGCCGACCCGGATCGTGGTCTGGCCGCGGGACGGCGAATGGCTGGGCGACACCGTCGAATACATCGCGGCGCGGTCCGAGGTGCCGAGCAGGTTCCTGATCGTCGACCAGTACGGCCTCACCAAGGTCGCCTCGACGCTCGACGAGTCCGCACCGTCGATCCCGGACACGCTGAACTCGCCGGTCGCCGCAGCGCTGACCAAGGCGCTCGACCAGCTCGAGCGCACCCCGCTGCGCGGCGAACGTACGGCGTACGACGATGGTGGCGGCCCGCCGGGGGAGCTGTGGCTGGCGGCGGCCGCGGGCGCCGGTCTCGCGCTGTTCGCCGGATTCGTCGCGCTCAGTGGCGCGGTCGTGGCCTTCGGCACGGTTCTCCTGGTGGTCTCGTTCGCGGCCCTGGCGGTGTGGTCGTACCGCCGGCGCCGGGCCGGTCCCGCGATCGCCGACATCGAGGCGCGCCCCGCGGAGCGCCGGCACGGTCGTAGCCGCGGCGTCTACCGGCCGCCGAACGACGTACTCGTCCGGATCAACAAGGTCCGGATCACCGAGCGGGCCGAGCTGCTGCGGGACGAGGTGCTCGCGCTCGGCGAGCGGATGGGCGCGTCGACCGACCACGTCGACGGACTGGCTTGGGCGCTGGCGCTCGACTGCTACGCGGTGGCGGGCCGGATCGCCGACACCACCGAGGGCCGCGACGACCTGGCCGCCCAGGCCGACGTCGTCGCCGGATTGGTCCTGGTCGCCCGCGGAGGCCGGGCCGTGGACGCGGCCGAGGCGGATCGCGAGCTGACCGAGACCCTGGACTGCTTCGCGAATCCGTTCCACGGAGTGGCCGTCGGGCCGGTGCCGGCCATCGCACTCGGCGCGGAGCGGCCGCCGGCCTCGGTGCCGCAGCGCGTCGAAGTGTGCGCGACCTGCCGCGCCGCCGCCGGGAAGAGCGTCGCCGCCGCGGACCCGCTCGTACTCGACGCGGGCAGCGTCACGGAGTACTGGATGGCCGGGGTCCGGCCGTGGGCGGAGATCGGGTACGGCGCCCCGAGCCGGGTCCTGATCGACGCCTGGAACGCGTCGCGGGTCTGAGCCGATTTGGTCAAACGCAGGTACACCAGGCACACTGGTACCTGCCGAAGACCGCTGGTTGCTGCTGCATGTGAAAGTGTGGTAGCTGAAGGTCCCACTCAGGTGGGCGGCCCGCGCAGGTGACTTGGATGGTGACACAGTACGTTTCACGCCCTTGCGCCTGCGCAGGGGCGATTCTTTTTGTCAGGGGTCCGAGGCGTGGAAGCCGATAGAAGGAGACCCCCATGGCGAGGCCGGACAAGGCAGCCGCTGTCGCGGAGCTGACGGACGAGTTCCGTAGCTCCAACGGCGCCGTGCTGACCGAGTACCGCGGTCTCACCGTCGCGCAGCTGAAGCAACTTCGCACTGCGCTCGGTGACGACGTGAACTACGCCGTGGTGAAGAACACGCTGACCAAGATCGCGGCCAAGGACGCCGGCGTCGAGTCGTTCGACGACCTGCTCGAGGGCCCCTCGGCAATCGCCTTCATCAAGGGCGACCCGGTGGTTGCGGCCAAGGGTCTGCGTGACTTCGCCAAGGCGAACCCCCTGCTCGTCATCAAGGGTGGAGTGCTGGACGGTAAGGCACTCGGCTCTGACGAGATCAGCAAGCTCGCTGACCTGGAGTCGCGTGAGGTCCTCCTCGCGAAGCTCGCAGGTGCGATGAAGGCGGCCCCGCAGAACGCGGTGTCGCTGTTCGCTGCTCCGCTGTCGCAGGCGGCACGCCTGTTCGCGGCGCTGCAGGACAAGCTGCCGGCCGAGGCGGCTGCCCCCGCGGCAGACGTTCAGGACACGGTCGAGGCACCTGCCGAGGCGAGCACCGAGGAGACCGCTTCAGCCGACAGCTGAGGCAGCTCACCGCAACACCCCATCAGTGATCATCAGCAACACCGTTAGGAAGGACCGCCAAAATGGCGAAGCTCAGCACCGAAGAGCTCCTCGGCCAGTTCAAGGAACTGACCCTGCTGGAGCTGTCGGAGTTCGTTAAGGCGTTCGAGGAGGAGTTCGGCGTCACCGCCGCCGCCCCGGTCGCCGTTGCCGCTGCCCCGGCCGCGGGTGGCACCGGCGCCGCTGCCGAGGAGGCCGCGGAGCAGGACGAGTTCGACGTCGTTCTCGAGAGCGCCGGCGACAAGAAGATCCAGGTCATCAAGGAGGTGCGCGGTCTCACGAGCCTCGGCCTGAAGGAGGCCAAGGACCTCGTCGAGTCGGCCCCGAAGCCGGTCCTGGAGAAGGTCGACAAGGCTGCCGCGGAGAAGGCCAAGGAGGCCCTCGAGGGCGCCGGCGCCACCGTCACCCTGAAGTGACCTGTGCGGCGTGAGCCGCGCGAAACAGCAGTAGTCGAAGGGCGGTCCCTACTTGGGGCCGCCCTTCGTCACGTATCGGACCACTCCGACCCAGAGCAGCGCCCAGAACCAACCGGCGAGCAGGTCGGTCAGGTAGTGCCGTTCCAACGTCAACTGGGACCACCCGACCAGCAGCAGCACCACCAGTCCGAGCAGCACAGACAACAGCCGATGGCCGACGATCAGCACCAGAGCGCCGGCCAGAGCCGCCGTGTTCGCCGCATGACCGCTCGGAAAGCTGTACTCCGAGACGTCCGCCGGCGCGCCGACGGGCCGAGGCCGGGCGATCAGCTGCTTGAGCAACGGGTTCACCGCCCACACAACCCCGACCGCGACGACGAGGAACACCGCGTCGTACCAGCGGCGCAGCACGAGCAGCACCGCCAGCGCGACCGCCGCGACAACGGCGAGCACCTCCAGCTCGGTCAGGTCGCTGACCAGCTCGGCCGCGGTCAGACCCCGATCCGGTGCCACGGTCCCCAGATGGCGAAGGACATGCCCCGGCTCGCCTGGATGTTCACGTACAGCGTGTGACCGTCCGGACTGAACGTCGAGCCGGCGAACTCGTCGCCCGAGCGGTCCGCGCCGGTGCTACTGGTCAGCCGGTTCAGCGCGATGTCCCACAGGTGACCGCTGCGCGAGAGCCCGCGCAGGTAGTTGTCCTGGGTGTTGTCCTCGCAGAGCACCAGCGTCCCGCGCTTACTCGTCGTCACGTTGTCCGGGAAGTCCAGCGTGGCCCGGTTCGGTGACTGGTAGATCAGCTGCAGCTTCTCGGCCCGCGTGTGATACGCCCACACCTGACCGAATCCGTTGCCGTAGCCACCGACCGAGTCCGGTCCGGTCTCGGCCGCGCCGCCACCCTGCGTGGAGCAGAAGTACACGACGTTGTCGTCGTACACCTGTCCTTCCAGCCGGGAGAAGTACGCCGCTCCCTGGGCGCGGCCCTGGTCGCCGACGTACACGAGCGCCTGGTCGTTCGTCGTCGGTGCGGTCTGGCCCGGCGTGTACGGGAACGTCGGCGCCGGGTCCTCGATGTCCACCCACGTGACGTCGTACGTCGCCCGGTGCGGCTGTTCGGCGGCGAGGTCCAGGTTCGGACGGCCCGTCACGGCCAGCATCTGCAGGCGCCCGCCGTCCAGCAGCCGCCCGGTCGCGAGCGGGTTGCGCGGCGGGAGATAGCGGAAGAACCCGGACGGGAACGCGAAGTTGTCCTCGGTCAGGTAGAGGATGCCGTCCTTCGGGTCGAACGCGACGGCCTCGTGCGCGAACCGTCCGGCGTGCGTGATCGGCTCGCGGTCGGACTGCCCGCGGGCCGGGACCTCGAAGACGAAACCGTGCGGCTTGGTCAGCGGAACGTTGGACACACCCGTGAAGTCGGGACCCACGTCCGGCCCGTTCACCGTTTCCTCGCAGGTGATCCAGCTGCCCCACGGCATGATCCCGCCGCTGCAGTTCATCATCGTTCCGTTCAGGCTGGTGTGCGCCCGGACCACCTCGCCGTACCGCGTGACCTCGATCGTCGTCGTACCGCCCTGGGCGTTGGCGTCGTACGGCGTCCCCGGCCCGAACGGCGTACCGGGGTTGTTGAGCTCGTGGTTGCGGACGAGGACGACGTTCCCGTTGCTGCGCTGGAACGCGCCCATACCGTCGTGCCGGCCGGGGAGCCTGGTGCCGTCGTCCAGCACGACCGGGAACTCCGTGTCGTGGAAGGACCGGTACGCGAAGCCGTCCGGAAGGTGCAGCCGGACCTTGCCGTCGCGCAGGTCCGGGACCGGCCCCAGCACCGGGGCCCGGTGCGCCGCGGCCTGCTGGGCCACGAATCCCTGGAACGGCCCGGCCGCGAACACGCTGCCCGCGACCGCCGCGCTGCCCTTCAGGAATGTCCGTCGTTCGATGCTCATCCGTCGTCCCCTCCTCGGCACGGGATCCTGCTTCGAAGCTAACGTTCGAGCCTGTCCGTGCACAGATCTCACGCGCAGAGCCGCTAGGATCACGTGCAGCCGCATGCCGGCCGCACAGGGTGACGGGCGTGATCGGAGCGTGACCTACCGGTCACCGTCGCTTGACATCTGGGGGTTACGCAAAACCGTACTCGTGCGTAACCTAGGCCACTGCCCCGTCGTTGGGACGGCAGAACGTCGTCGGTCGGGGACCAGCAGACATCCCGTGAGGAGGACCGGTGGGCGTAGAGGTCCGCGTCGAAGGTCTCACCAAGTCCTTCGGCAGCCAGCTCATCTGGGGTGACGTCTCCCTGACGCTCCCGGCCGGTGAGATCTGCGTGATGCTCGGCCCGTCCGGCACCGGCAAGTCCGTGTTCCTGAAGACGCTGATCGGGCTGATCAAGCCCGACCGGGGCCACGTCTGGATCGAGGGCACCGACATCGCCACCTGCAGCGAGCGCGAGCTGTACGACGTCCGGCGGCTGTTCGGGGTGCTGTTCCAGGACGGCGCCATGTTCGGCTCGATGAACCTCTACGACAACGTCGCCTTCCCACTCCGCGAGCACACCAAGAAGTCCGAGTCCGAGATCCGCTCCATCGTGATGGAGAAGATGGAGATGGTCGGCCTGGTGGGCGCCGAGCGGAAGCTGCCCGGCGAGATCTCCGGTGGTATGCGCAAAAGAGCCGGCCTCGCCCGGGCGCTGGTGCTGGACCCCGAGATTCTGCTCGTCGACGAGCCGGACTCCGGCCTGGACCCGGTCCGTACGTCGTTCCTGAATCAGGTCATGATCGACCTGAACGAGGCGTTCGGCGCGACGTTCCTGATCGTCACCCACGACATCAACACCGCCCGGACCGTGCCGGACAACATCGGCATGCTGTACCACCGGCACCTGGCGATGTTCGGGCCGCGGGAGATGCTGCTGTCCAGCGAGGAGCCGGTGATCCGGCAGTTCCTGAACGCGCAGATGATCGGCCCGATCGGCATGTCCGAGGAGAAGGACGCCGACGAGCTGGCCCGGGAGAGCGGCCAGGAGCTGCCGCCGCTGCCGCCGATCCCGCTGCAGCAGCTACCCAGCAGCGGCATGCTCCGCCCGAACCAGCGCCCACCGGGCGAGTGGTGCCGTGAGCACGGCATCGTCCCGCCACCGGGTTCGTTCGAGTCCAAGGCCGTGGGGGCGCGGTGACCGTTTCTGCGACCGCCCCGCTGAAGCACGCCGGTTCGTTGTTCGCGTTCGCCCTGGACACCGGGCGGGCGACGTTCCGGCGGCCGTTCCAGGTCAAGGAGTTCCTCCAGCAGGCCTGGTTCGTGGCGAGCGTGACGATCATCCCGACCGCGCTGGTCGCGATCCCGTTCGGCGCGGTGATCGCGCTCCAGGTCGGCGGCCTGATCAAGCAGTTCGGCGCGCAGGCGTTCACCGGTTCGGCCGCGGTGCTGGCCGTCGTCCGGGAGGCATCGCCGATCGCGACCGCGCTGCTGATCGCGGGCGCCGGCGGGTCGGCGATCTGCGCGGACCTCGGCTCGCGGAAGATCCGCGAGGAGCTGGACGCGATGATGGTGCTGGGCATCGACCCGATCCAGCGGCTCGTCGTACCGCGGGTGCTCGCGACGATGCTGGTCGCGTTCTTCCTGAACGGGTTCGTCAGCGTGGTCGGCGTGATGGGCGGCTACGTCTTCAACGTCGTCCTGCAGGACGGCACCCCGGGCAGTTACATCGCGAGTTTCACCGCGCTCGCACACCTGCCCGACCTCTGGCAGGGACAGGCGAAGGCCCTCGTCTTCGGGTTCATCGCCGCGGTCGTCGCGGCGTACAAGGGCTGCAACGCGGGCGGCGGCCCGAAGGGCGTCGGCGACGCGGTGAACCAGTCCGTGGTGATCACGTTCATGCTGCTGTTCGTCGCGAACTTCTCGATGACCGCGATCTACTTCCAGCTCGTCCCGCCGAAGGGGGCCTGACGTGTCGGCCCTGATGGACACCCTGGTGAAGAAGCCGCTGAGTTCGCTCGACCGGCTCGGCGAGCAGCTCGCGTTCTACATCAAGGCGCTGGCCTGGTCCGGCAAGTCCGTCACCCGGTACCGCAAGGAGATCTTCCGGCTGCTCGCCGAGGTCACGCTCGGCAGCGGCGCGCTCGCGGTGATCGGCGGCACCGTCGGCGTGATCACGTTCCTGGCCTTCTTCACCGGGACCGAGGTCGGCCTGCAGGGCTACTCGGCGCTCAACCAGATCGGCACGTCGGCCTTCGCCGGTTTCGTGTCGGCGTACATCAACACCCGGGAGATCGGCCCGCTGATCGCCGGCATCGCGCTCGCCGCGACCGTCGGCTGCGGATTCACCGCGCAGCTCGGCGCGATGCGGATCAGCGAGGAGATCGACGCCCTCGAGGTGATGGCGATCCCCTCGCTGCCGTTCCTGGTCACCACCCGGATCATCGCCGGCTTGATCGCGGTGATCCCGTTGTACGTCGTCGGCCTGCTGGCGTCGTACTTCGCGACCCGGCTCACTGTGACCACGTTCTACGGGCAGAGTACGGGCACATACGACCACTACTTCCATCTCTTCCTGCCACCCGGGGACGTGCTCTGGTCGTTCGGCAAGGTGCTGGTGTTCGCGGTCCTGGTGATCCTCGTGCACTGCTACCACGGCTACCACGCGACCGGCGGCCCCGCCGGCGTGGGCGTCGCGGTCGGTCGCGCCGTCCGGACCTCGATCGTCGTGATCAACGTCGTCGACCTGCTGCTGTCGATGGCCATCTGGGGTACCACGACCACCGTGAGGCTGGCGGGGTGACTCCATGACCAGATTGATCTCGCACAAGGTGCTCGGCGTCGCGTTCATCGGCGTACTGGTCTTCCTGCTCTGGCTGACGTACGCGTTCTACGCGAAGGTCTTCACCGAGACCGTGGACGTCGAGCTCAAGACCAGCCACATCGGCCTGCAGCTCAACGAGCACGCCGACGTGAAGCTGCGCGGCATCATCGTCGGCGAGGTCCGCGGGGTCTCCACCGACGGCGACGAGGCGACGGTCCGGCTCGCGCTCAAGCCGGACCAGGTCGACCAGATCTCCAGCGCGGTCAGCGCCCGGATCCTGCCGAAGACGCTGTTCGGCGAGAAGTACGTCGCGCTGGTCCCGCCGAAGGGACCGGAAGGCCGGCACATCAAGGCCGGTGACGTGATCAGCCGGGACAAGACCGCGGTCGGCATCGAGATCGAGAAGGTGCTGAACGACGCGCTGCCGCTGCTCCAGGCCGTCGACCCCGCCGACCTGAACGCCACGCTGAACACCCTGGCCACCGCGCTCGAGGGCCGCGGCACCCAGATCGCCGGCACGCTCACCCAGCTCGACGCGTACCTGAAGAAGCTGAACCCGCACGTCCCGAAGCTGATGGCTTCGCTGGTCAAGCTCACCCAGACCGCGGACCTGTACGGCGACGCGACACCGGACCTGGTCCGCGCCCTGCGCAACCTGACCATCACCGGCAACACGGTGGTCGAGAAGGAGAAGCAGCTGCAGGCGTTCTTCGTCGACGTCCAGCGGCTGTCCACGACCGGCGACACGTTCCTCAAGGCCAACGAGGACCGGGTGATCCGGCTCGGGCAGGTCAGCCGCCCGGTGCTGGACCTGCTGGAGCGGTACTCACCGGAGGTGCCGTGCTTCCTCCAGGTGATGACCGAGACCGCCCCGATCCTGAACGACACGTTCCGCGACGGCCGGCTGAACATCAACCTCGAGCTGATCACCAACCAGCCGACGCCGTACCAGCCGAACGAGAAGCCCGTGTACGCCGACAAGCGCGGCCCAACCTGTGTCGGCCGGAACTACAACCACCCGGGCGCCCACCCGGGCCCGTACAGCCAGCAGAACCCGGCGCCCTATGTCACCGGTGAGGACGGCGTGATCGGCGACCACCACAAGAACCAGCGGTTCCCCGTCGACCTGCAGCTGAACCGGGCGATGCCCGGGTTCGCGATGGACACCCAGGGGGTCGGCACGCCGGCCGAGCAGCGGGTGGTCAACTCCGTCGTCGGGCCGGAGCTGGGCGTGTCCGCGAACGACGTACCGGACCTGACGACGCTGCTGGTCGGTCCCTTGCTCCGCGGCGGGCAGGTGAACCTGAAATGAGCTTCTTCGACCGCAAGACCACGTTCGACACGGTCCGGCTCGGGATCTTCGTGCTGGTGACCACGGTCGCGACCGCGCTGCTCGCGGTGACGATCGGCAACATCAGCTTCAACCCGACGACGAAGTACCGCGCGGTCTTCACCGACGCGGTCGGGCTGAACCAGGGCGACGACATCCGGATCGCCGGCGTCAAGGTCGGCCAGGTCGACAAGATCGAGCTGTACCAGGACACCCTGGCGATGGTGACGTTCAGCGTCGACTCCGACCAGGTGGTCGACACCTCGACACACGCGACGCTGCGGTACCGCAACCTGGTCGGCAACCGGTACGTCGCGCTCACCGACGGCATCGGCGGCGGCGAGCGGCTGAAGAAGAACGGCATCATCCCGAAGGAGCGGACGACACCGGCGCTCGACCTGTCGGTGCTGTTCAACGGGTTCAAGCCGCTGTTCACCGCGCTCACCCCGGCGGACGTGAACCAGTTCGCGTTCGAGGTGATCAAGGTGCTGCAGGGCGAGGGCGGCACGATCGAGTCGCTGCTGGCCAGGACCGCGTCGCTGACCACCACACTGGCCGACGCCGACCAGGTGATCGGCGACCTGATCACGAACCTGACCTCGACGCTGCAGATCGTCTCGCAGCGGCAGCAGAACTTCTCCCAGCTGCTGGTCAACCTGCAGCAGTTCATCACCGGCCTGAGTCAGGACATCACGCCGATCCTCAACTCGCTGACGTCGATCAACTCGCTGAACACCAAGACGGCCGGTCTGCTGCAGCAGACCCGGGTGCCGCTCAAGGCCGACCTGGACCGGCTGCGGACCGTGGCGAGCACGCTCGACGACACCCAGGCGATCTGGGTGAAGACCCTGCAGACCATGCCGGAGAAGCTGAACACGATGACCCGCACGGCGTCGTACGGATCCTGGTTCAACTTCTACCTGTGCAACTTCGACGGCAACGTCACCCTGCCGACCGGCACCCGGATCCCGGTGGCCTACGACAACAACTCGGCGAGGTGCGCGAAGTGAAGCCTTTCCGCGAGCAGAACCAGGTGACGATCGGCGTGGTCGGGCTGACGGTCATCGGCCTGATCATGCTGGCCGCGTTCCGGGCGCAGGACCTGCCGCTGATCGGCGGCGGGACGAAGTACTCCGCGCAGTTCTCCGAGGCCGGCGGCCTGAAGCCGAACGACGAGATCCGGGTCGCCGGCGTCCGGGTCGGCAAGGTCCGCGCGGTCGAGCTCGAGGGCACCCACGTCCGGGTCGACTTCGTGGTCGACAAGGGCGTCAAGCTCGGTGAGCAGACCGGCGCGGAGATGAAGATCAAGACGCTGCTCGGCCAGAAGTACCTGAAGCTGAACCCGGCCGGTCCGGGCGAGCTGAAGCCCGGCGCCGAGATCCCGCTGGCCCGGACGATCTCGGCGTACGACGTGGTGGACGCGTTCACCGACCTTGCGAACACCACCGAGCGGATCGACACCGCGCAGCTCGCCAAGGCCCTCGACACGTTGTCCGCGACCTTCAAGAACACGCCGGAAGAGGTGCAGGCCTCGCTCACCGGCCTGTCGCGGCTCTCGCGGAACGTGGCGAAGCGCGACGAGCAGCTCAAGCTGCTGCTGCAACACTCCAACGTGGTCACCAAGGTCCTTGCCGACCGCAACCAGCAGCTGATCAAGCTGATGAAGGACGGCAACCAGGTCTTCCAGGCCGTGCAGGCCCGGCGGGCGCTGATCCACCAGCTGCTGGTGTCGACGCAGAAGCTGTCCGCGCAGATCACCGCACTCGTCCGGGAGAACCGCAAGGACCTCGCGCCGACCCTGCAGAAGGTCAACGCCGTGCTCGCCGTGCTGCTCAAGAACCAGAACGACCTGGACGCGAGTATCAAGGGCCTGGCGCCGTTCGTCCGGGTCTTCACGAACACGCTGGGCACCGGGCCCTGGTTCGACACCTACGTGCAGAACCTGGTGCCGGTGCCGGAGATCCCGCTGCCGAAGGTGCTGCCCTCCGGGCTGCCGCCGATCCTGGGAGGTGGCGGCTGATGCGGGTGAACGCGGTGTCCCGGCTGATCGCGCTGGCGGTCGTCGTGGTGATCCTCGCGGTCGCCGCCGTGACGCTCTGGCCGCAGCCCGACCGGGTGTCGGCGACGGCGTACTTCCCGCGCGCGGTCTCGGTGTACCCGGGGTCCGACGTGCGGATCCTCGGCATCAAGGTCGGCGAGGTGGAGAGCGTGACGCCGGCCGGCCGGGCGGTCCGGGTGAAGTTCTGGTGGGAGGCGAAGCACAAGGTGCCGGCCGCCGCGAAGGCGGTGATCGCGGCGCCGTCGATCGTCGCGGACCGGTACGTCCAGCTGACCCCGGCGTACTCCAAGGGCGCGGTGATGGCGGACGGCGCGGAGATCCCGCTCGAGCGGACCGCCGTACCGCTGGAGCTCGACCAGATCTACCAGAGCCTCAACGACCTGTCGGTGGCGCTCGGGCCGAAGGGTGCGAACGACCAGGGCGCGCTGGCCCGGCTGCTCGACGTCTCGGCGAAGAACCTGAACGGCCAGGGCAAGAAGCTCAACCAGACCATCACCGACGTCTCGAAGCTGACCAGCACCCTGTCCGGGAACTCGACGGCGCTGTTCAACACCATCAAGCAGCTGCAGACGTTCGTGTCGGCGCTGGCGGCGAACGACCAGCTGGTGCGGCAGTTCAACGCGAACTTCGCCGCGACGTCCACCACGCTCGCCGGTGAGCGCAAGGACCTGGGCGCGGCGCTGTCGCTGCTGGCCACCGCGCTCGGCGAGGTGGCGACGTTCGTGAAGGACAACCGGGCGTTGCTGAAGACCACGATCCACAGCGCCACCGAGCTCTCGCAGATCCTGGTCAAGGAGAAGGCCGCGATCGCCGAGGTGCTCGACACCGCGCCGCTCGGCCTCGGCAACCTGGCGCGGATCTACAACCCGCAGTACGGCACGCTCGACCAGCGGGTGAACCTGGCGCAGCTCGACGACCCGGCGACGTTCGTCTGCTCGCTGTTGCTGCAGGCCGGCCAGTCGAAGTCGACGTGCTCGACGTTGAAGCCAGTCCTGGACGCGCTGGCCAAGCTGCCGCTGCTCACCTCGCTGACTGGTGGCGCGCCGGCCAGCGGCGGCCCGGCCGGTACGCCGTGGGCGCCCGCCCCGAAGCCGCCGCTGAACCGCCCCGACCCCGTCGACCCGACACTCGGGGGGCTGGTCCGATGAGACGCCGTACGTCGATCGTCGCCGGCATCGCGGCGCTGGCGATGCTGCTGACCGGATGCGACTTCAGCGTGTACTCGCTGCCGCTGCCCGGCGGCGCGAAGATCAAGGGGCCGTCGTACACGGTGACCGTCGAGTTCACCGACGTCCTGGACCTGGTGCCGAAGTCGACCGTGAAGGTCGACGACGTCACGGTCGGCACGGTCGAGAAGGTCTGGCTGGAGGGGTACGTCGCCAAGGTCCGGATCCGGCTGCCGAAGAGCCTCGAGCTGCCGGACAACGCGCACGCCACGATCCGCCAGACCAGCCTGCTCGGCGAGAAGTTCGTGTCGCTGTCCCGGCCGGGCCGGTCCGAGCAGCCGCGCGGCAAGCTCGAGGGCGGCGAGGTGATCCCGCTGTCCCGGACGACCAGCAACGTCGAGGTCGAGGAAGTGCTGTCCGCGCTCTCGCTGCTGCTGAACGGCGGCGGCGTGGCCCAGCTGCAGATCATCACCCAGGAGCTGAACAAGGCGCTGACCGGCAACGAGCCGGCGATCCGCAGCGTGCTCACCCAGCTGAACACGTTCGTCGGCACCCTGGACCAGAACAAGGCCAAGATCGTCACCGCGATCAAGGCGGTGGACGCGCTGGCCAAGAAGCTGAACGCGCAGAAGGCGACGCTGGCGACCGCGATCGACTCGCTGCCGAAGTCGATCGCGACCCTGGACAAGCAGCGCGCCGCGCTGGTCAAGACGCTGCAGGCGCTGGCCACGCTCGGCAACACCGCGACCCGGGTGATCACCTCGGCGCAGAAGGACCTGGTCGCCAACCTGCAGTCGCTGTACCCGATCCTGACCAAGCTCGTCGAGGCGGGGGAGAACCTGCCGAAGTCGCTGGAGCTGCTGTTCACCTACCCGTTCCCGGACAACGCCGCCAAGGCCGCGAAGGGTGACTTCACCAACCTCGGGATCACCCTGGACGTGAACACCCAGAAGGCGCTCAAGGGCATCCTCGGGATCGAGCTGCCGACGGTCGGCCCGACCTCGGTGCCGACCAACCGGATCAGCCTTCCGGTGCACCTGCCGACCACTCCGGCGGGCACCCTGCTGCCGTCGCTGCCGGTCCCGACCGGGGCCGCGACGACCTGCATCACGCTGCTCGGCCAGCCGGTCTGCACCCAGCAGCTGCGGCGGTCCGGGTTCGATCCCGACCTCGCGCGGGCACTGATGCCGGGGGCGGTCGGATGATCACCAGAGCGGTCCGCATCCAGTTGATGGTGTTCCTGCTGATCACCGTCGTCGGCGTCGCGTTCGTCGGCGCCCGGTACGCCCAGATCGACGAGCTGTTCGTCGACGACGACTACACCGTCAGCGCCAGCTTCGCCGAGTCCGGCGGGATCTTCTCCGGCGCCGAGGTGACGTACCGCGGCCAGCCGGTCGGCCGGGTCGGCGAGCTCGAGCTGCTCGCCGACGGCGTCCAGGTGAACCTCGACATCGAGAAGAAGTACAAGATCCCCGACGACCTGCTCGCGGTGGTCGCGAACCGGTCCGCGATCGGCGAGCAGTACGTCGACCTGCAGCCGCGCCGCGACGGGGCGCCGTACCTGCGGGACAACTCGCGGATCGAGCGCAAGGACACCGCGATCCCGATCGACACCACCGAGCTGCTGCTGAACCTCGACCAGCTGGTGAACTCGGTCGACAAGAACAGCCTGCGGACCACGGTCCGCGAGCTCGGCGAGGCGCTCCGCGGCAAGGGCGGCGACCTGCAGAGGATCATCGACAGCTCCGGCACGCTGATCGACATCGCGGACGCCAACGTGCTGCAGACGATCAAGCTGATCAACGACGGCGACACCGTGCTGGCCACCCAGGTCGCCAGCGGCGACGCGATCAAGACCTGGGCGAAGAACCTCGCGCTGCTGTCCGACACCCTGGTCAGCTCGGACAAGAACCTGCGCACTGTGATCGACCAGGGCTCGCTGGCCTCGACCCAGGTCACCGGCCTGATCCAGGACAACAGTGCGGACGTCGCGGTGCTGCTCGGTAACCTGCTGACGGTGAACGAACTGACCGCGGTCCGGCTGGACGCCGTCGAGCAGCTGCTGGTGGTGTACCCGGCGGTGTCGATGGGCGGGTACGTCGTACCGGCGAAGGACCCCGGCACCGGGCACTACGACGCGCACTTCGGCCTGGTCCTCGGCTTCGACCCGCCCGCCTGCCGGCCCGGGTACGGCGGCACGGACAAGCGGGTTCCGCAGGACGTCCGGGACACCACGGCGAACACCAAGGCCGGCTGTACGGCGAACCCGTCGAGCGGCGTCAACGTCCGCGGCTCGCAGAACAAGCCGGCCCCGTCCTCGCGGAACCTGAACCGGACCGGCTACGGCGTCGGCTACGACCCGGCCACCGGCGCCGCGGGCGGGACCGGCGGCATGCCGGACCTGGTGCTCGGCTCGACGGGCGGACAGCAGGAGCTGCTCGGCAGTGACTCCTGGAAAGCACTCATCCTCGGACCGGTGACCGGCAAGTGATTGCGAAAAACGGCCGGCTGGTGCTGGCCTGGGCGCTCAGCGTGCTGCTCGTGGTGGCACTCGCCGGGCTGACGCTGTCGGTGGTCGCCCTGAGCAAGCAGCGCGCCGACGACTCGCAGCGTGACGGCGCGATGAAGGCGGCGCGGCAGCTGGCGCTGGACTTCACGACGTACGACTACCAGACCTGGGACGCGGACTCGCAGCGGGTGCTGGACGAGTCCACCGGGCAGTTCAAGCAGGAGTTCCAGGCCGGGATCGCGGCGGTGAAGACCGACGTGGTGGCGAACAAGGCGACCTCGAAGGGCGACGTCAAAGAGGCCGGCGTGGTCTCGCACGACAAGGACTCCGCCCAGGTGCTGGTGATCGTGAACGCCGTCGTCACGAACACCGCCTCGGCGACCGGCACCGAGCGCCGGTACCGGATCAAGCTGGACCTGGTCCGCGAGCGGGACCGCTGGCTGACCGCCGACCTGCAGGTGGTGGGCTGATGCCGAACCCCCGCAACAACCCCCGCAACCGCCCGCGCGTCGCCGGCCAGCGCCGTACGCCGCGACCGGACAACCCGGAGGCCGTCGAGACCGAGGTCAGCACCGCCGTCGAGACCGAGGCCAGCACCGTCGAGGCCCCGGACACGGCCGAAGCCGCCCCGCAGGTCGCCGCCGAGCACGTTGACAACGATGTGACCCCGGCCACAGTCGCGGCCCCGGAGGAGCCCGCCGAGGCCGCTCCGGCGCCCGCAACGTCGACGGAGAGTGAGCAGCCGCGGCGCGGTCTCGGGACCGCGCTGACCGCGGCGCTCGGGCTGGTCGTCGTACTGACGCTGACCGTGGCCGCGGTGCTCGGGGTCAAGGCGTGGCACGGCAAGCAGGCCGAGGACGCCCGGGACCAGGCGGCCGCCGCCGGCCGGAAGGCGGCCGAGACGGCGCTCAGCTACGACTACCGTGACCTGGACAAGAGCTTCGCCGCGGCGCGGGCGACGATGACCCCGGACTTCGCCGCGAAGTTCGACGAGACCGCCAAGGTGGCCGGCGAGCTGGCCACCAAGACCAAGGCCACGGTGAAGGCCGACGTCCGCGAGGTCGGGATCCGCGACGGCGACGCTGACCGGGTCACGCTGATCATCTTCGTCAACCAGACGACCACCAGCACGATCACGAAGGGTAGTCCCCGGGTGGACCTGAACCGGACCCGGTTCACGATGGTCCGAAACGACGGCCGATGGCTGGTCCAGGAGATCGCCGGACTGTAACCTCTAGGTGACTCCGCACCGGAGGGGCGCCGGAGGTCTCGTGGGTGATCTGCCCGCTGGAGACTCCGGGTCGGTCCTTGACGGAGAGGGTGGTCCGACGGCAAACTGTTGGACCCCATTGGACAGGCTTGCCTGGATCGGGTAACCTATTGCTTTGCGCTGCCTTTTCCCTCGCCCTCGTTCGAGTCCCGACTTGACTGGGGCGGCTTGGCGTGCGCTCCCAGCACCGAAGTGATTTTTTGCGAGCCCGTGGAAGGACGCCCCTTGGTCGCCTCGCGCAACCCCCAGTCCGACAGCATTTCCAACGTCTCCGGCCCCCGCCGCATTTCCTTCGCGAAGATCTCCGAACCGCTCCAGGTTCCGGATCTGCTTGCGCTGCAGGTGGACAGTTTCGACTGGCTGGTCGGTAACGAAACGTGGCAGGCCCGGGTGGCCGCCGCCGAGGCCGAGGGGCGGTCGGACCTGTCCGGCCCCAGCGGCCTGGAAGAGATTTTCGAGGAGATCTCCCCGATCGAGGACTTCAGCGGCACCATGTCGCTGTCGTTCCGCGACCACCGCTTCGAGCCGCCGAAGAACACGGTCGACGAGTGCAAGGAGCGCGACGTCACGTACTCCGCGCCGCTGTTCGTCACGGCCGAGTTCATGAACAACGAGACCGGCGAGATCAAGAGCCAGACCGTGTTCATGGGCGACTTCCCGCTGATGACGCGCAAGGGCACGTTCGTGATCAACGGCACCGAGCGGGTCGTCGTCTCGCAGCTCGTCCGGTCGCCCGGTGTGTACTTCGAGCGCACCCCGGACAAGACCTCCGACAAGGACATCTTCACCGCCAAGATCATCCCGTCGCGCGGCGCGTGGCTGGAGTTCGAGGTGGACAAGCGCGACATGGTCGGCGTCCGCCTCGACCGCAAGCGCAAGCAGAACGTCACCGTGCTGCTGAAGGCGCTCGGCTGGACCGACGCGCAGATCCTCGAGGAGTTCGGCGACTACGAGTCGATCCGCCTCACCCTGGAGAAGGACCACACCTCCGGGCAGGACGACGCGCTGCTGGACATCTACCGCAAGCTGCGTCCGGGTGAGCCGCCGACCCGCGAGGCCGCGCAGGCGCTGCTGGAGAACTACTACTTCAACGGCAAGCGCTACGACCTGGCCAAGGTCGGCCGCTACAAGATCAACAAGAAGCTCGGCCGCGACGAGGCGCACGACCAGGCGGTGCTGACCGTCGACGACATCGTCGCCACGATCAAGTACCTGGTCGCGCTGCACGAGGGCAAGACCGAGCTGCCGGCCCCGCGCGGCGAGATCGTGGTCGAAGAGGACGACATCGACCACTTCGGCAACCGCCGGCTGCGCACCGTCGGCGAGCTGATCCAGAACCAGCTCCGCACCGGCCTGGCCCGGATGGAGCGGGTGGTCCGGGAGCGGATGACGACCCAGGACGTCGAGGCGATCACGCCGCAGACCCTGATCAACATCCGCCCGGTGGTGGCGGCGCTGAAGGAGTTCTTCGGCACCTCCCAGCTGTCCCAGTTCATGGACCAGACCAACCCGGTCGCGGGCCTCACCCACAAGCGCCGGCTGAACGCGCTCGGCCCCGGTGGTCTGAGCCGTGAGCGGGCCGGCTTCGAGGTCCGTGACGTGCACCCGTCGCACTACGGCCGGATGTGCCCGATCGAGACCCCGGAAGGCCCGAACATCGGCCTGATCGGCTCGCTCGCGTCCTACGGCCGGGTGAACGCGTTCGGCTTCGTCGAGACGCCGTACCGCAAGGTCATCGACGGCCAGGTCACCGACCAGGTCGACTACCTGACCGCCGACGAGGAGGACCGCTTCGTCATCGCGCAGGCGAACGCCGCGCTGACCGAGGGCAACCGGTTCGCCGAGGAGCGCGTGCTGGTCCGCCGCCGGCACGGCGAGGTCGAGCTGGTGCCGGTCGAGGACGTGGACTACATGGACGTCTCGCCGCGCCAGATGGTGTCGGTGGCGACCGCGCTGATCCCGTTCCTCGAGCACGACGACGCGAACCGCGCGCTGATGGGTTCGAACATGCAGCGCCAGGCGGTGCCGCTGATCACCTCGGACGCCCCGCTGGTCGGTACCGGCATGGAGTTCCGCGGTGCGGTGGACGCCGGCGACGTGGTCGTGGCCGACAAGGCCGGTGTGGTCAAGGAGGTCTCGGCCGACCTGATCGAGGTCGCCGCCGACGACGGCACGTACCAGACCTACCGGATGGCGAAGTTCCGCCGCTCGAACCAGGGCACCTGCATCAACCAGCGCCCGCTGGTCGACGCCGGCGCGCGGGTCGAGGTCGGGACGCCGCTGGCCGACGGCCCGTGCACCGACGAGGGCGAGATGGCCCTCGGCCGGAACATGCTGGTCGCCTTCATGACGTGGGAGGGCTACAACTACGAGGACGCGATCATCCTCAGCCAGCGCGTCGTGCAGCAGGACCTGCTGACCTCGATCCACATCGAGGAGCACGAGGTCGACGCCCGCGACACCAAGCTGGGCCCGGAGGAGATCACCCGGGACATCCCGAACGTCTCCGACGAGATGCTGTCCGACCTGGACGAGCGCGGCATCATCCGGATCGGCGCCGAGGTCACCACCGGCGACATCCTGGTCGGCAAGGTCACCCCGAAGGGCGAGACCGAGCTGACCCCGGAGGAGCGGCTGCTGCGCGCGATCTTCGGTGAGAAGGCGCGCGAGGTCCGCGACACCTCGCTGAAGGTGCCGCACGGCGAGGAGGGCACCGTCATCGGCGTCCGGGTCTTCGACCGGGACAACGGCGACGAGCTGCCGCCGGGCGTCAACCAGCTGGTCCGGGTGTACGTCGCCCAGAAGCGGAAGATCTCGGTCGGCGACAAGCTGGCCGGCCGGCACGGCAACAAGGGCGTCATCTCGAAGATCCTGCCGGTCGAGGACATGCCGTTCCTCGAGGACGGCACCCACGTCGACGTGATCCTGAACCCGCTGGGCGTGCCCGGCCGGATGAACGTCGGCCAGGTGCTGGAGACCCACCTCGGGTGGATCGCCAGCCGCGGCTGGGAGGTCGACGAGGAGAACCAGGAGGAGTGGGCGCAGCGGCTGATCAAGATCGGCGCCGGTTCGGCCGAGCCGATGACGAACGTCGCCACCCCGGTCTTCGACGGTGCCACCGAGGAGGAGGTCACCGGCCTGCTCGGCTCGACGCTGCCGAACCGCGACGGCGTCCGGATGGTCAACGGCCAGGGCAAGGCCCGGCTGTTCGACGGCCGTTCGGGTGAGCCGTTCCCGGACCCGATCGGTGTCGGCTACATGTACATGCTGAAGCTGCACCACCTGGTCGACGACAAGATCCACGCGCGGTCGACCGGTCCGTACTCGATGATCACCCAGCAGCCGCTGGGCGGTAAGGCCCAGTTCGGTGGCCAGCGGTTCGGCGAGATGGAGGTGTGGGCCCTGGAGGCCTACGGTGCCGCCTTCGCGCTGCAGGAGCTGCTGACCATCAAGTCCGACGACGTCGTCGGGCGGGTCAAGGTGTACGAGGCGATCGTCAAGGGCGAGAACATCCCGGAGCCGGGTATCCCGGAGTCGTTCAAGGTTCTGGTCAAGGAAATGCAGTCCCTCTGCCTCAACGTCGAGGTGCTCTCGTCCGACGGAAGCCGGGTCGAGATGCGCGACAGCGAGGAGGACGTCTTCCGGGCGGCGGAGGAACTGGGCATCGACCTGTCCCGGCGGGAGCCGAACAGCGTCGAGGAGGTCTGAGCGGGTTGCCGCTTGACATCAACAACCGACTCACTCAGACCCTTTGTATTTAGGAGATAACACATCGTGCTCGACGTGAACTTCTTCGACGAGCTTCGGATCGGCCTGGCCACGGCGGACGAGATCCGCCAGTGGTCGCACGGTGAGGTCAAGAAGCCGGAGACGATCAACTACCGGACCCTCAAGCCCGAGCGTGACGGTCTGTTCTGCGAGAAGATCTTCGGTCCCACCCGGGACTGGGAGTGCTACTGCGGCAAGTACAAGCGCGTTCGCTTCAAGGGCATCATCTGCGAGCGGTGTGGCGTCGAGGTCACCCGTTCCAAGGTGCGCCGCGAGCGGATGGGCCACATCGAGCTGGCCGCGCCGGTCACCCACATCTGGTACTTCAAGGGTGTCCCGTCGCGGCTCGGCTACCTGCTCGACCTCGCCCCGAAGGACCTGGAGAAGGTCATCTACTTCGCGGCGTACATGATCACCGACGTCGACGAGGAGGCGCGGCACCGCGACCTGTCCTCGCTCGAGGGCCGCGTGGACGTGGAGCGCAAGCAGCTCGAGAACCGTCGTGACAACGACATCGAGCAGCGAATGAAGAAGCTCGAGGAGGACCTGGCGCAGCTCGAGGCCGAGGGCGCCAAGGCCGACGTCCGCCGCAAGATCAAGGAAGGCGCCGAGCGTGAGGTCAAGCAGCTGCGCGACCGCGCGCAGCGCGAGATCGACCGCCTCGACGAGGTCTGGACCCGGTTCAAGAACCTGAAGGTCCAGGACCTGGAGGGCGACGAGATCCTCTACCGCGCCATGAAGGAGCGGTTCGGCAAGTACTTCGAGGGCGCCATGGGTGCCGCCGCGATCCAGCGCCGGCTGGAGACCTTCGACCTGAAGGCCGAGGCGGACAACCTGCGCGAGACGATCAAGACCGGCAAGGGCCAGCGCAAGACCCGCGCCCTGAAGCGGCTCAAGGTCGTCACCGCGTTCCTGGCCACCAACAACAGCCCGATGGGCATGGTGCTGGACTGCGTCCCGGTGATCCCGCCGGACCTGCGCCCGATGGTGCAGCTCGACGGTGGCCGGTTCGCGACCTCGGACCTGAACGACCTGTACCGCCGGGTGATCAACCGGAACAACCGGCTCAAGCGACTGCTCGACCTGGGCGCGCCGGAGATCATCGTCAACAACGAGAAGCGGATGCTGCAGGAGGCCGTCGACGCGCTGTTCGACAACGGCCGCCGCGGCCGCCCGGTCACCGGCCCGGGCAACCGCCCGCTGAAGTCGCTGTCCGACATGCTCAAGGGCAAGCAGGGCCGCTTCCGGCAGAACCTGCTCGGTAAGCGCGTCGACTACTCCGGTCGTTCGGTGATCGTCGTCGGCCCGCAGCTCAAGCTGCACCAGTGCGGTCTGCCGAAGGCGATGGCGCTGGAGCTGTTCAAGCCGTTCGTGATGAAGCGGCTGGTCGACCTCAACCACGCGCAGAACATCAAGTCCGCGAAGCGGATGGTGGAGCGCCAGCGCGCCCAGGTCTGGGACGTGCTGGAAGAGGTCATCACCGAGCACCCGGTGCTGCTGAACCGTGCGCCTACGCTGCACCGGCTCGGCATCCAGGCGTTCGAGCCGCAGCTGATCGAGGGCAAGGCGATCCAGATCCACCCGCTCGTCTGCTCCGCGTTCAACGCGGACTTCGACGGCGACCAGATGGCGGTGCACCTGCCGCTGTCGGCCGAGGCGCAGGCCGAGGCCCGGATCCTGATGCTGTCGACGAACAACATCCTGAAGCCGGCCGACGGCCGTCCGGTCACGATGCCGACCCAGGACATGATCATCGGCATCTACTTCCTGACCATGCTGAAGGAAGGCGCCAAGGGCGAGGGCCGGGCGTTCAGCTCGGTCGCCGAGGCGACGATGGCCTTCGACCGCAACGAGCTGTCGCTGCAGGCGAAGATCAACGTCCGGCTGAGCGGTTCGGCCGCTCCGGCGGACGCGGTCGAGCTGCCGGACGGCGGCTTCGCGCTGGAGACCACCCTGGGCCGGGCGCTGTTCAACGAGGCGCTGCCGGCGGACTACCCGTTCGTCGACACCGAGGTGGGCAAGAAGCAGCTCGGCGGGATCGTCAACGACCTGGCCGAGCGGTACACCAAGGTCGAGGTGGCGCACGCGCTGGACGCGCTCAAGGACCTCGGGTACTACTGGTCCACCCGGTCCGGTGTCACGGTGTCGATCGACGACTTCAGCACGCCGCCGTCGAAGCCCGAGATCATGGCCCGGTACGAGTCCCAGGCCGAGAAGGTCCAGAAGCAGTTCGAGCGGGGTCTGATCACCTCGTCCGAGCGGCGCCAGGAGCTGATCGAGATCTGGACCGGCGCCAACGCCGAGGTCGGCAAGGCGATGGAGGAGAACTTCGCCAAGGACAACCCGATCTGGATGATGGTGCACTCCGGTGCCCGAGGCAACATGATGCAGATCCGGCAGATCTCCGGGATGCGTGGCCTGGTGGCCAACCCGAAGGGTGAGATCATCGCCCGGCCGATCAAGTCCAACTTCCGTGAGGGCCTGTCGGTGGTCGAGTACTTCATCGCCACCCACGGTGCCCGGAAGGGTCTGGCCGACACCGCGCTGCGGACCGCCGACTCGGGGTACCTGACCCGGCGTCTGGTGGACGTGTCGCAGGACGTCATCATCCGCGAGGAGGACTGCGGGACCGAGCGCGGCCTGCCGAAGAAGATCGGCGAGAAGGGCCCGGACGGCAAGGTCGTGCACGCCGAGAACGTGGAGACCAGCGCGTACGCGCGGACCCTGGCCACCGACGCGGTGGGCGCGGACGGCAACGTCGTGCTCGCCGGCGGTTCGGACCTGGGCGACGTGTCGATCGCGAAGCTGGTCGCGGCCGGGATCGAGGAGGTCAAGGTCCGGTCGGTGCTCACCTGTGACGCCAAGACCGGTACCTGCGCGAAGTGCTACGGCCGTTCGCTGGCCACCGGCAAGCCGGTCGACATCGGCGAGGCGGTCGGCATCATCGCGGCCCAGTCCATCGGTGAGCCGGGTACCCAGCTGACCATGCGGACCTTCCACACCGGTGGTGTCGCGGGTGATGACATCACCCACGGTCTGCCGCGTGTGGTCGAGCTCTTCGAGGCCCGCCAGCCCAAGGGCAAGGCGCCGATCTCGGAGGCCTCCGGCCGGATCTCGATCGAGGACACCGACAAGACCCGGAAGCTGGTGCTGACGCCGGACGACGGGTCCGAGGAGGTCGCCTACCCGGTCTCCAAGCGGGTGCGCCTGCTGATCGAGGAGGGCCAGCACGTCGAGGTCGGCCAGCAGCTGACGCAGGGTACGCCGGACCCGCAGGAGGTCCTGCGGATCCTGGGTGTCCGCAAGGCGCAGGAGCACCTGGTGGACGAGGTCCAGGAGGTGTACCGGTCGCAGGGTGTGGCCATCCACGACAAGCACATCGAGATCATCGTCCGGCAGATGCTGCGCCGGGTCACGGTGATCGAGTCGGGCGACGCCCAGCTGCTGCCGGGCGAGCTCGCGGACCGGGTCACCTTCGAGGCGGAGAACCGCCGCGTGGTGGCCGAGGGCGGTACGCCGGCCTCCGGGCGTCCGGTGCTGATGGGTATCACCAAGGCCTCGCTGGCGACCGAGTCGTGGCTGTCGGCCGCCTCCTTCCAGGAGACGACCCGGGTACTCACCGAGGCCGCGATCCACGGCAAGTCCGACTCGCTGGTCGGTCTGAAGGAGAACGTCATCATCGGCAAGCTGATCCCGGCCGGTACGGGCATGGACCGGTACCGCAACATCCGGGTGGAGCCCACCGAGGAGGCGAAGGCCGCGATGTACTCGATGGTCGGCTACGAGTCGTACGACTACGACTTCGGCCCGTCCAGCGGCCAGTCGGTCCCGCTCGACGACTTCGACCTCGGTTCCTACCAGAACTGAGCCGAGCCACCCCGCCGAGGGCGGCACTTCCCACCCGGGAAGTGCCGCCCTCGCGGCGTTTACGGGCCGGTACGGCGAAGACACTCGGGGTGGCGGCTGAAAGTGTGGGCGGGATGCGCCAAGATTGGTGCATGACGGATCTGCCGGCCTACTTGCGGCCTTTCGTCTTGGGGGTTCTGGAAGGTTCTGACGTACGTGTCGATCGCTTGGGGGAGATCGACCTGTACCGCCCGCCCGGTACCGCCCGAGGCGGCGCGATTCTGTTCGTGCACGGGGGACCCGGACCTGCCGATCTCGAAGTACTGCCTCGGGAGTGGCCGGTCTACAAGGGTTATGCGACTGCCGCGGCCAGGCGTGGCCTGGTGTCGGCAGTGGTCGACCACAGCCTGATTCACGGCCTCGACCGACTGGTCGTGGCCGCGGACGAGGTGGAGGCTGCGGTCGGCGTACTGCGTTCCGATCCACGCGTCGACCCCGATCGGGTCGGCCTGTGGTTCTTCTCGGGCGCCGGCCTGCTGGCCGGGGAGTGGCTGGACAGCCGCCCCGACTGGCTGCGCTTCGTCGCCCTGACGTACCCCCTGCTCGCCACCCCGCCCGGTGTCGACGATCTGGTAAACGCTGCCGAGGTGATCGGCAAACACAAGGACCTGCCGGTGCTGCTGACGAGAGCTGGACTCGAGCGTGAGGAGCTCGCCGGTCCGGTTGCGGAGTTCGTCTCCGCGGGTGGCGCCGCGCTGGACATCATCGACGTACCGAAAGGGCACCACGGGTTCGACATGCTCGACCACACCGACGAATCACGCGCCGCCGTGACCAAGGCTCTCGACTGGGCGATCGCTCACCTCGGCGAGGAGCCCGGCGACGACGGCAAGCTCCTCGTCCCACCTCCGGCCAAGAAGAAGACCACGACCCGCCGTACGCCGTCCGCTCCCAAGGCGTCGGTGGCGGTGAAGGAAGCCCCCGCGCCTGCCGCCCCCGCCAAGCCGCAGACGCCCAACGCGCAACCACTCACCCAGCCCACCCAGCCGCCGCTGACGGGGCCCGCGCCGGCACCGGCTCCCCTGCCCGAGCCTGTCGCGGTGCAGACCCCGTTGGCCGACCTGGGGGTGGCGACGGTCGCGGCCGTCACCGCGGACACCCCGGCCGCCCGCGTGGTCGCCCGGGAACACTCCGCGTACGCCGCCCACGACCTCGAGGCGTTCCTCGCGATGTACTCGCCGACCGCCCGGATCCAGCTCGCCGACGGCTCCGAGCTCAAGGGCCGCCGGTTCCTGCGGGAGTACTACCGCCCGCGCTTCGACGCCGGCCGCTGCAAGACCGAGGTCGTGCAGAAGCTGATGCTCGGCGAGTGGGTGGTGGAGCAGGTCGTCACGTACGACGACGGCGAGGCCACCCCGCAGCTCGCCCTGTACCGCGTCGTCGAGGGCTTGATCACGGACGTCGAGTTCCGTGCCTGACCTGATCGACCACCTGACCGAGTTCGAGCGCGCGGCCGCGGACTTCGCGGCCGCCCTCGAACGGGTCGACCCCGCCGCCGAGGTCCCGGCCTGCCCGGGCTGGACCGTCGCGGACCTCGCCCTGCACCTGGGGACGGGACAGCGCTGGGCGGCCTCGATCCTGCTCAGCGGGACGGCGCAGAAGGAGCCGGACGTCCTGCGGACGACGATCTCCTGGGCCGACTGGTATGCCGGTACGACCGCGGCGCTGCTGGCCGCGATCCGCGCCGTCGATCCGGACGAGCCGTGCTGGAATTTCGCGCCGGTGGATCAGCGGGCGGGATTCTGGACGCGACGTCGCCTTCATGAGACGGCTATCCACCTGGTGGACCTGCTGCAGGCCGGCGCGGCGGCGGGGGAGGAGCCCGGCACTGGTCTGGCCGTCGTACCTCCGGCGGTCGCGGCCGACGGAGTGGACGAGGTCTTCGAGGTGTTCCTGCCGCGGATGCTGGCCCGCGGATTCGCGCCGGCCGTCACCCGGCAGCTCGGCGTCCGGGCCACCGACACCGGGCACGAATGGACGCTGACGCCTGTGCCACAAGGGGATCGGCCACACGTCGAGCGCGGCAAGGCGGTCGGTGAAGCGGTCCTCTCGGGTACCGCGGCGGACCTCGACCTGTGCCTGTGGAAGCGCTTGCCGACGACCGCCCTCACGGTCGAGGGAGACCCCGCCGTCGCCAACGATTTCCTGGCCGGACGGGCCACTCCGTAGGCCTTGTACACTGGAGTGGCGGAATGCTCTCCACAGCGGTCGATTACTCATTTTGACCGTGCTTGGAGCACCCGCTAGTCTTAACGATCGTGCCCGGGGTCTTTCCTGGGCCGTCATGCGTGCCCCTCGTCCAACGGGTCGGGCCGCGTGGCACGGGACTCCTGCCGACAGTCTGGAAGATTACGGCTTCGGTCTGCTCGTGCGCACGCGACACACCCGACCGCGGGGGTCAGGTAAAGCTACAACCCAGCCGGACGACAGAAAGAGACCTACGCGGTGCCCACCATTCAGCAGCTGGTCCGCAAGGGCCGCCAGGACAAGGTGTCCAAGAACAAGACGCCGGCCCTGAAGGGATCCCCTCAGCGTCGTGGTGTGTGCACGCGCGTCTACACGACCACGCCGAAGAAGCCGAACTCGGCGCTTCGCAAGGTTGCGCGTGTCCGCCTGACCAGCGGCATCGAGGTCACCGCCTACATCCCCGGCGTCGGCCACAACCTGCAGGAGCACTCGATCGTGCTCGTCCGTGGCGGTCGTGTGAAGGACCTGCCGGGTGTCCGGTACAAGATCATCCGCGGTTCGCTCGACACCCAGGGTGTGAAGAACCGGAAGCAGGCCCGCAGCCTCTACGGCGCGAAGAAGGAGAAGAGCTAATGCCGCGCAAGGGCCCCGCCCCGAAGCGCCCGGTCATCATCGACCCGGTCTACAGTTCGCCGCTCGTCACCCAGTTGATCTCCAAGATCCTGGTCGACGGCAAGAAGCAGATCGCCCAGCGGATCGTCTACGACGCGCTCGAGGGCACCCGGACGAAGACCGGCACCGACCCGGTGATCACGCTCAAGCGTGCGCTGGACAACGTGAAGCCGAGCATCGAGGTGAAGAGCCGCCGCGTCGGTGGTGCCACCTACCAGGTGCCGATCGAGGTCAAGCCGGGCCGGTCGACGACGCTCGCGCTGCGCTGGCTGACGACGTACTCCCGCGCCCGTCGCGAGAAGACCATGTCCGAGCGGCTGATGAACGAGATCCTGGACGCGTCCAACGGTCTCGGTGCGTCGGTGAAGCGCCGCGAGGACACGCACAAGATGGCCGAAGCCAACAAGGCTTTCGCCCACTACCGCTGGTGATCCGGGGTCCGATCCGGACCCCAGCGCTCACCCCTTTGACGCAGTACAGAATCGAGAGGTAGACCACCGAGGTGGCCGTACAAATCACCACCGACCTGGCCAAGGTCCGCAACATCGGGATCATGGCCCACATCGACGCCGGCAAGACGACGACGACCGAGCGGATCCTCTTCTACACCGGTATCACCTACAAGATCGGTGAGGTCCACGAGGGCGCCGCCACCATGGACTGGATGGAGCAGGAGCAGGAGCGCGGCATCACGATCACGTCCGCCGCGACGACCTGCACCTGGAAAGACCACACCATCAACATCATCGACACCCCGGGCCACGTCGACTTCACCGTCGAGGTGGAGCGGTCGCTGCGCGTGCTCGACGGCGCGGTCGCGGTGTTCGACGGTGTCGCCGGTGTGGAGCCGCAGTCGGAGACCGTCTGGCGCCAGGCGGACCGGTACGGCGTGCCGCGGATCTGCTTCGTCAACAAGCTGGACCGGACCGGCGCGGAGTTCATGCGCTGCGTCGACATGATCAAGGACCGCCTGGGCGCGGTGCCGCTGGTCATGCAGCTGCCGATCGGGGCCGAGGCCGACTTCATCGGCGTCGTCGACCTGGTGGGCATGCGCGCGCTGACCTGGCGCGGCGAGACCAAGCTCGGTGAGGACTTCACGGTCGAGGAGATCCCGGCCAGCCACACGGAGCTCGCGGCCGAGTGGCGCGACAAGCTGATCGAGACCGTCGCCGAGGCCGACGACGAGATCATGGAGCTGTACCTGGAGGGCGAGGAGCCGACCCAGGAGCAGCTCGTGGCCGGCATCCGCCGGGCCACCCTGGCCAGCAAGCTCACCCCGGTGCTGACCGGTACGGCGTTCAAGAACAAGGGCGTCCAGCCGCTGCTGGACGCGGTCAACGCCTACCTGCCGAGCCCGATCGACGTCCCGGCCATCGAGGGCCACGACGTCAAGGACGCCGAGCAGGTCGTGCTCCGCAAGCCGTCCGACAGCGAGCCGTTCTCGGCGCTGGCGTTCAAGATCGCGGCGGACCCGCACCTGGGCAAGCTGACCTTCATCCGGGTCTACTCCGGCAAGCTCGAGGCGGGTTCGCAGGTGCTGAACCCGACCAAGGGCAAGAAGGAGCGGATCGGCAAGATCTACCGGATGCACGCGAACAAGCGTGAGGAGATCGCGTCGATCGGCGCCGGCCACATCGTCGCCGTGATGGGTCTGAAGGACACCACCACCGGTGAGACGCTGGCCGACCCGGCGAACCCGGTCGTGCTCGAGTCGATGCAGTTCCCGGCCCCGGTGATCTCGGTCGCCATCGAGCCGAAGTCGAAGGGCGACCAGGAGAAGCTGGGCGTCGCGATCCAGCGGCTCGCCGAGGAGGACCCGACCTTCCAGGTCCGGACCGACGAGGACACCGGCCAGACCATCATCGCCGGTATGGGCGAGCTGCACCTCGAGGTGCTGGTCGACCGGATGAAGCGCGAGTTCCGCGTCGAGGCGAACGTCGGCAAGCCGCAGGTCGCCTACCGCGAGACCATCACCAAGAAGGTCGAGAAGGTCGACTACACGCACAAGAAGCAGACCGGTGGTTCGGGTCAGTTCGGTCGCGTGATCATCGACATCGAGCCGACCTCGGTGGAGGCCGGCGGCGAGGGCGGCTACGAGTTCGTCAACGCCGTCACCGGTGGCCGCATCCCGCGGGAGTACATCCCGTCGGTGGACGAGGGCTGCCAGGAGGCGATGGAGTTCGGCGTGCTCGCCGGCTACCCGATGGTGGACGTCAAGGTCACGCTGCAGGACGGCGCGTACCACGACGTCGACTCCTCGGAGCTCGCGTTCAAGATCGCCGGCTCGATGGCCTTCAAGGAGGCCGCCCGCCGCGCGGGTCCGGTCATCCTGGAGCCGATGTTCGCCGTCGAGGTCACCACGCCCGAGGACTACATGGGCGACGTGATCGGCGACCTCAACTCCCGCCGTGGCCAGATCCAGCAGATGGACGAAGGCCCCGGTGGCAGCCGGGTCGTCAAGGCCCTGGTGCCGCTGTCGGAGATGTTCGGGTATGTCGGTGACCTGCGGTCGAAGACCCAGGGCCGCGCGTCCTACTCGATGCAGTTCGATTCCTACGCCGAGGTTCCGAAGAACGTGGCGGAAGAGATCATCAAGAAGGCCCGGGGCGAGTAACCTCTCGCTCCTGACCACCACACCCCAAGCGCGTCGGCGTACGGCGTAGTCAACATTTATCTAGGAGGGCCCCAGTGGCGAAGGCGAAGTTCGAGCGGACTAAGCCGCACGTCAACATCGGCACCATCGGTCACATCGACCACGGTAAGACGACGCTTACCGCGGCGATCACCAAGGTGCTGCACGACAAGTACCCGGACCTCAACGAGGCGTCGGCGTTCGATCAGATCGACAAGGCGCCGGAAGAGCGCCAGCGCGGTATCACCATCTCGATCGCGCACGTCGAGTACCAGACCGAGGCCCGGCACTACGCCCACGTCGACTGCCCGGGGCACGCGGACTACATCAAGAACATGATCACCGGTGCGGCCCAGATGGACGGTGCGATCCTGGTCGTCGCCGCCACCGACGGCCCGATGCCGCAGACGCGTGAGCACGTGCTGCTCGCCCGTCAGGTCGGCGTGCCGGCGATGGTCGTCGCCCTGAACAAGTGCGACATGGTCGACGACGAGGAGATCCTGGAGCTCGTCGAGCTCGAGGTCCGCGAGCTGCTCTCGGAGCAGGAGTTCGACGGCGACAACGCGCCGATCGTCCGCGTCGCGGCGCACCCGGCCCTGACCGGCGACGCCAAGTGGGGCGAGTCGATCCTCGAGCTGATGAACGCGGTCGACGAGTACATCCCGCAGCCGGAGCGCGAGATCGACAAGCCGTTCCTGATGCCGGTGGAGGACGTCTTCACCATCACCGGTCGCGGTACGGTCGTCACCGGCCGGATCGAGCGCGGTGTCATCAAGGTCAACGAGACCGTCGACATCGTCGGCATCCACGAGACCAAGCAGACCACCACGGTCACCGGTATCGAGATGTTCCGCAAGCTGCTCGACGAGGGCCAGGCCGGTGAGAACGTCGGTCTGCTGCTGCGTGGCACCAAGCGCGAAGAGGTCGAGCGCGGCATGGTCGTCATCAAGCCGGGCACCACGACGCCGCACACGAACTTCGAGGCGTCGGTCTACATCCTCTCCAAGGAGGAGGGCGGCCGTCACACGCCGTTCTTCCAGAACTACCGCCCGCAGTTCTACTTCCGCACCACCGACGTCACCGGTGTCGTCACGCTGCCCGAGGGCACCGAGATGGTCATGCCGGGCGACAACACCGACATGTCGGTCGAGCTGATCCAGCCGATCGCCATGGAGGAGGGTCTGAAGTTCGCGATCCGTGAAGGTGGCCGCACCGTCGGCGCCGGCCGGGTCACCAAGATCGTCAAGTGATCTCACGAGGTCCGCGAGGGCTCGCAGGATGAGCCCCCGCGGACCTCTGCTTTGCGCCCGATCCGGCGCTCAGGTGGTACCGGATCGGGCGTGAAGCCACCCGATTGGCGTTCCGGCGCCGATCTCTGGCACAATATTCAGGTTGCTCAGGCTAGGCCGCCGGGGTGCGCCCCAGATCTTCTTGATCTGGCTGGTGCGCCGGACCGGAGACCCTGCCGAGGTTCCGGTCCGAGACCGGGCCCCGATCTCCAACCCAAGGTCGAAGAAGCGGTGAGTCACGTGCGTGCCGCGTGCGCGACACACCCGACCGCGGGGGTCGGAGCAACGCAACGGAAGACGATAGAGAAGGACGAAGCGAAGCGATGGCGGGACAGAAGATCCGCATCCGGCTGAAGGCCTACGACCACGAGGTCATCGACAGCTCGGCACGCAAGATTGTCGACACGGTGACGCGTACTGGTGCGAAGGTTGCTGGCCCGGTGCCGTTGCCGACGGAAAAGAACGTGTTCTGCGTCATCCGCTCGCCGCACAAGTACAAGGACAGCCGCGAGCACTTCGAGATGCGCACCCACAAGCGGCTCATCGACATCATCGACCCCACGCCGAAGACCGTCGACTCGCTGATGCGTCTCGACCTGCCGGCCGGTGTCGACATCGAGATCAAGCTCTGAGGGACGCGGAAAGACCAATGAGCACTGTGAAGAACACGCGCGGTCTGCTGGGCACCAAGCTCGGCATGACCCAGACCTGGGACGAGAACAACCGAGTCGTCCCCGTCACCGTGATCCAGGCCGGCCCGTGCGTCGTCACCGGTGTCCGTACGTCGGACCGCGACGGCTACGACGGCGTCCAGATCGCCTTCGGCGACATCGACCCGCGCAAGGTGACCAAGCCCCTGCGCGGCCACTTCGACAAGGCCGGCGTGACGCCGCGGCGGCACCTGCTGGAGCTGCGCACCGCCGACGCCAGCGAGTACGCGCTGGGCCAGGAGCTGAAGGCCGAGACCTTCGAGGCCGGCGAGCGCGTCGACGTCTCCGCGACCAGCAAGGGCAAGGGTTTCGCCGGTGTCATGAAGCGCCACGGCTTCGGTGGTCTGCGGGCCACCCACGGTGTGCACAAGAAGCACCGTTCGCCGGGCTCCATCGGCGGCTGCGCCACCCCGGGCCGGGTCTTCAAGGGCCTCCGGATGGCCGGCCGGATGGGTGCCGAGAACGTGACCACCCAGAACATCTCCGTGCACGCGGTGGACACCGAGCGCGGGCTGATCCTGCTGAAGGGTGCGGTCCCCGGCCCCAAGGGCGGCCTCGTGCTGATCCGCAACGCCGCGAAGGGAGCTGCGAAGTGAGCACCGTCGACGTCGTCGTCGTGAAGGGCGACAAGGTCAGCAAGAAGGGTTCCGCCGAGCTTCCGGCCGAGCTGTTCGACGTCCAGGTCAACGTTCCGCTGATCCACCAGGTCGTGGTGGCCCAGCTGGCCGCGGCCCGCCAGGGCACGCACAAGACGAAGACCCGGGGCGAGGTGTCCGGCGGTGGCGCCAAGCCGTACCGCCAGAAGGGCACCGGTCGCGCCCGCCAGGGTTCGACCCGCGCGCCGCAGTTCACCGGTGGTGGCGTCGTGCACGGCCCGACCCCGCGCGACTACAGCCAGCGGACCCCGAAGAAGATGATCGCCGCCGCGCTCCGCGGTGCGCTGTCCGACCGGGCCCGCGACGGCCAGGTGTTCGTGGTCGAGAGCTTCGTGGACGGCGACAAGCCCTCCACCAAGTCGGCTCTCAAGGTGCTCGGCGAGGTGACCGAGCCGGGCAAGGCGCTGGTTGTCGTCGAGCGCGACGACGAGCTCACCTGGCTGAGCCTGCGCAACGTGCAGCACGTGCACCTGATCGCCGCCGACCAGCTGAACGCGTACGACGTTCTGGTCAGCGACGCGGTCGTGTTCACCAAGGGAGCCCTGGACACGTTCGTGGCCGGTGCCCCCAAGGGCAAGTCCGTCAAGGCCGTCGCGACGTCGACCGAGGCCGAGGAGGTAGAGGCATGAGCCACGGAGTCAACAAGGACCCCCGGGACGTGCTGCTCCGGCCGGTCGTGAGCGAGAAGAGCTACGGCCTGCTGGACGAGCAGAAGTACACGTTCGAGGTCGACCCGCGGGCCAACAAGACCGAGATCAAGCTCGCGGTCGAGAAGGTCTTCAAGGTCAAGGTCAGCGACGTCAACACCATCAACCGCAAGGGCAAGCGCCGCCGGACCCGGACCGGCTGGGGCAAGCGCCCGGACACCAAGCGGGCGATCGTGACCCTCAAGGGTGACGACCGCATCGACATCTTCGGAGGCCAGTCGTAATGGGAATCCGCAAGTACAAGCCGACGACGCCGGGCCGCCGTGGCTCGAGCGTGGCCGACTTCGTCGAGCTCACCCGTTCGACCCCGGAGAAGTCGCTGCTGCGTCCGCTGCCGAAGAAGGGTGGCCGGAACAACTCCGGCAAGATCACCACCCGGCACCACGGCGGCGGTCACAAGCGGGCGTACCGGCTGATCGACTTCAAGCGCTACGACAAGGACGGCGTGCCGGCCAAGGTCGCGCACATCGAGTACGATCCGAACCGGACCGCCCGGATCGCGCTGCTGCACTACGTGGACGGCGAGAAGCGCTACATCCTCGCCCCGTCCAACCTGCGCCAGGGCACGATCGTCGAGAACGGCCCGGCCGCGGACATCAAGGTCGGCAACAACCTGCCGCTGCGCAACATCCCGGTCGGCTCCACGGTGCACGCCGTCGAGCTGCGCCCGGGCGGTGGCGCGAAGATGGGCCGCTCGGCCGGTGCCAGCATCCAGCTGGTCGCGAAGGAAGGCCGGATGGCCACCCTGCGGATGCCGTCCGGCGAGGTCCGGATGGTCGACGTGCGCTGCCGCGCCACCCTCGGTGAGGTCGGCAACGGCGAGCAGTCGAACATCAACTGGGGCAAGGCGGGCCGGATGCGCTGGAAGGGCAAGCGCCCGACCGTCCGCGGTGTCGCGATGAACCCGGTCGACCACCCGCACGGTGGTGGTGAGGGTAAGACCTCGGGTGGTCGCCACCCGGTGTCCCCGTGGGGCCAGCCGGAAGGCCGGACCCGCACCCGCAAGGAAAGCGACCGCATGATCGTCCGGCGTCGCAAGGCCGGCAAGAAGCGCTGATAGGGAGCCGGCCAGATGCCACGCAGTCTCAAGAAGGGCCCGTTCGTCGACCACCACCTGATGAAGAAGGTGGAGGTGCAGAACGAGAAGGGCACCAAGAACGTCATCAAGACCTGGTCCCGCCGATCGATGATCGTGCCGGACATGATCGGCCACACGCTGGCGGTGCACGACGGCCGCAAGCACGTGCCGGTGTTCGTGACGGACGCGATGGTCGGGCACAAGCTCGGCGAGTTCGCACCGACCCGGACGTTCAAGGGTCACGAGAAGGACGACCGGAAGTCACGGCGTCGCTGATCCCCCGGGACAGTGACGAAGCGAAAGCAACCTACGGAGAGATTCGAACATCATGAGCGTTCAAGAGCGTAGGGCGATCAGCGCCCGTCGCGAGAGCCTGCTGGGCGAGCAGCCCGGGGCCTTCGCGGTCGCGCGCTTCGTCCGCGTGACGCCGATGAAGGCGCGCCGCGTGGGTGACCTGGTGCGCGGTCTGGGCGTCGACGACGCACTCGCCACTCTGAAGTTCGCCCCGCAGGCCGCTGCCGCGACCGTGTACAAGGTCGTCGACAGCGCCGCGGCGAACGCCGAGGGCACCGAACACCTGAACCGGGCCGACCTGGTCGTGACCAAGGTCCTGGTGGACGAGGGACCGACGCTGAAGCGTCACCGCCCGCGTGCCCAGGGCCGGGCCACCCGGATCGACAAGCGGACCAGCCACATCACCGTGGTGGTCACCCCGCGCGTCGAGGACGAGCCGGTCGAGAAGGCGCCGGCCAAGAAGGCGGCCGCCAAGAAGACCGCGGACACCGCGGACACGGCGAAGAAGGCCCCGGCGAAGAAGGCCGCCAAGAAGGCTGCCGACAAGCCGGCCGAGGCCGCCGAGAAGCCGGCCAAGAAGGCGACCGCGAAGAAGGCCGCCAAGAAGGCCACCGCTGAGAAGAAGGAGTCCTGACGTGGGACAGAAGGTAAACCCGCACGGGTTCCGTCTCGGCATCAGCACCGACCACAAGAGCCGTTGGTACGCCGACAAGCTGTACAAGGACTACGTGGGCGAGGACGTCAAGATCCGCCGCCTGCTGAGCAAGGGCATGGAGCGCGCCGGCATCTCCCGCGTGGAGATCGAGCGCACCCGTGACCGGGTCCGGGTCGACATCCACACCGCTCGTCCGGGCATTGTCATCGGCCGCCGCGGCGCCGAGGCGGACCGGATCCGGGGCAGCCTGGAGGAGCTCACCGGCAAGCAGGTGCAGCTGAACATCCTCGAGGTGAAGAACTCCGAGGTCGACGCCCAGCTGGTCGCGCAGGGCGTGGCCGAGCAGCTGTCCGGCCGCGTGGCGTTCCGCCGCGCGATGCGCAAGGCGATGCAGACCACCATGCGTGGCGGCGCCCTGGGCATCCGGATCCAGTGCTCCGGCCGGCTCGGCGGCGCGGAGATGTCGCGGTCGGAGTTCTACCGCGAGGGCCGCGTCCCGCTGCACACGCTGCGGGCCGACATCGACTACGGCTTCTACGAGGCCCGCACGACCTTCGGCCGGATCGGCGTGAAGGTCTGGATCTACAAGGGTGACGTGGCCGGCTCCCGGGCCGAGCGCGAGGCGCAGGCCGCGGCCCGTGCCGCCACCCAGCAGCGCCGCCCGGCCCGCCGGGACGACCGCGGCGACCGTGGTGGCCGTGGCGGCGACCGCGGTGGCCGGCGCGACGACCGCCGGGACAACCGGCGCGACAACGCTGCGCAGTCCGCTGAGGCGAGCGCCCCGGCGGCCGACAAGCCCGCCGAGACGACCGGAACGGAGAGCTGAACCATGCTCATCCCCCGCAAGGTCAAGCACCGCAAGCAGCACCACCCCAAGCGCACCGGCGCTGCCAAGGGCGGTACGACGCTGGCCTTCGGTGACTTCGGCATCCAGGCGCTGGAGAGCCACTACGTCACCAACCGGCAGATCGAGTCGGCGCGTATCGCGATGACCCGGCACATCAAGCGTGGCGGAAAGGTCTGGATCAACATCTACCCGGACCGCCCGCTGACCAAGAAGCCGGCCGAGACCCGGATGGGTTCCGGTAAGGGTTCGCCGGAGTGGTGGATCGCCAACGTGAAGGCCGGCCGTGTGATGTTCGAGCTGTCCGGTGTTCCGGAGGAGATCGCTCGCGAGGCGATGCGCCGCGCGATCCACAAGTTGCCGATGAAGTGCCGCTTCATCACCCGAGAGGCAGGTGAGAACTGATGGCTACCCTGACCGCCGCCGAGCTGCGGAACCTGGGCCGGGACGAGCTGCTGAAGAAGCTCGGTGAAGCCAAGGAGGAGCTGTTCAACCTCCGGTTCCAGGCTGCCACGGGCCAGCTGGAGTCCCACGGCCGGCTGCGCGCCGTCCGCAAGGACATCGCCCGCATCTACACGGTGCTGTCGGAGCGTGCGCTCGGCATCACCGAGGAGGTCGACGCCCCGGCCGAGGCCGAGGCCCCGGCCGCCGCGGACGACAGCGAGAAGGCCGAGGCGAACGCATGACCGAGAACGTGAAGGACGAGACCGTGAGCACGACCACCGAGGCGCGAGGCCGCCGGAAGACCCGTGAGGGCCTGGTGCTGAGCGACAAGATGGACAAGACCGTCGTGGTTGAGGTCGAGGACCGGGTGAAGCACCACCTGTACGGCAAGGTCATCCGGCGCACCAGCAAGCTCAAGGCGCACGACGAGCAGAACGCCGCCGGGATCGGCGACCGCGTCCTCCTGATGGAGACCCGGCCGCTGTCGGCGACCAAGCGCTGGCGCGTCGTCGAGATCCTCGAGAAGGCCAAGTAGTTCCCGGCCCTGTCGCCCGACGGCACAGGATCGGCAACCAACCGAAATTTATTCGTTCCGCAAGGCTCGGCACGGCTGAGAACCAGCGAGACAACCAGGAGATCAACAGATGATCCAGCAGGAGTCGCGACTGAAGGTCGCCGACAACACGGGCGCGAAGGAGATCCTTTGCATCCGCGTTCTCGGTGGCTCCGGTCGGCGCTACGCCGGTGTCGGGGACACGATCGTCGCCACCGTCAAGGACGCGATCCCCGGCGGTGGTGTGAAGAAGGGTGACGTCGTCAAGGCGGTCGTCGTGCGGACCGTGAAGGAGCGCCGGCGTCCGGACGGCTCCTACATCCGCTTCGACGAGAACGCCGCGGTGATCCTCAAGGCCGACGGCGAGCCGCGCGGCACCCGTATCTTCGGGCCGGTCGGCCGGGAGCTGCGTGAGAAGCGCTTCATGAAGATCATCTCGCTCGCGCCGGAGGTGCTCTGAGATGGCTCAGCAGAAGAAGCTGCACGTGAAGAAGGGTGACCAGGTCCGCGTGATCTCGGGTCGCTCGAAGGGCCTCGAGGGCAAGATCATCCAGGTCTTCCCGAACGACGAGAAGGTCATCGTCGAGGGCGTCAACCGGGTGAAGAAGCACACCAAGGTGCAGCAGGCCCAGCGCGGCGGCACCACCGGCGGCATCGTCACCCAGGAAGCCCCGATCCACGTCTCGAACGTGGCGCTTCTGGTCGAGGTCGAGAAGGACGGCAAGAAGCAGAAGGTGACCACCCGCGTCGGCTACAACCGCGTCGAGGTGCAGAAGCGCCGGCCCGACGGTTCGACGTACACCGGTTACCGGAGCGTCCGGGTCGCACGGCGTACCGGCGAGGAGATCTGATGACCACCGCAGTAACCGAGAACAAGGTCCAGCCGCGGCTGAAGACGAAGTACCGCGAGGAGATCGTCGGCAAGCTGCAGGAGCAGTTCCAGTTCGAGAACGTCATGCAGGTGCCCGGGCTCACCAAGATCGTGGTGAACATGGGCGTCGGCGAGGCGGCCCGCGACTCGAAGCTGATCGAGGGCGCCGTCAAGGACCTGGCCGCGATCACCGGCCAGAAGCCGCAGGTCACCAAGGCCCGCAAGTCGATCGCGCAGTTCAAGCTGCGCGAGGGGATGCCGATCGGCGCCCACGTGACGCTGCGCGGCGACCGGATGTGGGAGTTCCTGGACCGGCTGCTGGCGCTCGCGCTGCCCCGGATCCGCGACTTCCGCGGCCTGTCCGCCAAGCAGTTCGACGGCACCGGGAACTACACCTTCGGTCTGACCGAGCAGGTGATGTTCCACGAGATCAACCAGGACCGGATCGACCGCGTCCGGGGCATGGACATCACCGTGGTGACCACCGCGAAGAACGACGACGAGGGTCGGGCCCTGCTGCGGGCGCTCGGCTTCCCGTTCAAGGAGAACTGACGTGGCGAAGACAGCACTCAAGGTCAAGCAGGCCCGGAAGCCGAAGTTCGCGGTGCGCGGCTACACCCGTTGCCAGCGCTGCGGCCGGCCGAAGGCGGTCTTCCGCAAGTTCGGCCTCTGCCGGATCTGCCTGCGGGAGATGGCGCACCGGGGCGAGCTGCCCGGTGTGACCAAGTCCAGCTGGTGACCGTCTCCACCCCCGAACTTCTCCCCATTCACCATCTAGTCACCGTAGGTCGCCGAACGGCGAAACCACGGCGGGAAAGAGGCCCCAGGCCATGACGATGACCGACCCGATCGCAGACATGTTGACGCGTCTGCGGAACGCCAACCAGGCGTACCACGAGTCGACCTCGATGCCGTACAGCAAGATCAAGCAGGGCATCGCCGACATCCTCCAGCAGGAGGGCTACATCGCCTCCTACAAGGTCGAGGACCCCAAGGAGGGGGCCGTCGGCAAGACCCTGATCGTCGACCTCAAGTTCGGCCCGAGCCGGGAGCGCTCCATCGCGGGCGTCCGCCGGATCTCGAAGCCGGGCCTGCGGGTCTACGCGAAGTCGACCAACCTGCCCAAGGTCCTCGGTGGCCTGGGCGTCGCGATCATCTCGACGTCCCAGGGACTGCTGACCGACAAGCAGGCCAAGAACAAGGGCGTCGGCGGGGAAGTCCTCGCCTACGTCTGGTGACGAAGAACCGGAAGGAGGACCACAGAAATGTCTCGCATCGGTAAGCTCCCGGTCTCGGTCCCGTCCGGCGTCGACGTCACGATCGACGGCCAGACGGTCACCGTGAAGGGTCCGAAGGGTCAGCTCTCGCACGTGGTGGCCGAGCCCATCGCGGTGGCCCGCGACGAGGACGGCGCGATCGCCGTCACCCGTCCGGACGACCAGCGCAAGAGCAAGGAACTGCACGGCCTGTCCCGCACCCTGATCGCCAACCTGGTCACCGGGGTCACGGACGGCTACGAGAAGAAGCTCGAGATCGTCGGCGTCGGTTACCGCGTCATCTCCAAGGGCCCGGCCCAGCTGGAGTTCTCGCTCGGTTACAGCCACACGATCACGGTGGACGCGCCCGACGGCATCACGTTCAACGTCGAGACGCCGACCAAGTTCTCGGTGCTCGGCATCGACAAGCAGTCGGTCGGCGAGGTCGCCGCGAACATCCGCAAGCTGCGCAAGCCCGAGCCGTACAAGGGCAAGGGCGTGCGGTACGCCGGCGAGCAGGTGCGCCGCAAGGTCGGAAAGGCTGGTAAGTAACCATGGCGATCGGACTGCGTCCGCACAAGCACTCCGCCAAGAAGACGGCCTCCCGGCTGCGTCGCCAGATCCGGGTCCGGAAGAAGATCAACGGCACGGCCGACCGGCCGCGGCTGGTGGTCACCAAGTCGTCGAAGCACCTGTTCGTCCAGGTCATCGACGACGTGGCCGGCAAGACGCTGGTCTCCGCCTCCACCATGGAGGCCGACCTGCGCGGCGCGGAGGCGAACAAGACCGACAAGGCCAAGACCGTCGGCGGCCTGATCGCCGACCGGGCCAAGGCCGCCGGCATCGACTCGGTCGTCTTCGACCGGGCCGGGAACAAGTACCACGGCCGTATCGCGGCCCTGGCCGACGCCGCCCGCGAGGGCGGGCTCGGCTTCTGACAGGCGATCAAGGGAAGAAGGTAGTTCGAACATGAGCGGAGGCCAGCAGCGTCGCGGAGGCGGCGCCGGTGGTGAGCGCCGTGGTCGCGACGGGGGTCGCGGTCAGCAGGCGGACAAGACCGCCTACATCGAGCGCGTGGTAGCCATCAACCGGGTCGCCAAGGTCGTGAAGGGTGGTCGTCGCTTCAGCTTCACCGCCCTCGTGGTCGTCGGCGACGGTGAAGGCACCGTCGGTGTGGGTTACGGCAAGGCCAAGGAGGTGCCCGCGGCGATCGCCAAGGGTGTCGAGGAGGCCAAGAAGGCGTTCTTCAAGGTGCCGCGCATCCAGGGCACCATCCCGCACCCGGTCCAGGGCGAGAAGGCCGCCGGCGTGGTGCTGCTGCGCCCGGCCGCGCCCGGTACCGGTGTGATCGCGGGCGGCTCGGCGCGCGCCGTACTGGAGTGCGCCGGGATCCACGACGTGCTGAGCAAGTCGCTGGGTTCGGCGAACGCGATCAACGTGGTGCACGCCACGGTCGAGGCGCTGCGGAACCTGGAGACCCCGGAGGCCGTGGCCGCGCGCCGTGGCCTGCCGGTCGAGGACGTCGCCCCGGCAGCGCTGCTGAAGGCGCGGGCGGAGGTGGCTTCCTGATGGCCCGCCTGAAGGTGACCCAGGTCCGTTCCGGTATCGGTGGCAAGCAGAACCAGCGGGACACGCTGCGCACCCTGGGCGTCAAGCGGATCGGCGACAGCGCCGTCCACGAGGACAAGCCCGAGGTCCGCGGCATGGTCCGTGCGGTTCGCCACCTCATCACCGTCGAGGAGGTCGACTGACATGGCGCTCAAGGTTCACCACCTGCGTCCGGCGCCCGGTGCCAAGACCGCCAAGACCCGCGTGGGTCGTGGTGAGGGCAGCAAGGGCAAGACCGCCGGCCGCGGTACCAAGGGCAGCAAGGCGCGTAACAACATCCCCGAGTACTTCGAGGGTGGCCAGATGCCGCTGCACATGCGGCTCCCGAAGCTGAAGGGCTTCAAGAGCAGGAACCGGGTGGAGTTCCAGGTCGTTAACCTGGACAAGCTCGGACAACTGTTCCCCGAAGGTGGCGAGGTCGGCGTGGCCGACCTGGTCGCCAAGGGCGCGGTCCGTCGCGGTCAGCCGGTGAAGGTGCTGGGTGACGGCGAGCTGACCGTGGCACTGCAGGTCTCGGCGCACAAGTTCTCCAAGTCCGCCACGGACAAGATCCAGGCGGCCGGGGGGACCACGACCGAGGTGTGACACGAGGTCCAGGGCTCGTAACGGCCGGTGCTTGATATCCTGCGCCGGTCGGACGGGCCCTGGTTCGTCTCTTGCCCAGCGGCTTAGCTAGGCCCCTGCCGTGCCCGCGGCAAGGGAAACTTGTGGGAGGACAGGGTGTTAGGCGCCTTCGCCAACGCGTTCAAGACTCCGGACCTGCGCCGGAAGATCTTGTTCGTGCTCTTCATCGTCGTGATCTTCCGGATCGGCTCCGTGGTGCCGGCCCCCGGGGTGAACGTCCAGTCCCTGGACACGTGTATCAAGATCACCCAGGGTGGCCAGAACGCCAACCTCTACAACCTGATCAACCTGTTCTCCGGTGGGGCACTGCTGCAGCTCGCGATCTTCGCGCTCGGCATCATGCCGTACATCACCGCCAGCATCATCCTGCAGCTGCTCACCGTGGTGATCCCGCGGCTGGAGTCGCTGAAGAAGGAAGGTCAGGCGGGACAGGCGAAGATCACGCAGTACACCCGGTTCCTGACCGTCGGCCTGGCGATCCTGCAGTCGACCGCGTTCGTGGCGCTCGCCCGGACCCCGGGCCGGCTGTTCCAGGGCTGCAACGAGCCGCTGCTGTACAAGGACGACTGGTTCACCGTCACCGTGATGGTGCTGACCATGACCGCCGGTACCGGTGTGGTCATGTGGCTCGGTGAGCTGATCACCGACCGCGGCGTCGGCAACGGCATGTCGATCCTGATCTTCACCCAGATCGTCGCGACCTTCCCGACCCAGCTGTGGAGCATCCGCAAGCAGAAGGGTCTGACCACGTTCATCGTGGTGATCGCGATCGGCCTGGTCATCATGGCCGCGGTCATCTTCATCGAGCAGGCGCAGCGCCGGATCCCGGTGCAGTACGCGAAGCGCATGGTCGGCCGGAAGATGTTCGGCGGCACCTCGACGTACATCCCGCTGAAGGTCAACCAGGCCGGAGTGATCCCGGTGATCTTCGCGTCCAGCCTGATGTATCTCCCCGTCCTGGTCAGTCAGTTCCAGCAAGGCAAGAGCTGGTCCAACTGGATCCAGGCGCACCTGGTCAAGGGCGACCACCCGATCTACATGGTGACGTACGTCGCCCTGATCATCTTCTTCACGTACTTCTACGTCTCGATCACCTTCAACCCGAAGGAGGTCGCGGACAACATGAAGAAGTACGGCGGCTTCATCCCGGGCATCCGGGCGGGGCGGCCGACCGAGGAATACCTGAAGTACGTGTTGGACCGCATCACGCTGCCGGGCGCGATCTACCTCGCGGTGATCTCGATGATCCCGCTGATCGCTCTCGTCCTGCTGAACGCGAACCAGAACTTCCCGTTCGGTGGTACGTCGATCCTGATCATGGTCGGTGTCGGACTCGACACGGTGAAGCAGATCGAGAGTCAGCTGCAGCAGCGTAACTACGAAGGGTTCTTGCGCTGATGAGAATGTTGCTGATGGGTCCGCCCGGGGCGGGCAAGGGCACGCAGGCAAAGGTGCTTGCGGAACGCCTGAATATCCCGGCCGTGTCCACCGGTGACATCTTCCGCGCGAACGTCAAGGACGAGACGCCGCTCGGGCTCGAGGCCAAGCGCTACATGGACGCCGGCGACTACGTCCCGGACGAGGTCACGAACGCGATGGTGCGGGACCGCCTGTCCGAGGCGGACGCCGGCGACGGCTTCCTGCTCGACGGGTACCCGCGGACCCTGGCCCAGGTCGGCACGCTGGACGAGATCCTCGCCGACCACGGCCACAAGCTGGACGCGGTGGTGGCGCTGGTCGCCGACACCGATGTACTGGTCGGCCGGATGCTCAAGCGGGCGCAGTCCGAGGGCCGCTCGGACGACTCCGAGGAGGTCATCCGGCACCGGCAGGACGTGTACGTCGCCGAGACCAAGCCGCTGCTGCGGGTCTACGCGCAGCGCGGCCTGCTGGTCGAGGTGGACGGCGTCGGCGAGATCGACGAGGTCAGCGAGCGGGTGCTGGCCGCACTGAAGACCGTCACCGGTCAGTGATGTACCGTGATGTTTAGGGACCGCGGGATCGAGATCAAGACCCGCGAGCAGATTCTGGCGATGCGCAAGGCCGGCCTGGTGGTCGGCCGCACGCTGGAGCTGCTCCGCGGTGCGGTCCGGGCCGGGATCACCACCGGCGAGCTGGACGCGATCGCCGAGGACCACATCCGGTCCTCGGGCGCGACGCCGTCGTTCAAGGGGTACCACGGGTTCACCGGCTCGATCTGCGCGTCGGTGAACGACGAGATCGTGCACGGCATCCCGGGCGAGCGGGTGCTCGCCGACGGCGACCTGATCTCGATCGACTGCGGCGCGATCGTCGACGGCTGGCACGGCGACGCCGCGATCACGGTCCCGGTCGGCGGCCCGGAGGCCGTCGACGACGAGCTGCTCGACCTGGCGCGGGTCTGCGAGGAGTCGATGTGGCGCGGGTTCGCCGCGGCGCGGCTCGGCGGCCGGCTGTCGGACATCTCGGCGGCGATCGAGGCGCACGTCCGCGCGCACTCGTCGTACGGGATCGTCGAGGACTTCGTCGGGCACGGGATCGGCTCGGCCATGCACCAGCCGCCGAACGTGCCGAACTTCGGCCGTCCCGGCCGCGGCCCGAAGCTGGTCGAGGGGATGGCACTGGCTGTCGAGCCGATGCTCACGCTCGGCAAGCAGGACAACCACACGCTCGAGGACGACTGGACGGTCGTCACCGACGACGGCCGCTCGGCCGCGCACACCGAGCACACGTTCACGCTCACTCCGCAAGGGCCGTGGGTGCTGACCGCGATCGACGGCGGCGAGGCGAAGCTCGCCGAGCTCGGCGTCAAGTTCGGCGCCCTGGCGGACTGACGGGGTCCACCCGTCGGGGGACGCGGAGAGACCGGGGGCTGAGGCACACTTGAGACATGCCTCAGTACCAGCCGCACCAGCGGTTCACCGAAGCCGACCGGGACAAGATCGCCGGGCGGCTGCGGGACGCGTTCGCGGACGGCCGGCTGGATCAACCCGAGTTCACGTCCCGCCTGGACCAGCTCTACGCCGTACAGACGTACGGCGAGCTCGAGCCGCTGGTGCGTGACCTGCCACCGCTGCGGACGTACCAGACGCCCCAGGTGGTCAAGGACACCAAGCCCGCGCCGGAGCCGGGCAGCTTCCCGGAGCGGAAGAAGGCCAACCAGCCGCAGCAGGGCCGCGGCGGTGCGCTCGGCGGGTTCACCGGTGTGGTGGCGATCAACGTCGCGATCTGGTTCGTGATCGGGCTCGGCAACGGCGGTCACTGGCCGCACTTCTGGCCGGTGTGGCTCCTGATCCCGTGGGCGATCATCGCCCTCGGCAGCCTCGGAAAGCGCAGTTGACAGCGCCCTCGGTGAGCCGCCGCGTGGCCGGCCCGCGCCTGCGGCCGGACTGGGCGTGGCAGCTGCACCAGGGGGCGGCGATCGTCTACGTGATCTGGTTCGCGGTCGCCGTACCGCTGGCGGTCGGCGGGCTGGTGCTGGAGCCGCGGTGGGTCGGGTGGGTGGTGATGTGCTGGTTCGCGGTGCTGATCGGTTTCACGGTCGTACTGCGGATCCGGGACAGCCGCCGGCGGCGTGCGTGGGCCGCGGCGGCGGAGCAGCTCGGCTGGCGGATCCGGGCCTCCGGGGCGGAGCTCCTGGATCGTTGGCCCTTCCCACCGTTCGACGCCGACCCGGAGGCCGAGGTCGTCGACGTGACGTCCGGACGGCATCGCGGCCGGGAGTTCTGCACCGGGCGGTTCCTGCACAAGGTGGGGCGCCGCGAGCTCGGCTTCGACTTCCTGGACCTGCAGGTGGATCGGCCGTTGCCGCCGCTGCAGGTGCTGCCCGCGTCGCTGGCGCCGGTCGCGGCCGCGAGCCTGCTGCCGATCAGCCTGACGATCGACGGTCTGCCGGGGCGCTACTGCTTGTTCAACGGCCGCGAGGACCACGCGGTCGCCGTACTGCATCCGCGGGCCGTCGAGGCGCTGGCCGACGTACCGCCGTTCGGGTTCAGCTGCGAGGGGCGGCGGTTCGTCGCGATCCTTCCGGCGTACCGTGACGCCACCACCGCCCTCGCCCAGCTGGACGCGGCCTGCGACCTGCTCGACCTGATGCCCGAGCAGGTGTGGCGCGCCGGCGAACAGTGGGCCGCTAGCCGGCAGGAGTCTTGAGCAGATCGACGAGCCCCGACAGGTCCCGGTCACCATGGCCTGCGGCGACAGCCTCACGCAGCAGTTCGCCCATCGGGGCCAAGAGCCTCGGATCGACGCCCTGCGCCTGCGCTGTCGTGACGAGATTGTCGTAGGCAGCTGCCTGCATCGCGAGATTCGAACCGGCTGTGTCGGCAGGCCCGTTGTCGAGCTCCCTGGCCATGCTGGGGAGGCTTGTCAGCATTGCCGTCAGCCATGGGACAAGGAACTGCTCCGTAAACGAGGTCGCCGGCACCTGCTCGGTGCTGATCAGTGCGAGCGCGTGCTGCGCGCCGCCGAACATCCCGTACATCCCGCTGAGCAAGGCGATGTCGTACAGCGCGGCCAGGCCCGCGTCCGCACCGACGTACGCCGGCTTCGCGAGCACGGACAGGTCGCCGCTGTGCTTCTCGAACGCCTCCTCGACGCCGCTGTAGAAGATGAACGCGGCCGGGCCGCCGATCATCGCGGGCACCGCCATGATGCCGCCGTCGAGGTACTGCGCTCCGGCCGCCGTCACCCGCTCCGCGGTCGCGCGGGCCTGATCGGGCGTGCTGTTGGTGAGGTTGACGACCGTCTTGCCGGCCAGGTCGAGCCCGTCGAGGGTGCTGCGGACGGTGTCGTCGACGAGCAGGCAGACGACGACGAGCGGGCTCGCGGCGATCGCCTCGGCCGCGGTGGCGGCGCGGTCCGCGCCGAGGGTGTCGAGTTCGGGGGAGCGGCCGGGGGTCCGGTTCCAGACGGTGGTCGGGTGGCCGGCGGCCAGGAAGGTCCGGGCGAGGGCGGTCCCCATCGCGCCGAGACCGAGGACGGTGACTGGTGTCTTCATGCCCTCAACCCTGGCGGTGAAGCTTTAAGATGGACAAGTACCCACTAAATAGTCAGGTACTGACCGAAAGGTAAGTATGCGCCCGTACACCTGTGGCCTGGACGCCGCCGCCGACGTGATCGGCGGCAAGTGGAAGCCCCGCATCCTGTGGGCGCTGCACCACGGGCCGCTGCGGTTCGGGCAGCTGCACCGGGAGATCTCCGGCGTCACCGAGAAGATGCTGATCCAGCAGTTGCGCGAGCTGGAGGCGCGGGAGGTCGTGCACCGCGAGGTCTTCCACCAGGTGCCGCCGAAGGTCGAGTACTCACTGACCGAGCTCGGCCGGTCACTCATCGTGGCGCTGATCCCGCTCGACAACTGGGGCATGGATCACATGGCGGAGCTGGAGGTTACCCGCTGAGGGACTCAATTGGGCTCAATCGCCCGCGTGCCGTACACTTTTTCCTTGGCTCTTTGTAGCCATAGCCAGTCACGTCTACAGAAGTGCGAGGACATGCCCAAAAAAGAGGGAGTCATCGAACTCGAGGGCACCATCGTCGAGGCCCTGCCGAACGCGATGTTCCGTGTTGAGCTGTCCAACGGGCACAAGGTGCTCGCGCACATCAGCGGCAAGATGAGGCAGCACTACATCCGGATCCTCCCCGAGGACCGGGTCGTCGTGGAGCTGTCGCCGTACGACCTCACCCGGGGTCGCATCGTCTATCGGTACAAGTAACACCACCAACACCTGTCGAAGAAAGTAGCTCGATGAAGGTCAACCCGAGCGTCAAGAAGATCTGCGACAAGTGCAAGGTGATCCGCCGGCACGGCCGGGTCATGGTGATCTGCGAGAACCCGCGGCACAAGCAGCGGCAGGGCTGACACAGCCACTCGAGCAGCACGGCACTTTCGCACCACACAGCGCGCATGCTCATCCAGGCCACCTGGATGTCGCCCCCGGAACAGAGGCCGGGGCCTTGCCGGTGAAGCAGTTCACCGAGGCGGGCAAGGACGCGGCGCGCCACCACACCTCTGCTGACGAAAGGAACACCGCCACATGGCACGCCTCGTAGGAGTCGACCTGCCGCGCGACAAGCGCATCGAGGTCGCCCTCACGTACATCTTCGGTGTGGGCCGCACGCGCGCCCAGGAAACGCTGAAGAACACCGGGGTCTCCCCGGACAAGCGCGTCCACGAGCTGGGCGACGACGAGCTGGTCAAGCTCCGGGACTGGATCGAAGGCAACTACAAGATCGAGGGTGACCTCCGTCGCGAGGTGACCGCGGACATCCGCCGCAAGATCGAGATCGGGTCGTACCAGGGTCGCCGGCACCGCAGCGGGCTGCCGGTGCGCGGTCAGCGCACCCGGACGAACGCCCGTAGCCGCAAGGGCCGCCGCAAGGCGATCGCCGGCAAGAAGAAGAAGTGACCCGGATGACTGTCGACCACCCCAGGAGCAACTGACCTATGCCTCCCAAGAGCCGCACCGCGGCCGGCGCGAAGAAGGTGCGCCGCAAGGAGAAGAAGAACGTGGCCGCCGGCCACGCGCACATCAAGAGCACGTTCAACAACACGATCGTGACGATCACCGACCCGACCGGCGCGGTCATCTCGTGGGCCTCCGCGGGCACCGTCGGTTTCAAGGGTTCGCGCAAGTCGACCCCGTTCGCCGCGCAGATGGCCGCCGAGGCCGCCGGGCGCCGGGCGATGGAGCACGGCATGCGCAAGATCGACGTGTTCGTCAAGGGTCCCGGCTCCGGCCGGGAGACCGCGATCCGTTCGCTGGGTGCCGTCGGCCTCGAGGTCGGCACCATCCAGGACGTCACCCCTGTCGCCCACAACGGTTGCCGCCCGCCGAAGCGGCGCCGGGTCTGACCCAGAGAGGAGCGAGTTAGAAATGGCCCGTTACACCGGACCCATGACCAAGAAGTCGCGCCGTCTCGGGGTGGACCTCGTCGGTGGCGACAAGGCGTTCGAGCGTCGTCCGTACCCGCCGGGTATGCACGGCCGCGGCCGCCCGAAGGAGAGCGAGTACCTGCTCCAGCTGCGCGAGAAGCAGAAGGCGCGGTACTCGTACGGCGTTCTCGAGAAGCAGTTCCGCCGGTACTACGAGGAGGCCTCGCGGCGCTCCGGCAAGACCGGTGACAACCTGCTGCAGATCCTGGAGTCCCGGCTGGACAACGTGGTGTACCGCGCCGGCCTGGCCCGGACCCGCCGGCAGGCCCGTCAGCTCGTCGTGCACGGTCACTTCACCGTGAACGGCGTCAAGGTGAACATCCCGTCGTACCGGGTGGCCGCGCACGACATCATCGATGTCAAGCAGAAGTCGGCCGAGACGACGCCGTTCATCATCGCCCGGGAGACGCACAGCGAGCGCGTCGTCCCGGCGTGGCTCGAGGTGATGCCGGAGCGTCTGCGGATCCTCGTCCACCAGCTGCCGACCCGGCAGCAGATCGACACCCAGGTCGCCGAGCACCTGATCGTCGAGCTCTACTCGAAGAACTGACCGCGTACCGGCCGGTGGTCCTCGGACCGCCGGCCGGTCCGGTGCGTTCTTCACCACTCGCGACCTCAAATAGTGGTCGTCGCGACGAAAGAAGGAACCAGAAGTGCTGATCGCACAACGCCCCACCCTGACCGAAGAGGTCGTCGACGAGTACCGCTCGCGGTTCGTGATCGAGCCGCTGGAGCCGGGCTTCGGCTACACCCTCGGGAACTCGATCCGCCGGACCCTGCTGTCGTCCATCCCGGGCGCGGCCGTCACCAGCATCAAGATCGACGGTGTCCTGCACGAGTTCTCCACCGTTGCCGGGGTGAAGGAAGACGCCACCCAGCTGATCCTGAACCTGAAGGACCTGGTCGTCTCCTCCGAGCACGACGAGCCGGTCACCATGTACCTGCGCAAGCAGGGCCCCGGTGACGTCACCGCCGCCGACATCGCGCCGCCGGCCGGTGTCGAGGTGCACAACCCGGACCTGAAGATCGCCACCCTGAACGAGAAGGGCCGGCTCGAGATGGAGCTGGTCGTCGAGCGGGGCCGCGGCTACGTGTCCGCCGTCCAGAACAAGTCCGCGGACGCGGAGATCGGCCGGATGCCGGTCGACTCGATCTACTCGCCGGTGCTCAAGGTGACCTACAAGGTCGAGGCCACCCGTGTCGAGCAGCGCACCGACTTCGACCGCCTGGTGGTCGACGTCGAGACCAAGCCGTCGATGCTGCCCCGCGACGCCGTCGCGTCGGCCGGTAAGACGCTGGTCGAGCTGTTCGGCCTGGCCCGCGAGCTGAACGTCGAGGCCGAGGGCATCGACATCGGCCCGTCGCCGGTGGACGAGCAGATGGCCGCCGACCTGGCGCTGCCGGTCGAGGACCTGCAGCTGACCGTCCGGTCGTACAACTGCCTGAAGCGCGAGGGCATCCACACCGTGGGTGAGCTGATCTCGCGCAGCGAGCAGGACCTGCTGGACATCCGGAACTTCGGCTCCAAGTCCATCGACGAGGTCAAGCTGAAGCTGGCCGAGATGGGCCTGTCGCTGAAGGACTCCCCGCCCGGGTTCGACCTCCGCGCCGCGTCCGGTGCCTACGGCAACGAGGCGGACGACGAGGACGAGAGCTTCGCCGAGACCGAGCAGTACTGAGCTGACCGAAGGCCCGTCGGGCCGATCCCCACGGCTCGACGAGCCTGAGATTTCTGGAGTTACGAGATGCCTACCCCCACCAAGGGTGCCCGGCTGGGCGGCAGCCCGGCGCACGAGAAGCTGATCCTCAGCAACCTCGCGACGTCGCTGTTCGAGCACGGCGCCATCACCACCACCGCGGCCAAGGCCAAGCGCCTGCAGCCGCTGGCGGAGCAGATGATCACCAAGGCGAAGCGTGGTGACCTGAACTCGCGCCGCCAGGTGATGAAGCGGATCAAGGACAAGAGCGTCGTGCACGTGCTCTTCACCGAGATCGGCGAGCGGTACGCCGACCGTCCGGGTGGCTACACCCGGATCACCAAGCTCGGCCCGCGCAAGGGCGACAACGCCCCGATGGTGAAGATCGAGCTGGTCGAGGCGCTGTCGGACTCGCCGAAGGCGAAGAAGACCGCGAAGAAGGCCCCGGCGAAGAAGGCTGCCGAGCAGCCGAAGGCCGCGGAGACCAAGGTCGAGGACGTGCAGGACGAGAAGGTCCAGGACGTCGTGGCCGGCAAGTTCGAGAACTCCGCCGCCCCGAACGCCGACGGCTCCGCGCCCGAGGGCTACACCGTCAAGGGCAACGAGAACTCGATGAAGTACCACACGACCGAGTCGCCGTGGTACGAGCAGACCGTCGCCGAGGTCTGGTTCAAGACCGCCGAGGACGCCGAGGCCGCCGGCTTCGCCAAGGCCGGCGAGTCGGACGACGACGACAAGTAAGCAGTCCCTTCAGGGCCCCCTCACCGCACGGTGAGGGGGCCCTGTTGCGTTAGATTGCCGTGTGCGCTGGCGGATTGACCTGAGGTACGACGGAGCGGCCTTCCACGGGTGGGCCCGTCAGGAGGGTCTCCGTACCGTGCAGGGCGCCCTGGAAGAAGCGCTCCGCGTCGTACTGCGGCTACCGGAGCCGCTGACGGTGACATGTGCGGGCCGGACGGACACGGGAGTGCACGCCCGCGGCCAGGTCACTCATGTGGACGTGGACGGCGCTGTGGACCCGCTACGGCTGCTCAGAGGGCTGAACGGCGTCCTGCCCGAGGATGTGGCTGTCACGGCCGTCACGGCGGCTCCTGAGGGCTTTGACGCCCGGTTCTCCGCCCTGGCCCGGCGGTACGTGTACCGGCTGTGCGACGACCCTGCGGGCTGGGACCCGCTCACGCGAGGACATGTCCTGCGGGTGGGGCGGCCGCTGGATGTGGAGCTTATGAACGCTGCTGCGGCCGGGCTGCTCGGGGAGCACGACTTCGCGGCGTTCTGCAAGAAGCGGGAAGGCGCCAGCACGGTCCGCGCGCTACTGGAGTTCTCCTGGCAGCGGACCAGTGCAGGGCAGTTGGAGGGCACCGTGATCGCGGACGCCTTCTGCCACTCGATGGTGCGCGCGCTGGTGGGTTCGATGATCCCGGTCGGCGATGGACGCCGGGACGTCGAGTGGCCGGCCGCAGTACTGGCCGGGAAGGTGCGGGACTCGGCAGTGTCGGTGTTGCCGGCGCACGGGCTCACACTGGAGGAAGTGCGCTACCCGGCGGACGACGAGCTGGCCGCGCGGGCGTTGCAGGCCCGCCAGGTCAGGGGAGAGGTGCACCAGCGTGGCTGACCACTACTTCTCGGCGGAACCCGGCTCCGCGGACGTACGCCGTACCGTCGAGGCCCGGATCTGGGGGCGGGACTACACGTTCACCACGGCCACCGGGGTGTTCTCGCGGGACCGGCTGGACATCGGTACGTCGGTCCTGCTGCGGGAGGTCGACCCGCCTAGCGGCACCGGTACGTTCCTGGACCTGGGCTGCGGCTACGGGCCGATCGCCTGCGCGCTGGCGGCGGAGACGGACGCTGTGGTGTGGGCGGTCGACGTGAACACCCGGGCGCTCGAGCTCACCGCTGAGAACGCCAAGGCGGCGGGGGTCGCGGACCGCGTCCGTGCCGTGCTGCCGGACGACGTACCCGAGGAGGTGCGCTTCGACCAGATCTGGTCGAACCCGGCCATCCACATCGGCAAGCCCGAGCTGCACAAGATGCTGCTGCGCTGGCTGGGCCGGCTTGCCCCCGGCGGCGTGGGATGGTTCGTCGTCGGCAAGAACCTGGGCGGCGACTCCCTGCAGCGCTGGCTGACCGAGCAGGGCTACCCCTGCAGCCGGGTCGGCAGCGCCAAGGGTTTCCGGGTACTGCGTGCAACGAACGCGGGTCCGGCGCCGTCCTGAGGGTATGGAGGCAGCCTTGGCGGCAGCGGAGGTGCGGGTGGAGCCGCTGGACTTCGAGGTGTGGGTCACCGAGAAGGCAGACGCTCTGCTGCGGTTCGCCTATGTCCTGACGGGTGACTCGAACCTGGCCGAGGACGCCGTCCAGGACGCGCTGACGACGGCCTGTGCCCGGTGGGGACGGGTGAGCCGCGCCGACGACCCCGAGGCGTACGTGAAGCGGATGGTGGTGAACGCCCACATCTCCTGGTGGCGGCGGTTCCGGCGGCGGGAGGCGCCGGTCGAGGACCCGGTGCGGACCGCCCGCGCGGTTCCGGACGGTGCGGCGGACCGCGCCGAGGCGGAGGCCATCTGGGCGCTCTGCGCGACACTGCCCGACAAGCAGCGAGCAGCCGTCGTACTGCGGTTCTACGAGGACATGTCGTACGCCGAGATCGGCAAGCTGCTGCACTGTGCGGAGGCGACCGCACGATCGCACGTCCACCGCGCGCTGGCCGCGCTCAAGACCACGCTGAGCCACCAAGAGGACCGGGAAGGAGCCGAGGATGCCTGAGCACGACCCTGAGCAGGAGCTCGGCCCCAAGATCACCTCGGCGCTGCAGGATCACGCCGGGCTGACAGGTCCGCAGAAGTCCGGGCTGGCGCGGGAGGCGCGCCGCCGGGTGCACCGCCGCCGCCAGGCGTGGTCCGCGGCGGCTGCTGCGGTACTCGCGGTTGCGGCCGTCGGCGGCGTGTGGGGCGTCGTGGGCGGTGACTCGCCGGTGGCCACCAGCCAGAGCGACTCCGCCTCCTCGGCGGGTGCGGGCGAGCCGGAACGGAAGAGCGAAGGAGTGGCGAAGGCGCAGGACACCGGCTGCCCGCCCACGCATCCGATCCAGCAGGCCGCTTCGCTGCAGCCGACCGCCGGGCTCGACCTCAACTCCCCGGTGTCCGGCCTCTGGGCATGCCGCTACAGCCTGACCCAGGGCGGTCTGCTCGGCCAGCAGGACTTCGACGCCGCGGTGGCGCGGCAGGTGGTGGACGCCGTCAAGGTGCTCCCGGAGCGGAACCCGGACCTGCCGGTGTTCAAGTGCGCGCCGCAGACCGCGAAGCCGTCGGAGGCGATCGTGCTGCGGTTCGCCACCGCGGCCGGAACGCGGGAGATCTGGGTCGTGTACGACGGCTGCGCGGACGCCGGCTTCTTCACCGGCACCCATACGTACGGCCTGTACTCGGCGCCGCTGAAGCTGTTCATGAAGGGCGACGTCCGCCCGCCCTCCGGCACCTACCTGAACGCCCTGGGCGACTGGTAGTCAGTCGACCTCTTTCTGCGTGCGCTCCCGTTTCGCGTCCAGGCGCCGTACGTTGTCCGGCTTCTCGCCCTGCACCGGCACGCCGGGCCGGTCGGCGGCGGTGTGCGACCCGAGAAAGCGCCGGAGGTCGGCCTTCTCCTCGTCGCTCATCGGCGCCGGCCGCTGCACGCCGTCGCCGGACTGCTGACCTTCCATCCGCACCTTTCCTCACCGCAAGACCCCACCGATCATTCCTCCTCGGGGGGTCGATCTCACGATAACGGTTCGCCCGCCGGCGGGCCCGGCCGTCAGACTGGGGGAATGGGTCACGTGGATGTCGCCGGGGTGGGATACGAGTTGCCGGACGGGCGGGTGTTGCTGGACGACATCACGTTCCGGGTCGGGGACGGCGCGAAGGTCGCGCTGGTCGGGGCGAACGGGTCGGGGAAGACCACGTTGACCAGGATCATCGCCGGCGACCTGAAACCGCACAGCGGGAGCATCTCGCGCTCCGGTGGGCTGGGTGTGATGCGGCAGTTCGTCGGGTCCGTGCGGGACGAGTCGACCGTGCGGGACCTGCTGCTCGGCGTCGCGCCCGAGGCGATCCAGCAGGCCGCCGCCAAGCTGGACAAGGCCGAGCTGGCGATGATGGAGGCCGACGACGAGAAGACCCAGCTGAAGTACGCCCAGGCGGTCGCGGACTGGGGCGAGGTCGGTGGGTACGACGCCGAGGTCCTCTGGGACGTGTGTACGACGGCCGCACTGGGCATCCCGTTCGACCGCTGCCGCTGGCGTGAGGTGAAGACCCTGTCCGGCGGCGAGCAGAAGCGCCTGGTGCTGGAAGCCCTGCTGCGCGGCCCGGACCAGGTGCTGATGCTGGACGAGCCGGACAACTACCTCGACGTACCGGGGAAGCGCTGGCTCGAGGAGCAGCTGCGGAGCTCTGACAAGACGGTGCTGTACATCAGCCACGACCGGGAGCTGCTGGCCAACACCGCTACCCGGATCGTCACCGTCGAGCTCGGCGCGGCCGGCAACACCGCGTGGACGCACGGCGGCGGGTTCTCGACGTACCACGAGGCCAGGCGCCACCGCTTCGAACGCTTCGAGGAGCTGCGCAAGCGCTGGGACGAGGAGCACGCCAAGCTGCGCGCACAGATGCTGATGTACAAGCAGAAGGCGGCGTACAACTCCGACATGGCGTCGCGGTACCGGGCCGCGCAGACGCGGCTGCGCAAGTTCGAGGAGGCAGGTCCGCCGCAGGCCCTGCCGCGCGAGCAGAAGGTGAGCATGCGGCTCACCGGCGGCCGTACGGGCAAGCGGGCCGTGGTGTGCACGGAGCTCGAGCTGACGGGTCTGATGAAGCCCTTCGATCTCGAGGTCTGGTACGGCGAACGTGTGGCGGTGCTTGGGTCGAACGGATCCGGCAAGTCGCACTTCCTGCGGCTGCTCGCCAACGGCGGTTCGGATCCGGACGTGGAGCACCAGCCCGTCGGCGACGTACAGATCAGTCCGGTGGCGCACACCGGCAAGGCGAAGCTCGGTGCGCGGGTGCGGCCCGGTTGGTTCGCGCAGACGCATGAGCACCCGGAGCTGGTCGGGCGGACGTTGCTGGAGATCCTGCACCGCGGAGACGACCACCGGGAGGGCATGGGGCGCGAGCTGGCGTCGCGGAAGCTGGACCGGTACGAGCTGGACCATGCGGCCGAGCAGACCTTCGACAGCCTGTCCGGCGGCCAGCAGGCGCGGTTCCAGATCCTGCTGCTGGAGCTGTCCGGTGCGACGCTGCTGCTGCTCGACGAGCCCACCGACAACCTGGACGTCGAGTCGGCGGAGGCGCTGGAGGAGGGGCTGGACTCCTTCGACGGCACGGTGCTCGCGGTGACCCACGACCGCTGGTTCGCGCGCGGCTTCGACCGCTACCTGGTCTTCGGCGCCGACGGCACGGTCTACGAACCCACCGAGCCAGTGTGGGACGAAGGGCGCGTAGACCGGGCCCGCTGAGCTTAGAGTTCTCCCACACCGTGGAGGGGGGACTCCGATGACAGGCGAGCTCGCAGCCCGCTGGGCACGCACTGTGGTGCCCAGCTGGCTCTACCGCTGGCTGCTGCCCGTACTCTGGCTCGCCGCGGTTGTGGTGTCGCTGGTGCCCGGCCCCGGGCGGTGCTCGCCGGAGGATCCCACGGTGTGCGGTCCGGACCCGGTGACCATGTTGGTGATCAGCCTGCTGCTCGCATCCGTGGTCCTGCTGTGGTGGCAGCCGCTCGTCTCGGCGGCTGCCGGTGTGGCGTTCGCAACCGGGGAGATCCTGTTCGACGACGTCACCTCGGCGCGGATCGCCTGGGCCGTGTACGGCGTCGCCTGCGCCGGCCTGCTGTTGTGGACGCTCAGCAGCCGGGCCAGCCAGCGTTCCATCACCTCGAGCGCACCGCGGCAGCACGTCCACGTGCCGCCGGCCGCGCGGATCGGCGTCACCAGCCGGCTGATCGTCGCCGGGGTCCTGGTGCTGTTCGGGGTTGCGGCCTTCGCCTTCATGAACCGCCAGGACCAGCGCGAGGCCGAGCACGTACGGCGTTCCGTCGAGCAGACGGCCGTCGTGAAGAACCACACCGACGACGGCGACCTCGTGCTGCAGTTGCCGAACGGCCGGACGCACACCCTCTTCCCGCTGGACGATTACCCCGACGGGGCGCAGATCCCGGTCCGCGTCGATCCGCAGGACCCCAGCTGGCTGCGGCTACGTGCGGAGCCGGCGGACAACACGCACTGGTTGGGGATCGCCATCGGCGCCTGGCTGCTCGCGCTGCTGTTCCTGCTGCGGGACCTGCGATTCCGCCGGGCCCGTCCGCGCAGGGCCTGGAGAGGGCCGGCGCTGCCGGTGCGGATCGAGCCGGACGCGACCTCCGCGTTCGCGATCCGGTCGGCGGACGGCCTCGTGCTGCTGGGCTTTCTGAATGCCGCACCTGACGACGAGGAGAAGGAAGCGCGGCTGTACGACGCCGTGGACGCGCTGGGGGAGCAGGCGGGCCAGGCGCCGGCCAAGCTCCGCCGTGAGTGGGAGGAAACTCTTTTCGAGTACCGCCGTGACGCCTTGCTCGTCGGTGACTTGACTGAGGGCAGTTGGCCGACGGTCATGGTCGGTCACCAGGTCCTGCGGCCGCTCGCGCCGTTCCGTGCACCGCGCAGGCTCCCGTGGCGGACCGAGGCTGTCGTTGGACTGCCCAAGTACTTCGCACCGGTCGCCGTGGAGGACGAAGCCCCGGCCGTCGAGGCGGCCCGGGTGGTGCCGACGCTGCCCTGGGAGGTGCCGCTGCAGCCGCGGCCGCGGTGGGCGATGCCGGTGTTGATCGCCGTACTCGTGGTTGTGCCGATCGCGGTCGGGACCTTTGCGGTGTGGGGTGAGTGGTTCGCGGCCGTGGTGGCGACCGGGGTCGGGGTGCAGCTGGTGCACTTCCTCGGTTGCCGCGCTCTGTACCGGGTGACCGCCAGTGCGACCTATCTGTGGATCCGGACCGGTTGGCTGGAACGGCGCCTGCCGTGGCGGTCCGTGGATGTGGTCGAGGTCGAGGAGGACGCGGTCAGCCTGCAGGCAGGAGACGACTGGCACGTCATCGGCGGAATCCCTGAGAAGCAGCTACCTGAGGTCGCCGCCGTGTTCGAGGCGCTCCGGCTCCGCTCACGTACCGGGCTGCCGGAGCAGGCTGCCGGTCGTCGGCCCTCGCCGGTCCTGCTGATGAACGCGGCGCTGCTGGTGGTGTGCGTGCTGATCCTCGTGCTGGCCCGCTGGAGCCTGTTCTAGAGCGCCGGTTCTAGGGCGCCAGGCACCAGCCGTCGCGGTACGCCGTCCAGTGCTCGTCGGTGGCGGCGAAGTCGACGTACAGGGCGAGGCCGAAGTTCTGCCGGGGGGAGTCGCCCAGGCCGAGGCGGGCGCCGCGGACCGCTGCGGCCACCGTCTCGGCGTCGCCCCAGTGCGCGGGGTTGTTCTCCCAGTACGCCGGCAGACCCATCAGGAGGTCCGTGCCCGGAGGAGTGACCTCCAGCGCCAGCCTCGTCTGCTTGGCGACGTACCCGCCGTACAAGGACTCCAGTGGTAGCGCGGTGTCGTACGACATCACGGCGATCTGGTGCACGCGTTCGGCGACCTGGCGGAAGTAGTCCTGCGACCACCATTTGTCGACCGGTATCGCGTGCAGGTACCAGAGGGTGTCGATTTGCGCGGCGGCGACCGAGAGCGTCGTACCGAGTGCGCGGGTCTCGTCCAGGATCGCCAGGTAGCCCTTCGAACCCGAGCGGACGGGCTCGAAGTCGTAGTGGATGCCTTCGAATCCCTGCTGCAGAACGGCTGCCGCCGACGTGACCACCCGCTCGCGGACCTCCGGATCGTCCAGGTCCATGCCGGGATCCTTACCCGGCTGGACGACGTCGCCGAGCCAGGCCTGCACGCGGATGCCGGGAGCGGCGGCGTGCACCGCGTCGACGAACCACCGCGCCTTCGGCGAAACCTTTGCCAGCGGCAACGTTCCGTCGTGTTCCAGCGGGCCGGTGTGCACGTAGAGGTCGCGGATGCCGGTGTCCTGCAGTTTCCGGGCCAGCGCGGTCACGTCGGCAGCCGTTTTCCTGCCGTCGACCCAGGCGTGGCCGAGCCAGAACGCGTCCTGGTTCCGGGTCCGCGCCTCGGCGGCCGGATCGCCGGTGAAGTGCACGCGCAGCGAGACGGCGTGCGCCGCGATCGGGAGGACCAAGACCAGGAAAACGCTGGCCGCGATGCGCAGAAAACGTTTTACGACAGCGTTTTCCGACTTCACGACAGCGTTTTCAGGCCGTCGAAGACGAGCGCGAGCATCCGGTCCCGGGTCTCCGGGTCGAGCTCGGCCGCGGTCGCGCCCCGGGACGCGCCGATCAGCAGCGCGTACACCTCGGGGAACTGCGCGTCGGCCCGGACCGCGCCGGCCGTCTGCGCCGCGCTGAGCAGCCCGCCGAACGCCTCCCGCATCCCGCGGCCCGCCTCCCGCGCCTCCTCGCCGGCCACCGCGCCCGCGGCGCTCAGCGCCTCCGCGATCGCCAGTTTCGACGCGGACTCCGACACCACCTGCGTGAAGAACTCGAAGAACGCCGTGCCGGGGTCGTCGCTGCCGGCCAGCTCCAGCGCCCGGTCCCGGATCCGCTCCAGGCGCAGCGTCAGCACCGCCTCGAGCAGCTCGGTCTTGGTCGGGAAATGCCGGAAAACGGTGGCGATCCCGACCCCGGCCAGCCGCGCCACGTCGTCGGTGGACGCGCCCGGCGACCGTCCGAAGACCTCGTCCGCGGCACTCATGATCCTGGCCCGGTTGTCCCGTGCGTCCGCTCGCACCCCAGCTCCCCTCCGTCGCCCCTCAGCCTAGAAGACGCGAGAAACCGGGACCCGGTTGTAAGCGAAGTCGTGACTCCATATATTCGAAGTCATCACTCCGCTTATCCCGTGAGGAACCTGATGACTCCTGAAGAGGTCTTCCTGAAGCTCGTCCATGGCGTCGCCGACCGCGACCTCGCCGTACTCCCGCAGTTGTACGCCGAGCAGACCGACGTCCGGCACCCGATGAACCCGTACGGCGACCGGCCGCTGCTGAGCCGGGACGCGCTCCGCGAGCACTTCGGCGGCGTCGGCCCCCGGGTCGCCGAGGTGGTGCGCTTCCAGCCGGACAACATCCGGGTGCACCGGACGGCCGACCCGGAGGTGATCGTCGCGGAGTTCGAGCACGCCGGGACGATCCTGGCGACCGGCGCGCCGTTCCGGGTCCCGGCGATCTTCGTGCTGCGGGTGCGCGACGGCCTGATCGTCGAGTCGCGGGACTACTTCGACCACCTGGCGATGATCCGCGCCCGCGGCCAGGTCGGCGAACTCGTCGCGTACCTGACGGAACCGGTGGGCGCCCCTGCCGCGTCGTAGTCGGCAGAGGCGCCGGACGGCCCCGGACCGAGGCATCAAGCCCGCCCGGGGCCGTCTCCAATCCGCACCGGCATCGCGCTCAGCGCCTTGGCCGCGACCACGAGACCGGCGGCCGCGAGGACAACGTCCTTCAGCACGTACTGCGCTTCCAGCGTCGGCGTCCCCGGGAACAGGTCGCCGAAGAACAGCACCAGCGGCGACATGATCCCGACCAGCGAGAAGCCGAGCACCAGCAGCCCGGTCCGCAGCAGCCGGCCGGAGATCAGCGTCAGCCCGATGAAGCACTCCAGGACGGCGGTCAGCACGACGGCCGAGCGTCCGTGCACGACGCCCAGCGTCAGCGTGTCGATGGTCCGCATCACCAGCGCCTCCGCCGGGCTGGCCCCGGGGAAGAACTTGAGCACGCCGAACACCGTGAAGATCAGCCCGAGGCTGACCCGCAGAATGTCGACACTGTGCCGTCCGAGCCAGTCGGCGGCGCGATTTCCCTTGTCCAGCAAGGCGTTCATGGTGGTCTCCCTGTTCGCGATTCGATGTCCCGAACAGATTCCCGAAAATCACCACCCCACCGCGTCGGGCACCCGGCGGCACTACCGCTACGCCGAGCGCCGTACGACTCAGGGAGACCCTGAGGCCTGGGGGAGTACGCCGTCACTCGAGGCGGCGCCCGTCCAGCTTCAGCCGGCGGACCGTGGTTTCCGGAAAACGCCCGCGATCACGAAGCTCCGGGTACGGTGCGACCGTCACGGATTGCCCTTCGACCGCGGCGATCTCGTCCACGAGCCGAGCCCGCAGCTCCGCGGCGACCTCCTGGTGGCTGACGCTGTCGATCAGGTTGTCCAGCTCGTACGGGTCCGCGTCGAGGTCGTACAACGCCCGCTCCACATAGGCTTCGGCTGCCGGTACGTCGCCGGCCTCCGGCGCGTGCACGTAGTACTTCCACCGCTGCGTCCGCAACGCGCGCCCTACCTCCGACTCGCTGACCTGGATCAGCACGGCGTCGCGCCGGGACTTCCGCAGGGGTACTCCGTCGAGGTGGTCGGGCAGGTCGATCCCGGCGGCGTCCAACAGGGTCGGTACGACGTCGACCGTACTGACCGGCGTCGTGACCCGGGCGCCGCCGCGGTACCCAGGTCCTTCGACCACCAGCGGCACCCGGACCGAGCCGTCGTGCGGTGAGCGCTTGTACTCGCTGTTCCGGGTCTTGAAGTGGGAACCGTGGTCGGACGTGTAGAGCAGCAGGGTGTCCTCGGTGAGGTCGAGGCTCGCCAGCGCGTCGCGGAGCCGGCCGAGGCACTCGTCGACCCGTTTGATCTGGCCGTAGTACCCGGCGGCGTGCTGGTGCGCCGTACCGGGAAGCGTTGCCAGGTCAGGTGGCAGCCAGGCGCCCGTGTAGGTGTCGCGGTACACCTCCGGTGCCGGGTAGTCGTCGTGCTCGTTCTGGTGGTGCGGCTCGATCAAGGACAGGAACAGCAGGAACGGACGGTCGTCAGCCGATGCGCGGGTGACGTAGCGGATCGCCGCGTCGGTCAGCGCGTCCGGGCGGTAGCCAGGGAGGAAAACGGGTTCCCCGTCGCTGTCGGACACCACCGTGCGGTAGGCGTCCGAGGTGAACTCGAGCAGGTTGGAGGCCAGCCAGTACCCGTACCCGGTCTGTTCCGCGGCCGGCACCGGGTCCTGCGTACCAAGGTGCCACTTGCCGATGTAGGCGGTCTGGTACCCCGCCTCGCCGAACAGCCTGCCCAGCGTCGGCGCGTCGGCCGGCAACGGAATGCCGTTGCGGAAAACGCTGGTCTTCGTCGGAAACATCCCGGTCTGCATCGCCGCCCGGGCCGGCGCGCAGACCGGATTGGTGGTGCAGGCGGTCTCGAAGAACGTGCCGCGGCGGGCCATCAGGTCCAGGTTGGGGGTCAGGCCGAGCGGGCAGCCGGCCGCGCCGACGGAGTCCCAGCGCTGCTGGTCGGTGAAGAAGACGATGACATTAGGGCGCATCAAGAGGTCTCATTTCAGTCCGGAGAGGGCGATGCCCTCGACCAGGAACTTCTGGGTGATCACGAAGAAGATCGCGGTCGGCACGAACAGGATCAGCGCGCCGGCGGCCGTCAGGTTCCACTGCGTGAAGTACTCCTGGTTGAACAGGGTCAGGCCGATCGGCAGCGTGCGCATCTCGGTGCGGCTGGTGGCGATCAGCGGCCAGAGGAACTCGTTCCACTGGAAGACGAACGTGAACAGGCCGAGCACCGCCATGGCCGGCTTGCACTGCGGCAGGATCACCCGCAGGTAGATCCGGAACTCGCCGGCGCCGTCCACCCGGGCCGCCTCGATCAGCTCGTCCGGCAGCGGCCGGATGAACTGCCGCATCAGGAAGATGCCGTAGGCATCCATCAGGAACGGCACGATCAGGCCCTGGTAGCTGTCGATCCAGCCCAGGCTCGCGAAGATCGAGTAGATCGGCAGCATCCGGACGAAGAACGGCACCATCAGCGTCGACAGCACGGCGACGAACGCGATCCGCTTCCCGGGGAAGTCCAGCTTCGCGAACACGTACCCGATCAACGGGTCGAAGACCAGGTGCGACACCGTGATCGCGCCGGCCATCACGAAGCTGTTCACGAAGAACCGCCCGAACGGCGCCGCCTCGAACAGCCGGGTGAAGTTGCCCCACTGCAGCTCGGCGGGCCACAGCACCGGATCACCGGACTGCACCTCGCCGTCGCTCTGCAGCGCGAGCACGATCATGTACAGCAGCGGGAGTACCGTGACCAGGCCGAGCGCGACCAGGACGACGTACGCCGCGACGCGGTCACCGGGGAAGAGCCGTTCACGCATCGGCCCGGTCTCCGATCCGCAGCTGCGCCAGGGACAGGACCAGTACGACGACCAGCAGCAGCAGCGACAGCGCCGACGCGTAACCGAAGTCGTTGTCGTTGAACGCCACGATGAACAGCCGGTGCGCGTACAGCGAGGTCGCGTTGCCGGGACCGCCGCCGGTGACGATGTACGGCAGCGCGAACTGCTGCAGCGTACCGATCAGCCCGATGATCGAGACGAAGACCGTGGTCGGGGCGAGCAGCGGCAGCGTGATCGCGAAGAACCGCCGCCACGGGCCGGCGCCGTCGATCCGGGCGGCCTCGTAGTACAGGCCGGGGATGCCTTGCAGACCGGCGAGGAACAGCACCATCGTGTAGCCCGCGCTCGACCAGACCGTGATCCCGACGATCGTCGCCAGCGGGTGTGTGCTCAGCCAGGTCTGGCCGGGCAGGCCGACGGCCTCGAGCAGCCGGTTGAGGATGCCGACCTGCGGGTCCAGGATGTTCCGCCAGAGCAGGCCGATGATCGACACCGACGTCAGGTAGGGGATCAGCAGCACGGAGCGGAACAGCGTGCGCCCGCGCAGCGACTGGTTCAGGATGACGGCCAGCGCGAGGCCCACCGCCGTACCGACGACCAGCGTGCCGGCCGCGTAGGCGAGCGTGATCAGGAACGAGTGCAGCACCTCCGGATCCTCGAAGGCGCGGGTGAAGTTGCCCAGGCCGGTGAAGGCACCGTCGGCGTCGTACAGGCCGGTCAGCAGCTGGTTGCCGATCGGGAGGAAGAACAGGAGGACGAAGAAGAGCACTGCCGGGGTGAGGAACAGCCATGCGGTCAGCGCCTGGCGGCGACGGATCACAGCGCGGCCCCGGCCTGCTTGCGGAAGTCGTCCAGCGCGGGACCGACCGGCGCGTGCTGGATGATCATCTGCTGGTAGGACTTCTTCCACAGCTCGTTGATCTGCGCGGCCTTGCCGCTCGCGGACAGCGCGACATCGTTTTCCGCGACCACCGCAAGCGCTTTCGCGATCGTCGCGAGGTTCGGGTCCGCGGCGACAGCGGGGTCGGAGGCCCAGCTCTTGCGCGGCATCGACATGCCGGCTTCCTTGGTGGCGGCGAGTTCGACCTTGACGGCGGCGAGCTTGGTGATCAGCTCCCAGGACAGCTTCGGGTCCTTCGCCTTCGCCGGGATCATCAGGCCGGCGCCGGCCATCGCGGCCGACTGCACGGCGCCGGTCAGCGGTACGGCGAGACCGAGGTCGATGTCCGGGCTGCCCTGGCGGATCGGGCCGATGTCCCACGGGCCGGAGACGAACATCGCGGCACGCTTGGCGGAGAAGAGTTTCTGCGGGCCGGAGTAGTCGGTGGTCGCGACCGGCGCGGGGGACACCTTGTGGGTGTAGATCAGGTCCTGCATCCACTGCATGGCCTTGAGCGCGCCGTCGGCGGGCGTCATGAACTGCTTCGCGCCGACGTCGCTGAAGTCCACCTTCTGCTGGTTGTAGTACGGCGCCGCGTAGCTCGGGTCCGAGTTCAGCGCACAGCCGCTCACCTTGTCCTTCGTGGTCGCCCTGGCCACCTCGAGGAACTCGTCCCAGGTCGCCGGCGGCTTCTCGAAGCCCGCCGCGGACAGCAGTTCCTTGTTGTAGAACAGCAGCCCGTTCGCGGTCAGGTGCAGCGGGATCGAGTAGGTCTTGCCCTCGTACTGGCGGGCGACCACCGCCTGGTCCAGGAAATCACCGGGGAAACCGAATTCCTTGTCCGCGGCCGCGAACTCGTCCAGCGCCAGCACGTTTCCGGCCAGTCCGTACTGCGTTCCGGTGCCGGCGGAAACTTCCTCGACCAGGTCCGGAACGTTTCCGGAACGGAAGTCCGCGGTGAGTTTCGTGGTCAGGTCCGGCCACTGGAACTTCTGCCAGTTCATCTGCAGGTCGTGGTCCTTGCCGAACTGGTCGATCACCTCCTTGTAGGCCTGGTACCCGTGGCCGGCGTTCCAGTAGATCGTGAACGTCCGGCTGTCCTGTTTCCTGGACGCCGGCGTGGCCGGCGAACAGCCCGCACCGACCGCGCCGAGCACGGTGACGCCGAGGCCGAGCTGGAGGAACGAGCGGCGGTTGTACGAGGGCATGACGAACCTTTCGAACGGCGGAGTACCGGTGTGATGCGGGGTGGGCTACGCGGAGGCGCGGTGGTTCAGCACCCAGGGCATGGACAGCTCCCGGGCCGGCAGCGTGGGATCGTCGATGCGCGCGAACAGCGCCTCGACCATCTCGGTGAAGTCGAGCTGGTGCATGCCGACACTGGTCAGCGGCGGCTGGGAGTACGACGCCTCCCGGGTGTTGCCGGTACCGATCACGGCCAGGTCGTCCGGCACCTTGACGCCGCGGTCGACCGCGGCCTGCAGCGCGGCGAAACCACCGCGGTCGGACTCCGACACGATCGCGTCCGGCGGGTTCGGTGCGTCGAGCAGTTCGCGGACGACATGGACGGCGTCCTCCCGCGCGGCGGCCCCGATCCGGACGAGGGCAGGATCGACCTCGCGACCCGCCTGCCGCAGCGCGTCGACGTACCCGAGGTAGCGGTCCTCGTGGGCGCCGGTGTGGGAGAGGAACGCGATGCGTTCGCGTCCGGCGTCGATGAGGTAGCTGGTCGCCTCGGCGAGCGCGGTGCGGGCGTTGTTCCGGACGACGTCGACGCCTGGCATGTCGAGCGTGTCGCTGAACGCCATCAGCGCGCGGGTGGACCGGCGGGCGGCGGTGAGGTCGAGGTCGTCGCTCAGTCCGCCGACGAAGATCGCGCCGTCGACATGGCCGCGAGTGATCACGCGCAAGGACTGGGCCGCCCGATCGAGGCGGCGTACCGGCACGCCGATCACCGAGTAGCCGCGGGTGGCGGCGATGTCCTCGGACTGCGCGGTCAGGTGATCCAGCCACGGTCCGACCGGCGGGGCGTACACGATCGCGACCAGCTCCGACCGCTGCCGCCGCAGGCTGCGCGCCGCGGTGTTCCCCTTGTAGCCCAGCCGCCGCGCCGCCTCCTCAACCCGCAACCGCGTCGGCTCCGGCAACGGGGTCGTCCGGTCCGCGCGCCCGCTCAGCACGTACGAACACGTCGCCACGGAAACCCCCGCGGCCGCAGCCACGTCCCGAAGCGTCGTACGCCCTTCCCTGCTCATGGTGAAAGCATTAACCTGGTCCCACAGCCGGTCAACACCCTATAGTTGGTTAATTTGCTAGACATTAACCAGGGCCCCGCCGCCGTACCGGTCAGCGTGGGTCGGTGAAGCCGTACTCCTGGGCGAGGGCGGAGGTGCGGACGACCCTGCCGGTGTGGCGGGCGACGTCGGTGTCGGCGGCCAGGGCCGCGACCGCCCGGCCGACGAACAGCGGGGATTCGGAGCCGGTGAGGTCGAAGTACTCCGCGGCGCGCAGCACCGACTCGGTGCGGACCAGGCCGGGGTAGAGCGACACTGCGGTCACGCCGTGGTCGCGGAGTTCGTGCGCCATGCACGCGATCATGTGGTCGGTCGCCGCCTTCGCCGCGCCGTACGCGACCCCCGTGTCGGTCTTCTCGGCGCCCTCCGACGACACGGTTACGATCAGACCCGAACCCGCGGCGACCATCGCCGGTACCGCCGCGACAGTCGTCACGTAGTGCGCCCGTACGCCGGCCTGGAACGCCGCGTCCCAGCGTTCGAGCGGCTGGGTCCAGAAGCCGGTCTCTTCCCAGAACGGCGTACCGTCCCAGAAGTACTCGTAGCCGCCCCACACGTTGTTCACCAGTACGTCGAGACGCCCGGTGTCGGCCAGCACTCGCCGGACGGCCTGCCTGGTCTGCTCGTCGTCACGGTGGTCACAGGTGATCGCGATCCCGGTCCCGCCGATGGCACAGAAACGGGTCGGGCGGACGGCTACGGTCGCCGCCGGAGGTGGCAAAGGAACAGCCGCCGCGAAGCCGGGGTTCGGTTCGCGGCGGCTGTCGGGAGTACGGGTCAGCGGTCGCCCATCGGGACGTACTGGACGCCGCGTTCGCCGGTGTAGATCTGCTTCGGGCGGGCGATCTTCTGGTCGCCGTCGCCGAGCATCTCCAGCCACTGGGCCAGCCAGCCGGAGGTCCGCGGGATCGCGAACAGGACGGTGAACATCTCCGGCGGGAACTGCAGGGCCTCGTAGATCAGGCCGGAGTAGAAGTCGACGTTCGGGTAGAGCTTGCGGGAGACGAAGTACTCGTCCTCCAGCGCGATCTTCTCCAGCTCGACGGCGATCTTCAGCAGCGGGTTGATCCCGGTCACCTCGAAGACGTCGTCGGCGGCCTTCTTGATGATCTTCGCGCGCGGGTCGTAGTTCTTGTAGACCCGGTGGCCGAAGCCCATCAGCCGCTCTTCGCCGCCCTTGACGCCCTCGATGAACGACGGCACGTTGTCGACCGAGCCGATCCGGCGGAGCATCTTCAGCACCGCCTCGTTGGCGCCGCCGTGCAGCGGGCCGTAGAGCGCGCCGATGCCGCCGGCCACCGCGGTGTACGGGTCGACCTGGGTCGAGCCGATCGCCCGGACCGCGTTGGTGGACGCGTTCTGCTCGTGGTCGGCGTGCAGGATGAACAGGATCTCCAGCGCGCGCACCAGCCGGTCGTCGGCGGCGTACTTCGGCTCGCTCATCTTGAACAGCATCGACAGGAAGTTCGCCGTGTAGCTCAGCTCGTTGTCCGGGTACACGTACGGCTTGCCCTGCGCGTGCCGGAACGCGAACGCGCCGAGCGTCGGCATCTTGGCGATCAGCCGCCGGATCTGCAGCGCCCGCGACTCCTCGTCGAAGATGTTGCGCGACTCCGGGTAGAACGTGGACAGCGCCCCGACCGAGGCCAGCAGCATGCCCATCGGGTGCGCGTCGTACCGGAAGCCCTGCATGAAGGTCTTCAGGTTCTCGTGCACGAACGTGTGATACGTCACGTCGTGCGCCCAGGCCTCGTACTCCGCCTTGTTCGGCAGCTTGCCGTTCACCAGGAGGTACGCCACCTCGAGGTAGTTCGACTGCTCGGCGAGCTGCTCGATCGGGTACCCGCGGTACTCCAGGACGCCCTTGTCGCCGTCGATGAAGGTGACGGAGGAGCGGCAGGACGCGGTGTTGACGAAGCCCGGGTCGTAGGTGGCCAGGCCACCGTCCCCGTCGGCCGCGCTGATCTGCTTGAGGTCTGCGGCACGGATGGTGCCATCGGTGATGGCAAGGTCGAAGTCCTTGCCGGTCCGGTTGTCCCGGACGGTGAGCGACTGTTCGGTCACAATGCCCTCTTCGGAAGCTGGCGTCATCGCCTGGATGAATGAGGGTAGATCAGCCGGCGGGACGCGGGTTCGGACTGCAATCTTCACCGCTAAACTAGTGCGGTCCTCAGCTGCTTCCAAGCCGGGGTCCCCTCGGCGTGTGGGCTCACTTTGACCCACGCGTACCGACGCCGGTATTCTGGGCTGCTGTTGTGCGTTCCAGGTCCGGTACCGACACCGTCGGGTCGGCTGACCGCTCGCCGACATCCAGTTTTGTTCACCTCTGAGAAACGAAGGTCAACGACCGTGCGCACGTACAGCCCGAAGCCTGCTGACGTCACCCGTGAGTGGCACGTGATCGACGCCACCGACGTCACGCTCGGTCGGCTCGCCGTCCAGATCGCCACCCTGCTGCGCGGCAAGCACAAGCCGACGTTCGCTCCGCACGTGGACGGCGGGGACTTCGTCGTCGTCGTCAACGCCTCCAAGGTGGCGCTGTCCGGCACCAAGCGGACCGACAAGCTGGCGTACCGCCACTCGGGGCACCCGGGTGGTCTGACCGCGACGCCGATCGGCGAGATCCTCGAGAAGGACCCGCGCAAGGCCGTCGAGAAGGCCGTCTGGGGCATGCTCCCGAAGAACCGCCTGAGCCGGAAGCTGCTGACCAAGCTGAAGGTGTACGCCGGTCCGGAGCACCCGCACACGGCCCAGCAGCCGAAGCCGTTCGAGATCACCCAGATCGCCCAGTAAGCGATCGACGAACCAGGTAAACGAGGATTCACAGCGTGAGCGACATCACCACCGAGACCGAAGAGTTCGACCCCGAGGTCCCCATCGACAGCGAGGGCCCGGTCGCCTACACCTCCGAGACCAACCCGGCTCCGGAGCAGCGCGCCGAGACGGGTCGGGTCGCGGTCATCAACCCGGCCGGCGCCACTGGTCGCCGCAAGGAGGCCGTCGCCCGCGTCCGGATCGTCCCGGGCACCGGCAAGTGGAAGATCAACGGGAAGGACCTCGACGTCTACTTCCCGAACAAGGTCCACCAGCAGCACGTGAACGAGCCGTTCGTCGTCGCGGGCCTCGAGGGCTCGTACGACGTGATCGCCCGGATCAACGGCGGCGGCATCACCGGCCAGGCCGGTGCGCTGCAGCTCGGCGTGGCCCGCTGCCTGAACGCGGCGGACCTCGAGGCCAACCGCCCGGGCCTGAAGAAGGCCGGTCTGCTCACCCGCGACGCGCGGATCAAGGAGCGCAAGAAGGCCGGTCTCAAGAAGGCCCGTAAGGCGCCTCAGTACAGCAAGCGCTGATCATCTGATGGGGCGTTTGTTCGGCACGGACGGAGTCCGTGGCCTGGCGAACGTGGACCTGACCGCGGAGCTGGCGCTCGACCTCTCGGTCGCGGCAGCTCACGTACTCGGCGAGGCCGGTGCCTTCGAAGGGCACCGGCCGCGCGCCGTTGTGGGCCGGGATCCGCGTGCCAGTGGTGAGTTCCTGGAAGCCGCCGTGGTGGCGGGTCTGGCCAGCGCCGGCGTCGACGTCGTCCGGCTCGGCGTCCTGCCGACCCCGGCCGTCGCGTACCTGACCGGCTCGACCGGCGCCGACCTGGGCGTGATGCTGTCCGCCAGCCACAACCCGATGCCGGACAACGGCATCAAGTTCCTGGCCCGCGGCGGGATCAAGCTCGACGACCGGATCGAGGACGCCATCGAAGCCCGGATGGGCGAGGAGTGGCAGCGTCCGACCGGCGCGGGTGTCGGCCGGGTGACCGACGACGGGCAAGGCTTCGAGACCTACGTCTCGCACCTGGTCCGCTCGGCGCCGAACCGGTTCGACGGCCTGAAGGTCGTCATCGACTGCGCGAACGGCGCCGCGTCCCAGACCGCGCCGGAGGCGCTGCGCCGGCTGGGCGCCGAGGTGATCACGGTCGCCGCCGACCCGGACGGCCTGAACATCAACCTGAACTGCGGCTCGACGCACATCGAGGGCCTGCAGCGCGAGGTCGTCGGCCACCGCGCCGACGTCGGCATCGCGCTCGACGGCGACGCGGACCGCTGCCTGGCGGTGGACGCGAACGGCGAACTCGTCGACGGCGACCAGATCCTCGCGGTGCTCGCGCTGGCGATGCGCGACAGCGGCCGGCTGTCGAACGACACCGTCGTCGCGACCGTGATGAGCAACCTGGGCTTCGTGCAGGCGATGGTCCGGGAGCGGATCGCGGTCGAGCAGACCAAGGTCGGCGACCGGTACGTGCTGGAGGCGATGAAGGCCGGCGGCCACAAGCTCGGCGGTGAGCAGTCCGGGCACGTGATCCTGTCCGACCACGCCACCACCGGCGACGGCACGCTGACCGCGGTCATGCTGCTCGCCCGGGTCGCCCAGACCGGCAAGACCCTGGCCGACCTGGCCGGCGCGATGACCCGGCTCCCGCAGGTCCTGGTCAACGTGAAGAACGTGGACAAGTCCCGCGCCGGCAGCGACCCGGCGGTCCAGTCCGCGGTCGCCGAAGCCACCACCCGGCTCGGCGACTCGGGCCGCGTCCTGCTCCGCCCGTCCGGCACCGAGCCGCTCGTCCGGGTGATGGTCGAGGCCGAGTCCTCCGACACCGCCCACGAGATCGCCCACTCGCTCGCCGACGTGGTCGCGTCCTCGCTGAAGCTCTGAAGTCCTGACATCGCGTACGCCGGAGACAGCACGTCTCCGGCGTACTCGCGTTTACGGGCGGAGTTCCGCCAGCCGACGCTCGGGGGCGGGCGCTGCCTCGGCGAGCAGCTGCGTGTACTCGTGCTGGGGGTTGAGGATCACGTCGTCGGCGGGGCCGTGTTCGACGACCGCGCCGCGGTACAGGACCATGATCTCGTCGCTGAAGTGGCGGGCGGTCGCCAGGTCGTGGGTGATGTAGAGGACGCCCAGGTTCTCCTCGCGCTGCAGCGTCGCCAGCAGGTTGAGGACGCCGAGGCGGATCGACACGTCGAGCATCGACACCGGCTCGTCCGCGACCAGGATCGCCGGCTCCGGGGCGAGCGCCCGGGCGATCGCGACCCGCTGCCGCTGGCCGCCGGACAGCTCGTGCGGCTTGCGGTGCGCGAAGTCCTCGTCCAGCCGGACCCGGCGGAGCAGCGACGTCACACGTTTTCCGACCTGCTCGCGCGTGAGCCCCGGGTGGTGCAGCTGCACCGGCCGCGCCAGGTGGTGCCCGATCGTGTGGTACGGGTTCAACGACGCGAACGGGTCCTGGAACACCATCTGGACGGCCTTCCGGTACGTCGCCGCGCGCGCACCGCGGTACTGCATCGGCTCGCCGTCGACCAGGATCGCCCCGAACGTCGGCCGCTCGAGCTGCAGCAGCAACTTGGCGATCGTCGACTTGCCCGATCCGGACTGCCCGACCAGCGCGATCGTCCGGCCCGGCGTCAGCTCGAAGCTCACGTGGTCGACGGCTCGCAGCTTGGTGGTCCGCAGCCCGTTGCGGAGCCGGTACTCCTTCACGACGTCACGCAGCTCCAGCACACTCATCCGGCCTCCACGGTCTGATCGGTCTCATCCAGCATCTCTTCGGCAGCGAACTCCCCGGTGCGGACGAAGTCGCCGCGGTCCCCGGTGAGGCTGGGGAAGGACGACAGCAAGCGCTTGGTGTACGGGTGTTTCGGCTGGCTGTAGAGCGTCAGCGCGTCGTCCAGCTCGACGATCACACCGGCCCGCATCACCGCGATCCGGTCGCTGATCTCGAGCAGCAGCGGCAGGTCGTGGGTGATGAAGACGACCGCGAACCCGAGCTCCGACCGCAGCCGGGTGATCTCGCGGAGGATCTCCCGCTGGACGACCACGTCGAGCGCGGTGGTCGGCTCGTCCATGATCAGCACCTGCGGCTCGAGGGCGAGCGCCATCGCGATCATCACCCGTTGCCGCATGCCGCCGGACAGTTCGTGCGGATACGCCCGCAGCCGGTCCCGGTCGACGCCGACGCGTTCGAGCAGCTCGGCACAGCGCTCCCGGCGTTCCGCCTTGCCCAGTTCGGGCCGGTGCGTGACGAACACGTCCTCGAGCTGCTCGGCGATCCGCAGTACCGGGTTGAGGGAGTTCATCGCGCCCTGGAAGACCATCGCGATCTTGTCCCAGCGGAACGCGCGCAGGTCGTCGCCGGCCAGCGTCGACAGGTCGACGTCGTACCCCTCACGCGAGGAGAACACGACGCGGCCGCCGGTGATCACCGCCGGCGGTTTCAGCAGCCGCGTGATTCCGTAGGCCAGCGTCGACTTTCCGCAACCGCTTTCCCCCGCGAGTCCGAGGATCTCGCCGCGTTCCAGGGTCAGGGAGACGTCCCGGACGGCGTGCACGGTGGTCTCGGCGAGGTAGTCGATGCTGAGGTTCTCGATGCTCAGGACACTCATCCGCGCACGCTCCATTTGTTGCGTTCGGCACGCGTCTGGGAACGCAGCTTCGGGTTGATGATCTCGTCGATCGAGAAGTTGATCAGCGACAGCGCGGCGCCGAACAGCGCGATCGCCAGGCCGGGCGGCGCGAACCACCACCAGGCGCCGAGCCGCAGCGCCAGCCCGTTCTGGGCGTAGAACAGCATCGTGCCCCAGGTGAACGACCCGGACGCGCCGAGCCCGAGGAACGACAGCCCGGCCTCGCCGAGGATCGCGAAGATCACCGCGAACACGACCTGCGACGCGAGCAGCGGGATCAGGTTCGGCAGGATCTCCACGAGCAGGATCCGCCAGCGTTTCTCGCCGCCGATCCTTGCCGCGAGCACATAGTCCCGGCTGCGGACGCTGAGCGTGTAGCCGCGCAGCACGCGTGCCGACCCGGCCCAGCTGGTGATCGCGAGCACGGCGGCCACCAGCCAGATCGACTTGTTCGGTACGTAGCTGGAGATCACGATCACCAGCGGCAGCCCGGGGATCACCAGCATGATGTTGGTGAGCAGCGAGAACGCCTCGTCGGTCCAGCCGCCGACGAACGCGCCGACGACACCGAAGAACGCCGACAGCAGCAGCGTGATCGCCCCGACCACGACGCCGATGATCAGCGAACCGCGGGTGGCGTACGCGAGCTGCGCGAACACGTCCTGCCCGCTCTGCGTGGTGCCGAGCAGGAAACCGTTCCCCGGCCCGGTCAGCCCGAGGTCCCGGACCGTCGACGGGTTGCCGACCAGCAACGGACCGACGACGCCGAAGAGGATGATCAGGCCGGCGATCGTCAGCCCGACGCCGAGTTTGAGGGTCATCGGCGGCAGCCGGCGCCGGGCCGGTGCCCCGGTCGTGGCCGCCTGCGCCGCCCCTTCAGTGGTGATGGCCATGCACACCCTTCCCTAGGACCGCGCACGCGTGCGGGGATCGATGACGCCGTACAGCAGGTCGACGAGCAGGTTCGCGCCGAGGACGGCGAGCGTGATGATCAGGAAAACGCCCTGCATCAGCGCGTAGTCGTTGTTGTTCACGGCAAGCAACAGTGCGGAGCCGATCCCGGGGTACGAGAAGACGGCCTCGGTGACGATCGAGCCCGCGACCACGAAACCGAGCGAGATCGCGAACCCGGAAACCGAGGGCAGGATCGCGTTCCGGGCGACGTACCGGGAGCGGATCCGGCGCGGGGTCAGGCCCTTCGCCTCGGCGGTCACGACGAAGTCCTCGGACAGCGTCGAGACCATCATGTTGCGCATCCCGAGCATCCAGCCGCCGATCGACGAGAGCACGATCGTCAGCGCCGGCAGCGCACCGTGGTACAGCACCGACTGCACGAACGGCAGGCTCCAGCCGGGCGTCACGGCGTACACGTCGTACCCGCCGTTCAGCGGGAAGACCGGCCAGGTGCTGCCGAGCAGGAACAGCAGCAGCAGCGCGAGCCAGAAGTACGGCACCGACTGCAGCATCGTGGTGAGCGGGATGAGGTTGTCGACCCAGGAACCGCGCCGCCAGCCGGCGGCGCGTCCCAGCAGGATCCCGACAGCGAACGAGATCACCGTCGCGAGACCGATCAGACCGACGGTCCATGGCAGCGTCTGCCCGATCACCTGCGACACCGGGGACGGGAAGAACGCGATCGAGGTACCGAGGTCGCCGGTGACCAGTTGGTGCAGGTACGTCCGGTACTGGTCCCAGAGCGACGCGTTCGTGTCGGTGCCGAGCAGCGCCTGGATGGCGTCCCGGGTCGTCGGGGTGACCGGGCCCTTGGTGGCCAGCTTCGACAGCATGAGATCGACCGGGTTCCCCGGCATCAGCCGGGGAATCAGGAAGTTCAGCGTCAGCGCGGCCCACAGGGCGGCGACGTAGAAGGCGAGCTTGCGGAGGAGGTAGCGCACGGCGGGCCCGCGGTCAGGCGGCGGGCTTGATCGTCTTGAGGACGATGCCGGCGTCCCACGCCTTCCAGGCCGCGGGCAGGACGTACAGGTTGTCCTTGGTCGGCCAGCCGGTCGCGCGGGAGGTGTTGAACTCGGTCAGCATCGAGTTCACGTAGACCGGGATGTACGGCAGCTGGTCCGCGATCACGTCCTGGATCTTGGCGTACTCCGCCTTCTGCGCGGCCTTGTCCGTCGTACCGGCGGCGACCTTGAGCGCGGCGTCGACGACCGGGTTCGAGAACCGCGCCTGGTTGCCGGAGGTGGCGGTCTTGCCGACCGGCGCGGTGTTCACGGTGGCGAGCTTGCCGTCGTAGGTGAAGTACGGGTTCGTGGAGGCGCCGAGGCCGACCGAGTCGAGCGACAGCTGGAACTTGCCGTTGGTCTGCGCGGCGTTCCACTCGTTCCAGGAGACCTGACTGGGCTTGAGCTCGATGCCGACCGCGGCCAGCTGCTGCTTGAGCGTGTCGTTGATCGAGATGTAGTCGCTCCAGCCGGTGACGGTCTGGATCGTCAGCGACAGCCGCTGACCGGCCTTGGTCCGTACGCCGTCACCGCCCTTCGTCCAGCCGGCCGCGTCGAGGAGCTTGTTCGCCTCGGCGGCGTCCGCGCTCTGCGGGAGCTTCGCCTTGGCCGGATCCGCGATCCACTCGTCGTCGCGGCCGGGGAGCAGCAGGGTCGGCGACCCGACGCCGGCGACACCACCACCGGCGAGCTTGGCCAGCTGCTCGCGGTTCATCGCGAGGTAGATCGCCTTGCGTACGGCGGGATCGGTCTGCGGCCCTGCGCAACCCAGCTGCGCGTTCGAGCACGTCACGATGACGGTCGTCATCACGGGCGTGTTCACGTACGTCAGGTTCTTGCCCGACTTGATGATGTTGTCGATCCCGGGCAGGTAGGCGCTCGCCCAGTCGACCTTGCCCGCGACCAGCGCGGCGCTGGCGGCGTCCGCGGACGTCACCGGGAGGTAGCGGACCTCCTTGATCTCGGGCTTGCCCTGCTCCCAGTACTGGTCGTTCTTGGTCAGCACGAAGCTCTGCGGCGTGTACGACTTCACCTTGAACGGGCCGGTGCCGACCGGGTTCTTGTTCAGGTTCGTGGTCGGGTCCTTGATGTCCTTCCAGATGTGCTCGGGCACGATCGCCTGGTTGGCGAGGACGGCCGGCTCCTGCATCAGCGACTTCGACTTGAACGTCAGTACGGCGGTGTCGTCGGCGGTCGCCTTGGCGGTCGCGGCGAGGCCGGACGGGTTCAGCGCGGGGGTCTTCGCGACCAGGTTGAACGTGAACGCGACGTCCTTCGCGGTGAACGGCCGGCCGTCGTTCCACTTCACGTCGCGGCGGGTCTTGATCGTGAGTTCGGTCCCGGCGGCGTTCCACGAGTAGCCGGTCGCGAGCATCGGCGTCGGGTCGGCCTGCTTGGCGAAGTTGTACCAGTACAGCGGCTCGTAGATGACGCCCAGCGTCGGCTGCAGGGCGGTGCTGCTGAACGGGTTGAAGTTCTCGGCGGTGATGTCGCCTGCCGCGACGGTCACGGAGCCGTCCTTGGCGGCGGCCTGGTTGCCGGCGCCGTTGCCGTTGCCGGTGCCGGAGCACGCGGTCAGCAGGAGCGCGGTGGCGGTCGCGGCGGCAGCGGCGCTCACCAGGCGCCGTACCCGGGGGCGTGTCGTCGGGGTCCGGAGCATTGATCGATTCCTTTCCAACGCGGTCGTCGAACGCGTCACCCGGCACCCGCCAGGGAAGCTGGCCGTAACTTAGTTCGCCTAATTAACAAGGCGCAAGAGGTCAGTCAGGTAACGATTCGACAGCGGAGCGTGGGAAAGGGCGGTACTACGCCGAGATCGCGCGCTCGGAGCGGAGCATCATCAGGGCGGCGCCGATCGCTGCGGCGTCGTGGCCGCGCTCGTCGAGCACCACCTCGGTGTTCACGGCCCGCCCGAACGCGGAGCTCATGATCCGGTCCTGGATGATCGGCAGGTAGATCGTCCCGGCGACCGCGAACGCGGGCCCGGTCAGCACCAGTAGCTGGACGTCGTACAGGTTCGTGATCGCCTGCGCGCCGAGCGCCAGCCAGGACGCCGAGTCCCGCAGGATCGCCTCGGCCCGCGAGTCCCCGGTCAGCGCCAGCCGGGCGATGGCCGCGAACGCCGGCACCCCGGTACGGCGCTGCGCACCGAGGTCGAGCCCCGCGGCACGCGCCTTCGCGACCACGGTGGCGGGCCCGGCGATCGCCTCCAGGCACCCGGTGCTGCCGCACCAGCACTCCGGGCCGCCGATCTGCACGCAGATGTGCCCGACCTCGCCGGCGTTGCCGTGCGCGCCCTGGTAGACGTTGCCGTTCAGCCGCAGGCCGGACCCGATGCCCTCGCTCATGAACAGCGCGGCCATCACCGAGACGTCGTGGCTGGTGGTCAGCCGGGTGCCCGCGGCGGCCGCGGTCGCGTCGTTCTCGAGCAGCGCCGGCAGGCCGAGCCGTTCCTCGAGCCGGCGATGGATCGGGAAGTCGACCCAGCGTTCCATCGACGGCGGCGCGGACGTGACGCCGAGGTTGCGGATCAGCGGCCCGGGGCAGACGAAGCCGAGGCCGAGGACGAGCGACGAGTCGATCCCGGAGCGCTCGATCAGCTGGGTGGTCTCGGTCGCGATCCGCTCGACGACCTGCTCGGGGTCGCTGTCGTCGCCCGGTCCGGCGCGGCGCCAGCGGGCGACGACCCCGCCGGCGTAGTCGACCAGCACGTACGTCAGGCTGTCGACGCTCAGGTGGACGCCGACGACGTACCGCGCGGTCGCCCGGATCCGGAGCATCGTGCGAGGCTTGCCGCCGGTGGACGAGCCGCGCCCGGCCTCCGCGACCAGGCCGTCGTCGATCAGCCGGCGGACCACGGTGGTCACCGACGGCGCCGTGAGTCCGGTGATCTGGGTGAGTTCCACCCGGCTGACCGTGCCCGCGGAGCGGATGCTGTCCACAATGAGGGCACGGCTGTTCGTCGGCGCCGGGTCGTAACCGGGCGATCGCGACGCGTCGCTGACCTGCTGCATCGGGAGATCCGCTCTCTGCTAGTTAGTTAGGTCTGTGAATATAGTGGCTTCGGTGGCCTTGGAGGGCAGTGTATGCAGGACGTGACGTCGCGCGAGCGCATCGCCGGGCTGGTACTGGCGCGTCCCGACCGGTTGCTCGGGATGGAGCCGTTCATGGCCGATGTCGTCCAGGGGATCGAGGAGGTCTTCGACGGACGGCGGGTCAGCCTGTTGATCGAGTTCGCCGCGGACATCGCCGAGGAGATCCGGATCTGGCGGCGCTGGGTGGCCAACGACCACGTCGACGGCATCGTGATGGTCGATCTCCGGACCAGCGACCCGCGGCTCGCCGAACTCGAGGGGCTCGGCGTACCGGCGGTGCTGCTCGGCGGGCCGGAGCTGCAGGCGCCGATCACCAATGTGCTGGTCGACAACGCCGAGGGCGCCCGCGCCGCCGTGCGCGCGCTCGCCGACCTCGGGCACCGCGACATCGCCCGGGTGAGCGGTCCGCGCGACATGCTGCACTGCCAGGCCCGCGACGCCGCGTTCATGCAGACCTGCGCGGAGCGGGACGTGCGGGGGCGGGTGATCGAGGGTGACTACTCGGAGGACTCCGGCCGCAAGGCGACGGCCGCGTTGCTCGCCGGCGGCGAGGTCCCGACGGCGGTTGTCTACGACAACGACCTGATGGCGATCGGCGGTCTCGCGGCGGCGAAGGAAAACGGTGTCGGAATCCCGGAAATGCTGTCCGTGATCGCTTGGGACGACACGGCGGTCGCCCGGTTGGCGCACCCGCCGCTGAGCGTGGTGACGGTCGACGTGCACGGCCTCGGCACGATCGTCGGCGAGGCGATCCTCACGGCCATGGACGGCGGCGGGGTCACCACGTACCAGGTCCCGAAGCCGACGATCCGGCTCGCTCGGTCCACCGCGGAGCCCGGGGGTCGGTGAGCCTTGGAGCATCGGGAGCTGGAGCTGTTCCTGCATCTGGCGCGGACGCTCAACTACGGGCGGACGAGTCTGGAGTGTCATGTCAGTGCGGCGACGCTGACGCGGACGATCCAGCGGCTGGAGACGCGGGTCGGGGCGCAGTTGCTCGATCGCGGGCCGCGGGGTGTCGTACTCACGGCGGAAGGTCGGCGCTTCACGACGTACGCGGAGCAAGCTCTTGAGCTGTGGGCGGATTACCGCGCCGCGTCAGCCGAGCCGCCTGACCTGACCGGTGAACTGCGGATCTTCGCGACCGTCACCGCCTGCCAGACCTTGCTGCCCGGCCTCCTCGCGCCGCTGCGGGAGGCGCATCCGCAGATCCGCCTGGACATCCGCACGGGTGATGCGGCCGCCGCGCTCGCGCGCCTCGACGAGGGCGAGGTCGACGCCGCCGTTGCCGGCATCCCGCACCGCTTGCCGCACACGCTGGTCACCCACCCCGTCGCCATCACCGACCTCGTCCTCGTCACCGCCCGAGACACCGTTCCCGACGCAGTTTCCGGCGCAGTTTCCGACAGCGTTTCCGGTGCCGTTTCCGAAGGCGTTTCCGGTGGTGGGCCGTACGTCGTTCCGGCTCGGGGGCTGGTGCGCGAGAGCGCGTTCCGATGGTTCCGGAAAATGGGGGTCAAGCCAACGATCGCCGCGGAACCCGACGGGCACGAGGCGCTGCTCGCGCTGGTGGCGCTGGGATGTGGCGTCGGCGTCGTACCGCGGCTGGTGCTCGAGTCGTCCGCCGTGCGCGATCAGCTGGTCGAGCTGCCCGCGGACCTGGAACCGCTCACGATCGGGCTGTGCGCCCGCCGCGCCGACCTGCACCGGCCTTTGGTCGCCGCGCTCTGGGCTCTGCGACCGTAGCGCCCGGCGACAGCTTCGCCGGAACGAGCTGCGGCGGCAGGGGCTCCGCGCCCTCGAGCTGGCGGATCAAGGCCTCGGTGCCGAGCTGGCCGAGTTCGGGACCCGGCGTACGCATCATCGTGAGCTCCGGATCCGTCATCGCGGCCGTCTCGGGGACCGTCAGCAGCGACAGGACGGAGTACTCGCCGGGGACGTCGTGACCGGCCCGCTTGAGGCCTGACACCACCCCGAGGGCGGCGTACTCGTTGAGGACCACGATCGCGGTCGTCTCCGGGTGTTGCGCGACCAGCCGTTCGGCAGCCACCTGACCGGCCTGCGTGGTGTCCGAGCAGGGGAGGACCACGACCGGCAGCTCGTACGACGCGGCGACGCGCCGGTACGCCTCCTCGATCCGGACCCACGGGCCGTAGGCGTGGAACCGCGGATCCTCCAGATCGCCGGAGATCAGCGCCAGCTCGCGATGCCCGAGCTCGTGGAGATACCGCACGGCGTCCTCGACCGTGGTGTCGAAGTCGATGTCCACATGCGACAACCCGTCCAGTTCCGTCGTCCGGCCGATCATCGCGAACGGCGTCCCGGCCTGCTGCAGTACGTCGACCCGTGGATCGTCCAGCTGCACCTCCATCAGGACGACGCCGTCGACCAGGCCCTGCCCGAGCAGCTCGCGCAGCTCGACGCCGTCGTTGCCGACCGGCCAGAGCACGAGGTGGTAGTCCTCTTTGCGCGCCGCGTCGGCCGCGCTGGTGAAGAACTCCGCGGTCGACATCCCGAACCGGTGCTCGAGCGCCGGGTAGGCCATCGCGATGATGTGCGTCCGCCGGCTCGCCAGCGCGCGGGCGACGACGTTGCGCCGGTAGCCGAGCTCGGCCATCGCCTGCTCGATCCGGGCCCGGGTCGCGGCCGTCACCGGCTTCGTGTCGTTCAGCAGGAACGAGACGGTGGCGATCGAGACGCCCGCCCGTTGCGCGACGTCCCGCATGGTGACCATCGATTCACCACCTCCGAACCCTTGACAGCGATGTGACGTAGGGAACATAGTCCTTCAACGCCTCAGTTAAGCGGTTTACCGCCAAATCCACAAGCTCGTCCCCCACTTCCACGTCCATCGGTTAAACGCTTTGAAGGAGTCCGATGTCATGATCAGCAAGCGGATCGCCGCCGCGCTGGCGGGTGCGACGACGGTGTCGCTCCTGCTGGCCGCCTGCGGTGACAACGGCGGCGGCCAGTCGTCCACCTCCGGCGACAGCGTCAAGAGCCTCACCGTCCTGGACTACTACAACAACGACCCGGACAAGTCCCTTGTGCAGAAGGGCCTCGACGCCTGTGCGTCGGAGCTCGGCATCACCATCCAGCGGGAGACGGTGCCTGGTGACACCTTGATCCAGAAGGTGCTGCAGCAGGCCTCGTCGAAGACGCTGCCCGACGTGCTGATGCTCGACAACCCCGACGTCCAGCAGATCGCGGCGACCGGCGCGCTGGCGCCGCTGAACGACCTGGGCCTGAACGCGGACGGCGTCATCCAGGGCATGGTCGACGCGACGTCGTACGACGGCAAGCTCTACGGGCTGGCGCCGGTGACGAACACGATCGCGCTGTTCTACAACAAGGACATGCTGGCGGCGGCCGGTGTGCAGCCGCCGAAGACCTGGGACGAGCTGAAGGCGGCGGCGAAGAAGCTCACCAAACCCGGCCGGTACGGCATCGCGTTCAACGCCAACGCGACGTACGAGGGCTCCTGGCAGTTCCTGCCGGCAATGTGGACCAACGGCGGCGACGAGACCGATCTGACCAGCCCGCAGGTGGCCGAAGCCCTGCAGCTGTGGGTCGATCTGGTGCAGTCGGGTTCCGCGTCGAAGAGCGTCATCAACTGGACGCAGGGCGACGCGAAGGACCAGTTCGTGGCCGGCAAGGCCGCGATGATGGTGAACGGGCCGTGGCAGATCCCGGCGCTGGAGAAGTTCCCGAACATCAAGTGGGACGTGGTCACGTTCCCGCTGAACAAGCCCGCCCAGACGCCGGTCGCGCCGCTCGGCGGCGAGGCCTGGACGGTGCCGCTGAACAAGGACCAGGCCAAGCAGCAGAAGGCCGCCGACTTCGTGAAGTGCCTGAACTCGGACACGAACGAACTGGCCTGGGCGAAGGCCCGGTTCACCATCCCGACCAAGACCGCGCTGCACGACCAGTACGTCAAGGAAGTGCCGTCGATGAAGGCGTTCACCGAGCAGGTGAAGACCGCCCGGGCACGGACCGGCAAGCTGGGCGACAAGTGGCCGGAGGCCGCGAAGGTGATCTACCAGGCGATCCAGCTCGCGCTGACCGGCAAGGCCTCGGCCCAGGACGCCTTCAAGCAGGCGTCCGGCGGCTGATCGCGATGGCGACGCTGACCCGTACGACGCGTACGAGCACGGCCGGCCGCGCGCGGGTGCGCGGCCGGCGGCACCGGGGCGAGGACCTCACCAAGGTGCTGTTCGTGCTGCCGGCCGTGGTGGCGATGGTGGCGCTGTTCGGCTACCCGGTGGTGAAGAACCTGCTGATGAGCCTGCAGGACTACGGGCTGCGGACGTTCTTCACCGGCGAGGCGCCGTGGGTCGGGCTGAAGAACTACAGCGCGGTGGTGACCGACAAGCTGTTCTCGGACGCGATGCTGAACACCGCCCTGTTCACGATCGGGTCGATCGCGTTCCAGTTCGTGATCGGCCTCGGCCTGGCACTGTTTTTCCGGCAGCGTTTTCCGCTCGGCGGGCTGCTCCGCTCGCTGCTCCTGCTGCCGTGGCTGCTGCCGTTGATCGTGTCGAGTGCGACCTGGCGGTCGATCCTCGAGCAGGACAGCGGGATCCTGAACCGGACGCTGACCGGGATCGGCGTGATCGACGACCCGGTGCCCTGGCTGAACTCGCCGTCGGTCGCGCTGATCGCGGTGATCGGCGTGAACATCTGGATCGGCATCCCGTTCAACGTGACGCTGCTGTACTCCGGTCTCGCGGAGATCCCCGACGAGCTCTACGAGGCCGGACAGCTCGACGGGGCGACCGGGTGGCGGGCGTTCTGGTACATCACCTGGCCGAACCTGCGGGCGGTCGCGAGCGTGCTGCTGATGCTCGGCGTCGTCTACACGATCAAGGTCCTGGACATCATCCTCGGCCTCACCGGCGGCGGGCCGGCGAACGCGACGCAGACGCTGGCCACCCAGTCGTACGAGAAGTCCTTCGTGGACTTCCGGTTCGGCCAGGGCGCGGCGCTGTCCAACATCCTGATCGCGATCTCGTTCGTGTTCGCGATCTTCTACCTGCGCGGCACCCGTCGCGCCGTCGACGAGTAGGAGGACCTGATGCGACGGACGACGTACACCGTGATCGGCGTGCTGGTCCTGTGCGTGATGCTGTTCCCGGTCTACTGGATGGTGAACGCCTCGCTGCAGCCGTCCGGAAACACTCTGACGGCCGGTTTCCTGCCGCTGAACCCGACGTTTTCCGGCTATAAGCGGGCCCTGGACGAGCAGGGCGGGAACCTGGTCACGAGCATGATCATCGCGGCCGGGACGGTCGTGCTGAGCCTGGCGATCGCGACGCCGTGCGCGTACGCGCTGTCGCAGTTCCGGTCCCGGTGGGTGTCGATCGGGCTGCTGGCGATCCTGATCTCGCAGATGATCCCGGGGATCGTGATCGCGAACGCGCTGTACACGGCCTACGAGCGGCTCGGCCTGCTGAACTCGATCCCGGGGCTGATCGTGGCGAACTGCAGCAGCGGGATCCCGTTCGCGATCCTGATCCTGCGGTCGTTCATGCTCTCGCTGCCGCCGTCGCTGGTGGAGGCCGCGCGGGTCGACGGCGCCGGCCTGTTCCGGGCGTTCGTGGCGATCGTGCTGCCGATCAGCAAGAACTCGCTGATCACGGCCGGACTCTTCAGTTTCCTGTTTTCCTGGAGCGATTTCCTGTTCGCGCTGACGCTGACCACCAAGGGCGGCGTCCGGCCGGTGACGCTGGGCATCTACCAGTACCTCGGCACGCAGGTGCAGAACTGGAACGCGGTGATGGCGACCGCGGTGCTCTCGGCGGTCCCGGCCATCGTGCTGCTGGTCGCCGCGCAGAAGTACATCGCCGCCGGTGCCATCGGCGGAGCCGTCAAATAACCATTTGGGGAGACCAACTTATGAACGTACTTGTCTGGGGCGAGAACCGGCACGAACAGGTCGAGCCGCACGTCCGGGAGATCTATCCCGACGGCATGCACGAGGCCATCGCCGCCGGCATCCGCGAGAACCTCACCGATGCCAAGGTCTCCACCACCACCCTCGACGAGCCCGAGCACGGCCTCACCGAGGACGTGCTGGCCGAGACCGACGTCCTGGTCTGGTGGGGCCACGCCGCGCACGGCGAGGTCGAGGACAAGGTGGTCGACCGGGTGTACCAGCACGTGCTGTCCGGCATGGGCCTGGTCGTCCTGCACTCCGGCCACTGGTCGAAGATCTTCGGCAAGCTGATGGGCACGACGTGCACGCTGCGCTGGCGCAGCGAGCGCGACCGCGAACTGGTCTGGACGGTGAACCCGACGCACCCGATCGCCCAGGGCGTGCCGCACCCGATCGAGATCGAGCAGCAGGAGATGTACGGCGAGTTCTTCGACATCCCGGTCCCGGACGAGCTGATCTTCGTGTCCTCGTTCTCCGGCGGCGAGGTGTTCCGCTCGGGCTGCACGTTCCGCCGCGGGCACGGGAAGATCTTCTACTTCTCGCCCGGCGACCAGGACTACCCGGTGTACCACCACAAGGACGTGCGTAAGGTGATCGCGAACGGCGTCGCGTGGGCCCGGACCGATCTGCCGGAGCGGGCCCTGCCGACCCTGCTGCGCTACGAGACCGAAGATTTCTTCAACGGACACGGGTACACCGGTCCCATCGAGGAGCCTGCCGATGCCTGAACCCTTGCGCCTGCTGCAGGTCGGGGCCGGCGGGATGGGGCGCGCCTGGCTGCGCACCATCGCCGCCAATCCCGACGTCGAGCTGGTGGGCCTGGTCGACCTGGACGTCGATGTGGCGCGGGCCGCCGCCGACGAACACGGGTTGCGGGACCTCCCCGTGGCCACCTCGATGGCCGAACTGTCTGTTCTGTTCGAGGCGGTCGTCGACGTCACTGTCCCGGTAGCGCATCCGAAAGTCAGCGTAGAAGCCTTGCTGCGTGGCGTCCCGGTACTGTGCGAGAAACCGCTGGCGGAAACCGTTCGCGAATGCCTGCAGATGGCGGCCGCCTCCGAGCTGAGCGGACAGCTGCTGATGGTCTCGCAGTCCCGGCGCTACTTCCGCGCGGTGAACGCGTTCCAGCGGCAGCTCGCCGAGCTCGGCCCGATCGGCACGCTGTCCTGCGAGTTCTACAAGGCGCCGCACTTCAGCGGGTTCCGCGAGCGGATGGCCGAGCCGCTGCTGGTCGACATGGCGATCCACCAGTTCGACCTGTCCCGCAAGCTGATCGGGTCGGAGCCGGTGTCGGTGTACTGCGACTCGTACAACCCGTCCTGGAGCTGGTTCGACGGCAACGCCGCGGCGTCGGCGATCTTCACGTACGCCGACGGCACCCGCTTCGCCTTCACCGGAAGCTGGTGCGCGGCGGGCCTGGAGACGTCGTGGAACGGCCGCTGGCGGGCCAGCACCCCCGGCGGTACGGCGACCTGGGACGGCGACAACCCGCCCGTCGCCGAGCTGGCGTCCGGTGAAGCGCTGCGCGCGGTGATGGCCGACGAACCGGAGGAGATCGCCGGCTCCCTCGTGGAGTTCGTCGACGCGGTGCGGACGTCGGAACACCCGCAGTCCGAGGTGCACTCGAACGTGATCAGCCTCGCGATGGTGGAGTCCGCCGTGCGTTCCGCGAACACCGGTGCTCCGGTCCGGATCGCCGACGTCATCACCGAGGCCTACACCGAGGCGCTGGCCACCACCCAGGACCCCGATCTGCTGGCCACGTTGAAGTCCTGGGCCGACCCGCTCACCGCGGTCGGCCTCAAACCCTGACGAGCGTTTCACCTCCTGCAACGGGGCGGTGCGAACCTTGCGCTTGCCGCAACGGTCGCACCGCCCGTTGACTGGGACGCATGAAGAGTTCGGTGTTCCGGGTCGAGGAAATGCAGGTTCCGGGTGGTACGGAATCGATCGTGCGCGGCGGACGGGACCTGTTTCCGCTGTTGCCGAAAGCGCTGTCCGGCGTCCGCCGGATCGGCGTCCTGGGCTGGGGACCGCAGGGACGCGCGCAGGCCCTGAACCTGCGCGACTCCCTGGACGGCACCGGCATCACCGTGGCCGTCGGCCTGCGGCCGGGTTCCCGGTCCGCGGAAGACGCGCGGGCACACGGTTTCCGCGAGCAGGACGGGACGCTGGGGGACTGGCTCGAGGTCACGGCAGGCGCCGACCTGGTGATCCTGCTGATCGCCGACGCCGCGCTCGCCGCGCACCACGAGCAGATCTTCGCGGTCCTGAAGCCCGGCGCGACGATTGGCCTGTCCCACGGTTTCCTGCTCGGGCACCTGACCGCGACCGGCAGCGCTTTCCCGGACGGCCATCCGGTGATCGCGGTCTGCCCGAAGGGCATGGGCGACTCGGTACGGCGCCTGTACCAGCAGGGCGCCACGGTCAACGGTGCCGGGATCAACGCGAGCATCGCTGTCCACGCGGACCCTGACGGGCACGCGTGGGACCGGGCGCTCGCGTGGTCCGTCGGCCTCGGGTCGCCGTACACGTTCGCGACCACGCTCGCCGACGAGTACCGCTCGGACATCGTCGGGGAGCGGGCGATCCTGCTCGGCGCGGTGCACGGCCTGGTCGAGGCGCTGTACCGGCATTTCCGCATCGAGGGCGCGGACCCGGTGACGGCGTACGAACGCTCGACCGAGGCGATCACCGGGCCGATCGCGCGGATCATCTCCGACTCCGGGCTCGCGGCGGTACGGACGGCGAGCGGCGACGAGGACCTGTTCGACCGGGCGTACTCCACGGCGTACGGGCCGGCCCGGGACCTGGTCGCGGAGATCTACGACGAGGTTGCCGACGGCACCGAACTGCGGAGCGTGATCCTCGCCGAGCAGCGCCTCGCCAGCCGGCCGATGACCGAGATCGGCGGCAGCCCGATGTGGTCGCACAGCGCGGAGGTGCATGCCCGCCGCGGCACGCCGGAGCAGACCGTTCGTTACGCCCGCGGCGACGACGGTGCGGAGTACGCGGGCGTCGATCCGCTCACCGCGGGGCTGTTCGTCGCGACGATGACCGCGCAGGTCGACGAGTTCGCCGCGCGCGGCCACGCCTGGTCGGAGATCGTCAACGAGTCGGTGATCGAGGCCGTCGACTCGCTGCTCCCGTACATGCACGCGCGCGACGTCGCCTACATGGTCGACAACTGCTCCCGGACCGCCCGCCTCGGCACCAGGCGCTGGGGTCCGCGGTTCCAGGCGGCGTACGAACAGATCGCCCTGCCGCACCTGGACCGGCCTGCCGACCCGGCATTGATCAAGAGCTTCCTCGACAACCCCGCCCACGAGGCCCTGGCTGCAGCGGCGGAACTCCGGCCCTCGGTCGACATTTCCGTCTAGTCCGAGAGCCGCCGGCGGGACGAGTTGGTCAGGCGAGCTCGGCGAGGGCGGTGGCCACCCGGCCGTGGGCGGTTTCGAGGGCGGCCCGGGCAGCCGGGATGGGAGTGCCGGTCAGCAGGTGGACGAGGGCCGGCTTGAGCTCGCCGTCGGCGGCGGCCAGGGCCGTCTCGCAGGCGGCCTCGTCGGCGCCGGTGGCCTCGGCGAGGATCCGGAGCATCCGGCCGCGGAGCTTGTTGTTGGTGGCGACCAGGTCGACCATCAGGTTCGACCAGGTGCGGCCGAGCTTGATCATCAGCGTGGTGGAGAACGCGTTCAGGATCATCTTCTGCGCGGTGCCGGCCTTCAGCCGGGTCGAGCCCGCGATCACTTCGGGGCCGGTGTCCGCGGCGACCACGATGTCGGCCAGCGGCGCCAGCGGGGCGTCCGGGTTCGACGTCACCAGCACGGTGGTCGCCCCGGCCCCGCGCGCGGCCTTCAGTGCGCCGGCGACGTACGGCGTGCTCCCGGAAGCAGCGAGGCCGATGACGAGGTCCTGGCCGGTGACGGCGGTCGCGTCCGCGGCGCCGCCCTCCTCGGAGTCCTCGACGTTCTCGACCGCGCGGAGCAGCGCCTCCATGCCGCCGGCGTGGTGGGCGACCACCAGCCCGTCCGGGACGTGGAACGTCGGCAGCAGCTCGGCCGCGTCCAGGACCGCCAGGCGTCCCGACGTACCGGCGCCGAAGTAGTGCACCCGGCCGCCACCGCGGATCGCCTCGACGGCGGCGTCCACGGCCTTCGTCAGCTCCGGGATCACCGCGCCGACGGCGCCCGCGACCAGGGCGTCCTCGTTGTTCACCAGCTGGAGGATCTCGGACGTGCCCACCGCATCGATGGCCAGCGTCCGCGGGTTGCGCTGCTCGGTCGGTGAGGTCACAGGATCGATGTTAGTTTTCTACTGAAGGATTTTCAATTCCGTTCATCGTTGACGGAAAGGATTGACCTCAGTCGGATCCCTTGAGCCGGTGCCCGCGGACCGCGCTGGCGGTTTCCTCAAGCGCTTTCCGGGCGTCCGGCAGGACTTGCTGCGCGACACCGATGAACAGGCAGTCGATCACCGTCAGTTGCGCGATCCGGCTGGCCATGGCCCCGGAGCGGTACGTCGTCTCGCGCGCGGCCGTGGTCAGCACCAGGTCCGCCGTACGAGCCAGCGGGGAGCGCGGGAAGTTGGTGACGGCAACCGTCGTGGCGCCGTGCTTGGCCGCCTCCTCGAGCGCCTCGACGACCTCGACCGTCGTACCGGTGTGCGAGATGCCGATCGCGACGTCGCCCTCGCCGAGCAGCGCGGCGCTGGTCAGCGCGATGTGTACGTCGGACCACGCGAACGCCACGCGCCGGATCCGGTGCAGCTTCTGCTGCAGGTCGTACGCGACGAAAGCGCTGGCCGCGAAGCCGTACAGATCGACCCGCGGCGCCCGCACGACGGCGTCCACGACCTTGGCCAGGGCGTCCACGTCGACCTGCTGCGCGGTCTCCCGGACCGCCCGCTCGTCGGCGAACGCGACCTTGCTGACAACGTCGGCCAGCGAGTCGCCGGGCTCGATGTCGCCGCCCACCTCCGGGCGGGCGCTCTCCTGCGCCGACTGGGCCGCCAGCTGCAGGCGGAGCTGCGGGTAGCCGGGGACGCCGATCTGCTTGCAGAACCGGATGACCGTGGTCTCCGAGGTGGACGCCACCTCGGCCAGTTCGGAGATCGTCATCGCGGCCACCCCGCCCGGGTCCGCGAGGACCGCGTTCGCCACCCGCTGCTCGGCCGGGGCCAGCGCGGGCATCACCGCGCGGACCCGGACCAGCAGCGGCCCCGTGGGTTCTGGAGAGGTCGTTGAATTCATGACAGCCACGGTACGGCGACTATGCACGAGATGGGATCACCGACGCGAAAGTCTCCAACCTGTTGCGGTAAATGATTCCGGCGTCCGTTCGCCGTCGAGAAGAACACCATCGCTACTCGTGATCTTCACACCGTCGACATACACACCGCGGCCCTGGTACAGCGGATCGCTGGTGTAGCGCCAGCGGATCGTCTGCTCACCGGCGCCCAGCTCGGCGGTCACCTGCTGCCAGTGCCGGTTGCCGGAACCGCTGATCGAGCCGTCGGTGTCGATCACCGAACCGCGGTCCCGCACCGAGAACGGCAGCTTCGTCCAGGTCGTCCCGTCGGCCGAGGTCTCCAGGTACAGCAGATCCGTGTCCTCGGTGTCGACGAACAGGTCGAACGCCAGCCGCGCGCCGTCCGCCGGTGCCGCGACCTTCGTCGCGAGCGTGGTCGTCGCGTTGTCCGTCGTACCGGAGAACCAGGCGTCCTTGCCGTGCCGCGGGCCGACGCCGAGGGCGAGCGCGAGGCCCTGCGCGACCGCGCGCCGGGCCGGGTTGTTGCTGCCCCAGTTGCGGCTCGGGTGCACGCGGTTCGTGAGCAGGATCGCGAACGAGCGGGAGTCGAAGTCGATCACGACGGACGTACCGGTGTAGCCGGTGTGGCCGGCGGTGCGCGGCCCGGACAGGCCCGCCATGTACCAGCGCTGGTCGAGCTCGAAGCCGAGGCCGTGGTCGTTGCCGGGGAAGGCCTGGTTGAAGTTCGTGATCATCGCGGTGACCGAGGATTCCTTGAGGATCCGGGCGCCGCGGTAGCTGCCGCCGTTCAGGAACGTCTGCGCCAGCACGGCCAGGTCGTCCGCGGTGCTGAAGACGCCGGCGTGACCGGCGACGCCGCCCAAAGACCAGGCGTTCTCGTCGTGCACCGAGCCCCACACCATCCCGCGCGGCGGGGAGGCCTGGTACTCCGTGGCGGCGATCCGCTGCTGCTTCTTCGGGTCCGGGTTGTAGCCGGTGTCCCGCATCTGCAGCGGTTTCGCGATCCCGTCGGCGACCAGCTTGTCCAGCGTTTTCCCGGTCACGCGGTGCGCGAGCTCGCCGAGCGCGATCAGGTTCAGGTCGCTGTAGAGGTACTTCGTACCGGGCGCGTTCTGCAGCTTCGCGGTCAGCGCCATCTGCAGCCGGGACGGCGGGTCCGGCTGCGCGCTCCACAGCGGCAGCCAGGACGGAAATCCGCTGGTGTGCGTGAGTGCCTGCCGGACGGTGACGTTTTCCTTGCCGTTCGCCGCGAATTCCGGGATGTACGTCGCGATCGGCGCGTCGAGGTCGGCCCTGCCCTTCTCGACCAGCTGCATCACGACGATCGACGTGAACAGCTTGGACACCGACGCCAGGTCGAAGATCGTGTCGGTACGCATCGGGATCTGCTGGTCCGCGGGCAGCTCCGTCCCGGCGCCGTCGGCGTACTTCACCGCCAGCCCGGTCGCCGACCGGGTGACGATCTTGCCGTCGTGGCCGAGCAGCGTGACCGCGCCGGCGTACAGCGGTTTCGCGGTGCCGTTCGGCTGGGTCCAGGCGGCCACCTGGGCGAGCGCGGCGTCGATCGGCGCCGGGTCCAGGCCGGCCTTCGCCGGGGTGGCGTCGCGCAGCAACGTGGTCTTCGGCGCGTAGCCGTCGCGCGGACGGTCGAACCGGCCGGAGTTGTTGCTGCCAGCAACAGCAGGGCTTGCCATCGTGAGTATCACCGCAGTAAGTGTCGTCAGTGCGGCCCACCGCTTCATCGGTGCGCTCCCTTGTACAGCAGGTACTTCGCCCGTCGGGCCGTCCAGGCGTCGGTCTCGGACTGCCAGGCGGCGACGATCTGCTCGGCGGTCGCGCCGGCCAGCAGCATGGTGCGGAACCGGTCGGACCCGGTGAGCAGGTCGATCCACCGTCCGGGTGGGTTCTCCGCCCGCCAGGTGAATCCGGGGTAGAGCTTACGGGCCTCGACGATCAGGTGCGTCGCCACGGTGATCGCCTCCACCCGGTGCGGGTCGAGGATCTGCACCTGGAGGCCCGCGCACAGGACATTCGCGTTCTTGCTGATCGTGGGCGTGAAGTACGCCTCGCGGAACGCGACACCCGGGAGATTCTTGGCCTGCAGTGCCTGCGCCCAGCGGTGGTCGACGTACGGCGCGCCGATCAGCTCGAACGGGCGCGTCGTACCGCGGCCCTCGGACATGTTGGTGGCCTCGAACAGGCACAGGCCCGGGTACAGCAGCGCGGTGTCCGGGGTCGGCATGTTCGGGCTCGGCATTACCCAGGGCAGCCCGGTGTCGTCGTACAACTGGTCGCGTTTCCAGTTCGACAGCTCGATGACCTCGAGGTCCCGCAGCCGGCCGCCGTTCGGCTCCAGCGGCAGGTACTCGGCGTCGAACATCCGGGCCAGTTCGCCGACCGTCATGCCGTGCTGCTGGAGGATCTGCTTCTTGCCGACACCCGAGGTGTAGCCGGGCTTCAGCATCGGGCCGCGGGCGTAGCCGCCGACCGGGTTCGGCCGGTCCAGGACGACGAACCGGGCGCCGGTGCGGACCGCGGCCAGCATCGCCTCGAACATCGTCCAGATGTAGGTGTAGAACCGGGCACCGACGTCCTGGATGTCGAAGACAACGGTTTCCACGCCGGACTGCGCGTACAGCCGGGCGAACTTGTCCGCGTTCGCGCCGTACGCGTCGTAGACCATGATCCCGGTCCGCGGGTCGACGTGGTCGCCCTCCGAGCCGCCGGCCTGCGCGCTGCCGCGGAAACCGTGTTCTGGCCCGAACACGGCGACCACGTCGACCTGGCCGGACGCGTGCATGGTGTCCACGATGTGCGTGAAGTCGGACAGGATCCCGGTCGGGTTGCTGATCACGCCGACCTTCTGCCCGGCCAGCGCCCGCCAGCCGTCCTGCGCGAGCACCTCGGCACCGGTCAGCACCTTCCGGTGCGTCACGGCCTGCGCCGCCTGCACGTCGATCAGCGGGGCGGCGGCGAGGGCACCGGCGCCGGCAAGCAAACTGCGTCGCTTCATCAGATCTCCTAGGAACGGAACGAGAGGTCGGCGATCACGGCGCTGTGGTCACTGGCCGCCTCGGCGACCGGGACCTCGGCGGGTACTTCGGCCTTCCGGACGCGCAGGCCGGCGCCGACGGCGACGAAGTCGATGCGCTTGGTGCCGCCGACCGCGGGGTAGGTGTTCGGGCCGCCTGCCGTGGTCGCGGCCGCGGTCCAGGAATCGGTCAGCCGGGTCCACAGGCCGGCCAGTTCCGGCGCGCCCGCCTCGGCGTTGAAGTCACCGGTCAGGATCTGCAGGTCCCGGCTGTCGTCGGCGGCGAGGATCTTCAGCGTGTCGCCGACCTGGGCGAGCCGGACCGACGGGTCGCCGCGGTAGTCGAGGTGTGTG